>NZ_JAUXXE010000023.1 GCF_030681155.1 Phenylobacterium sp. | reverse complement strand
GGGAGAGGAGAAGAGGAAGCTTAGATCCTCCCCCGCTGGGGGAGGTGGCGCGCGTAGCGCGACGGAGGGGGCCTGCTGAAGGAGTCAAAGTCCCCCTCACCCGGTCAAGTGGCCGGGAGCTCCCCCAGAGGGGGAGCATCTGACGGGTGAGAGCCGCGCTCATCGCCCCAGCTCCTGCAGGCCCGCCTTGATCAGGCCCGACACCTCGGCGTCCTCGCCCAGCCGCAGGGCGGCCTGTTCGACCACGCGGCGGGCGTTCACTTCGGCCACGCCCAGGCCCATCAGCGCCGCGACCGCCTCGCCCACGGCCGAGGGCGGCGGCGGGGCGGCGGGGGCGAGCGCGCTGGCGTGGAAGGCGGCGACGTGGCCGTCGGTCAGCGGCTTGTCCTTCAGTTCGGTGACGATGCGCAGGGCCAGTTTCGGCCCCACGCCGTTGGCGCGGCCGACCGCGGCCTTGTCCTCGCGCGCCACCGCGCCGGCCAGCTCGGCGGGCGGCAGCACGTCCAGCACCGAAAGCGCGGCCTTGGGTCCGACGCCCTGGATCGCCTGCAGCAGCACGAAGGCGCGGCGCTCGTCGCGGCCGAGGAAGCCATAGAGCTTCATGCCCATCGATTCCGACCATTGGCTCTCGACGTGCAGCAGCGTCTCCTCGCCCATGGCGGGCAGGTGCCCCAGCGTGCGCGAGCCGCAGCGCACCACATAGCCGACCCCGGCCACGTCGATCAGGGCCTCTTCCTCACCGACCTCGGCGACCAGTCCGCGCAGCCGCCCGATCATGCCGCCGCTCCCAGATTGCGAACCTTGCGGTGGTGGGCGTGGGCGATGGCCACGGCCAGGGCGTCGGCGGCGTCGGACGTGGTCTTGCCGGCGGTGGGCAGCAGGCGCGCGATCATGAACCCGACCTGGTCCTTGTCGGCCGCGCCGGTCCCGACCACGGACTTCTTGACTACGGTGGCGGCGTATTCGGCTACGGCGAGGCCGGCGCGCGCCGGCACGATCATCGCCATGGCGCGGGCGTGGCCCAGCTTCAGGGCCGAGGCGGCGTTGTTGTTCATGAAGGTCTCCTCGACCGCCGCCTCGTGCGGGGCGTGCAGGGCGACGACCTCGCTGATCGCCTCGAACAGCACCAGCAGCCGCTCGGCGAACGGCAGGCTGTCCTTGGGCGCGATCACCCCGTGCGCCACATGGACCAGCCGCGAGCCCTCGACGGAGATCACCCCCCAGCCGGTTTTGCGAAGGCCCGGATCAAGGCCGAGGATGCGGAGAGGGGCGTGCATGGGAATCGGCGCGTTCGTCATCTGTTCCAACGAGGGATACAGGACGTCGGCGGGGTTAAGCAAACGTTGAGGGGATGCGTCAGCCTTTGGCTCTATGCCGTGAAGAGGACCTCTTCCCGAGATCGTTCGTAGAGTTAGGCCCTGTTGGAAACATCACTAAGGTCGTTTGCAGGGGCAGAAGGCCAAGCTAGGGTCTCTAAATCGCCATTGTGCCGGGATCAGGAGCGCGAGTGAGCCTCACCCTCAAAGAACCCGATGTCGAACAACTTCTTAGGTATGGATTGCTGCCCGAGAATCTGCCTCCAGCCATCAACTCTGGGCAATTGTGGGACACGTTTCTGCCTGAGCAGGGCTCCTATCTAATAACGCAAAAGGCGCGGGGATCACATTCGCCGTTCAGTGCAAGCAAGCGAGGCGGACAGCGTCGCCTCTTTGGACTACCCCACCCTTCTTTCGTGCACGATGCCGCTACATTCATGGAAAAGAACTGGGCGGAGATAGTCCCGGTTCTTGATCAAGCGACCGGCTCCCTATCAAAACCAAAATTTGCCGTTGCCGGTCCGCGTGCAGTTCGAATTACGCCGCATTCGGAACTCCCGAAGGCGCGTCTTCGCGCCTTTTCCCGGTTTAGGTTTTGCGCAGTTACCGACGTTTCTCGGTGCTATCCATCCATATACACTCATAGCATTCCCTGGGCGATAAACGGGCGCGCGAAAGCTAAGGCAGATCAGAAACATACGTCCGGGGATGTCTTTGGAAACCGTCTGGACTTCATCATGCGTCAGGCGCAGGACGGACAGACTATCGGCATCGCGGTTGGCCCCGACGTCTCGCGACTAACGGGCGAGATCATTCTCTCTGCTGTCGATGGAGTCTTCCTGTCTAAGTATGGAAAGCAGAAGCCTACCTATCTTAGGCACGTCGATGACTATTGGATAGGCGGAGATAGTGTAGAAGAGTGCGAGCTTCACCTACAAAATTTACGGGCTTCTCTTAGATCTTTCGAGTTAGATCTGAATGATCTAAAAACTAAAATTATCCCTACAAACAAGACGTTAGGGGAGTCCTGGCCGGTCGAGTTTGAGCGGGAGCTCAAGCTGAGTTTGACGCACAACTGGCGGGGGTCTAACTACGACGCGGTTTCCACTCTGAGTAAAATAGTAGATAAGGCGACGTCCGAATCCGACGATGGCATGATACGTCACGCCATTCGCAAGATTGATGAAAACAATCTGTGGGACGAGGAGTGGGAAGTGCTTGAGCATTTTCTTGCCCAATGTGCTGTTCAATTTCCCCACTCCTTTGACTATGTTGCTAGAGTAATTGCTTGGCGAATCCGCATAGATTCCCCCGTAGATCTTAATCTATGGCAACATGTCGCGGTAAACGCCGTGGGGCAGGCCGCCTCTCTGGGCCGCGATGCTGAAGCGTTGTGGGGTCTATGGCTCTTAAGTGAGCTAAAGCTATTCGTTTCCAAGACCCTTTCGGACACGCTTATAAAAAACTGTAGCCCGCTTGTACTGAGTTACCTTGCGCACATGTTCAGCCGCGGCCGAACTCGTGACAAGACCTTAGGTGCGCTACTTTGGTCGAGAGTTGAAGGAAACCCTTATAGCGGCACGGGTTGGCCTCTGAGTCTCGAACTTGTTCATCTCGGTATTGGAGGGTTTGACTTCGCTCCTTTTGAAGGCACAGAGCGTGGGCTAACCTTGCTGCACAAAGATGGTCTATCGATAGTTGACTGGAGCGCGCTTCCTAAAGTCTTCTTCGATGACGATGGAGATCCAATCGCAAAACCTAGGCGCGCCATTGAAGACTTCACGTCTGACTATGACGCGGACGATGAGGACGACGATGACGGCTTCTCCGCCGAGATTGATTGGTAGGTGAGGCCAGTTCGCTGGTCTGAGCCAGGTCGCGTCTAGGATGTGCGTCCGTTTCTCTTCTTGCTACATTGGCGGCGGGGCTTGCGGTAAGGCTAGTTGTTCCCAATTTGTTCTTGTGCGCAATCACGCAGGAACAGCACCCAATGGCGCTCGCCACCTATGTCGTCGCCACGCCCGGGACGCAGCCGGACTTCCGCTGCGGGTTCGATATCGAGCTGGCGCACGCGATCCTGCAGCGGATGGCCGATGGGGAGAGCCTGGCCGCGATCTGTCGGACGGCGGGGATGCCGACGGCGGCGACGGTCTATCGCTGGGCGGCGCGGTACGAGGATTTTGGCGAGGCCTTTGTCCTGATCCGCAACCTCGCGCGGCAGAACCAGGCGGGGCGGACAGCGCGGGCTCGGGCGACGGCGGCCAAGGCGCGCAAGGGCGTGAAGAACCCCAAGATCACCGGGCGGCCGAGCGGGTTTTCAGTTCAGGTGGCCGAGGCGATCTGCAAGCGGCTGATGCGCGGGGAGGGGCTGCAGGAGATCTGCCGGGACCCGGCGATGGTCAGCGTCGGCACGGTCTATAACTGGCTGCACCGCTATCCGCAGTTCGCGCGCGACTATGGCCGGGCGCGGCAGATGCAGGCCTTCGTCATGCAGGATCGCTCCGTGGACCTGGTGCTGTCGACCGGGCCGGGCGGGCATCGCCAGGCTGACAAGGTGCTGGCGCGGATGCGCCAGCGGATGGCGGTGTTGTCGGCCAAGGCTTGGGATTTGGACGCGCGGCCGGGGGCGGCGGCTTCTCCTCTCCCCGTTGGGGAGAGGTTGGGTGAGGGGCTTTGAGGCCTAGCGGCGTTGCGGCGAGTGGGAGGTGGAGCGCTGCGCGCCCCACCTCTCCCGAGGGAGAGGGATCTTCGGAGCTAGGCCGTGATCGCCTTGCGGCGGCGGAGGGCGGCGCCGGCTAGGCCGAAGCCGGTGATCATGACGGCCCAGGTCGCCGGTTCCGGCACCGCCGAGGTTGGCGGGACGGGCTCGTAGGTCAGGGTGATCGTTCCGCTGCGCCAGCGTCCGTCGATGCCGTTGCGGATGTCATCGTACTGATCGCTGAATTCGATGCGCAGCAGGCCGTCGGCGCCGGTGAAGAGGTCGAAGGTCGGACCGACGAGGAGGTCCCTCGCGCCGCTATAGGTTCCCGAGCCCGTGCCGGCGGCATAGGCGGGACGCACGCCCAGGCGCGAGCCGCCCGAGGAGTCCGACAGCGAGAACATCATGTCCTGCTGGTAGCTGTAGCCGACGGACGCGATCGAGACGTTGTAGGCCAGGGCGGTCACCTGGGAAAATGCTCCGATATCGAAGAGCATGACCGTGTTCTTGTTCGGGTTGGTGGGGCCGCATTCATTCTTCGCGGCGTTGCAGCGCGCGTCGTACGACAGCGCGCCGGTGACATCGACGATGAGCGTGGCCGCTTGGGCAGCGCCTGAGGCCAGGCTGGCGCTCGCCATCGCCGCCGCGGCGAGCGCGGTCCGTGTAGAGTTACGCATTTCGAATTTCCCCCGTAAGCATATGCCGCAGAGCCCCAGTGACGATGGGGTGCGGACGAGAGGCGGGGCGATTTCGACAATATTCACTAAGCAACATTGGAATGAAGCTTTGCGACTAAATCGGAACGGTGACCGCCATTAATTGACAAAAGCCTATCATGGGGTGTCGCGGCGGAGAATTGCGGGGCGTCTCAACAGGGCAGTGGATTGACGTAATCTGTCTCATTCGGCTGAAAATAATCGGCTGGGCTAGGGCGTTCGATCCGGAATGGAGGCTCCTCTCCCCGCTGGGGAGAGGTTGGGTGAGGGGCTTTCTGGCTATCGGCCTTGCGGCGGGTCGGTTGTGGAGCGCTTCGCGCCCCCTCACCTGACCTCTCCCGAGGGAGAGGAATTGGGGCTGGGGCCGTCGCTGGCGAATACGCTGCGATATCGCAGGGCGTGGCGGTGTTCCTGTTCGGGGTGGTGGGGCTGGGCGCCGTCTTCGCCGGGGTCCAGCGCAAGCCGTACGAAAGCGGCCGTCGCCGTTGTCGCCGCCGCGAGCGCGGCCCGTGCAAGATTATGCATTTTCCCCGTCCAATAAGCATGGAGCCCTGTTGACGCTGGGGGCTGCGACCGCGGCCGGGTCTGCGTTCGACAATATTCGCCAAGCAACATCGCAATGAAGCGACGCGCGTGACACCGAACAACCATCTCCCGACTGAGCGGACGCCTATCATGGCCCTTGGCTGCGGAGAATTCGGGGGTGTCTCAGTTCAAGGTGCAATTCCGCTGATGTGTCTCATTGGCGAGAAAATAGTTGGCCGAGGCCGGTAGCTAGGCCATTCGACTTCAATGGATAGGGTGATGGACGCGTCCGGAGGCGAACTGGTGCTCGGCCGGGCGATCCCGTGCGTGCGCCACGCCCGCTTTCCCGGTGAGACACTGCTCGACTTCACCCGCCGCCTGGCCCGGTCGGTGGCGTTCGCCTTCAATGTCGATCACGTCCGGATGGCGGCGCAGGCCGATTTTGACTTCTTCGCCGAGGCCCTGGTGCTGCCGGAAGCGGTGGTCACGCACGCGCGGCTCCACGGCCAGATCCCGACGACCCGAGATGCCGCGCTGATCGCCGCCACGAGCGCCGAGCAGTTGTTCGTCTATGTGGTCAAGGACGGCGCGCTCGAGGTGGCGCCGACGCGGTCGGGGAGGCGGCTGCGGGCCGGCGACATTCTGGTGCTCGACCTAGCGCAGGCGTCAAGCGTGCTGGGAACCGACTATGAGGCGATCTACCTGATCCTGGCGCGCGGGGCGCTGCCTGAACCGCTGCGGCACATGGATCTCCACTGCGCGGAGATCCACGGCGACCATCCGCTGGCGCGGGCGATCGTCAGCACTCTGACCTGCCTTTGCGAGGACGCGCCGCGGATGAGCCAGGTGCAGGGCTCGGTGGTGTTGCGCGCCGCGATCGAGATGCTGGGCCTGGCCCTGACCGACGTCAGGCGCGCCCGGCTCGCGCCGCGCATGCTCAAGGCCACGGCGGAGACGTTGGTCGATGACAATCTGAGCCAGCCGGGCCTGTCGCCCGCCTGGATCGCCAAGCGCCTCGACGTCTCGCGCGCCACCCTCTATCGCGCTTTCGCCCCGTATGGCGGGGTCACCCTGTTCATCAACGACAGGCGGTTGCAGAACGCCTTGCTGTTGCTGACGTCGGCCGACGAGCCGCCGCTCAGCGAGATCGCCGCCCGCTGCGGCTATGGCGGCCGCACGCGGCTCTTTCAGGCGTTCAGCGAACGCTTCGCCATTCCGCCCGAAGCGGTGCTCTCGGCCAGCGAAGACGACCGCGCCATGCTCCGGGAGCATGCCGCGCGCGCCATGATGGACGTCTGGGACCGGAGCACCGGCAGGTCTCTCGCGAGTTAGGCTTCGGTCTCGGCCATGCTCTCGCGGAAGTCGTCGGCCAGGATGAAGGCCGCGCCCTCGTCGTCCAGGATCCAGATGCCGACGAACGCGGCGTGGGCCGGATCGAGGTCTTCGTCGAGCAGGTCGCCGTCATAGAGGCCGACATTGCTGTAGTCGAAATCCAGGGAAAGCTGGTGGGCGAGGCCGATCATCTCTTCGGCCATCCGCCGCGAGTAGCCGATGGCTTCGCTCTGATCGCCGAAGTCGTCGGTCAGCGTGTTCACCTCGGCCGCATCGCTGCCTTGGGTCGCAGTGGTCGTGACGATGGTGTACGCGGGCATGATCATCTCTCGTGGGCTACAAGTCTCCCACCTAACCCGTTCCTGCGCCAAAGCGGGCGATATTCTGCAAAAGCTTGCGGTCTGAATGGTCAGGCGCCGCCGCGGGCGTCCTTTTTCGAGGTGCGGTAGGCTTTTTGAAGCGCAGCCAGGCGGCGGCGTTCGACGTCCTTGGCCGTGCGCTCGGCCTTTTCCTCCAAGGCCGCCATTTCCGAGCCGAGCTTCTGGAAGTGCGCCCAGCGGGCGGGGTCCAGGGTCCCGTCCTGCAGCGCCGCGCCGATGGCGCAGCCTGGTTCGCCGGTATGGCTGCAGTCGTTGAACCGGCAGTCGTGGGCCAGGCGCTCGATATCGTCGAACACCACGCTGGCGCCCTCGTCGGCGTCGATCAGGCCGACCTCGCGGATGCCGGGGGTGTCGAGGATCAGGGCGCCGCTGGGCAGCAGGACGAGCTGGCGGTGGCTGGTGGTGTGGCGGCCCTGGTCGTCGGACACGCGGATCGCCTGCATCTGCATCCTGTCCTCGCCCAGGAACGCATTGACCAGGGTGGACTTGCCGACGCCGGACGAACCGATCAGCACGCAGGTCTCGCGCGGGGCGACCTGGGCCAGCAGGGCGGGGAGGCCAAGCCCCTCACGCGCCGAGACCATCAGCACCGGGCAATCGCCGGCCAGGGCGGCGATCTGGGCGACCTGGGCTTGCGGATCGGCGCAGAGGTCGGACTTGGTCAGCACCACCACGGGGCGGGCGCCGCTCTGCCAGGCCGCGGCGAGATAGCGCTCGATGCGGCGAGGATTGATGTCGGCGTTCATCGAGGTGACGACGAAGGCGACGTCGATATTGGCGGCGAGGATCTGGGGCCTGCGCAGGTGGGCCGCGCGGCGGACAAAGGCCGTGCGGCGCGGCAGGAGCGCGTGGATGGTCGAGGTGCGCTGCGCCAGGTTCAGCGACAGCGCCACCCAGTCGCCGACGCCAGGGTGGCCGACCTCACGCGCTTCGTGCAGCAGGCGGCCCGACGCCTTGGCCCGCATCTCACCCTCGTCGGTGAGGACCAGGTAGCCGTCGCGCTGCTGGACCACGATCCGCCCGGGGACATGGCCGGCGGCCGCATGCGGCGCGAACTCCAGCGCCAGGGCGTCGGACCATCCGTACTGCTGGATCAGGCCGGCCGGCGCCATCAGCGCCGGTCGCGGCGGAAGCGGGCGGCGTCCAGGGCCAGGGACGACTTCATCGGGTCAGGCTCGACCTGCGCCTGGAACGGCAACTCGCCGGCGACGCCGCGCAGGGCCAGCCAGAGCTGGGGCGCGAAGTGATCCAGCATCCGCAGCGGGCGGCGCTTGTCGTCGGTGACGTCCCAGCCTTCGGCTTCGAAGGCGTCGACCTGTTCGCGGGTCGGACGGCGCTCGATCCTGTCCCAGCCCTCGGGGCGGGGGACGTCGTCGGCCTCGTCCTGGGTCAGGCCGAATATGGCGCGCGAGCAGTCGTCGATCTCCGGAAATTCGACGCGGGCGTCGGCGTCCGCATAGCGCGGCTTCATCAGCGCCTTTTGCTCAAGTTCCTTGATCCCAGGCAGGTCGAGGAGGCGGCGAAGGGGAGCGGTTTCAGGCATGCCGGACGGAACGCCAGCCGCCGCGCGGCGTCAAGGGCGCAAGCGGCGTGCCCCTCCCGCTATTGCCGCTAGCCCGCCGCCACTACGACCGCCTCGGCCGCGCAGTCGCCGGCGGGCTTCAGCCCCTTGGCGCGGGCGGCGGCGACCTCGGCCTTGGCGGCCTCGACGTCGGCCTGGAAGTCGGGGTTGGACTGCAGCTTGGCGACCACGGCCGAGGCCATGGTGCGGCCTTCCTCGGTGTCGCTCATCCAGTGGACGTTGCAGACCACGCGGCTGTTGGTGAAGGCGCGGCCGCGGGCCAGAATCTCGTTGGCGCGGTCCGGCGCGACCTCAGTCAAGACCAGCGCCCAGCCCCAGCCGATGGCGCTGTGGCCCGAGGGGTAGGAGCCGTCATTGCGCAGGACCTGCTCCTCGTTGGGTGTGCAGATCGGCGCGCCGTTGACGGTGAAGGGGCGGGCGCGCTTGTACTTGTTCTTGGTCGGATAGGTGGACAGGCCATTGTCGGCCAGGGTGCGACGCAGAAGGACGTAGAGGGCCGGGGTGTCGGCCTCGCTGATCTTCACGTCCATGGCGCAGGCGAAAGTCTCGGCGGCCTTGGGGAATTTCAGTTCGGCGTCGTGGGTGGCCAGGGTCCAGCGCGGGGTCCCGTTGAGCGCCACCGCGGCCTTGGCCGCCTCGTCGTCTCGGGCCTGGGCGGCCGAGCCGGCGGCCGGCGGCGGCGGCAGAAGGTTCAGGCTGTTGGGGGCGGTCCCTGCGGGGAGGTAGCCGGCCAGATAGCCGGGGATGATTTCCTTGAGCGGCGGCTTGGCGGCGGCCTGGGAGGCGGGACCGGTCCCGGCGCTGGAGGCGCAGCCGGCGGTCATGGCGGCCAGGGCCAGTGTCGTCATCCATCGGCGCGCGGTCATCTGGTCTTCTCCCTGGGCGGCTTCTTGATTCTGCCGGGAGCTTAAGCGGGTTCCCTAAGGGCCGTCGAACCCAGATCCTCCCCCGCTGGGGCGGGGCGGGAACTTGGCTGGGGCTTGGGCTGTTGCTTCTGGGGAAGGAGGAAGCCCCATGGACTATCGACTCTATGTGCTGGATTCCGTCGGCCGGTTCGCCGACGTGGAGGAGTGGAATTGCCCATCCGACATCGAGGCCCTGGAACAGGCCACGCGGCATGTGCACTCGTTTGGGGCCGAGCTCTGGCAGGGCTCGCGGCGCCTGAGCACCTTCGCCGGGCCGTTGGAGCCGCGGGCTCAGGTGGCGCGCGGGTAGGGGCGTTCTTCTCCTCTCCCCGCTGGGGAGAGGTTGGGTGAGGGGCCTTGAGGCTATCGGCTTTGTGGCGGGTGAGCAGTGGAGCGCTTCGCGCCCCCTCACCTAACCTCTCCCGAGGGAGAGGGATTGGTTGTTTCAGCGCCAGAACCTGAAGGTGCGGTAGCCTTCCTGGACCGCTTCCAGCGGTACGCCGACGAGGTGCGAAACCAGGAACGCTATGCCGAAGAACAGGTTGGCGACCGGCGGCACGAAGAACAGCACCGCCAACAGGGCGATCATGGCCAGGCTCTCGTATTTGCGGGTCGCCTCGCGGACGTCCTGGGGCAGCCAGGGGCGGATGATCCCATAGCCGTCGAGGCCCGGCACCGGCAGCAGGTTGAGCAGAAGGGCGGTGGCTTGGAGGAAGGCCAGGAACGCCAAGGCAGGGATCAGCGGACTGGCGAGGCCGCCCTCCAGCCGCGGGGCGGCGAAACCGATGGCGGCGGTGAGCACGACCAGCACCAGGAAGGTGCCGAATGGGCCGGCCAAGCTGGCGGCCGAGCGCCAGGCGCGGTTGCGCATCATGTCTTCACGCAGATAGACCGCCCCGCCCGGGAAGCCGATGCCGCCCAGCACCACGGCGATCACCGGGATCACGATCGAGACGCCCAGGTCGGCGTATTTGAGCGGATCGAGGCTGAGATAGCCCTTCTCGGCGATGGTCGGGTCGCCGGCCTTGTGGGCGATGAAGGCGTGGCCGAACTCGTGGGCGACCACGGCCAGAACCCAACCCAGGATCACGAAGACGAAGGTGAAAGCCCCGGCCGCCTGCGGGGCCATGACCAGACCGACGCCGCTGGCGATCCAGGCCGCCAGCAGGATTAAGGCGTTGGGGCTGATCGGCGGCCGGCTGGCGTCGGTCGCGGGAAGGTGGGTCAAGTCAGCTCCGGTCGGTTGGGCGTGATGGCGGTGATGGCGTGGCCCGGACCCTTGCGCACGATCAAGTCGGCGCGGGGGCGGGCGTGGACGATGTGGTCGTGCAGGTTCTTCAGGTTCACCTGACGCCAGACCATCTGGGCCAGAGCGGTGGTCTGGTCGCGGTCCATGTGGCGGAAGCGGGCGTAGAAGGATGTGGGGTCGGTCTCGGCGGCTTCCCAGAGCTCTAGGAACCGGGCGACGTACCAAAGCTCCAGGTCGGTCTCGTCTGCCTCGATATAGATCAGGGCGTCGAGCAGGGCGGCCGGGCCGGTGGCGGGATCGCGCAGGGTCAGGCCCTCGATGATCAGCACCGGCGGCGGGGCCAGGGTGCGGGCGAGCTGCGGATCGATGTCGTAGGTGATGTGGGAATAGGCGGGGAAGGTCGCCGGCCCCGAGCGGATCGCGGACAGGGCGCTCGCCAAGGCCAGGTGGTCATAGGTGTCCGGCGCGCCCTTGGCGGCCAGGCGGCCCAGTTCTTCCAGCTTGGCGTTGGAGTGCAGGAAGCCGTCGGTGCAGACCAGTTCGGCGCCCTCGAACTGGCCCTGGAGCTGCTGGGCGAAGGTGCTCTTGCCGACCGCGACCGAGCCGGTGACGCCGATGATGAACGGCGCGCCGGGCGGCGCCAGCGGCGCCAGGGCGGCGGCGACGTCGGCCGCGGTCACAGGCCCAGGACCTTGGCGAGGTTGGGCTTGGGAATCGCCGAGGCGAAGGCGCCCTTGGCGTTGGCCTTGTCGCGGGCGAGATCGGCCCAGGCGCCGGCGAAGGCGTTCGGCGTCTTCGCATCAGGACCCGAGCGGGCGAAGGTCGCGGGTCGGCCGGGCAGGGCGGCGGCGAGCTGGGCCCAGAGGTCGAGATCGTCTTCCGGCGCCTCGTCGCCCTGCGGCTGCAGGCCCTTGGCCAGCATGGCGCCGACCCGCACGACCTCGGCATTGTCGGTCTGGATGGCGACCTGGCCCTTGGGGGCCTCCTTCAACGCCGCGACCAGGCCGGTCAGGGCCATGCGGACAGGGGTGGTGTAGCGGTCGCCGCCGGCCTGGCCGACCAGGCCCTCGGCGTCGTCGCGGAGATAGGCCCAGCCGCCGCATTTGAAGGCGGTGTGATAGCTGGACTGGGTCCAGATGCGGGTGGTTTTGCTCATGTCAGCTTGGCTGTAGCACTTTGCGGAAATCGCGGCATGATCCCCGCAAAATAGGGGAGAGGAACATGGCCGCCACCACCAATCACACCAGCGTCGAAAAGCTGAACCAGGCGAACGAGGGCAAGCTGCCCGGCCACTTGGGTCTGGTCATCACCGAGGTTTCCGACGGCAAGGTGGTCGGACGCTGGAAGGTGCGCCAGGATCTGGTGGCGCACACCGGCTATCTGCTGGCCGGCGCGGTGCTGTCGGTGGCCGACATCCTCTGCGCCTATGGCGTCTCGACGGCTTGGCCGGAGGGGGCCAACGGGTTCACCACCGCCGAGGTGAAGGCCAATTTCGTGGGCACCCTGCGCGAGGGCGAGGCGATCTGCACCGCCACCCTGCTGCACGGCGGCCGCACCACCCAGGTCTGGGACGCCAAGGTCGAGGACGCGGCCACCGGCAAGCTGATGGCCGCCTTCCGCTGCACGCAGATCATCCTCTATCCGCGGGCCTAGGACGCCCGGGGCGTCGCTTCCCCAAACTGTTCGTCATCACCGGGCTCTTGACCCGGTGATCCATAGACCGTGACCCATCTGGGTGAGGCGGCGTCTATGGATGGCCGACACAAGAGGTCGGCCATGACGAACGTGGGGTGGTGGGGCTCGTCCTAGGGCCAATCGATATTCAACCGTACAGACAAACCCGCTCATCCCGGCGAAGGCCGGGACCCAGATGAAGCCACGGTCCTGGGGGACGATCCGGAATCTTACGCTCTATGACGTGGGTCCCGGCCTTCGCCGGGATGAGCGGAGTGGGATGGGGCGCCTAACCCATTGCGGCGACGGCCTTGATGGCGAAGGCGATGTCCTCTGGGGTGTTGCGGATGCTGGGGGTCAGCCTGGCGTGTTGCTCGGCATAGGGGGCGGCCGAGCCGATGATCCGCCAGCTGCGTAACCTGGAGACCGTGTCGCGGGCCGAATGTCCGGCGACGTCGAAGCTGACGATGCCGGCCGACATCTGTGGGCTGAGCGGCGTGCGCACCCGCACATTGGGCAGGGCGCTGAGGCCGGTCTTCAGCAGGGTGGCCAGTTCATGGGTGCGGTTCGCGATGTGCGGCTTGCCCAGCATCTGGTGGAAACCGAACGCCTCGTTGAGCGACCAGACCTGCTCGAAGGCCTTGAAGCCGCCGGGCGTCATCCGGGCGGCGGTGGTGGGGCCGGGGTCGTAGTTGCCGATCCAGGCCGAATAGGCGTCGTGCGCCAGGAAGCTGGGGATGGTCGGTGATAGGCGCGAGAGCGCCAGCGGGCTGAAGAACATCACCCCGGTGCCGCGCGGGCCGAACAGCCATTTGTGGCAGCCGGCGACCAGTACGTCGCAGCCGAGCTGGGGGAAGGTGGTGTCCTCGACGCCAAAGCCATGGACGCCGTCGACGAAGAACAGCACCTGGTCGGACGGTTGCCGCGTGGCGTTGATCGGCTTCAAGGCGTCGGCGATGGCGCGGATCGGCAGTTTCAGACCGGTGGAGGAATGGACCCAGGTGAGGGCCAGGACACGCGTCGCCGGGGTGATCCCAGCCACCACCCGGCGCACGATCTCCGGCGTCGAGGCGGTCGTTGCGCCGTCATGCAGGGTGATCTTGCGCACCCCCATCCCGGTCTTGCGCGAGGCCAGGCGCAGGGACTCGTGGGTGACGTAGTAGTCGTGGACGCTGGTCAACGCCTCCTGGCCGTAGCGCAGGTTGAGGCCGGCATAGACCAGGCCGATGCCCGAGGTGGTGCTCTCGCAAAGGCCGACCTGCTCTATCGGCACGCCGAAATAGGCGCCGGCGGCGGCGCGGGCGGCGTTCTGCAGCCGCTTGTTGTTGTGTTCCAGATAGGTGACCGGGTTGCGATCCAGCGCTGCGCGGTGGCGGGTGATCGCCTCGCGCACCGGCTTGGGGTTGGAGGCGAACAGCATGGCCGACAGATCGACCTCGCCCCAGTCCAGATCCCACATCGCGCGCAGCCGGTTCCAGTCGGGCGGCCGGGGACCAGGAGGCGCGACCGCCGGGGCCGGCGCGGGTGGTGCGGCGGTTGCGGGAGTGGGCGCTTCGTCCATCTCCTGAGCCGCGGCGATGGCCGGCGCGGCGGCCAGGCCAAGCGCCAGCAGATGGCGTCGGTTTAGGTTCAGTGCGCCCAAGTCCGGGTTCGCCCGCATGAACAGCCCTCCAATACCCCGCATAAGACAATGCGCAGCTTGTTGGTCGGGTTTCCTCGGAGGCGTGAAACGCTTTGCGACGAAGGGGCTATTCGTGGCGAGGAGATAGATCAAAGGCGACGACGCGCGGATCGGCGATGAGGCGTTCGGTGATCCCTTGAGCGTTCAAGGCGCTCTTTCCGCGGAACGTGGTGGCCAGCTCGATCCCTTCGCCGTCCGGAAGCATCCGATGGACGATGGTGTCGGGCTGAAGGCCGAAGGAGGAAAACACGGCGAGGAATTCAGCCTCGGTCGCCGGGGTGGCGCGGGCGTAGCGAACCGAGATGTCGACATGGCGCTCACGCGGCATCCGCCCATCCAGCCGTCGCAGGCCGGCCAGCACGACCAGGGTGGCGACCGTACCCACCAAGGCCAGGCCGTGCAGGCCGATCCCATAGAGAATGCCGAGCGCCGAGGTGATCCAGAGCGAGGCCGCGGTGGTCAGGCCGCGAACCGAGAACCCCTCGCGAAAGATCACCCCGCCGCAGAGGAAACCGACGCCAGTCAGCACGCCGTGGGCCATCCGAACCGGGTCGATGCGGATGACGTCATGCGGCGTCCCCAGCATCCAATCGACCTGATAGATCGCCGCCAGCATCAGGATGGTCGAGGTCAGGCAGACCAGGATGTGCGTGCGGATCCCGGCGGAGCGGCCCCGATATTCGCGCTCGAAACCGATGATGCCCCCGGCCGCGATGGCGGCCAGGATGGGGATGAAATAGTCGTGCCGAAACAGGTCCATGCGTTCAGAACGCACCAGTTGCGGTTAAGCTTCCGCGGCCGCGCACCGAGACGTGAATTGGCGCATTCGTCAGGCGGCGGAGTTTTATTTGCCTCCCGGCGAAAAAGGGTACAGCCTGAAGAACGACCCGCCAGAAGGTCGTGAGGAATATCCAGGGAGGCGCGCGTGAAAGTCTTCACGTTGTCGATGATGTTTGGGCTGGCCGCGACCAGCGTAGCCTTTGCTCAGGGCAGCACCCTGATGAGCGGCTATACAAAATCCACCGCGACCTTCACCTCCGCGCCGGCCAAGGTCGAGCGCGTGAACACGGCGACCAAGTCCAGCCCTGGCGTCGTCAAGATCGACAACAAGCAACCGGTCTATATCTACAAGGCGCCGATGGCGACGCGGCCGCTGAAGACCTGGTGATCACAGGCGACTAGCCGACATAGAAACAGGTCAGAATCACCCCTCGTTGAGGTGATGTGGCGCTTTTGTGCCCTGCTTTCGCGACGTTAGTCCGAAATTAAGTCCCGAATATCAGAACGGCGCCTCTTCGCCTTGGGGGGCGGGGTCACCGTGCGATCGGCCGTGGCGGACAGAAGTCTCGCGGCGCGACAGATCGCGTTCATATGAGGCGTTTTGTGAATTCTATCAGTGTTGTGCGTGCGCCAGAAGGCGCGCGTAGCGTTGCGTTCGATCTGCTCGGCCATTCCGTCAAGCGCGCTAGCGGCCTCTCGCGGTTCGCGATGTTGGCCCTGGCGGGGACCGCTTTGAGCTTCCCGACGACGGCTCTAGCCGATCCGCCATCGCCGGAGGTCCTGGTCGGCTCTTACATCAAAATCGGCCTCAACGCCTTCGGCACGCTGGGCTCGGACGGCACCAACCCGCCAGGCATCCTTTACGATGGGACCGGCGCCGGAACATTCAATCCGTCCTACGATTACCTAACGCCGGGCACGCCGTACGAAGGGTTCACCCTCACCGGCAGTTCGTCGGCGGGCGCCTTCACGGCGTCGAACAATAATGCGAGCAGCCATGGGCGCGACATCAGCGGCGCATTGACCACCTACAACGGCGTCGCGCACGACGGCACGACCTATGACAATCGCGCAGTGTGGACCGGAACCTACGGCGCGCTCTTCAAGGTCACGCACGACTACTACTTCAACGACGACGGCCAGCAGCTCAACATCACCACGACCATCGAGGCCCTGACCGATATCACGGGGCTGAATTTCTCGCGGTTCACCGACCCGGACGCTCGGGCCGCGACGGGCGACTCGAGCGAGACCAACAACTTCCAGGGCGGGACGGGCGTCGCGACGACCGATCTCGTCTATGCCGAGGCGCTGGCCTCGAAATATGTGATCGGGCTCTACACGTCCGATGCGACGGCTCACAATTCCGCCGTCACCGATTGGACAAAAGACACCGCATCTTACCTGGCAGGCGGGAGCATCGGTAATGGCGACAACACCATCGGCCTTGGATTCAACATCGGCGATCTGACGTCGGGGAGCGTCTTCAGCTTCAACTATCGCTACATCTTCGGCACCGACATCTCGGCGGCGCTCGGCGCGGCGGGCGCTGGCGGCGGCGGCGGTCCCAAGCCGACCATCCAGGACGGCGGAGCCTATACGGTCGAGCAGTTGCTGAGCGGCGCGGTCGATCCGACCTTCAATGGCGGCGTCCTGACCCTGGGGTCCAGCGGCGCGGCGCCGACCGACTTCACGGTCGAGACGGCCGGCGGCACGATCGATACGGCCGGCCACGACCTGACCCTGTCTGGCGTGCTGTCGGGACCCGGCGCGCTGAACAAGAGCGGCGCGGGCGTTCTGACCCTGACCGGCGCCAACACCCATGGCGGCTTCAACGTGCAGGGCGGGGTCCTGGCGTTCGACTCGGGCGCAGCCCTGGGCGGCGGGGCCACGATCAGCAATGGCGCGACCTTGCGGACCTTGGCCGACATGACGCTGGTCCAAGGCCTGCAGATCCAGATCGGTCAGCAAGGCGGCTTCGACACGGATGGCCATGATGTGACCCTCGGCGGCGATGTCACCGGCGGCGGCGTGCTGCAGAAGATTGGGGCCGGTTCGCTGACCCTGAGCGGCGACAATCGCCACTCGGTCTTGGACGTCATGGGCGGCACGGTGGTGATCGGATCGCAGCAGTCGCAAGGCGCGGCCGGCGGCCTCATCATCCTGCAAGGCGGCGCGACCCTGGGCGTCGGCACGGGCATGACGATCTCGCAGGGGCTGGATATCCAGGGCGAGGGCGCGCGGTTCGACACCGGCGGCAACGATGTCGTCATGACCGGCGTGGTGTCGGGCAATGCCTGCCTGATCAAGGCCGGCGCCGGGCATCTGAGCCTGAACGCGGCGGGCTCGAACGCCATCGGCGCCTGCGTGCAGCAGGGCCAGCTCAGCTTCAACAATGTGTTCTCGGGCCAGGTCTGGGTCGACAATGGCGGCGTCGCCAGCGGCGGCGGCCTGATCCGAGGCGACGTCGCGGTCAATGGCGTTCTTGCGCCCGGCAACTCGCCTGGTCGCTTGGTGGTCGCCGGCGACGTGACGCAATCGGCGACCGGCGTGCTGGCCATCGACATCGATGGTCCGACCGCGGGCGTCGGCGCCGGCCACTACGACACCCTGGTCCTGACGGGCGCCGGCAGTACGTTCACGGCGGGCGGAACCATCGCCCCCATTACGCGCGGCATCACCGGCGCGGCGCTCAACACCTACACGCCGCAGATCGGCGACGTGTTCGAAGTGGTCAGCGCCGAGGGCGGCGTCGCCGGTTCGTTCGCGGCCGTGACCCAGCCCACCGAGGGCGTCCCGGCCAACTCGCGCTTCGATGTGATCTACCTGCCCAAGGCCATCGCCCTGGCGGTGACGCCGAACAGCTATAGCCAACTTGCGATCAGCGGCCGGACCAACGCGCAGGCCGCCGCCGCCGCCGCCGACCG
>NZ_JAUXXE010000021.1 GCF_030681155.1 Phenylobacterium sp. | reverse complement strand
GAAGTGGCCATCGTGCAGGCGCGCGTGCCCGCGCTGGCCGGGCTCGATCAGCGAGCCTTGGTGGAACGCATGGTGGCGGTGGCCGAGCTCACGCGGCGCGGCTTCGAGGCGGGGGATCTGTCGACGCTGATGTCGCCGCGCACCGTGATCACCTGGGCCCAGAACGCCGAGATCTTCGGCGGCGACGTCGCGCTCGCCTTCCGGATGACCTTCCTGAACAAATGCGATGAGCTGGAGCGCGGCACCGTCGCCGAATTCTTCCAGCGCGCCTTCGGCCAAGACCTGCCAGAGAGCACCGCGCGCGTCCGCGTGGCGTAGGTTTCGCGCGGGATCGTCCTTCCGGGCGATCCCGACGCAAATGTCGCAGCAAATCTTCATGGTTTGCTAGTCGCGTTATCGCAAAACAAACGTCCATGTCGGGCGTGCTGCGATGAGTTCAGATCTACCTCACAACCGCGGCGCTGTTCGCCGCATCGTTGCGCTGGCGGCGCTGATCGTCGCGATCGTGGTCGCCGGCAGCCTTGGCCTGCTATTCTACACCGCCCGCGCCGTCGACAAGCTGCAGGTCGCCGAAGAACGGGCCCTGATCTCCAATTACCTGCAGGGCACTGAGCGCGAGCTCATCCGCCACATTATTTCGGCCTCGATCTGGGACGAGGCCTACACAAAGCTCTCGCCCAACTTCGACACCGCCTGGGCCGACCTCTATATCGGCGGCTACTTCGCGGCCTATATGGGCCACGAACTGAGCCTAGTCCTCGATAGCCAGGATCGCCCCGTTTACGCTTGGCGAGGCCAGGAACGTATCCCATCGCACGATAGCGCCCCGTTCCTCAAGGCCGCCGCCCCGCTGGTGGCTGGCGTCCGCAGGGAAGAAACCCTCCGACAGGACGACATCCTGCGCCGCAGCGGCATCGGCGCGCTCATCACCAAGAGCGGCGTCGTGTTCGCCGACGGGGCGCTCCATCTGGTCGCGATCTCCAATGTCGTTCCGGAAACCGACGCGATCGAGCCTCGCCCGGGACCGGGCTATCTGGTGATTTCCGCGTGCCGGATAGACGCCGACTTCCTGGCCGACCTCAACAACGACATGCGCGTCGCCGACAGCCACGTGGGGCTGGCCACCACCGACGAAGCCGCAACCCTGCCGATCGTCAGCGTCAATGGCGAGACGGTAGGTCAGGTCGCGTGGACGCCGAAGAAGCCTGGCGTCGATGTCATGCGCAACGCGATCCCGCTGTTCTCGATGGTCGTGATTGTCCTGTTGCTCGCAGGTCTGGCCATGGCCGCGCGGATCCGTGTGATCTTCCGAGAGCTCGCCGCCAATGATGCGAGCCTGCAGAACGCGATGGACGAACTCGTCCGCGCTCGTGACCAAGCCGCCGCCGCGAGCGTGGCCAAATCGCAGTTCCTCGCCAACATGAGCCACGAGATCCGTACGCCCCTGAACGGGATCCTCGGCATGACCCAGGTAATGGCTAGAGAGGACCTGAGCCCCGCCCAGTGCGACCGTCTGGAGGTCGTGCGCGATTCCGGCCAAGCCCTGCTGACCGTCCTCAACGATATTCTAGACATCTCCAAGATCGAGGCGGGCAAGCTGGAGATCGACAACCACGAGTTCGATCTCTCCATCGCTGTCCAGGCCGCCTGTAACGCCTTCGCCGGCATCGCCGACCAGAAGGACGTCGCGTTCCACATCGAGATCGATGAGAACGCCCAGGGAATTTGGTGGGGCGATGGCGCGCGCCTGCGCCAGGTAATCTCCAACCTGGCTTCGAACGCGGTCAAGTTCACCCACCAAGGCCAGGTGAGGGTGTTCGCCCGGCGGCTGACAGGCGGCATTGAGATAAGCGTCCACGACACCGGCATCGGCATTCCTGTCGCGCGGCAGGGCGAGCTGTTCCAGAAGTTCAACCAGGTCGATGCATCGACCACGCGCAAGTTCGGCGGCACCGGCCTAGGCCTGGCGATCAGCCGCGAATTGGTGGCGCTGATGGGCGGGACGATGAAGGTCGAGAGCATCGAGGCCGAAGGCTCGGCTTTCACCTTCGACCTGCCTTTGGAATGGCGCGCGCCTGCTCGGTCCGCCCCACGCGCCACGCCCTCGAACCCCGCGCGGACGGCCGGGTCTCATAGCGTCCCCAGCATCCTTGCGGCCGAGGACAACCCCACCAACCAGCTGATCCTCTCGGCGTTGCTTGAACCGTTCGGCGTTGATCTCACCCTGGTCGCCAATGGTCGCGAGGCGGTCGAAGCCTTCGCCCAGGGCCGATTTGAAATCGTGCTGATGGACGTCCAGATGCCGGTGATGAACGGGGTCGAGGCCACGGCCGCGATCCGGCGTCTGGAGATTGAGCGCGGGCTGCCTACGACGCCTATCCTGGCGCTCTCGGCGAACGTGATGAGCCATCAGGTCGCCGAATACCTTGCGGCCGGGATGAGCGGCTTTATCCCCAAGCCGATCGAAGGCGCCAAGCTGATCGCCGCCATCGAAGCGGCGCTAAGCGGCGACGAAGAACCGCGAGACACCGCCGAAGCCATTCGCGCGCGGTAAATTCAAGCTGGACCGCATCGCCTTGCGGCGCGATCTTGTCTCCATTGCAAATAATAGAATTTCAGTGGGGATGGATGTCCAGGAACATGTTCGCGGCCTTGGCCGCAGCTACCCTTTTGCTTGGTGGCATGGCGTTTCCGGCGGCCGCTCAGACGCCGCCCGCCGCCGACCATAACGACTACTCGAAAACCCAGAACTGGCTGTGCTGGCCCGGCCGCACCGACGCCTGCTCGAACGACAACACCGCCACGGTGATCACCGCCGCCGGCAAGGCGACCAAGGAGGCCTGGAAGGCCGATCCCAAGGCGCCGATCGACTGCTTCTACGTCTACCCGACCGTGTCGATGGATCCGGGCGTGCTGTCCGACATGACGCCTAACGCCGAGGAGCAGCGCGTCGTCGAGCAGCAACTGTCGCGGTTCGCGTCCAAGTGCCGGGTCTATGCGCCCATGTATCGGCAATTCACCCTGACCGCGCTGCGGGCCATGGTGACGGGCGCTCCGCTTCCCGGCGGCCTGCCGGCCAATGCGCCGCGGCCACAGACCGGCTATCAGGACGTGGTCGACGCCTGGAACCACTACCTCGCGCACGAGAACAATGGTCGCGGCGTTATCCTGATCGGCCACAGCCAGGGTTCAGGCGTCCTGACCCAGCTGATCGCCAACGAAATCGACGGCAAGCCGGTTCAGGACAAGCTGATCTCGGCCATGCTGCTCGGGACCGGCCTGCCGGTGGAGAAGGGAAAGGACACCGGGACCTTCAAGTCGATCCCGCTTTGCAAATCGGCGACCCAGATCGGCTGCGCGATCGCCTATGCCAGCTTCCTCGACAACGCGCCGCCACCGGCCAACAGCCGGTTCGGCCGTCCGCGCGAACCCAATCCCGCCATGGAGGTCGCCTGCTCCAATCCCGCTAGCCTGGGCGGCGGCAAAGGCGAGCTGCACAGCTATCTAGCGGCGACCGGCAATGGCCACACCGCCGATGGCTGGGCGAAAGGTGTCAGTGTGACGACGCCGTTCGTGTCGCTCCCGGGCCTGCTCAGCGCCACCTGCGTCAACGAAAATGGCTTCAACTATCTAGCTGTGCACGTGAACGCAGATCCGGCCGACGCGCGCACCGACACGATCAAGCCGGGCGCGGTCACGCCGGATTGGGGCCTGCACCTGATCGATGTGAACCTCGCCATGGGCAATCTGGTCGATCTGGCGGGCAGCCAGGGCGAGGCCTACCTCGCCAAGAAGTAGGCCCCGCCGGTTGCGGGCGGCGTTAGCCGCCCGTGATCTTCTTGCCGGCCATGAACCCCAGAACCAGGAAGATCACGAAACCGATCAGGAAGATAAAGAACAGGATCTTGGCGATGCCCGCGGCCGCGCCGGCGATGCCACCAAACCCCAGCGCCCCGGCGATCAGGGCCACGACGGCGAAAATGAGCGCCCATTTCAGCATTTCACGTCTCTCCTCAAACAGCTTGGAGTGGCAACGCCGCTTTCGACCAGCCGTTCCTTTCGCAGGGGACACTGGTTCCTTTCATCATCGACCCTAAGTCACCCTTCCCTCGCTTCGCCCACCCGCGCTATGAGATTTGGCCATGGCCAAGAACCCTGAAAGCCCGATCGAGCCCTTCAAGCGCGCGCTGGCCCATGCGGCGCGATCGTTGGCTGAAATGCCCGATCTTGAGATCGTCTATTCCGGCGAGGGTCCGCAGTTGTCCGGCAACCGCGCCGTACTGCCGCATCCGCCACGCGACCTGACGCCGGCCGACGCCGCGCGGATTCGTGGGTTGGCCGACCAGATGGCCTTGCGCCTCGCCCACCACGACAACGCCACCCACGCCAAGGGCCGTCCGGCATCGGCGCTGGGCGCGCCGGTCTATGACGCGCTTGAGCAGGCCCGCATCGAGGCTATCGGCGCCAACGCCCTGGTCGGGGTGAAGGACAACCTGCGCATCGTCCACGAACACGCCTGGGCCAAGCGGCCGCTGAACCAGCTTGAGGCCTTGGCCAATCCGCCGATGGCCGACATCGTCGCCCTATTGGCGCGCGAACGGCTGACCGGCGAGCCGCCGCCCGCCATGGCCCAGCCGCTGGTCGATCTGTTCCGCGCCGAGGTCGAGAGCAAGGCCGGCGCCGATCTCGACAAGCTGGCTGACGCCGCCGACGACCAGAAGCTGTTCGCCAAGATCGCCCGCACCATCCTGCGCGACCTGTCGATGGGCGATGACCTGTCGGATGCGCCCGATCAGGCCGACGACGAGGACGGCGACAGCGAAGACGGCGAGGCCGAGAGCCAGGAAGACGGCGACGAGGGCGAAGGCGAAGGCCAGTCACCGCAACAGGCCTCGATGGACGAGAACGAGGCGAGCCATCGCGAAAGCGAGGACGCCGACAGCCAGATGACCGAGGCGCAGGACGATCCCAACGCCGACGACACTGAAGAACCCCCGGAAATGGGCGAAGGCGAACAGCCTGCGCGCCCGGACCCGAAGGGCGACGCCAAGCAGGCGACCTATCGGGTCTTCACCACCGCTCACGATGAGGTCGTAGCGGCCGAAGAGCTGTGCGACGCCGAGGAACTGACCCGGCTGCGCGCCTATCTCGACCAGCAGCTCGCCAGCCTCTCCAGCGTCGTCTCGCGCCTGGCCAACAAGCTGCAGCGCAAGCTGATGGCCCAGCAGAACCGCTCCTGGACCTTCGATCTTGAGGAAGGGATCCTCGATGTCGCCCGCCTGACGCGGGTGATCACCGATCCGACCGCTTCCCTCGCCTTCAAGGAAGAGGAGGACACCGAGTTCCGCGATACCGTCGTCACCATCCTGATCGACAATTCGGGCTCGATGCGCGGCCGGCCGATCATGGTCGCCGCCGTCTGCGCCGACATCCTGGCTCGGACCCTCGAGCGCTGCGGCGTCAAGACTGAGATCCTGGGCTTCACCACCCGCGCCTGGAAGGGCGGATCGTCTCGCGAGGACTGGCTGAAGGCCGGCAAGCCGGCCCAGCCCGGCCGCCTGAACGACCTGCGCCACATCATCTATAAATCCGCCGACGCCCCGTGGCGCCGCGCCCGCCGCAACCTTGGCCTGATGATGCGCGAGGGCTTGCTGAAGGAGAATATCGACGGTGAAGCCCTGATGTGGGCCCACCAGCGCCTGATCGGCCGGCCCGAGGCCCGCCGCATCCTGATGGTGATCTCCGACGGCGCGCCGGTCGATGACTCCACTCTGTCGGTGAACTCAGGCCACTATCTGGAACGCCACCTGCGCGACGTGATCACCGAGATCGAGGGCAAGAGCCCCGTGCAGTTGATCGCCATCGGCATCGGCCACGACGTCACTCGCTACTATCGCCGCGCGGTGACGATCGTCGATGTGGAACAACTGGCCGGCGTGATCGTGGACCAGCTCGCCGAACTGTTCGACGAAGACGTTCGCAAGGTCACCCGCAAGAACGCCAACATCCTGGCTCCGCCGCCCAGCACCCAAGGTCCGCAAGGCCCGGCTCGGCGATCTACCTTCAAGGAAGTGCGGAGAGCGGTGGCGTGAGACTGGCGCAGGCTGGACTAGCCGCCGGGCTGCTGGCGCTCGCCGCCTGCGCGCCAATCCATGCATCGCCGCCGACCGCGCCGGTCGCCGCGGGCGCCCGCATCACGGTTTCGGCGACGCCCGTGCCGCTCAACGCCCAGGACCTGGGGCAGAATCAGCTCGGCGACTTCCACTACGTCGGCGGCCTGGTTCTCACCTCCGCGGACACTGCTCGCCTGCATGGCCTCTCCGACATGGAGATTTCCGCTGACGGCAAGCTGCTCGCGATCAGCGACGAAGGCGACCTGCTCTCCGCGCGCCTGATCTCCGATGCGAACGGCCGGCCAACCGGACTGGATCAGGCGACCCTGACGGTGCTGACCGGGCCTGATGGCAAGCCGCTGCAAGGCAAGCTGGAAGCCGACGCCGAAGGGATGACTCTGTTGCCGAATGGCGACCTGCTGGTCAGCTTCGAGCGCAACAACCGCATCCTGCTCTATCCGGCCAAGGGCGGCGCGCCGCGCATCGCCGCCTCGCCCACCGCAAGCTTCCCTGACAACGGAGGCATGGAGGCGCTGGCCGCAACTCCAGCAGCCGGCCCCGGCGTCTACGTCACAGCCGGCGAAGACTCCGGGGAAACCTGGACCTGCAAGCTGTCGGGCGGCTGCGTCCAAGGCGCAACGATCGCAAAGCCCGCCGAATTTGGGGTCGTTGCGGCCCGGCCATTGCCAGGCGGGCGCATAGCTTGGCTGCTGAGGGCCTGGGATCCGGTGCGCGGCAGCCGCAACACTCTGATGATTCATGACGCCAGCGGCGAGATCGCCCGCATGGAGATGACCCGTCCTCTGACTGTCGACAATTATGAAGGTCTGTCGGCGATCCCGGCCAAGGATGGCTCGGTTCGATTCTACCTGCTGTCCGACGACAATTTCCAAAGCTCCCAGCGGACTTTGCTCCTGGCCTTCGACTGGAAGCCCGCCAGATAGACCCAAAAATCAGAGGGACGACGCCGATGAGCCAGACCCAGGTCGAGATCCCTACGCCAGACGGCGCAGCCCGTGCCTTCATCTTCAAGCCAGACGAGGGCGAGGGTCCCTGGCCCGCGGTCATTTTCTACATGGACGCCCCGGCCATCCGGCCCGCCCTGTTTGAAATGGCCGAGCGGCTGGCGGGGTATGGCTACTACGTGCTGCTGCCCGACATGTTCTGGCGGATTGGCCCCTATGAGCCCATCGACCTGAAATCTATTCGCGACGACGCCCAGCGCCGTGAGGTCTTCGGGCCGCTGATGGCCTCCACCGATCCGGAAAAGTCGATGCGGGACACCGCCGCCTTCCTCGATTTCCTGTCGGCCCAGCCCGAGGTGCGAGGCCACAAAGTCGGCGTGACCGGTTACTGCATGGGCGGGGGCATGGCGCTGCGCGCCGCCGGGACCTTCCCGGAGCGAATCGTGGCCAGCGCCTCGTTCCACGGCGGCAATCTGGCCACCGACGCCGAGACCAGCCCACACCTGCTGGCGCCGAAGATCAAGGCAAAGGTCCTGGTGGCGGGCGCTGATGAGGATCGCAGCTTCGACGAGGCCCAGGCTGAACGGCTTGGGAAGGCGCTCCAGGACGCCAGGCTGGACGCCGAGGTGGTCATCTATCGCGGCGCCAAGCACGGCTACGCCCCGCCTGATATGGCCGCCTATGACCGCGAGGCGTCCGAGCGCCACTGGCGGGAGATGACCGCGCTGTTCGCGCAGACCCTGAGCTAGGTTTCGCGCAAAGAAAAAGGCCGGTGTTTCCACCGGCCTTTTCCGAAGTTCTGTAGCTGCGCTTAGGCGGCCGCGGCGGCTTGCGTCGCGAGCTTGGCCTTCAGCTGGCGCTTGATCTTCAGGGCGCGCGGCGAGAGTTGCTCGTCGCGGGCGCCGACCAGGAACACGTCCAGGCCGCCGCGGAAGTCGAGTGTACGCAGAGCCGCGTTGCTGATGCGCAGGCGGAAGGTCTGGCCCAGCGCGTCCGATTGGAGCGTGGCTGGCGACAGGGCCGGAAGGAACCGGCGCTTGGTCTTGATGTTCGAGTGGCTAACGTTGTGGCCGACCATGGGACCGACACCGGTGAGTTCGCAACGACGCGACATGGCTTCTGACCTACGCGAGAAATGGATGTGCCACGGGCAGAACCCGTGAGAGAGCGGGCGATATAGTCGAAAGCCCGGTCCGGCGTCAAGGCGGCGGCGCTATTCATGCCGCCGTGGGATGAGAAAGTGCTCGGGAGGCGCCGAGCGCGACCGGAACTGAATTGTGCTCCGAAGCCTTTGAGATACAATAGATTGTAGGGAACAAACACTGAATCGAGCGGAGTCGCTGATTCGGTCATGATTCGTTTCGCCCATGTTCTCGAAACGCCTACCACCCCGTTAATCTCAAACGCGGTTCGCTGAACGCGCACAAAAGCCCCACGGCGCCGCCGCGGGGCTTTGCGATTCCCTAGCGCTTAGGAAAGCACCACCAGCACCACGCGGCGATTGGCCATCCGGCCGTCGCGGGTGTTGTTGGCGGCGACCGGCTCATCTTCGCCGTAGGAGATGGTCGCCATGCGGTTCAACGCCACGCCCTGCTTGTTCAGGAAGCGACGGACAGATTCCGCCCGCTCGGCGCCCAGGCGCTCATTGCCCAGCGGCGAGCCGGTGGCGTCGGTGTGCCCCTGGATTTCCACATAAACGTTCTTGTTCTCGCCCTTCAGGCGTTCAGCCACCGCGGTCAGGCGCTCCTGGCCCTCGGGCGACAAGCTCGCCTTGCCGATCGGGAACTTCAGGGCGTCGTCGGACATGACGACCGAGTACATGAACTTGCCTTCGGCCAGCTTGCCCGCCGCGGTCGCCCGCTCCAGGGCCTCGCGCGAGGTCTGGTCGAGCTCGCCCAGCTTGGTTTCATGAGCCGAGACCCTGGTGTCGACCACACCCACCTGCTCGTTGACATATTTCTTGGTGGCGCAGCCCCCGAGGCCGAGCGCCCCCAGGGCCAACGCGCTCAACAAAATCCCCCGAGTTTTCGTACCAATCATTTTCGCGACCTCTCCCGTCGTCAAAATTCAACAAATGGATCCGCGCTCTGACCCCACAGTCGCAGGGCTTCCACGCAGTTCAGTTTCAGGCTTCGTCGGGCAAAACGGCAGTTTAGTGGCGCGCTTTTGGCGGGGAAACGACCAAGCTTCACCGTATAGATTTATGCATTTTCCCTTGAAACCTATTGGCTTCTTGCGCGTTTTGCAGACACTAATAACCAGCCGGTCAGTTATTAGGGTCATCTCCGATGTCCTCTCCGCGCCCGCCGAAGTTCCAGCGCCGCAAGGCTGATCGCCCCGACGAAATCGTCGCGGCCGCTCTGGAGATTTTCGCGGAAAAGGGGTTCGCAGCGGCACGGCTTGAGGACATCGCAGCCCGAGCGGGTGTCTCGAAAGGCGCCCTCTATCTCTACTTCCCCACCAAGCAGGACATCTTCCGCGCGGTCGTCGAGCAGGGAGTAGCTCCCAACCTAGACATCGTCCGCGCCGGTCTCGCCGAGCCAACCGACGATTTCGCCAACCTATTGCGTGGCTTGGTGAAAGCCCTGCCGAGCGTGATCGCCACGACCTCCATCGGCGGGATCGTGAAGATGGTGATCGGGGAATCGCGAAACTTCCCCGAGTTGGCCCAGGCCTGGCATGACAAGCTGGTGCAGCCGGCGCTGAGCGCCATGACCGGCGCGATCGCGGCGGCCCAGGCCCGAGGCGAACTACGGGCAGGCGACCCTCGCCTCTACGCGATATCGCTAGTCGCGCCGATGCTGGTCGGCGTCATCTGGCGTGAGACCTTCACACCCGTCGGGGCCGAGCCCATCGACATCGCGTCCCTGGCCGAGCAGCACGTGGAACTGTGGCTGCGCGGGGTCTTGAGCCAAGCTGGAGCTGCGGCATGAAGCCACAACGCCTTTTGGTGGTCGGCTTGCTGTTGGCCGCACTGACGGCGGTCGCAGTGCTCTGGTTCGTGCCGCGCTTATCGCGAACACCGATTCTCACCGGCTATGTCGAGGGTGAGGCGCTCTATCTGGCGACCCCAATCGCCGGCCGGATCGACAAGGTGCTGGTCCAGCGCGGCAATCAGGTGAAGGCGGGCCAGCGCCTCTTCATCGTCGATCCGGTCCAGCTGGAGGCTCAACGCGACCAGGCCGGCGCCGAGGTGAGCGCGGCCAAGGCTCAGGCCTCCGACGCACGCCAAGGACAACGCCCCGTCGAGCTGGCGATCTTCGACGCCAATGTCGCGGCCGCCGAAGCCACCGCCCGTGACGCCTCCGCCAATCTACGCCGGGTCCGCCCTCTGGTAGAGAAAGGCATCTTCGCCAAGGCTCGGCTCGACGACGCACAATCGACCTATGACGCAGCCCAGGCTCAGGTGAAAGCCGCCAAGCGCCAGCGGGAGGCGGCCGCGCTCGGCGACCGCGAAGATCAAATTCGCGCCGCCGACAGCCGGGTCCAGCAAACAAACGCCGCCTTGGTCGCGGCCAATGCGCGGCTATCCGACGGCACGCCGGTGGCCCCGACCGCCGGCAGGGTCGAGGACGTCTTCTTCCAGAACGGCGAGTGGGCGACGGCGAACCAAGCGGTCGTGGCGCTGCTGCCAAACGACAAGATCAAGCTGCGGTTCTTCGTGCCCGAGCGGCAGATCAACGCCTACCGGCCGGGCGCCGTGGTCAGGTTCAGCTGCGACGGATGCCAGGCCGGGATGACGGCGAAGGTCACCTACATCAGTCCCCGTCCCGAATTCACCCCGCCGGTGATCTACAGCCGAGAGGCCCGCGACCGTCTGGTCTATCTCGTCGAGGCTAGGCCCTCGGTCCTGCTGAACCCGGGCCAGCCGGTCGATGTCGAGCCGATCGGGCCGGTCCGGTGACCCTCGCCATCGACGTCCGCGGGTTGAACAAGAGCTTCGGCGACAAGCATGTCGTTCAGAACGTCTCGCTGCAGGTCGAGGAAGGCAAGATCTGCGGGTTCCTGGGCCCTAACGGCTCGGGCAAGACCACCACCTTGCGGATGCTCTGCGGCCTGCTGACCCCCGACAGCGGCGAAGGCTCGTGCCTTGGGCTCGACATCATCACGCAGGCCGGCGCCATCAAGCGGCGGGCCGGCTACATGACCCAGAAGTTCTCGCTATACGAGGACCTCACCATTGAAGAGAACCTGCAGTTCTCCGCCCGCGTCCACAGTCTGGACCGGCGCAAGGATCGGGTCGATCAGGCGCTGGAGCGCCTGGGGCTGATCGAGCGCCGGGCGCAACTGGCCGGTTCGCTCTCGGGCGGTTGGAAGCAGCGGCTGGCCCTGGCCACCGCCACCCTGCACGAGCCCCGCCTGCTGCTGCTGGACGAACCCACCGCCGGCGTCGATCCAAAGGCGCGGCGCACCTTCTGGGACGAGATCCACGCCCTGGCGGCCGAGGGTCTGACCGTTCTGGTCTCTACTCACTACATGGATGAGGCCGAGCGCTGCCATGAGATCGCGTACATCAGCTATGGCCGGCTCATCGCGCGGGGCACGGCGCAGCAGGTCATCGCCGACACCAAGCTGGTCACCTTCAATGGCGAAGGCCCCGGCATCGACCGGCTGTCCAGCGAGATCAGCAAACTGCCCGGCGTCGACATGGCCGCGGCGTTCGGCCAATCGCTGCACGTCTCAGGCACGAACCGCGCCGCACTCGAGGCGGCTATCGCCCCCTACCGGCGCGAGCCCTATTGCTGGGCCGAGGTCGAGCCCAGCCTGGAAGACGTGTTCATCCGGCTGATGGAGACCTCGCAGGACAATTTCCGATGAGCGGCTTTTCGGCGACCCGCGTCCTGGCCGTGATGATTAAGGAGTTCAAGCAGCTCACCCGCGACCGGCTGACCTACGCCATGATGCTGGCTCTCCCGGTCTTGCAGCTCTTGCTGTTCGGCTATGCGATCAATTCGGAGCCGCGCCACCTGCCGACCGCCCTGCTGGTGCAGGAAGACACGGTCTTTGCCCGCTCCATCACCTCGGCCCTGAGGAACAGCGCCTATTTCGACCTGGTGGCCCAGGCCCGAACGCCGGCCGAACTGGACGACATGATCCGGCGCGGCGAGGTGCAGTTCGCCGTCACCATTCCCGGCGACTTCACGCGGCGAGTGGTGCGCGGCGACCAAGCGCAAATGCTGGTGGAGGTGGACGCCACCGACCCGTCGGCCACGGGCGCAGCGGTCGCGGCCCTGGCGGCCCTGCCGACCCAAGCCCTCGGGGCAGACTTAAAGGGCGCCCTTGCCCGGCCAACCGCCGAGCCGTTGTTCGAGGTGGTCGTACACCGGCGCTACAATCCCGAAGCGATCACCGCCTACAACATCGTCCCCGGTCTGCTGGGCGTCATCCTGTCGATGACGTTGGTGATGATGACGGCGCTATCGGTCACGCGCGAAGCCGAGCGCGGGACCATGGAGAGCCTGCTCGCCACACCGGTCGAGCCCATTGAGGTGATGGTCGGCAAGCTCGCGCCCTATGTCGCGGTCGGGCTGATCCAGACGGCGATCATCCTGGTGCTGGCGCGCGTGCTGTTCGACGTGCCGATGCAGGGCGGTTGGCTGGGGCTGTCACTAGGCGTGGCCCTGTTCATCGTCGGCTCGCTGGCGCTGGGCTTCCTGATGTCCACAGTGGCAAAGACCCAGCTGCAGGCGATGCAGATGAGCGTCTTCTATATCCTGCCCTCCATACTGCTCTCGGGCTTCATGTTTCCATTTCGCGGCATGCCCGCCTGGGCCCAGGCGTTGGGCGAGGTCGTGCCAGTCACTCACTTCCTGCGCGTGGTCCGCGGCGCCCTGCTGAAGGGCCAAGGCCTTGAGGATATGTGGCGCGAACTGCTGGCCCTGGTCGCCTTCGTCTGCGTCGTCACCGCCCTGGCCATGGCACGCTATCGCCGCACACTCGATTAGCCATCGCATCAGCCCCGCTTGCCGCGAGGCGATTCCCGCCCCATTTTCCTTGCATGAGTGCTCGTTCCTCGGGTGTGGGGCCGCCGAGACTGGTGGCGGTGCTCGGCCCGACCAATACCGGCAAGACCCATCTCGCCGTCGAGCGGATGCTGGGCCATGCGAGCGGCATGATCGGCCTGCCGCTGCGGTTGCTGGCACGGGAAATATACGACCGCATCGTCAAGCTTCGAGGGCCGTCGTCCGTCGCCTTGATCACCGGCGAAGAGAAGATCGTCCCGGCCCGCGCCCAGTATTTTGTCTGCACGGTCGAGGCCATGCCGCTGAGCCGCGAGGTCGAGTTCCTCGCGGTCGATGAGATTCAGCTTTGCGCCGACCCTGAACGCGGCCACGTCTTCACTCACCGGCTGCTGCACGCCCGGGGCAAGTTTGAGACCATGCTGATGGGCGCCGGGACCATGGCGCCGCTCATCCGCCGGCTGCTGCCCGACGCCGAGATCGTCACCCGCGAGCGCCTGTCGCGGCTGACCTATTCCGGCCCCAAGAAGCTGACCCGCCTGCCTCGGCGCTCGGCCGTGGTCGCCTGCTCGGCGGACCTGGTCTACGCCATCGCCGAACTGATCCGCCGCCAGCGCGGCGGCGCGGCCGTGGTCATGGGTTCGCTAAGCCCCCGCACCCGCAACGACCAGGTTTCGCTGTACCAGTCAGGCGAGGTCGACTTCCTGGTCGCGACCGACGCCATCGGCATGGGCCTGAACATGGATGTCGACCATGTGGCCTTCGCCGGCCTGCGAAAGTTCGACGGCAAGCGCACGCGTTTCCTGCATCCCCAGGAGGTCGGCCAGATCGCCGGCCGCGCCGGGCGCTTCACCCGCGACGGGACATTCGGCGTCACCGGCGAGTGCGAGGACATGGATGCCGACCTGATCGAGGCGGTTGAGGAACACCGTTTCGACGCCATCGCCGCCGCCGAATGGCGCAACGCCAAGCTCGACTTCACCTCGCTACCGAACCTGGTGCGCTCGCTCGCCGCGCCGCCGTCGCGGCAGGGGCTGAAGCTCTCGGCGGAGGCGTTGGACGAAAAGACCCTGCGCGCGGTATCCGGCGAGCCGGAAGTCATCGACCGCTGCATGCGCGACCGACAGGCTCTGATCAAGCTGTGGGACGTCTGCCAGACGCCAGACTTCCGCAAGACCTCCGGCGAGGAACACATCCGCCTGGTCCGGGAATTCTTTGGCTGGCTGACCAGCCGCAACCGCAAGGTTCCCGAGGACTGGATCGCCGGTCAGTACCGTCATCTCGACCGCACCGACGGGGAGATCGACACCCTGGCTGCCCGCCTCGCCGGCGTGCGCACCCTGGCCTATGTCGCCAACCGGCCTGACTGGCTGGCCGACGCCGGCGGCTGGCAAGGCCGAACGCGCCTGCTGGAAGATCGGCTGTCCGACACCCTGCACGAAAAGCTGATGGCCCGGTTTGTCGACCGCCGGACCAGCGCCCTGATGCGAGCGCTGAATGTGCGCAGCGAGATGCTGGCGGGCGTCGCCGGCGACGGATCGGTTACGGTCGAAGGCCAGTATGTCGGCAAGCTGCTCGGCGTCAGCTTCGAGCCGGCCCAAGGCTCCTCTGTGCTAGAGGAAAAGGCGCTGCGCGCGGCCGCGGTCGCCGCGGTCGGACCCGAAATCTCCAAGCGGCTGGGCAAGCTGGCCGCCGAGCCCGATGACGCCTTTTCCTTTACGCCAGACGGCGTGGTGCACTGGCGCGGCGAGGCGGCCGGCGCGGTCGCCGGCGGTACGCCATTTTCACCCAAGGTCCGGCTCTATGGCGAACTTGGTCCGCCGCCGGCTCGCGAGCGCGCGGCGCGGCGACTGGAAGCCTTTCTCGCCGCCGAGGCCGTCAAACGACTGGGCGTCCTGCGCCGTCTTGAAGCGGCCCTCTCCAGCGGCAAGGTCAAGGGCTTGGCGCGCGGCCTCGCCTACCGGCTGATCGAAGCAGGCGGGATCCTCGACCGCGACCTGGTCCGGGCCGAGGCCAAGAGCTTGAGCCAAGTCGAACGGCGCGGCCTGAAGGCGCTAGGCGTCCGGCTGGGCGCTTTCAGCCTCTATCTTCCGGCCCTGCTGAAGCCCCAGGCGCTGGCCTTCGTTCAAGGGTTCGCCGGCCGCGATTGGCGCCCCGCGACCGATAGCGTCAGCCGACTTCCGGACCCGCCGCCCCCAGCGCCGACCCTGGCCGCCTTTGGCCTACGCGCAGTAGGCCGCCACGCCGTGCCGGTCGAGGCGCTGGAGCGCCTGGACGCCCTGCTGCGCGCCGCGCCCAAGCAAGGCCAGCTATCCGAGCAAGCGCGCGAGGAGCTTGGCTGGACCGCCAACGAGGTCAACGACATCCTGCGCGCCCTCAACTTCGCGCCAACGACGAAACCCAAGCAGGGCGAACCGCTGGTCTGGCGTCGCCGCAGCGAAAAGCCTAAGCCGCACGCCGTGAGCGCGCCCGCCCCCAACTCGCCGTTCGCCGCCCTGGCGGCCCTGAAGGAACAGCCGGCCACAGCCGCGCGTCGCCCGCGCCGCCGCCGCAAGGCCAAGGCCGTGCGCGCATGAGCGACGATGCTTGCCGGGCCGACGTCTGGATGTGGCGTGCGCGGTTCTTCAAGACCCGGTCGCTGGCAGCAAAATATCTGGACGAGGGCAAGGTCCGCCTCACCCGCGGCGGATCGGAAACCCGGATCGACAAGTGCGCCCGCCCCGTAAAGGTCGGCGACCGCCTGGTGTTCGCGGTCGGCGGGCGCTTGATCGCCGTTGCGGTCGAGAACCTGGGTGAGCGGCGCGGCCCCCCGGCCGAGGCGCGCGAGCTCTATTCGACGCTGGAAGCCGGCTGATCGCTTAGCGAGATTTGCACCGCGCTTGCGGGGATCATGACTTGCTCCCGTCGGGCTTCGCGGCCAGGAACTCGCCCAGTCCGTCCAGCTTGCGCTCCCAACTCGTCCGCCGCGCGTTGACCCACAGCTCGACCAGGCTCAGGGCCTCGGGCTCGATGCGGCAGGTTCGCACCCGGCCCTGCTTTTCCGACCGCACGATGCCGCTGGCTTCTAGCACCGCCAGGTGCTGGACCACCGCCGACAGCGTCATGTCCAGCGGGGCGGCGAGCTCGCTCACCGACGCAGGTCCTTGGCTCAGCGTCTCGACCATTCCCCGCCGGCCGGGATCGGAGAGGGCGTGGAACAGGAGATCGAGTTTTTGACTATTGTTTAGCATAAACTAAACTATCATCATGTTCGCCGGCCGGCAAGTGCTTGGCGAGCGTCGGCGCGGGCCGTATGCAGGGCCATGGCCTGGACCCGCACCTACAACGAACCTGAACCGCAGCGCGTGAACAAATGGCTGGCGCAGAGCGGCGTCTGCTCGCGACGCGAGGCTGAAGCCCTGATCGGCAAGGGTCTGGTCTTCATCGACGGCCAGCGGGTCGACGACGCCGGGCGCAAGATCGAGAACGGCCAGACCTTGGTCCTCAACGACAGCGCCCAGGCGATCCTGGACACAATGTTGAGCGTGGTGTTCCACAAGCCGATCGGCATCGTCTCTTCCCTGCCGCAGGACGATCAGGTCGAGGCGGCCAGCCTGCTGACCGCGCAGGCCCAGTGGGATCAAGGCGGCGCGGTCCCCGGCCCCGGCAACAACCTGGCGCCGCTCGGCAGGCTGGACCGGGACTCGCGCGGCCTGCTGGTGCTGTCGGAAGACGGCGTCCTAGCCAAGGCGCTGATCGGGCCGGAGTCGAACATCGACAAGGAGTACATGGTGCTGCTGACCGGGGTCATCACCCCCCGGAAACTGGACCTGCTGCGCAACGGGCTGGAGCTCGACGGCCGCAAACTGCGCCCTGCCAAGGTGCGCCAGATCCACGACCAGAAGCTCAACATCATCCTGAAGGAAGGCCGCAACCGCCAGATCCGGCGCATGGCCGAGGCGGTGGACTTGCGCGTCGTCGATCTGATGCGTGTGCGCGTCGGGCCCCTGCAGATCGGCGACCTGCCCGAAGGGCATTGGCGTCACCTGACGCCCGAGGAGCGCGCCGCCCTCCTGAAGGCCTCGGTGGCCTAAAGGCCCCCCGGAAGTCACCGCAATGCTGAAGCGTTCCCTTGACTAATTTCTCACACCTTGATACTTAAGTGATCGCTTCATAAATAAGGAGACACCCGATGACCGAACGTTCCGTGAGCCACGCCACCTTCGTCATCGATCGGACCTACGCCGCCGAGCCGGGACAGGTGTTCGCGGCGTGGACGTCGCCGGAGGCAAAGGCGCAGTGGTTCGGCAACACGGCCAAGCCCGACCCGGGCTACCAGCTTGATTTCCGAATTGGTGGGCGGGAATTGAACAAGGGCGGCCCGGACGGCGGCGCGATCTACACCTACGACGCCCTCTATCAGGAGATCGTCCCCGATCGACGCATCGCCTTCAACTACACGATGGATATGGACGAAACGCGGATCTCGATCTCCGTCGCGACCGTGGAGTTCAAGGCCGATGGCGACGGCACGCGCCTGATCTATACCGAGCAAGGGGCCTATTTCGATGGCCACGACAAGCCGGAGTTCCGAGAGCACGGCACCAAGGAACTGCTGAACAGCCTGGCCGCCTATCTGGCGAGATAGGTCGAGCACGGACGATTGTCGGCCGGCGTTCAGCGGCCTAGCTTGGCCACCATGAAAACGGTCGCCTCCGCCCTGCTCGCCGCCCTCGTCTCCACCTCGGCCCTGGCCGCCCCGCCCGAAGAGACGCGGACGCTGGACGGCTTGCAAAAGCCGGCCGAGATCCGGGTTGATCGCTGGGGCATCGCCCACATCTATGCCGGCGACGTGCGCGACGCCTTCTTCCTACAGGGCTACAACGTCGCCAGCGACCGGCTTTGGCAGATCGACCTGTGGCGCAAGCGGGGCCTAGGCCTGCTCGCCAAGGATTTCGGCCCGGCCTATGTGGCCCAAGACCGGGCCGCGCGACTGTTCCTCTACCGCGGCGACATGGAGCGCGAATGGGCCGCCTACGGCGCCGGCGCCAAGGACAACACCGAGGCCTTTGTCGCTGGTGTGAACGCCTATGTGGCCGAGATCCGCGCCGGCAAGCAGCCCCTGCCCCCGGAATTCAAGCTGGCAGGCTCGACGCCCGACCTCTGGACGCCCGACGACGTGGTGCGCATCCGCAGCCACGGCCTGACCCGCAACGTGCCGAACGAAGTCGGCCGCGCCCAGATCGCCTGCGCCGCCGGTCTCGAGGCTGCCAAGCTCTATCGCCATATCGAACCTGCCTGGAAGACCAAGATTCCCGAGGGCCTCGATCCCTGCGACATTCCGGCCAACGTGCTCGGCGACTACCAGCTCGCCACTAGCGGAGTGAAGTTCTCCGGGCCGGCGGCCAAGACCGCCATGCTTGAAATCCCGCCCGACGCGATCGGCTCCAACAACTGGACCGTCGCCGCCAGCCGCACCGCCACCGGCCGCCCCATCCTGGCCAATGACCCGCACCGCGAGCATAGCGCGCCGTCGCTGCGCTACATCGTTCACATGGAAGCGCCAGGCTTCTCGGTGATCGGCGCCGGCGAGCCGGCCCTGCCCGGCGTCTCCATCGGCCACAACGGGACCGTCGCCTTCGGCCTGACGATCTTCCCGGCCGACCAGGAGGACCTCTATGTCTACGAGACCGATCCGAAATCGCCCCTGAACTACCGCTATGCCGGCGGCTGGGCGCAGATGGACAGCGTGACCGAGACCATTGAGGTCAAGGGCCAAGCCCCGCGTAAGGTCGAGCTGCACTTCACCCGGCACGGGCCCGTGATCTATGCCGATGCCGCCAAGGCCCGCGCCTTCGCCGTGCGCAGCGTCTGGGCCGAGCCTGGGACCTCGGCCTATTTCGGCTCGATGGGCTACATGACCGCCAAGACCTGGGACGGCTTCAAGGGCGCCCTGGCTGACTGGGGCGCGCCGTCGGAAAACCAGGTCTATGCCGACACCAAGGGCGACATCGGCTGGGTCGCGGCCGGCAAGGTTCCGCGCCGTCAGAACTGGGATGGCCTGCTGCCGGTTCCGGGCGACGGGCGCTACGAATGGAAGGGGTTCCTGAAGCTCGACGAACTGCCCAGCGCCCACAATCCGGCCTCCGGCTGGTTCGCTTCGGCCAACCAGATGAACCTGCCCGCCGACTTCCCTTATGCCGAACGCAAGGTCGGGTTCGAATGGTCGAACCCGGCGCGCATGCAGCGGATCGCCGAGGTGTTGGCGGCCAACAATAAGCTGACCCTCGCTGACGCCGCGGCGCTGCAAACCGATCCCTACAACATCACCTCACGGCGGATGCTGACCCTGCTGGCGCCGATCAAGACCAACGACGCCAAGCTCGCCGCCGCGCTGAAGCTCTTGCGCGACTGGGACCACAGGACCGCCAGCGACAGCCCCGGCGCGGCTCTCTACGAGGTCTGGACCGCGAAGCACCTGGGGAAGGCAACGGTCGCCCGCGCCGTGCCCCAGGCCGCCCGCGCCACCGTTGGCAATGGCGACCTGGCCGCAGTGATGCTACTGCTGGAGCACCCCGACGCCAGCCTCGGCGCCAACCCCACCGACGCCCGCGACCAGATCCTGACGTCCAGCCTGCTAGCCGCCTATGAAGAGGTCGCCGCGAAACTTGGCCCCGAACCAACCACCTGGGCCTGGGGCAAGCTGCACCAGGCGCGTTTCGACCACTCCTTGACCCCACTCGCGCCCGTCGCCGATCGCCCAGCGATGTCCAGCGGGACGCTGCCGATGGCCGGCACCATGCTTTCCCCCCTCGCCGCCACCTGGCGCGCCGAAGATTATCGCGTCATCGCCGGCGCCTCGTTCCGCATGATCCTGGACGTCGGCGCCTGGGACAACAGCCTCGCCATCAACACGCCGGGCCAGTCCGGCGCCCCAGGTAGCGCGCACTATCGCGACCTATTCCCGAAGTGGGCCAACGGAGAATACGTGCCGTTGAGCTATTCGCGGCAGGCGGTGGAAGCGGCGACAGAGCGTGTGGTGAAGCTGCGGCCAGCCCCCTGAGCCGGCGCTCTATCGAGGCTTCCAGATATCCTGCGGTCTGGCGGCATTGACATTGCGGGGCCAGCGCCGGAAAAACCGCCGCCCTATCAGAGTGGCCGGAGCCTAATTCCGCGATGACCTATATCGTCATGGATCCCTGCATCAAATGTAAGTTCATGGACTGCGTGGAGGTGTGTCCCGTCGACTGCTTCTACGAAGGCGAGAACTTCCTGGTGATCAATCCGGACGAATGCATCGATTGCGGCGTCTGCGAACCTGAGTGCCCTGTCGACGCCATCAAGCCCGACACAGAAGACGACGCTGACTCCAAGTGGTTGAAGATCAACACGGACTACGCCAAGGTCTGGCCCAACATCACGGTGAAGGGCGAACCACCTGCTGATCGCGAAGAGTTCGAGCGCGAAGAAGGCAAGTTCGAGAAGTACTTCAGCGAGAAGCCCGGTCGCGGCTCCTAAGGTTCCCCAGGTCACGCCCGGGGCAAGCCTTTCTTTCGGCTGATTTTTATGCTAATGTCACCCTTGACGTGGTGATAGCGAGCACGCTTGCCCCGTCGTTTCTGCAGAAGAGCCGTCCCCGGCCAGTGTACGCCTTCACAAGGCGAAGGGTGTCCTAGAGGTCAATTCCGTTCCAACAGGGGTAAGCCGCCGCGCAGTTTTGCGGATGGGTGCCTTTTGCGCTGTTGGAAAGTGATTAACACCTCTTAACGGGTTGGGACGCGTTGAAAGGACTTGAGCGAATGAGCAAGAGCGGTCTGGAATTCTCCGTTGGCGACCACGTCGTCTATCCGGCTCATGGCGTGGGCCAGGTACAGGGGATCGAAACCCAGGAAGTCGCCGGCTATTCCCTCGAAGTTTACGTCATTACCTTCGACCATGAGAAGATGACCCTTCGCGTTCCGACAGCGAAAGCCCGCGGCGCGGGCCTGCGGTCGCTGGCCGAAGGCAATGTCGTCAGCCAAGCGCTGACCACCCTGAAGGGCCGCGCTCGCGTGAAGCGCACCATGTGGTCGCGTCGCGCCCAGGAATACGAAGCCAAGATCAACTCCGGCGACCTGATCTCGATCGCTGAAGTCGTGCGCGACCTGCACCGCGCCGAGAACCAACCGGAACAGTCCTATTCGGAGCGCCAGCTCTACGAATCGGCCCTGGATCGCATGGCCCGTGAAGTCGCCGCCATCGAGCGCATCGACCGCGACGCCGCCATCGGCATCCTGAACAAGAGCCTGATCAAGGCCGTCGCCGCCTAAGGGTTGCGACAAAGATCGACTTCAAGACGCCCGGTCGCAAGGTCGGGCGTTTTTCGTTGTCGCTACACGCGGACGAAGATCGGCCCCCAGAGGATCTGGTAGCGCCGCGCGTCCACCCGCATCCTGGGCCGCACCTGATAGACGCCGGGGGTCAGTCCCGTGGCCGCCGCATCCTGGCCGACCGCGAGCCTCGCCGCCTCGTCCAGCGGATCGGTGAAGGAAAAGCTCTCAATGTGCGGCGAACCTCGATCGAGGACGTTCGAGAGGGCGGCGACCGTATTGATTTTGAACGGCAGCGGCGCAGCCAATTCTCCATCCGGATGGGCGTAGAGGCCGACGCAGTAGGTGCGGTCCCCACGGATGGCGACGCCGAACCCGACGTGATCATGGGCCGGCGCCAGCAGGTTCACCCAGTGACGCTCGCTCCCGCGCCATATGCCCATCAACTCTTGCGCCGAGGCCGGCGACGAGGCCTGACGATAGGCGATGTTCTCGCTGGCCGAGCCGATCATCCGCCGCGCCAGAACGCCGATCCGATGGGTCGGATCAAAGCCTTCCGGCGTTAGATGCTCGACGTAGCCCCGATCAGCCAGGTCGGCGGCATGAGCCCGAGCGGTCAGGGCCAGTTCGTCGCTCCAGCCACAGGCTCCTGCGCCATTTGACACCCTGGCGGCATTGGTCAGGTCGAGAAGCCGCCGCTCGGCTAAAGCGTCGAAGCGTCCACCGCCCGCATCGACCAGCCGCGCCCGCAGGCGCGCCTCGTAGGCAACCCAGGCCTCAGGCCCAATCCCCGGCGGCGATGCGATGGCCGGCAACGCCACGAGACTTCCGATCCCGGCGAGCAGGCTGCGGCGCGCAACGCCGCTCGCGATCAGGGAAGGTCCCGCCGTCAGCATCCAGCATCCCGTTGGGCCGTGACTGCCGATCAATCACGCCCGTCGAGCTCTCACGCGGCGGTGGCGAACGCCTGGACCACCGGCAAGAGCTGACGCTGATCTACAGGCTTATGGATTAATGGAGCGTCAGGAAAACAGTCGCTTGGCAGCGCGCCATAGCCGGTGGCGAAGACGAAGGGCACGCCACGCGCCCGCAGCGCCGTCGCCAGGGGGAACACCGTCTCCCCGCCCCCCAGATTGACGTCCAGCACCGCGCCGTCGGGCGGGGTCTGCTGCTCAGCCAGCCATGACAGCGCCGCGCCCAGGGCGCCGAACGAAGCGGCGACCTCGCAGCCGAGGTCGGCCAGCATATCTTCCATCATCATCGCGACGAGAGGCTCGTCCTCAACCAGGATAATCCGCAACAGGCTCATGCCAGCGAAATCCGCGCCGACAGCGGCGCCCGCATGTGGAACTGCAGCCCCTCAGGATCGAACAGCATTTCCGAGCGTCCGCCCAATTCCTTGCCCACGCCATGCTCGATCAGACGCGAACCGAAGCCGCGGCTGGTCGGCGTCGTCACCGGCGGGCCGCCGCGCTCCACCCAGCGGAAGTCCATCGTCCGCTCGACGTGATCAACACTCCACGCAACGTCGAGCCGCCCCCCGGCGACGCTCAGCGCGCCGTACTTGGTGGCGTTCACCGCCAACTCGTGGACCGTAAGATGCATGGCCACGGCGGTCTCCGGGGTGAGGGCGATGTCCGGCCCCGAAACCGCGATCGTCAGTCCCGGAGCCCCACAGAACGGGGTCAAGGCCTGGCCGATCACCTCCGACAGCTTCGCGTTCCCCCACGCGCCCCGCGTCAACAGTTCATGGGCGCGGCCCAAGGCGCAGATGCGGCCGCTGAACGCCTCCACGAAATGCGCAGGCGACGGCGCCCGCCGCAGCGTCTGGTCGGCGATCGACTGGACGGCCGCCAGGGTGTTCTTGCAGCGATGGTCCAGCTCGCGCAGCAGGAATTTCCGCCGCTCCAAGGCCTCGGAAAGCGAGGCGTAGACCTGTGCGCTGTCGAGCGCGGTGGCGGTCGCGCGCGCCATGATCTCGAGCTTTCGCACCTCGTCGGCGGTTGGTCGGCGCGCCTGCGCCCAATAGGCGCCGATAGCCGCGATCGGATCGTTCGGCCGGACCGGGGTCATCACCAGGCTTTTGACAAAGGTCGGGCGGTAGGCGTCGTGCGGGATCCTGTCGTCCTGATAGATGTCCGGGATTACCGCCACCTGCCGGTTCAGCATCGCCCAGCCGGAGATGCAGGCGCTCATCGGAAACCGGCGCCCCTTCCACAGGGGGCCGATGGCGTCTTCGTCCAGATAGAAGCAATTGTCCCCGTCGCGTAGGATGAAGGCGACGCCGTCAGCACCGGTGATGCGCCGCGCGGCCGAGCGAACCACATCGGCGATCTGCTCCACCGTTCGCGCGGAGGAGAGGTCCTCGATCAGTTCGACGAGGGTGATCAGGGGATCGCGCGAGCGTCCCGCCTCATCAATGTCCCGATTGGCCGCCTTCAACATGGCGTGGTCCTTCAGAACCAAGATACTAGCCCTTGCGCGAAACCTTGCCTCAGACGCGATAAGTCGCGCAAGTCAATCTGCAGTTGTTTACCATAGATCACGGGGGCGTCTCAGCGCTCAGTCCGTCTCAGTGACGGTTGGATGGACCGGCGCGCCCACCGCGTCCGGCCCCTTGTTGAGCTCATAGGCCAGCTTCTCGCGGTCGAGGTCGCCCTCCCAACGGGCGATGACGATGGTGGCCACGCCATTTCCGACCAGATTGGTCAACGCCCGGCACTCGCTCATGAACCGGTCCACCCCGACCAGCAGGGCAAGCGAGGCGATGGGGATGTCGGGCACCACGGCCAGGGTGGCGGCAAGCGTGATGAACCCCGCCCCGGTGACCCCGCTCGCCCCCTTGGAGGTCAACATCGCCACCCCGAGCAAGGTCAGCTCCTGGGTTAGGGTCAGGTCGATATTGGTGGCCTGGGCGAGGAACAGGGTCGCCAGGGTCATGTAGATGTTGGTGCCGTCCAGATTGAACGAATAGCCGGTGGGGATGACCAGACCCGTGGTGGTCTTGCCCGCGCCCAGCCGCTGCATTTTCTCCATGATCTGCGGCAGCACCGATTCCGATGAGGAGGTGCCGAGCACGATCAGCAACTCCTCGCGGATATAGGCCAGGAACTTGAAGATCGAGAAGCCGGCGACCAGGGCGATGAGGCCAAGGACGATCAGCACGAACAACAGCGAGGTCGCATAGAAGGTGGCGACCAGTGCCCCCAGCTTGAGCAAGGCGGCCAGGCCATACTTGCCGATGGTGAAGCCCATGGCGCCGAACGCGCCGATCGGGGCCAGCTTCACGACGATCTGGATGATCGAGAAGAAGACCTTTGAGACATCCTCCAGCACCCCGGCGACCTTGTCGCCAAACGGGCCGAGCCGCGCGCAGGCGAACCCTGTGAGGATGGCGATCAGCAGCACCTGCAACAGGTTACCGTCGGCGAAGGCCCCGAGAAACGCTTCGGGGATCAGACCGAGCACGTAGGCGGTCAAGCTCTCGCCATGCGCCGCCTTCTCGACGTAGCCGGCGGCGATCGTCGGATCGAGAGTCGCCGGGTCGATGTTGAAGCCCGCCCCCGGCTTGACCAGATTGCCGACCACCAGGCCCAGCACCAGGGCGAAGGTTGAGACGACTTCGAAATACAACAACGTCTTGGCGCCCAGCCGGCCGAACGCCTTAATGTCGCTCATCCGGGCGATGCCCGAGACGATGGTGCAGAAGATCACCGGGGCGATGGACATCTTGATCAGCTTGATGAAGCCGTCGCCAAGCGGCTTCAGCGCCACCCCGACCTCAGGCCAGATCGCGCCGACGGCGATCCCCAAGGCGATGCCGACCAGCACCTGCACATACAGCAGGCGGAAAATACGAAAGAACGCCATCCACTATCCCCGATCGCAGCCATTCCAACCTGGATGGCATTGCGCTATCACCCCCACCGGTCGGCCCGGTAGCTCAGCAGGATAGAGCAGCGCTTTCCTAAAGCGAAGGTCGGGGGTTCGAGTCCCTCCCGGGCCGCCATGGACTGAGAAAAACTATCTTTTTTCAATGATTTAAATCCATATTTGTCTAACCAAACAGCTCGGTTAGACAGTTTTGCGTTCCACTTTTGGTCCATCGACTTTGGCCATCGCCGCCTGCGCGTTGGTCTTCTGATCAGCCGCACGGGTATAGCGCTCTACTTCCTTGAGCGACCGATGCCCGGTGATAGCCATGATCTGGTGCGCCGTGGCCCCAGCTTCAGCCAGGCGACGCGCTGCTGATTTTCGCAGTCCATGGGCGCTGCAATCCGCGAGCCCAGCTTTCCGCGCGGCGTCGGAAAACCAATTACCGAAGCCCTTGGCCGTGAACCCCTTGCCATACTGAGTGGGCAGCAACAGCAGATGCTCGCCGCGGCCGGCGGCGAGAGAGGCAGCAAGCGCGGAATGGATGGGAAGCTCAAGCTGCTCATTCGTCTTAGACTGGCGAACCGAGATGAATGACTCCCCAACTTGACCGGCGGACATCTGCCGAACGTCCGCGCTGCGCTGTCCGGTGTAGAGCAGGAGATCAAACGCAAGACGCTCTTTGGTGCCAAGACGCCACCTAGCTTCGAACTGGGCGATCTCGACCTCAGTCCAAGTATGAAAGCCGTCCGAGCGATAGTTTAGGCGCTTGATATCCTTCGTGGGATCGTCGGGACGCCAACGCCGCGCGACCGCAAAGACCATCAGCCGTCGCAGCACCCTAAGCAAATTGTTGCCAGCCGCAGGACCGCTCATGCGGTCGCGCATGCTCAGAATGTGATGCGCCTCAAGATCCACCACACGCTTATCGCCATGTTTGGCGCGAAACCGTTCTATTTCGCCCCGATAGGCCGTTTGGGTTGGCGACCGTAAAATCTTCCAGTCTGCGGATTCATAGTAGGCCGCGATCAGCGCCGTAAACGTGCCGGGACCAGACCGTTCAATACCGATCTGACGTCGCTCACCTGCAAGCGCCGCCAAGTACCACTCCCGCCAAGCCTCTGACCCGAACGGCAGTGTAGTTTGAGCCTCGTTCATCCCACGCTTGCGAAACCGCCAACGCATCTTCCCGTGGCGATCACGGTACATGCTGACGTGGGGCGGTCGCCGCTTCATCATCCGAACTCACGATCAAAATCGTTATGACGACGCCCCACTGCGGCTCGCGCCGGCACCGAGAGCTCGACCCGGATCTCACCCGATGGAGCGATCACGATTTGCGATACCTGTTCGCCGGCGCTCCGCACCGCCTTTAGTGCCCGCGTAACGTCTGCCTGACGGAATGGGGCATTGCGTCCTCGCGCCACGTCAGTGGTCATTTGACACCTTGCCCACTAGGCAGTCGGCGATCGCCTGGGCGCACTCTGGGCCTAGCCGAACCGACACCACGACGTCCCTGGTGCCGCTAAGGGCCCGATCGGGATATGTGCGACCGAGGTCGATTTCGTAGGTGAGGACCAGCACTCCGCCCTCTTCGATCGATATTCTAAGTCGCAATTCTCGAACGTACTTTGAACGCGTCGTGGAGAGCGTCAAAGCAGTGGGGCGAGCCAATGCACCTAGCGCGCCTCCGCCCTCCGGAGGAGCACGGCATTCCAAGAGTTCGTCTTCCCCGGAGAGCCGCGCAACCAATCCCGAAATCAACTGAAGCGGTTCCTTTGAGGACAAGACTTCCGGAAAATGCTTGGCGATATCAAACCGCCCAATCGCCTCGGTACGCCCCTCACGAGCCAACTCCGCCCGTTGAAACTCACACCGGACCAGTTCCTCGACTTGCACGTGAGCCCGCATGACCTCGCCGTAGGTCAGCAAACCGAGCAGGAGGAACGCGCCGTCTTGCGCGTGCATTTCTGCCGCGTGTCGCCCCCTCCCGAACGTCGCAATCATCCCGACCTCGCGCAGTGAGCGAGCAAGTACCTTTATGTGCGCCTCGGATTCTCCAGTCGCAGAGCTTGTCGCGCGAATTAGGTCATTGAGCTTAGCCATTCGCCTAATGTGGAGAATTACGTGGAGAACAGCAAGGCCTAAAGCGGGCTACACACAAGACAATTCCGGTCGGATCAACGGGCGATCATAGGCTCAAAGGCAGGCCTAAGTCCCCGGGCCGCGGGCGAGCGGATTGTCCGGGGCTTTCCTCGCTTGTGCTGTGCTTTGGATTGAGCGAGGCCGGGAAGCGGACATTGGCGACTTCGGAGAGAAGCGGACCCCGCGATGGTCTCAGATGGGTAGTTTGCGGACCAATCACAGGGCAACTTGGCCGCATGGCAAAGCTACCCGTAAATCCGCTTGCTTGGCTGGAACCCGACCGTCGTTGGCTCTATCTCGCGTTGCTGGTGCTCACTCATCATCGGCTCACCGAAAGCCGCCTCGCGGTGGCCCGCCACGTCCTGCTCGTTGATATGGAAATCCACGATGACCCGCGCCAAGGCGCGGGGAGCTGGCTGTTCCCGAATGAGGAGCCGCTGTTGGACCGGCTAGGCGAGCAACTCCAGAACATCGGCGCGGCGGCCCTGGGGGATGCGAGCTGGAGCCACATCGTCGAGACGGCAACCGCCTTGCGCGCTCATCTCGAAGCGAATGGCGTCGGGCGGCCTTTGAGCAGCGTCCGCTAAGGGTCGAGGCTGTGTAAAAACTCGCTGCCGACGTGATTGGCGCGCGGGTCGGCGCGGCGGGAGACGCGGGGTCGCCCTCAGGCCCGGATTGCGGCGATGAGCGGCGCCGTCCCGAGGATCTGCATCACCCGCTTGAGATTGTAGGCCAGGATGTGGAGGCTGATCTCGGTCTTCACGTTCTTCAGGCGCTTCATCAGGAAGTGGGTGTGGCCCATCCAGGCTTTGATCGTGCCGAAGGGGTGTTCGACGATCCTGCGCCTGAGCTTCATCGGGCTTTGTGGCGCCAGGTCCATCCGCCGCTGCATGGCCTCGATCACCGCCTCGTGCTCCCAGCGGGTGACGCGCCGCTCGAGGCTGGGCGTGCACTGGGGTTTTAGGGCGCAGGACTGGCAGCTCGCGCGGTCCCAGTAGCGGTGCAGCGTCAGGCCTCGCTCCACGGTCGTCATGTGATGGGGGAGAAGCGCGCCGGCCGGGCAGCGATAGACGTCCTGCTCGGCCACGTAGGTAAAGTCCTGCTTGCCGAAGCGCCCCTCGGCCTTGGCGTTGGAGGTCAGCGGCTTGGGGACGTAGGGCCTCACGCCGATGGCCTCGCAGGCGACGATCTCTTCGCCGGAGAAGTAGCCGCGGTCGGCCAGCATCTCGAGGCCGTCCACGCCCATCGCGGCTTGAGCCTTCTGGCTCATGGCCGCGAGCTGCTGGCGGTCGCTGCCGGTCATGACCACGTCGTGGGCGACGATCAGGTGGTGCTCGGCCTCGACGACGGACTGGACGTTGTAGCCGACGATCCCGCTGCCCCGGCCGCTGGTGGCCATGGACCGCGCGTCCGGGTCGGTCAGCGAGACCTGGCCGTCGGGTGACGCAGCGACCTGCGTCTCCATCGCCTTCAGCGCCTGCATCTGCGCGCGCAGCGTGGCGATCTTGTCCTTCAGCTTCCCGGCCCGCGCCTCGGCGGCCTCGCCCTCCTGGCGGTCGGCGGTGTCGAGGTCAGCTAGGTAGCCGGCGATGTGCTCGGCCACCTGCTCCATCCGCTTCTTCAGCTTCGTGGCGGTGAAGTTCTTGTCGCGGGTGTTGACCGCCTTGAACTTGCTGCCGTCCACCGCCGCCAGCGCCTGGGTGAAGAGCCCGATCTGGCGGCACAGCACCACGAAGTGCGCGCATGCCGCCTGGATCGCCGAGCCGTGATCCCTGCGGAAGTTGGCGATGGTCTTGTGGTCCGGCGCGAGTTTCCCCGTCAGCCACATCACCTCAACGTTGCGCCCGGCCTCCCGCTCCAGCCGCCGGCTCGACGGCACGCGGTTCAGGTAGCCGTAGACGTAGAGCCTTAGCAGCGTCGCCGGATTGTAGGAGGGCCGACCTGTCGCCGCCGGCGACACCGCAAAGCCCAGGTCGCCAAGATCGAGCTCGTCCACGAAGGCGTCGATCACCCGCGCCGGGTTGTCCTCGCTCACGTAGTCGTCAAGGCAACTTGGAAGCAACGCCGGCTGTCGGCGGTCTTCACCTTCAACGAAACGGGACATCCAACCCCCCCAACGCTGCTGCATCAGGAGTCTACGGTGCTTCGCGTTTTTACACAGCCTCGGTCGAAAGCGGTCATGGTCATCTTGGCAGGAAGTGGACCTTGGCGGCAGCCATCGAAGGAATGCGACGTAGGTAGGTTAGCCTCTCGGGGGTTGAAAGCTGCTGCCGCCCTTCGGAGGGGGTGGAGGTGGTTCTCCGTTTGACCCGACTCAAGTAGCCGCCTTGCACCCTCAACGGCGGCTGATCATGCGGATGCGTTCCCGATAACCCGAGGTGGCCCGTCAGATCGGCCAACAAAGTCACGGCCGAAAGAGACTGGTGGATGCGGCCGAAGTAGATGGTGTCATCGGGCCCCAGAACCTGAATCTCACCCAGATCGTCGGAAGTCGCGTGCTCGAAGCCGGCCCACGCTCTTAACGACATGGCGACTGCAAAGCCGCGGTCGAACTCGAGCCTTAGCCGATCCCGGATTTCGTTGTAGTCCGCCGCAATCACACGGGGCGCGGAGGCGCGCGCTGTGTCCGACGACATAGCGCGCTCCAACTGCAAAGCCGTCGACGTCCGAAAAATTGCCAAATTTGAATCCTCCGGCCGAAGATAGCGAGGACTGACGGCAGTCTGCCGTCTGAGGCCCCGACTTAGCACAAGCTAGTGCATCACCGATTTAGGTCCGCTCGTGGCAACGAGTACGCGCATTGGACGAACTGCGCTCACATGATGCAACGGGATAAACTTGTGCTTTCTGCGCGGTAGCCTGGCCTCAATGGGGCCTATTGCCGCTTTGGGCGGATCAAAGGCTTGTGTTGCAGGTACTTGTTCGCTCGCTCCGCGCGCTTTTTCGGATCCATTGCATCCTCAAACGAGGGCGGCTGACTCTCGACCTCCCGCGTCGGCTCAACGGGCGCGGGGGCCGCCGTCTTGTCGCCGATAGCGGCTATAACGTTGGGGGGAGCGATGGGGGCCGCGCGAGCCTTGCGCCCGCGTCGCGCGCGATAGACGTAGGTGTGAAGCGTCGCCACATCCGTCTTGATTCCAATCTCCGCAAAGGCGGCGACGACCGCGTCATAGCCATAGCCATCGGCGAGACGCTTCTCGATTTCTGGCAGCTGCGCTCGCACCTCGGCGGCTAAGCTGCGGCGCGGGCGATCTGCAAAAGCCGCGGAAAAGCGCTCACGCGCAACCGCCCCACTGACCCTTTTTTCGCTCATGGCATTTGCCCGCCCCGACTAACTAACCTCGTCTATCAAAGAGCCATTTTTCGTCCAGATGCTATCCAAAATTGTTCAGATTTTGTTGCGGACCATCCATATTTTGACTGCGATTTGTTTGAAGGTGTTGAGGCTTTGGCCAACGATTGGCCTGCTGCCCTCGGTGCTGGGTTGAGACCCCCTTTTTGAGGTCGAAGACCCCCTTTTGAGGCCCGCTTTCCGATGAGCCTGAGCGCTGGAATCCCTTAAATCAGCACACACACCATACGCACCCTAGGGGCGCGTCAGGTCGTTGATTTTTCTAATTGATTTCAAACCGGCCTCTGGGGAGTGAAAACACAACGATAGTCAAATCGCGCGGAACGCCTTGATGGGCCTCGGAAAGTGGAATCATCGCGTAATCTTTGAGGGTCATTGCGGCTCAGAAGGTTAGACATTGTTTTCACCTGCGGCTGGAGCGCCCTACAGCACTATGTCGCGCCGCCGAGTCAGATCATCGGACGGGTCGAGAGCTGGGCGTGCGGCAGCCCCGCCGCAAGGGTGTGGCACCGGGCGCAATCGATCCCGGCGTTCGGCCTGCGCACCGCTGAAGCCATGGTGAAAGCGGGAGATGCGACGGCCGTTTGGCGCTATCTCGACCACATCGCCGTGGGCGATTTCGATTAGGATTGCGCGAGCGAAATGGAACAGATCGAACAGTTTCGTGCACAGCATTTCAGGTAATTTGAGCCATGAAACTTTGGGGATCTAGGCCGGATCGAGATCGCCCGGCTGCTAAAGCGAAGATCCGAAAAAGCCGCCCGCGCATAAAGGTCCAAGGGGGCTACCTCGCCCCCTCTGAGGACGGCCCACGACCAGAGCCGCCGAAAGGCGGTAGCAGCTTTCGGCCACTGACGCGGCCACCTCCAAATCGACCCAAGGCCTGAACGAGGCTTTCTTGTCTGGATGGCGGGGTGATAGCGAATGGCGTGAAGCTGATGACTATTGAGAGCGCATGCTGGCCGCGATCGCCCCCAGATTTATTCCAGCCAGTCGGTCTGCCGCTGGACCACTTGCGATCGGGGCGGTCACGCGCTGGGTTATGACCCAATCGCCCATGTCCATCACCGCCACTCGCTCGTAGAGCAACGCTCCCCGCTGATCAGTCACGAACCGCTCGATGTGGAGTGGCGGCATCTCCTTGGCCGGAAGATCAAAGGTCTTGCCCGAGTAGGGCTTTACGTCGCCAAGTCGAGCCTTGAGCGCCTGCGGAGCCATCGCGACGACGTTTGGGTATCCTCCCACAAGTGATGCACGACTTGCGAAGTGGGAGAAGATCGCGCCGCCGACAATCGTGCGGCAGTTCACGTCGTCTCCCCGCGAGGGTTTTGGATCATTGATCGTGATTGAGTTTGCAGACGCGTTTGAAGCAAACAAGCACAGCATACCGCTACGCGCGTGGCGGGCAGTCGGACCCCATTCCCACGCCCCCGGCGTAAAGATTCCGCCCGCGTCAGCTTTAGCGATGAGCGCCTCGGAAGCCGCCCGCGCGGTCGGCTTGTCCATTTTGGTTTGAGCCAGAGCCGGCGACGAAACGACCAAGAAGGCAACAATCAGTACGCTTCGCATTCAACACCCACACACGCGCTTCATATTGAACTCGATCCTGCCCCCTGGATCGGCCAGATGTTCGACGACCCTACAGTTTCCGTTCAGAAAATCGACGATATGCCCGTGCCGGTTCGCCGGCGGAGGGGCCAATGTCGGATTGCGCGCGACACTTTGGTGATCGACTTGGACCCTTCTGAGACCTCAGACTTGCTTCAGCAACCCACCATTGACGACTGTGGCTCCCTGGGCAGGTGTGCTCTGGAACCTGAGCGGCGAGCGCCCGCTGAGACAGAAACTCTGAACCGCTTGGACAGCAGCTTGGGCTCTAGACGCGATAACAGTCCTTCTCACGTGTTACTTTTCAGTGTCCGATGACGCCGACCCTCAGCACCAGGGGTGATGACCTCTACGCCATGCAGGGCCATACGCGTTTGGTTGAAGCCGTCCTCCATCGTGTACCGCGTGGCGATGAGCAGCGGCCGCCGGTAACCGGCCTCGGTCAGCCGCCGAGCGGTCTCGTCGATGATGTGAATGAAGGGAACGCTCATCGCCGCCTCCACGGTATCGGCCACGAGGTGCATTGCGACCGCGCAGATCAGGATGCAGTGGGCTCCCGCATTCTCCACTCCCTGAGCCGCCGGCGCGAGATAGGCTCCGGCGGCTCCCAACGCCCGCTTGTCTGCATCTCAACGATGGTCGCGAAATTCAACGAGCGTAGCACGCTGTCCGCCGAGTTCAGTACACCCAGCCGCGAGCGCATCGCCTCATTGATGAGACGGTAGTAGTTCGCCTAGCCCTCGAAGCTCATCCCCCGAAAAGTCCGATGGTACGCATGGCTGATCTCTTACTGCACAAGCCGCGCGCCTAGCATCTTCGGCTTCCAGATCGAGGTCAGAAATTCTCGACTTGGCAACAGGAGACCATCGCAGGCCCGTCAATCGGCGAACCGCTGCCAGCAGCCGGCGCTGGCTCGATAGGCATAGGCACCCTGCGCCTTAGCCCGCTGACTAGGTTCTCCAGCCGGTGCGCCAGTCCAACGCCTTGAGCATGGCGAAGGTGTTGCAGCAGGCCACGCCAACATCACGACACGCGTCGGGAATTTTCCGGCGGGCGCGCTGCTGCGTATTTTTCGAGACTTCATTTGAGACGACCGTTCTGACCGCCGGAGCCGCCAATCCCTGAGCGATCAGAAAGGGGTCGCGCCCTATCGTCTCGAGTTCGATGTCGTCGAGATCGGCGGCGTAGGCAGTCGTCAGAACCTGCTGAACCAGCGCGATATCAGCCTCGCCGTCGAGGACCAGCGCGGCCCTCACACCCTCTCCATTCAGCCAACCGAGAAGCTGGTCTTTCTCCTCGTCACCCGATCCTTCCATGACCTCTTCGAACACTTCGATGGGCATTTTGACCACGCCGGCCTTGGCCTGGTGCAGCAGCCAGTCCCAGAACTCAGGCACCCGGTCGACTGGGTAATAGGTGTTGTGGGCCGTGATTAGGACGTTCGCGTCGATGAGATAGATCACGTCAGATCGCCGCTCCGGCGAACAACGGCTCTACGTTCCTGGCCTTCACCCCGAGAATCTTCCCGGCTCTGGTCGGTGTCAGTGCGCCTTCATCGAGGTTTCGACGAACCAGCTGCAACAGGGCGGCCCCTACTCGGTGACGTCGAACCACGTAGTAGCTGGGACCGTCTGCCCCACGTTCACGGGCGCGACGCTCGTCACGGTCGCGGAGATAATCTTCCCGGAAGACGCGGCTGATCTCTCGCCACCGCAACAACCCCACTCGGCCGATGAGCCGCAGCCGGTAGACGACCATCTGTCGGCTAACGTTGCGCAGCACGGCGAAGTCGGTGATGTCTTTCCGCAGGACCGCATCGTCGACAGCAACCGGGAAGAGTTCTAGTTCCGCGCGGGGCAGCAGGATCTCACCTGCAACCTCGTTGCAAAACGCCTCGACCAAGACTTCAGGACTCCCTCCGCTGATGCCGGTGGCGCCGATGGCGATGTGGGCCAATTCGTGGATCAACGTGAAGGCCCAGGCGACCTTAGCGTCCTGGTCGTTGATCACGACGAAGGGGGCGATGGGGTCCGCAAGCGCAAAGCCGCGAAAAGCTTCGGGATCGATAGCGCTATGGTGAGAACCGAGGTTCCCCATAAGCAAAACGAAGACGCCGTTGCGTTCGGCGGCCGCGCGAAGATAACTGAAGGCGGCTTCGACGGTGCGCTCATGCCTGAACGCCGCCAGATCAAACTGCAGCCATTCGGCGAGGCGCGCAGCGACCGCAGCGGCCCCGTCATTGCGACTGCTTGCCGCCACTGCTGCGATCTGTGGAGCCTCTTCTTCCTCGAGGAGACCTCTCACCTCGCTTTGGCGCGCGCGGATGTCTCGGACGAGCGCATCTATCGACGCTGCGCTGTTGACGCGTTGCTCTTCAGGCAGTGTGCGGAAGTCCTCGCCCCGCTCCGCCTGCACGGGGGCTGCGGGCAGGTAGAAGCTTAGCAGTGGGCGGCGATAGACCGCCGCCATCTTCAGCAACGTAGGGCGGCTTGGTTCGTCCTGGCCCGACTCAAGTCCGGCCAAACGCTCTTCCGCCGTACCCTTACGGCCATCCCGGAAACCAAGGCGTGCGGCGGCGGCGGCGAGGTCCAGCCCTGCCGTTGTCCGCGCCCAGCTCATGATTTCCGGATTAACCCGCATGCCTCAGCGTTGCCTGATAAATGCAAACAAATCGAGACCGCCAGTCCACGACGCGCCGCGCCACTGGAACTGCCGATAAGTCTGTCTGGATCAATGTGGGGCCATTGCCGCGCAGAACCTAATCGCTCGTCGGCCTCACGTCGTGACATCACCGCCGCGGGCTCGACATCGACGATCTGTATGGACGCCCCAACTCTTCTTTGGTTGGGCGACGCGCCGCCGAGCCGCACGTCCTAACAGGGACCGCTCAAATTCGACGCACTCCGTTCGGCGGGGGCTGGGCCGCCGCAATCGTATTCAATTCAGTCAAGAAGTGGCTAAGCATTGGGTCAGCGACATCGCCTACTCCGAGGAGCGCCGTTGTAGACATGGAAGAGCGACATGAGCGCAAGCCGTCCTGGCTTCACCACATGGGCGAGGTGATCCCGCAGCGGACAATCCGGTCAGGACAAACTCTCTGACGGGGACAAAATCCGTGAACAAGGGCGGAAATGATCCAGAGGTTCTGTCCGAGCGCCTCAGGGTTTCTGTCTCAACGGGGCTTTCCGCTGGATCACATCGCGAACCGCTGAAACTGGGCGAGCCCCTCGTATTATCGAGAATGTTTTGGTCGGCCTGAAAGCTTGCGCCCAAACCAGTCCATGCAGTCACATTTCCGTCGCGGGTTCATTTTCGAACCGTCACCATAACGTCAAGGGACAGTCATCGGCCGTCGTTATTGGACCCCCAGACGCTCGAGGGGCGCGGGGATTTCAAAGGGTCCAATATGACAATCAAAGCCACGCTTTGCGCCGGAGCAGCGCTAGGCGTTATCTTGGCAGGCGCGACCGCCGCCAACGCACAAGACACGACTACCGCTTGGAAGGGCGCGCCGCAATTTCAGAATGACACCCTGACGTTCAAGGTCCGCGGCCGCGTCTACCAAGATTTTGTCAATCAGAATGTCGAACGCGAAAACGGGACCGGCTACGAGGCCAACGTCACCCGTCTGCGCACGGCCCGCCTGGGCGTCGAAGGCACCTGGAACGCGAACTGGGCTTACAAGGCAGAGTTCACTGTGGCCGGCGGTTCGGCGAACTGGGAAGATCTGATCCTCGAATACAAGCCAACAGACAACCTTTCGATCATGGCCGGTAACTTCAAAACCGTGTCGTTCGAGAACATTTCTTCGTCGCGCTATACAACCTTCATGGAGCGCGGTCCGTACAACGACGTGCTCGACATTGGCCGGGTGATGAATGTCTCGGTCAAGGCCAACGGCGAGACCTGGACCGCCGCGGCATCGATTTCCGGCGACTCGTTGAACAACGCTGACCCGACCGCCACCGCTAACGGCGGTAACGAGCTTCTAGGCGTTAACGGCCGCGTCACTTGGGTTCCGGTGAACGGCGACCGCGACAAGCTTCATGTCGGCGCCTGGGCTCGCTACCGCGACCGACAAGACCAAGCCAATCTGACATATCAGACGCGCAACAACACCAATTACGGCGCGCGCTTCGTGACTACAGGCGCGGTTGGCGTCTCCGATAAGATGATCGGTCTGGAGGGGCTTTACATCCACGGCCCGTTCTCGGTTCAGGCCGAGTGGGCGACCGCCGATGTGGATCGCATCGCTAACGTGTCTAGCGACTTTAGCACCTACTACGTCTCCGGTTCATGGTTCGTGACCGGAGAAATGCGAAACCTGGACGTCAAAAAGGGCGAGTTGGGTCGCACCAAGATCCTGAACCCCATCACCAGCGGCGGCTTCGGCGCGCTTGAATTGGCCGTCCGCTACGACAATGTCGATCTGACCAACTTCAACATCCCGGCGACCGCTGGCGAGTACTCGGCCTGGACCGTGGGGGCCAACTGGTATCCCCACCCCTACGTTCGGTTCATGGCGAATTACTCGAAGTCGCAGAACGACAACAAGGCCCTCGGTGCTGACGTTGACGTCGACACGCTGCAGTTCCGCGCTCAGTTCGACTTCTAAAAGCCTTCCGGCTGGACGGCGCGCAGCGCCGTCCCGCATTCCATTGCGAGAAGAGACCTCCATGACAAAGCTCTTGGCCAAGAAGGCCCTCCTCTGCGCCGCGGCTGCGGCGACCACCCTGACGGCGGCCGCTCCGGCCTATGCCGCTCGTGACTATGTCTGGGCCGCCGGCTCATCGACGGTCTTCCCGTTCGCCACCCGCGTGGCCGAGAACTTCGCCAAGAAGACCGGCAAGAAGGCTCCCAAGGTTGAAAGCCTGGGCACCGGCGGCGGCATCAAGCTGTTCTGCGGCGGCGTGGGCGATGCGTTCCCCGACATCGCCAACGCCTCGCGTCCGATGAAGAAATCGGAATTCGATGCCTGCGCCGCCAAGGGCGTGAAGGACATCGTCGCGATAAAGATCGGCTTCGACGGCATCGTGGTCGCCACCGACAAGGACGGCCCGGACTACAACTTCAAGACCGAGCACCTCTATCTCGGCCTGGCCGCCAACGTGCTGCGCCAGGGCAAGTTCGTCCCCAACCCCTACAAGACCTGGGACGAGATCGGCACCGGCCTGCCCGGCAACCGCATCAACGTCTATGGCCCGCCGCCCACCTCGGGCACCCGCGACGCCTTCGTGGAGCTGGGCATCGAAGCCGGCGCCCGGAAGTATCCGACCGCCGAGGAACTGCGGTCCAACAACGAAGCCAAGTTCAAGCAGATCGTCGATCCGCTGCGCAAGGACGGCTGGATCGACGCGGGCGAGAACGACAACGCCATCGTCGGCACCCTGACTAAGACGCCTGGTTCGCTCGGCGTGTTCGGCTGGTCCTATCTCGAAGAGAACATGGACAGGATCAAAGGCGCCTCGGTCAACGGCGTGAAGCCTTCGGCCAACACCATCGCCGACGGTTCCTATCCGCTGGCGCGCAGCCTCTTCATCTATGTGAAGAAGGCCAATATCGGGGTAACCCAGGGCCTGCAGGAATACCTCAACGAGTTCGTCTCCGATGCGGCGACGGGCAAGGGCGGTTATCTGCAGAGCCGCGGCCTGATCCCGCTGCCGGCCAGCCAGCACGCCGGCCAGCAGGCGACCGCCAAGGCTCTGACGCCGATGGCTCGCCCGGTTAGCTAGGTCTCCTGCGAAGGCTTAGACGACGAGAGGCGTCGCTGGCTTTATGCTAGCGGCGCCTCTTTTTCTGTCGGAGGGTCGGCGCTCCAATAGGCGTCATTGCCGAGATAGGCTTGGTGCAGCGCCTCTAGGGCGGATAGCAGTTGTGTCTTAAATGACGCTAACTGCCGCAGATGAGAGTCCAAATTTGCGCCCTGTGCCAAGTGTTTGCTGGCGATCTGGCTCGATCGTCCGATATCCGACGCAGCCCGACGGATGTCCTTGGCGATACCTGCAATGCGCGTGCGGTCTGCGGGTCCAAACTGCCTGCTTCCTGTCAATCTATGTCGCACAAGGGCGACGATCCACTGGCCCCTAGTCAAATTCATTGCGGCCGCTTCTTCGTCTAAGCGGACGAAATCGGCAGCTTCGAGCTTTACGAGTATGCCCTCCCAGTTGCCTGTCTCTGCGCTAGGGCGTGGCGGAGGTCGTTGGATATCTGTTCCGTCTTCGCGGACAGCACTTTCCATAAGCTGACGCAGCGCCTCGGACCGCCCACCATGTTTGGCGGCGTACGCATCAAATTGAAGCGCAAGATTGTCGGGAATGCGAAAGCCAAACTGAGCCATTCAGATCTGCGCTTTTTAGGTGCGGGTTTTATCGGGGATAGGTGGGTGGAAAGTGGGCTCTGTCGAAGACGAAGACTAGATCAAAGCAATGACCAATATCGTATGTCAGACGCCGAGACACTCGCCAGACGGATGGCGGCTGAAGCACTTAGGACTATTTGCCGCGTCGGTGGCGTTCCGCACGCCGATCAGGCTGAGAAGTCAGCGTCACGTACTTCGCTAGGGCGCTGTCAACTCGTCGATAGACGTTGATCAATCGCGACCCAATTCGCCCGCGCCCTAGCACCAGCACGCTAACGCCGGTCATCTCCGCGCTGTGACGAAGGAGTGTGCCCTTCCGAATAGGTTCCAGAGAAAAGGTTTCCGTCGCTCTGGAGAACAGTGGGTTACCTGTGCGAAACGAAATCCGCTTGCCGGGCTCAAAATGGCAAATTACAGCCCGCATTCCATATCGTCGCGCTGGATCGGAGCCGACGAATATTTTGACCTTCTCATTGGGGCCCGCTTCACCCCGGATCTCTCGATAGGGATTCCATTTCGAATAGGCCTCAAAGTCGCAGAGTGCGCGCCATACCCTGATCGGTGGCGCGGAGATCTCAATTTCAGTCTCAACAATCATGACTATGTCTCTCTGACCTCAATAGGTCTTCTGATGCATACGACCCGTATGAGCGGCAGCTTCCACGGCATCGCTGAAGCGGGATCGCTTTTTCCGACCCTTGCGAACCTCCAATGTTGCGCCTGAAACCAAGTCTCCTGGGCCGCGTCGTCGTCTACCCTGTCGGTTCGGCGCGCCAGGAGGTGCGCCGGCGTCTCAATGCGGGGGATGAGTCGCCGGCGCCTCCGCTATTCGCCGGCCCTCGGGCAAGCGAGACGAAGCAAATTTGGCGGTTTAGGCCGCCCGATCACGATAGGTCAGCAGCCGCAGGGCGTTGAAAACGACGACCAAGGTGGAGCCTTCGTGCATCGCCACGGCAGGGCCGATGCCAAGTCCCAGGATCGTCGCGGGCACGAGGATCGCCACCACTCCCAGGCTGATGAAGACGTTCTGGCGAATGACCGATCGCGTTCGGCGGCTAAGACCGACGGCGAACGGCAAGTGGCGAAGATCATCTGCCATCAGGGCGACGTCGGCGGTCTCCAGCGCGACGTCGGATCCCGCCGCGCCCATGGCGATGCCAACGGTGGCGTTCGCCATTGCCGGCGCGTCGTTCACGCCATCGCCGACCATCGCGACCTTGGCCTCCGCCCGCAGTTTGCGGATGGCCTCGACTTTGTCTTCGGGCATGAGATCACCCCAGGCTTCGTCGAGGCCGACATCCCTAGCGATCGCCTCGGCGACCTTGCTGTGGTCTCCCGAGATCATCAGCATGCGGGTGATGCCCAGCCGTCGAAGCGCAACCAAAGTTTCGCGCGCGGCTTCTCGCGGGGTGTCCATCAGGCCAATGACGCCGAGGTCGCGGTCTCCCTTACGGACTGCCATGGTCGTCCGACCTTGATCCCGGAGTTTAGCGATGGCCTGGGCGGCCTCAGCGCTCAGCGCCGGTACCCCGTCCACGCCGAACATCTCTGCCTTGCCTATCCAAACAGTCATGCCATCCAACTGGGCGACCACGCCGCGGCCGATCAGGTTTTGAAGATCGCTGGCCGCGCCGATAGCCTTGCCTGCCGTGCCGAGCCGCTCGCGACCGTCGCGGGCGATGGCATCGGCGAGCGGATGGTCGCTTAGCATTTCGACCGCGACCGCGACACGCAACAGTTCTTCATCGGCGACCGAAGAGGTGGCGATGACATCTGTGATCCGCGGCCGACCTTCTGTGAGCGTGCCGGTCTTGTCGAACGCAATGGAACGAAGCGAGCCCAGATCCTCGAGGGGCGCGCCGCCTTTGATGAGAACCCCGCCCCTGGCGGCTCTGGCGACGCCCGAGAGCACGGCGCTGGGCGTGGCGATGGCTAGGGCACACGGGCTTGCGGCGACCAGCACCGCCATGGCGCGATAGAAGCTGTCCGAGAAGGGCTCGTCGAGCACTACCCAAGCAAAGAGCAGCACAAAGGCCAGGGCCAGGACCACGGGCACGAAGATCCGCTCGAACTTGTCGGTGAACCTCTGAGTCGGCGATTTTCGGGTCTCCGCCTCACTGACGAGGCGTACGACTTTGGCCAAGGCGGAATCCGTAGAGAGGCGCGTCACCTCCACCTCAATCGCACCCGCCCCGTTGATGGTGCCTGCGAAGACCCGAGATGAAGCGTCGACGCCATCAGGCTTAGCGCGAGCTAGGTGCGGATTTTCCACCGGCCGTTTGTCGACCGGTATGCTCTCGCCAGTGACAGGGGCCTGGTTGATGCTGGATGCGCCCTTCACCACAAAACCATCCGACGGCAATCGCTCGTTGGGACGGACAATCACCACATCCCCAAGCACGAGCTCCTCGACGGGCACGTCCATCGTCCCACTCTGACGCCGGACGGTCGCGGTCCGGGGGGCGAGTTCGGCCAAGGCTTCGATCGCGCGCTTGGCCCGTCCCATTGCGTAGTGCTCGAGCGCATGGCCGAGACTGAACAGGAAGAGCAGCAGCGCCCCCTCAGCCCAGGCGCCCAACGCCGCCGCGCCAGCTGCGGCGACGAGCATCAAGGTGTCAATCTCGAAGCGCTTGAGCCGAAGGTTGTCGAACGCTTCGCGAAGCGTGAAGAAGCCACCGAAGCCGTAGGCGCCAACGTAGAGCGCCGTCGGCAGCCAGGGCGGCGCAGCTGGGATCAGCTTCTCGACCAGGAAGCCCGCAGCCAACAGCGCCCCGCACAGTAGCGAGAAGATGAGTTCACTATTCTCACCGAGCGGCCCGCCGTGGGCGTGGGCGTGGCCTTCCCCCTCCTCGTGGACATGACCCGGCTGGCCGTGGGCCGCGTGGGCCTTAGCGTCTCGCGTTGGCGTCGCGGGCGTAACGCCAAGCGCGGCGAGCACCTTCAGAACCTCCACCTCTGATACAAAGGTTCGATCAAACTCGATCCGCACTAGACCCGCGGCGCTGGCGTCGGCCTCTAGCACGCCGGGCGTGGCGGCGAGACGTTCCGTGACCGTCCGCGCGCGCCGCTCGTGCTGGATGCCTTGGACCTGCCAGACGGCGTGGCCAAACCGCTCTGTGATCGCCGCGCCCGATGCGGTGACGAGTTCTCGTAGCCGCGATAGCGAGATGACGGCGGGATCGTAGTGGACGCAGAGGTGAGGCTCCTTGGCCTCAGCGCCGTCCACCACATGGGCCTTAGTGACACCAGGCCGCCCTGCAATCTCGTCTGTAAGTCGCCTGACGCAAGCGTCCGAACTGTCGTGCACCTCCGGCAAGATCAGCGGGATGTCGAGTTGAAGCGTCTGGATCATGCCGAACCTCTTGATGAGGCCAGGACATGCGGCCTCGGGACTGGTTGGACGAAGCAGGCGGCGGCTTCCCGCCGCCTGTCGTTGAACGCCGGGATCGAGCTAGTCTTCGATCCCCTCACTCTTGCGGTGCCTGACCGCCTGGGCCGCGAAGGTCGGCAGCACCAGCAGGGTCAGCGCCGTGGCCGTCAGCAGGCCGCCGATGACCACAGTCGCCAGCGGTTTTTGGACTTCGGCCCCTGCCCCGCTGGCGATCGCCATCGGGATGAAGCCAACGATCGCCACCAGCGCAGTGGTGAGGACAGCCCGTAGACGGCTCGAAGCCCCTTCAATGGCAGCTGTCCGTGGGTCTAGACCGCTGTCGAGGCGCTCACGGATCGACTGCATGAGGACAAGGCCATTCAGCGTTGCGACCCCCGAGACGGCGATGAAGCCGACAGCAGCGGACACCGAGAACGGCATGCCACGCAAAAGAAGCGCAAGGGCCCCGCCGACGAGAGCCAAGGGCACGCAGGCAAACACCAGACCGGCTTCAGCAAACGAGCCTAGGGCCATGAAGAGCAGAATCCCGATCAGAACGAATACTATCGGGATGACGAGCGAGAACCGCTGCTCGGCGCGCTGCAGGTTCTCGAATTGACCGCCCCAGTCGAGATATACCCCGGCCGGAAGTTCAACCTTGGCCACCCCCTGCTGGGCATCGGTAACGAAGCCTCCGAGATCGCGACCGCGAACGTTGGCCTGGACCACCATACGTCGACTGCCATTCTGGCGGCTGATTTGGTTTGGTCCCTCTCCGGTCTGGATGCGGGCGACGGACGACAGCGGCACGACAGTGCCGTTCGGCCCGCTAATCGGGAGAGCGGCCAGCGCCGCTGGATCATTGCGCGCCTCTTCTGGAAGGCGCACCACCACGTCGAAGCGGCGATCGCCTTCAAAGATGCGCCCGGCCTCGGCTCCGCCGATCCCTGCAGAAACAGCCTCACTGATATCGGCTGCCGACAGGCCGTAGTTGGCCGCAGCAAAGCGGTCGACGGTGATTGTCAAAGTCGGCAGGCCTGACGCTTGCTCTACCCGCACGTCCGCGGAACCGGACGTCTCACGCAGGACGCCGGCAATCTGATCGCTGACGCGCTGCAGGGTGGCAAAGTCATCGCCGTAAACCATAACCGCAAGGTCGGTTCGGACTCCGGAGATCAGTTCATTGAAGCGCAGCTCAATGGGTTGGCTGAACTCGAAATTGTTGCCGATCTGACCCGAAGCCACCTTCTCGAACCGAGCGATGAGTTCCTCCTTCGGCAGCTTGGGATCGGGCCAATCCTTGCGGTCCTTCAAGACGATGACGCTATCGGAGATATTGGGCGGCATCGGGTCGACCGCGGCCTCCGCCGTGCCGGTGCGCGAGAACATAGTCTCCACCTCGGGTTGGGCCTTGATGGCTTTCTCCAAGGCCATCTGCATGGCCAGGGACTGCTCAAGCGAAGCCGACGGTACCCGCAGAGCTTGCATGGCGATATCTCCCTCATCGAGGGTTGGAATAAACTCTCGGCCCAGGACGGTGAAGGACACAGCCCCCAACACAAGAGCGGCGACCGCCGAGATCAAGACCACTTTTGGCCGAGCGACCGCCGCCACGATGGCAGGCTGGATGAAGCGACGCGCAAAACGCAAGATCTTGGTCTCGTGCTCCTCGACCTTGCCATCCGGCCCCGTGTGTACCGTCTTGGGATCGCGGACGAACAACGCCGTCATGGCGGGGACGAAGGTGAACGAGAAGATGAAGGCGCCCACAAGGGCGAGCATCACCGTCGCGCCCATTGGCTGGAAGGTCTTGCCTTCGACCCCCTCAAGGGTGAGCAACGGAGCGAAGACCAGAAGGATGATCAGCTGACCGAAGGCGGCCGGCTTGACCATCTGCCGGGCCGCTTGGATGGCGACATCCAGACGCTCGTGACGGGTCAGGAGACGTCCGAGCTCGGCACGGCGCTTGGTCAGCATCAGCAGCGTGTTCTCGATCACCACGACGCCGCCATCGACCATAAGGCCGAAATCGAGGGCGCCCAGGCTCATCAGGTTCCCGCTGATGCCAAACCGGTTCATGCCGATGACGGCGAACAAGAATGAGAGCGGGATCATCAATGAGGTGATGATCGCGGCGCGGATATTCCCCAGCAGCAGAAAGAGGATCACAATCACCAGGAGCGCGCCCTCGGTAAGATTGCGCGCCACGGTAGCGATAGTCGAGTTGACCAGTTCACTCCGGTTCAACACCGGCACGGCGACGATGCTCGGCGGTAGGGAGTCGTCGACCACTGAAAGACGCTCGGCGGCCGCCTGGGCCACCGTCCGGCTATTGCCGCCCGCGATCATCAGGGCCGTGCCCAGCACGGCCTCATGTCCGTCTCGGCTTGCCCCGCCCAGCCTGGGCGCTTGGCCCGCCTCGACCGTAGCGACATCCGCCACGCGAACGACCAAGCCGCTGCGGTTCGTCACTGGCGCTTGGGCAAGATCCTCCGCCGTCGCCGCGAGGGCGTCGGTTCGCACCACCAAGGCTTCCCCGGCGCGCTGAATGTAGCCGGCGCCGGACTGGATGTTGGCTCGGTCGAGAGCCTGGACGAGGTCGTTCAGACCGAGTCCATAGCCGGCCAGCTTGGCGACGTCCGGCCTGACCGCGAACTCCTTGACGTAGCCGCCGACCGTATCGACCCCTGCCAGTCCCATGGTCGTGCGCATCTGCGGCGCGATGATCCAATCCTGCACGGTACGGAGATAGGTCGCCCGCTGTTGAGGCGTTGTCAGGCGTTCCCCCTCGGGAGTGAGATAGACGCCTTCCGACTGCCAGCCAGGCTGGCCCGGCTTGGCCAGCGTCTTCTGACTGAAGGGCTCGTAGTCGACGGTCCACATAAGGACCTCGCCCAGACCCGTGGTGATCGGCGCCAGCGCGGGCTCCACGCCCTCGGGCATCCTCTCGCGCGCCTGCGCCAACCGCTCGGCCACTTGTTGTCGGGCGAAGTAGATGTCGGTCTGGTCGGTGAAGATCGCGGTGATCTGGCTGAAGCCGTTGCGCGACAGCGACCGGGTGCTGGTAAGCCCCGGGATGCCGGCCAGCGCCGTCTCAAGGGGATAGGTTACCTGGCGCTCGATCTGCTCGGGCGCGAGTGCTGGGGCGACCGTGGTGATTTGCACCTGACGGTTCGTGATGTCCGGGACTGCGTCGATCGGCAGCCGGGTGAGCTCGAAGAGGCCGACGGCGCAGACCAGCGCCACCGCCAGCACCACGAACCATCGAAAGCGAACAGACGCTTCTATGAGAAGTTTGAACATGCGCGCCCCCTAGTGCCCGTGCTCGGCTTGGCCCTTGGCGAGCTCGGCTTTCAGCAGAAAGGCGTTGGCGCCGGCGATCCGCTCGGATCCGTTCAGACCTCGCAGTATCTCCGTCCGGCCGCCTGCTTGGCGACCGGTGAGGACCGGGACAGCCCTGAAGCCCCCAGCCGTTTGGAGGAACACGACGCTTCCGCCCTCGACCGTCTGCACGGCTTCGGACGGCACTGTGACGGCCCCAGTCGCGCCGCCGGTGACGACGGCGGCGGTGACCGGCGACCCAACAGGGGGGGCTGTGCCCCCGCTTGGGCGTGCGCGAACCACGGTCGCGCCGGTCGAGGCGTTGGCGGCGGCGGCGACCCCGGTCACCACGGCGTCAAATTCACCGGCAGGACCTTGGACACGGATGGCCGCACCGGCGCGCAAACCGGTCGCGATGGCGGGCGGCGCGTTGAACACCAACTCCACGCGCGCAGGGTTGGTGACCTCAGCGACAATGCCGCCCTGGGCGACGAAGCCGCCCGGCCCCACCGCGACGCTGGAAACAACGCCGGAGATCGGCGACGTCACGTTGGTTCGGCCAGATGCGTTCGGGCCGCCGGCCGCGGCCGACCGCGCACGCGCAGCTCGAGCACTGGCTTCCGCACTCATCGCTTGAGCACGGGACGTTTCCACCTCCTGACGCGCAACCACGCCCTGTTCGCCAAGGCTCCGGTCACGGTCGTAAGCGCGGCGGGCGGCGTCTGCCGCAGCAACCGCCGCATCGGCTTCAGCGCGATAGGTCGCGGCGTCGCCGCTGACCAGAACGATCAATGGTTGCCCTGCGCGCACCGACTGACCAGGAGCCACAAGGACCTGCTCGATGCGACCGGCGACGGCGGCGCCGACACTGGCCCGCGCATCGATGACGGGCTCCACCCGGCCCGAGAGCCGCGTCTCGCCACCACCACCTTGGCCGACCGCCACGATTTTGATGCCAGCTGCCTGCAACTGGTCCGGCGTCAGGGCGACGGCGCCCTCTTCATCCTTTTCAGCGCCGCCTTCGGCGTGACCATCCTCGTCAGCGTGACCGGCTTCTCCGGCCTTGCCATCCTCAGCGTGTCCGGCCTCGCCTTCCTCCCCATGGCTGTCAGAGGCCTTCGCCGCCGCGGGGGGGTCGTTGCGATTGAGCAAGGCGGAGAGGCCAAAGCCCGCGCCACCAGCGATTACAGCGGCCGCAGCCACGGCGCCCAACAGGCGCTGCTTGTCTTTGGTCATTGGGGTACTCCGGTCTCGGCGACGCCCGTCAATCGGACAAGGGCGGCCTGGGCGCCGATCCGCTCTACGGCGGCAGCGATGGATTGGGCCCGCGCGTCCGTCAGAGCGCGGCGGGTGTTGAGAAGCTCGGCGAGATCGATCTTGCCGGCCTCGTAGCCGATGCGGGTCAGCCGGTAGGCCTCCTGGGCGACTCTTTCCCCCTCAAGGGCGGCCGAAAGTCGGGCTTCAGCTGCGGCGATCCGGGCTGTCCCCGAACGTACGGCGGCAGCGGCGTCCAGACGTGCAGCGTTGAGCCTTGCCTCGGCCGCGTTCACGTCGGCCCGAGCCGCACGGACATTGCCCTTGTTCCGGTCAAATAGCGGAAGCGGCGCTGAGACCCCAGCGACCAAGGCGGTCGAATCTGACTCAGAGAAGCGACGTACGCCGACCGAGACGGATAGATCTGGAACAGCCTGGCGGCGCTCCAACGTCACCCGCCGCTGCGCTGCCTCGCGCTCGGCCTCGGCGACCAAGATCGCAACGCTGTGCTCCGGATCCAGCGACCGCCGCCCAAAAAATGAGGCGCCCTGGTCGAGTAGGCTCGTGGGGATTGAAGTGAACGGTGTGGCTGCACCGGACAGGGCGGTCAGGTTCGAGAATGCTGTCGCCCGTGCCGCTTGCGTTTCGTCGAGCGCAGCCAGCGCGCTCTGCAGGGACGCTTCGGCCTGGAGCCGACGCAATTCCGGCTCGCGCCCCGCCTGCACGAAGGCTCGCGCGATTCCGGCATCCTGCTTGGCGGCCGCCAACGTGTCCTCGGCGAGGATGAGGCGCCGGTCGCTAGCTTCGGCTTCGGCGTACGCGAGGGCCAGATCGAACCGGAAATCGGTTCGCGCCTGCGCTTCGCGCCTCCGGGCGGCATCCAGCTCGGCCCGCCCCACCCCGATGCGGGCGGCCCGCTTGCCGCCGAGCTCCAGGGTCTGGCCTAGGGTCGCCGTGGTTTCGGCGACGCCGGACCCACTGTACGGCCCAGTACCTGAAAAGTTCTCCCGGTCGATACCGATCGTTGGGTTTGGAAAGGCGTGAGCCTGCAGCGCGAGGCCTTCGGCCCGGGCAACCGCGGCGCGGGCTTCGGCAAGGCGCGGCGCGGTTGCATCCACTTGCGCAATGAGTTCGGCGAACGGCGGAACAGGCTCAGCGGCGGAGACGCCGACAAAGAGCCCCAGGGCCGCCAGCCCTGACGCGGCCGCAAGCAGCGGCACTCGATGGTAAGACACAAAGAATCCTTCTCGATTGTAATGACGGAAGGCGCGGGGAGGCGCCGGGTCATCACGCGCGAGGCGGACGCTCTAGGTTGGAAGGATCGAAATCGGGGTGGAGGCTCGCGAGCGTCCAACCGTGCGGTACCGAGGATCGAGGCGCACTGGCGTCCTGGCCCTGGGCGACGCCCAGCCCTGCGAGGTGGTGACAATGTCCATGAGCGCAGGTTTCGACTGCGCTGTGGATCGGATCGGGTTCGGAGTCGTCAGCGACGAGGACATAGTGCAGGTCGCCAGCTACGCCGACCGGGCTGCCCTCGTCCTGGCAGGCGACGGCGTCAACCGCCGACCCCGCCATAAACGCCATGGCGAAGGCGACGACCATTAGGCCGCCGAGTGTCCGCCACCATGTGCGTAGAAGCGCCATTGATCGCTCTATAGACGTCGGCCTGCGCCGTGGGAATGCGTTATAAGATCACGTTTAGGCACAGTTTAAATGTGCTTCCTCGCTTGGTACGTGGGAGGGGCCTGGACGATGATCCGCCAAGCTAGGTGAAGATGCGGGACTGTGACCAAGCCGCCCCCCTCGTGCGGCCTTAGCGAGCCGACTGGTCCCAGCTAGTTGAAGGCCAGCCAGGCCATGCTCGCGGTGAAAGTCATCGATACTATGAACAGAAGCACTGCCCACAACGACGGGCGACCGTCACGGCCGTCTCCCCTTTCGCTCGTCACAACACTACTTCTCTCGCAGTCGTGCTGCTTCGCTCACCCGTCATGCTCGGCAGGATCACCAGGGGATTCAGCCGTCCGCCGCTGCGGCCAGTGAGTTCCAAGTGGACATGATTGGTCATGCCTGGGCCGTAGCGCACGGCAAGATCTTGCGCCCGACCGATCAGGTCGCCCGCGGCGACCGTGGTCCCCGGTGTGACTTGGGAGCCGACATAGAGGACACGCGCTACGTAGCGTGTCTCAGGGTTGGCGATCTCGACATAGGTCAGTGCGGCGCTGTCGCTGTAGGCCGCGCCAACCCGGGTCACCCGGCCGGAAATGGGTGCGCGGACCGGCGCCCCCGGAGTCGCCACCAAATCCACGCCACGATGCTGGCGGCGACCGCCGTCGCGGGCCGCGCCGAACGCCCCCGAGCCAAAGGCATCGGTTCCGCGTAGATTGCTTTCCACGGGAGCCGCCACATCCAAGCGGCCATCGGCGTCGAGGTCGAGCCCACCCCTCGCGGACAGAGGCGGAAGAGCCGCAAGGACAGGATGTGTCGACCGCGAAGGTGTCGTCACTGCTCCTGCGTTCCGTCCGATGGCCAGCCCAAGCGCCAGTCCGATGACAATGATTGCCCAAGGCGTCGCACGACGGAGCCGCTCCAACCGGCGCTCCAACCGGCGTAAGATTTCCACATGATCGAACGTGGAGGTCACACTGATTTCTCCTTTGTCAAAGGTAAGTTGGGAAAATTCGACGCGCCCTCGGCGTCACGATCGGGGCCGCATCCCGGGCCATGCCTGCATGGTATGGCCGAGGAACGAGCCCTAGCGCTTCCGGGATGGCGTCCCTTCTTCAGGTCCGTGGCTCAGCGCGGTGGCCGCCATAGCGCAGCACCTCAACCTTCTCGAAGGTCACGAGCCCGATGTCAGTCAGGTCAGCGAGGGTGGCGAGGAACGACCGCAGTCGGAACTCCTCGTCGACGATCTCGACCACCACGGGAAGGTTGTCGCTGAGGTCAAAGGGGCGGACCTCATGGAGCCGCGCGGATTCGCCAAAGCCCATCCGGCCGCGGAGCACCGTGGCGCCCGCAAGGCGGGCAGCCCGCGCACGCTTGACAATGACGCTGATAAGCGATTCCGCGCCGCTGAGCGCGTTCTCGTCAGTGTAGATGCGGAGCAGGACCGCTTGACTAGGAATCTGCATTAGGGGGTCTCCTCTAGTGTTTTGCGAAGGTGCGGGTCCGGCTAGCCGGCAGGATCGGGAGCCTGACGTACGTGGTCGTTGGGCGTTTCCATTTCCGGAGAGCCGAGGGGCATCCCTGGCACGGCCAACCGACGGCTCCGGTCGGTCGCCTCGCGAGCAAGGTGGTGACGCCGCTCGGCGGCACGTGGCCTTCACCAAGACAGCTAGCGCGCTGCGTCTGGAGAAGCCGGTCATCGCGGAGACACTCCAAGAGGCGGCTGAGCGTCCGCGGGATGCAAATTCAGCTGGAAGTCTTGTCGATGGCCGGCCTCAATGATGCTCAGGCGATCGCCGTCGGCGAGCGTCCCTGCGATGTCGCGCGAGCGCCAGTTCAGGCCGATGGGCTCGAAGTGAGCGCGAACGCCCTCCGCCGCCGACAGAGTGACCGCATCGGCGGGCGGCGGAACAACGGGCTCGCCCGCCGCGCCCAGGAATGCAATCTTCAGGCGGCCGTCTGTCTCCTGGCGGATCTCGATGACGAGGCCGCGTGCGTCCGCGCGCCATTTTCGGCCGGCGACCTGTTCGACCACAAGCGTCGGAGGCGGAGCCGCGACGCTTGGGCAGCGGGCAAGCCAGAAGCCGAGGCCCAGGACTAATGCGGCCGTCCAACGCCGTTTAAGGCGGTCAGTGCGTCGCATCGGGCGGACTCTTGGCTGGGGAGGCGGTGCTCGCCGGGTCTCCGGCCGTGTTCAGCGATGCAGCCGTCCGACCGAGGTTCAGGATTGCGCGACCGTTGAGCGCCATGACTCCAGCGGCCAGAGCCAGGTAGCCCCATGCCACGATGGTAAGCGCAGCGATGTCGCGAGATGCGTCGCTCCGCAGAGTGAACGCGACCGCGAGTTGCGCCACGAACAGGACAAGCAGCGCGACAGCGCCCGGCAGGGAGAGACGCCCCCGGAGAAGCAAGGCGAGCCCAAAGAGGGATTGCGCGGCCGTGAGGAAGAACTCCTCGTGCTGGCGCGCGTCCAGCGGCATCGCCATCAGCGTGCCGGCGCCAAGGCTCATGGCCAGTGGCAGCATGCCCACCAGCAGGGTCCATTGATTGATCTTATCGCTGATCATCGCGACTAGGCCTGCGGCCGCGCGACCAGCGAGGACGAACAGCACCGCGATCACCACAGCGGGAGCCTCGCTGGCGATCGGAGCAAGCCATTGGATGAGTAGGAACTGATCGATCCCAAGCGCGCGCCCGCCATCAATCATCGACTCTGCGAATGGTTCGGCGACGGCGAGGATGACCCCCGCAGCAACCAGGGTCATGCCGATCATCACTGGCCAGCGCAGAGCCGGTCGCATCTGAGCGATTACGGCGCCGGGCCCCGGCTCGTCCCCTTCGTCCTCGTCCGCCGCCTTGGGGACGCGGCTGACACGCCAGAGGTAGGCTCCGAACACGCCCATCAGCACGAGCGAGTCCCATGCGCTGATCGTGTTCTTCCAAACAATCAGGAAGGCATAGGCGCTGGAGACCGCCAGCGCGATGATCTCCACGGCGTTGGCACGCGCCAGCTGAATGCTCTGCTGGCGACTCCGCCACCAGTGCAGGAGCACCATGGCCGGCCATGCGAGGCCGATCAGCAATCGGTTGGCGCCGGTCATGTTGGCGGCGGCGAAGGCGACATATCCCTCGTCCGGCGCCCGCCCCGCCTGAAAGGCGTAGTAAATGTCGACTGCGTACTCCGGCAAGACAGTGACAAGTGCGACCGCCGCCAGGATCAGGCCCTGTGAGATGTACTTCTCGGCTGCCTCGGCGCCCCAAGACAGCAGAAAGCCCGCGGCTAGGATCGCGGCGCCAAACACCGCCATGTCGAGCACAGCGTTAGGTCGCCAGCCCTCAATGCGGAGCGCCATGGCCGGGAGCATTGCGGCCACGGCGATGACTACGGGAATCCACAATTGGCGAGGCTGAACTTTGGAACGGGTCACGCGAACTCCTTCCGATGATCGGGCCTGGTTGGCGCCAGCGCGGAGATGGGCCACGCCGGCGCCCCCAGTCACGGCGCTATGGGGGTGAGCGCCGCCGGGCTCTCCGCGGGGTCGGCTCGGCGTCGGCCCAGGCGGAGGATCAGTTGAGAGATGGCGGGAAGCACCACCAGGGTGACCGCGGTGGCGGTGATCAGGCCGCCGATGACCACCATGGCCAGGGGCTTCTGCACCTCAGCGCCGGTCCCGGTAGCGAGCGCCATCGGGATGAAGCCGATGGCCGGCACCAAGCCGGTCATCAGGACCGGCCGAAAGCGCTCGGCGGCGCCCTCATAAATCGCCTCGGAGACCGGCATGCCCTCGTCGAGCCGCTGCCGGATCGACGACATCACCACCAAGCCGTTCAGCACGGCGACGCCAGCGAGGACGATGAAGCCCACAGCCGCCGAAATCGAGAAGGTGATCCCAGTGAGCGCCAGGGCGAACACCCCGCCCGACAATCCGAGCGGAATGGCCGCAAAGACCGAAGCGGCTGGCGCCAGGCCGCCCAGCGCCATGTAGAGGATCACGAAGATCATGATGAAGCAGATCGGGACGACAAGCCCGAGACGAGCCGTCGCGGCCTTGAGGTTCTCGAATTGGCCGCCCCAGGTGATCCAAGAGCCGGGAGGCAGGGCTACGGCCTCGACCTTGGTTCGAGCTTCATTGACGAAGGAACCGATGTCGCGGTCGCGGACGTTGACTTGGATCACCACGCGCCGCTTGCCGTCTTCGCGGCTGACTTGGTTTAGACCGTCGGCGAACCGGAACTGCACCAACTCACGTAGCGGCACCGAGCGCTGCATGCCGCCATTAGCGGACGGCAGCATTACCGGCAGCGCACCAATCGTCTCCAGGTCGTTACGGTTGGCCATCGGCACACGGACAGTGATGTCGAAGCGCTTGTCGCCTTCGAAGACGTCCCCCGCCTGGCGACCGCCTAGGGCGGCAGCCACGGTTTCGGCGACCTCTTCGACAGTCAGGCCAAACCTGGCGATCGCGGGCCGGTCGAACCGAACATCCAGGGTGGGCGCGCCGCCGGTTTGCTCGATGCGAACTCCGTCGGCCCCCTGAATGCTCTCCAGCGCGGCGCCAATCTTCGCCGCCGCGAGGCCCATCTTGTCGAGGTCGTCACCATAGAGCTTGATGGCGACGTCGCCCCGCACCCCCGCGATGAGCTCGTTGAAGCGCATCTGGATCGGCTGACTCACCTCGTAGCTGTTGCCCAGCAGAGGCGCGACCTTAGCCTCGATCCGCTCGACAACTTCAGCCTTGGTCTTGACGCCTTCAGGCCACTCCTTCTGCGGTTTGAGGATGATGAAGCCGTCCGACTGGTTTGGCGGCATCGGGTCGGTAGCGACCTCGGCGGTGCCGGTCTTGGAGAACATCATCTCCACCTCCGGCAAGGAGGTGACGGCGCGCTCCACCAGCTGTTGCATGCCCTTGGATTGCTCAAGGGATGTGGACGGGATCTTCAGCGACCCCATCGCGAGGTTCTTCTCGTCGAGCTGCGGAATGAATTCCTGGCCAAGCGTCGTGTAGACGCCGCCCGCGACAAGGAAGAGGGCCACGCCGGCGCCAATGAAGGGCCAAGGCCGAGCGATCGCGCGCTTGAGCACCGGATCGTAGTGGCGCTTGGAGTAGGCGATGATCCTCACCTCCTTCTCCGAGACCTTGCCCCGCATAAGGATGGCGACCATAGCCGGGACGAAGGTCAGGGACAGAATGAACGCCGCGCCAAGCGCCAGCATGATCGTGATGGCCATGGGGGAGAACGTCTTGCCCTCGACTCCCGTGAAGGTGAGCAGCGGCGCAAACACCAGGAAGATGATCGCCTGGCCGTAGACCGTCGGCCGGATCATCTCCTGGGAGGCGTGCAAAACCGTCTCCAGGCGTTCGGGGAGCAATAGCAGCCGGCCCTCCCGATGCTGGCGCTCGGCCAGCCGCAGAAGGCAGTTCTCAATGATGATCACGGTACCATCTACGATGAGGCCGAAGTCCAGCGCGCCGAGACTCATCAGGTTGCCCGGCACGTTCAGCTTGTTCATGCCGATCGCCATCATCAGGAATGACAGCGGGATGATCAGCACTGCGATCAGCGCCGCCCGCACGTTGCCGAGCAGGAGGAAGAGGGTCGCCGCAACGAGGATCGCCCCCTCGGTCAGGTTACGCTCAACGGTGGCGATGGTCGCGTTGACCAGCACCGAGCGATCGAGAGTCGTGTTGACCACGACGCCAGGCGGCAGCGACTTGCGGACATCGTCCAGCTTTTCGCCAACGGCCTTGGCCACCGAACGACTGTTCTCGCCAATCAACATCAAGGCGGTGCCGACGACGACCTCCTCACCATTCTTGGTGGCCGCGCCGGTGCGCAGATCACCGCCGACGCGGACCGTGGCGACGTCCTTGACGGCGACCGGGACCGTGCCGCGGGTCGCAATCACCGCGTTCTGGATTTCGTCGAGGGTGCGGACCCGGGCGTCGGCGCGCACGAGGTAAGCCTCACCGGCTCGCTGGATGAAATTGGCGCCCACCGAGAGGTTTGAGGCCTCCAGCGCCTTGGCGAGCTCGGTATAAGAGACGCCATAGGCTGCGAGTTTCGATGGGTCGGGCTCGACCACGTACTGCTTCTCGAACCCACCGATGGAGTCGATACCGGCGACGCCCTTGACGCTGCGCAGCTGCGGTCTGATCACCCAGTCCTGCACGGTCCGAAGATAGGCGGCTCGCGCGACGCTGTCGGTCAGCCGCTCGCCTTCGGCGGTCAGGTAGGAGCCGTCGCTTTGCCAGCCTGGGCTGCCGTCGCGAACCTTGGCGCCCTTCCCGTCTGGGTTGGCAAACTCCACGGAATACATGAAGACCTCGCCGAGCCCGGTCGTGACCGGCCCGATCTGCGGCTGCACGGACGCCGGCAGGGTGTCGCGAGCCTGGGTCAAACGCTCGGCGACTTGCTGGCGGGCGAAATAGAGGTCCGTGCTCTCCGAGAAGATCGCCGTGACTTGGCTGAAGCCGTTGCGAGAGATGGAGCGAGTTGTCTCCAAACCCGGGATGCCCGCGAGCGCCGTTTCAACGGGGAAGGTGACGCGCTTCTCGATTTCTACCGGCGAGAGCGCACCGGCGACCGTATTGATTTGAACCTGCTTGTTCGTGATGTCGGGCACGGCGTCGATGGGCAGCTTGGTGAGCTGCCAACCGCCGTAGATGGCGATGATGAGAGTCAGGAAGAGCACGTACCAACGCCCCCTCACCGACATGGATAGAATTCGACCGATCATTTCGGCGTGTCTCCAGATGCGGCTTTGGGGTCAGTCTTCTTCCGCGCTCTTTCCGAGCTCGGCCTTGAGGAGGAAGGCGTTCTTGACGGCGAGCGTCTCCCCGCCTTTCAGCCCCTGAAGGATGACCGCGCGCCCGCCGCTGCGCTGGCTGACGCTTACTGGCTGCACACGGAAACCGGTCGTAGTCCGCACGAACACCGCATCGCGGCCCTCAATGACCTGGACAGAGTCTTCAGGCACCACGATCCCCGCCGAGGTCGACTGGCGGGACGTAATCCGCGCCCGCACCAGCTGACCCAGCTGCAAGGCTCCCGGGCCATCTGTGAGGGTTAGGACAACAGTTGCCGACCGCGTCTCCTCGCTTACCCCGGGCGTCACCGCCCGAACAACAGCGGCCCGGGTTTCACCGCCGCTGGTTTCGACGATGGCCCGATCGCCAGGCGCGATCCGGCGCGCGTCGTTGGCCGTCACCGCCGCATCCACCTGGATGCGGGCCGGGTCGGAGACCCGGAAGAGTTCGGTCTCAGGTTGGACATAGGCGCCGAGGCTGGCCGCCATCGCGGTGACGCGGCCATTGATCGGACTGGTTACCGCCACGTAGCGCCCGTCGTTTGACACGGCCGCGGCCCCCGCCGCGGTGGAGGCCCGGCGCGCCTCGGCCTCGGCGGTCGCCAGCTCCGCCATCGCCGCTTCGTAGTCCTGTCGCGGACTGACCTTCTGCTCGTAGAGCCGCTTTTCGCGGGCCATCATGCGGCGAGCAAGATCGACCTTGGCGCTAGCGACGCTGCGGTCGGCCGAAATCTGCGCGGCCTCACGGCTCGACACCAGGGCCAGGGTTTCCCCCGCCCGTACGGGATCCCCGAGGCGCTTGGTGATCTGAACGACCGCTCCTGCAGCGCGCGCGGTCAGGACCGCCTGGCCGGTCGGCTCGGCTTCCACCGTGGCCTGGGCGACCACTTCCGACGCCAAGCCGCCCGCCAGCACGGTCTCCAGACCGACGGCAGAGGCCTGAATGCGCTCGGGTCCCATGGTCAGGGTATCAGCGCCGTGAGCCGCCGCCGGCGCCTCGGCGGCGGCCTCGGTGGGCGTGGGCTTGGGCGTGGTCAGCTTGGCTATGCCGAAGCCAACGCCTGTTGCGACGACGAGGGCAGCGCCGCCGAGCAGCCATTGCCGCTGGGAATTGGACGAAGAGGTGCGGGGCATCAGAGGTCTCCGAGGGGGCGGCCTTGCAGGCGCGCCAGGCCAGCTTCAGCGCGCAGACGCGCCAGCTGGGCTTCGATGGTCTGGGTGCGCGCTTCGGCCAGCGACCTGCGCGCATTGATGAGCTCGAGAAGCGGCGCCTTTCCGGCCTCGTATGCGACCCGTGTGAGCTGGTAGGCTTCCTGAGCGGTCTGTTCGGTCTCAACCGCCGCGCTGACCCGTGTCTGGGCCGCGTCGACCTGAAACAGCGCCGTCCGCAACTCGGCCTGGGCCTCCAGGCGTGCACGGGCTAGTCTAGCCTCGGCGGAGAGCAGTTCGCCTTGCGCTGCGGTGATGTTGCCGCGGTTCTGGTCGAACACAGGAATGGGCACGGATATCCCGGCGACGAGGGCCGTCGAGTCGTCCGCGCTAAACCGGCGGACACCGGCCGACAGGGTCACGTCGGGCACCGCCCGCGTGCGTTCGACCCGCACGCGGCGAGCGGCGGCCTCCCGTTCAGCTTCCGCGGCGATCACTGCGGGCGTGGTCAGAAGATCGACATTGCGCGCCGTAGCCGCGGCTTTGGTTAGCAAGCTGTCACCTAGGCTCGTGAAGGGCGCCGGAGATCCGGCAAGGGCGGTGAGCCGGGCGAAGGCGCTGGCCCTCGCCGCCTGTGCAGCCTCCAGGGCCGCACGGGCGCCGGTGACGGCGCTGCGCGCCTGCAGGCTGCGGAGCTCCGCCTCGCGGCCGGCGTCCACCAGCGCTTGGGAAATCCGAAGCACCTCCTCGGTGAGAGAAAGGCCCTCTTGCGCGAGGGTGACTTGCCGCTCGGCCGCCTCGGCCTCGGCATAGGCTTCCGCAAGAGCGAAGGCGTAATCGGCACGCGCCAGGCTGAATTGCGCTCGCGCCGCGGCAAGGCCAGCGCGACCGGCGGCCACCCTGGCGCCACGCTTGCCGCCGAGTTCCAGCGCCTGTCCGAACGAGAGCGTACTCTCTGCCTCGGAGCTGCCCTTATAGGGGCCGCTGCCACTGAAGTTCTCCACATCCAACCCAAGGGTCGGATTGGGGCGGGCTCGGGCTTGCTGAGCCAGACCTTCGGCCTGACGAACCTCGCCTGCCGCCTCAGCCAGTTGGGGCGCCGCAGTTTGGGCCTGCGTCAGCAGTTCGCGGAAAGAAGGTGCCGGATCGGCGGCCGCGCTGGACCCGGAGGCCAAGGCGGCAAGAATCGCCACGGTGCTGGCGGCCGCAAAACGCAGCCCGCCACGCATGAAGAGTGACATGGAATTTGGTATCCCTGAGTTTCTATGCAGTCCTGCGCGCCGATCGCCGGCGCCGCTGACGCATCAAACTCGGGGTGGTCGCTCCAGCAGGGCGGGTCGCGAGGCCTGGGCGACCGAGTCGTTCGTCGCCCACCAACTTGCGCGCAGGACATAGAGAACGAACATGGCCGGCGAACTCGCCGGCAAAGTCAGGGTATGGGCCGTGCAGTGGCCGGTGCAGAGGCTAAGAACCCGGCTCTTAACCGGGGCATCAGGTGTGGCGGGCGACTTCGCCGAAACGTCTGCCGCCGTTTGAATGGCAGGCGCGTCGTTGTCGAAACCAAGGTGCGCAGCGGATGGCGACAACATCGCGCTGAGCAGGACAGCCAACGCCACCAGCAAACTGACGACGAAGTGCGCCCCGCTAGAGACACCCACGCGCGCGCGTATCGCCTTGTTCGCGACGCGCTTCTTTGTGTGCTGAGGGAATGTCCCCATCCCAGTCATGAGCGACCTATACGTGCCCCTGAAAGCTATGGGAACACGTTATAAAGTCACGATTCCGGCCCGCCGCCGCGGCACGCGCGATCGCTTGGACGCCGAGACGACTTTGCGGTCGCGTTGCGACGCGGAGCGGCGAGTTGCGGTGGCTGACCATTTGCAGAGGCTACATGCTCCAGCCGCTGGAGGAGCAAGAAGTTTTTTCACATCTTGCGCGCCACGGCACGCCCACCGTCGACTTGCTCGCAGCTTCGCGGGTGCGCGTTGTGGCAAAGACGTTGCCATCTGCTGACGAGCGCGCTTGAGCAAACCTCTAGGCGCTAGAGGTTTGCCACACTATGTTCGTCGCCAGACGCAGGAGCGAGTTTACAATGTCGCCTCTTTCCATCGGCGCTCTGGCCAAGGCCACGGACGTCAAGGTCACAACCATACGATTCTACGAGCAAATCGGTCTGCTCCCCGAGCCCCTTCGCGCGCCAAACGATCGGCGGGTCTACGACGAGCGTACGCTGAAGCGGCTCGCGTTCATCAAACACGCTCGCCAGCTAGGCTTTGCGGTCGATGCCATCCGGACGCTGTTGCAGCTAGCCGACGACCCTGAACAACCCTGCGACCAGGCCAACGCCTTGGCGGCTGAACAGCTTGTGGCCGTCGAAAGCAAAATCGCCCGGCTGGAGGCGCTACGCGGCGAGCTTCAGCGGGTGGTGTCAGCCGCCTGCCACGGACACGTCTCAGACTGTCGGGTGATCGAGGTGCTGAGCAATCACGAGCTCTGTGCCAGCGATCACGCTGAACCTGAGGCCGCTATCGTCGCGTGATCCCGCCCTGCCCTCATAGCTATGCCCCTTTGCCCGACCCGGCGCGTGTCGAGCGAGCCCTGGTCGCAGCACGCGCGCGATGTGAACGCTCCGGCGAGACCTGGACAGAACCGCGCCATCGTACGTACGCGCTTCTAGTCGGCGCCGGAAAGCCGGTGAAGGCATACGACCTCATCCAGCAGTTTGGAGCGGGTTTGCGCCCGACCAAGCCCCCGACGGTCTATCGAAGCTTGGATTTCTTGATGGCCGTCGGCCTCGTCCAAAAAGTCGTCACGCTGGGCGCCTACATGGCCTGCCCCGAAACGCCGGAGACTGGCGGAGCCGCACTGCTCGTCTGCACCTGCTGCCACGCGGTTGAACGCCTGCCAGTCCCCGGCCCTGCCGCCGTCTCCAACGCGCCGCCGGATTTTCTCATCGAGCGGGTCTTGCTGGAGGCCAGCGGCCGTTGCCGGCGCTGCCGCTGACCTCAGACAGGTCGCCAACGCAGCAAACGGATCGCATTCAGCGTCACCAGAACGGTCGCCCCGGTGTCTGCCAAGATCGCCGGCCAGAGCCCCGTCACGCCGATGATCGTCGTCACCAGGAACACGGCCTTCAGACCCAATGCGGCTGTGATGTTTTGGTAGATATTGCGCATCGTCGCCTTAGAAAGCGCGATCATGTCAGCGACATCCGAAACACGGCCGTGGAGCGCCGCCGCGTCGGCCGTCTCGAGCGCCACGTCCGTGCCGCCGCCCATGGCGATACCGATATCCGCTGCCGCGAGCGCTGGGGCGTCGTTGATCCCGTCGCCGACCTTGGCGACGATCATCCCCTCGGCCTGAAGCGCCCGCACGATCTCGAGTTTGTCCTGAGGCATCAACTCGGCGCGCACGATGACCCCAAGATCGGCGCCGACCGCAGCAGCGGTTCGCGCATTGTCACCGGTCAGCATCACCGTCCGAATGCCGGCTGCGGCGAGACTTGCGAGGCCTTTGCGGGCGTCGGCCCGCGGCTCGTCACGTAACGCGATCAGGCCAATGGCTTGGCCACTGGCGACCAGAACCGAAACCGTCTTGCCTTCGGCGTTCATGGCGTCGATCCGAGCGGCGTGCGCAGGTTCGATCGGCGCGCGCTCCACCGCGGCCTTCGGCGATCCGAAGAAGGCTGGTTCGCCGGCGACGTTTCCGGCAATCCCCTCCCCGGCGATCGCCTGCGCCATGAAGGCCGGCGGGATCGGCAGCGCCTGCTCCTTTGCCCTGTCGAGGATGGCCACGGCAAGGGGATGGGTCGAACCGCGCTCCAGTGCCGCGGTCATCGCCAACACGGCCTGCTCGCTCCGCCGGAAGGCGACGACGTCGGTTACGACCGGTCGACCTTGGGTCAGTGTTCCGGTTTTGTCGAAGGCGACAGCCGTCACATGACGTAGGCCCTCGAGCACCGCGCCTCCCTTCAGCAGCAGGCCGCGCCTCGCGCCAGCCGACAGGCTGGCGGCGATCGCTGCGGGGGTCGAGATCACCAGAGCGCAGGGGCAGCCGATCAGCAGAACGGCAAGACCACGATAGATCCACGTCTGCCAATCCGCGCCGCCCACGAGCGGCGGGACGATAGCGACGAGTATCGCGATCAGGACCACGAACGGCGTGTAGGCTTTCGAGAACCGATCGATGAACCGCTCAGTCGGCGCCTTACTCTCTTGTGCTTCCTCCACAAGACGCACGACACGGGCGATGGTGTTGTCGGCCGCCGTCGCCGTCACCCGGATGCGCAGCACGCCTGTCGCATTGATCGTGCCGGCAAACACCACGTCGCCGACGGCCTTCGCTTTCGGCACGCTCTCCCCGGTGACCGGCGCTTCATCAATTTCGCCCGCCCCTTCGACGATTTCGCCGTCCGCAGCGATCCGCTCGCCAGGCCGGACGAGAATGGTCTCACCGACTTGCAGGAGTTCCGCGGCGACGACCCGCGTCTCGCCGCCCGCTTCGACCAGCGCGGTCTTGGGAACCAGGTCGGCCAGTTCGGAAATGCTCCGGCGCGCGCGGCTGGCCGCCAACCCCTCCAGCATTTCGCCCACCAGGAAGAATAGGACGACTGCGGCAGCTTCCTCTGTAGCTCCGATCACGACGGCCCCGACGGCGGCCACCGTCATCAGCATTTCGATGGAGAACGGACTGCCCATGCGCGCTGCCGCAAAGGCCCGCCTGGCCACCGGCACTAGGCCGACCAGAAGCGCGGCGATGAAAGCGTAGCGTTCGACGCTCGGAACCAGGCGCCCCACGCCGTAAGCAACCGCTAGCGCGAGCGCGCACAGGAGCGTCGCCCGCGCCTTGGCCGACCTCCACCAGGGGTCGGGCGCCGGACGGGACGCCGCCTCGGCGCCAGCCTCCAAGGCCGTCGCGCCAAATCCGAGTTTGCTAAGAGTCTTCGCGACAGCCGCGTCATCTACGCGATCATCGTACGCGACCGACAGGACGCCAGATTGAAAGCTGACCGCCACCTCGGAGACGCCCGGCACCCGCCGAAGCGCGGTGCCGATCTTCGCGGCGCACGCGCCACAATCCATGCCGGTGACGCGATATCGCGCCTGCGTAACGCCTCCGCTCATCGCTTCAGCCCCTAGGCTGCCGTGACTTCGAAGCCCAGCGAGGTCACAGTCTCGCGGATGACCTCCGGCGTCACCGAAGCGCTATGAAGCACGCCGACCGTGGTCTCCGGATAGTGGAGCGAGATGTCGCGCACCCCCTCAAGGCCGCGCAGGGCCTTGTCGACTTTGCTCGCGCAACCTGAACAGGTCATCCCCGTCACGGTGAGAGTGGTCGCTTGCAGTGCTTGGTCCATGTGCTGCTCCTCCATTTTAAGCAGCACCCTAATTCCTCCAGCCACTCGAGGATCAAGCGCAATTTTCGGCCCACGTTCGCGCGGACTCAGAGACGCATGCTGCCCAAAAAAGCCTGCCGCCGTCTGAGCCTATTTGCAGAGATCTACTAGGTCGTCTGGTAGCGGCATCGGCTGCTCGGCAGGGACGTTCGCGCCTCCAGTATTGCCGACCGGAAGGCGTCCCATCCAAGACAAGAGGCCTCCGGCCGTCAGTCGGACCAACTGACCTCGGACTTCGCGGGCGTCCCTCCTCCGCCAGCCGATCTTGAGCATCTCCCAATGCGCCCAACTGTGGGGCCCGGCCCATGGTTGGCCGAGGATGTGGGCCCGTTCAATCAGCCGGAATGCTTCGTCGAGGTCGCCAGCGGCTAGGGCGCGCTTTGCGGCGGATGACTCGCGTTCGAATGCCTGGCGGCGAAGGTCGGCGTCCATGCGATGGGCTCCAGTCGGCGGGATTGCGTTCCTCGGCGTAGGCACTTCACGTAGGCGCAGGCCGTTGACGAGGTCCACCAACTGGCGCGCCCGTCTTTCGAAATCGACGACCTAGGAACAGTAACCGTTCGCGGGCAAAGGAGAAGAGTTTCACACCAGTGCTGCTTCATACGGGGTCTACACGTGAGAATGGTGCTTCTCACGTCTTACTTTAGCGGCCCGAGGCCACTTCCTCTAAAAAGATCAGGCCGTGTTAGACTGACTCCCCTGCTGGCCAGTTGTCCGGGCAGCCACGATTCGCTTACGGTGCTGAGCGATCGGTATCCTTGCCGGAGGAACGTTCTCGGGAGAACCTCGTTGGCAGCTGCCAGGCGGAGCCTAAACCCTAGCGGTGCGCAGGAACTGGAAGAGTTGGCCGCAGTACTCCTCGGCTTGGGGCGCACGCCCGCCGAAGTCGGATCGATGGTCGACTTGCATGATCAGCTTCTCGAAGGTTTGTCGTCGGCTACGGTCAAGCGCCTTCGAGGCCGACTTCATGAGATGCGTGACGATCCCAATCTGTTATCGGCACTCGGTCTAGCTATGCTCGACACCAACTCGTCGAGGAAACGAATGACGCCGCTTCAGGGCAACTTTGCTTGGACCTTCGCGCGGCTCTTGGTTCGGGCGACCCATGTTCTCGGCAACCAATCATCAGCGGAGAGGTGGATTTCCGAGCCGGTCATGGCTCTGAACCGTCGCTCCCCTCTTGAGCTCATGACCACCTCAGCTGGAGCGCAGGCCGTCGATGATCAACTAACGCGGATGGAGTTAGGCGTTTACGCATGAGCGATGAGGGGGATCCCCCTGAGCCGCCTAAAGGCGGCAGCAGCTTCAGGCCACTTGGACCATCTTCAACAACTCGGTCGAAGCCATGAGCGATCGGATAGGTGCAAGCGCAGCACAGCGCCGGTCCAACGCGCCGACTGTGGGCTGAATGCCGACATAGGCAAAGCGAGAGGGAGGGCGAAGGAGAGCAAATTAGCTCTCGAAAAGGTCCCTCGACATGGCAACCCCTCCGTCCTTCTGGCCCGCACCCGACTCCTCGTGGCGGATCGCTTCTGATCTTGTCAACGTGATCAACGGCGAACTCACGAAACCGCTGCCCAGCGGAATTTCAAAGCTGGAACGACACAACCTTCTCCAGAGGAGGTTGGCGGATTTGGGCGCCCATCTTGGCCATGCTTCCCGCACAGAGGTCGAAACCGGCCATCGGAAGTTCAAACAATCCGGGAGGTTCGACGTGGTTTGGACACCCGGGAGTGGAAGTTTGCCGATCATCTTTGAAATCGACAGCTGCTGGCGCCACGAATCGCTGCTGAAGCTTGGTCGCGTAGGCGAGGAAGCGCTCAAGCTGTGGATCTACTATGGCCAACGCCCCTTCCCGCTCGAGCCTGTCGAGCCCGGCCTTCGGCGCCTAAACATTCTCCGAATTGAACCATGGCGACTAGGCGTCCAAGATGGTCATCGGGCGGTTTCGCTAGCGCCTGGTCCATGGCCGGAGGCTCTGCATCCCCGACAAGCGCCCAGCAACCGGCCGTGGCCGCACGCCGGCCGGGATCGAACGAAGCCAACCAGCTAGGATGGGTCCCGTGGACACAAAGATTGAAGCAGCGATCGCAGCGCTGGCCGCTGACATCGACACAGCGATGGCGTTGCAGACCGCTAACATCAAGGCGGTCCTTGCCTCGTGTACTACCCGTTTTGAAGGGGAGCTATTTGCTTCGGAAGCTAGGTTCCGCGGCACCTTGCGTCGGGAGGAGCGGCGCTTTCTCGTCGCAATGACTGCGGTCATCGCGATTTGCGGAGCGGCCCTATTGACCCAGTGAGCCGTCGCGCAAGGCTCCGTCGCACCATTCTCCGTTCTTCAGGCCGATCTCAGATGGTCCTATTAGCTCGACGATCGATACGATGCCCCTGAGTCCAACCTCGTATCGCCAAGTGTTCGAGGCGACCCCAATTGAGCGGATCTCGATGATCCGAGCCCGCGTTGGCGCGCGGGACGCGATGCGCATCCTGACCGAGGTGGCACGGGCAAACGGGCAAATCTTTGAGGCGCTCGGAGTGTCCAAGTCGAGCGTCAGCCGCAAGGCGGCCTCCGATCAGTTTCTTTCAAGGAGCGAGAGCGAACGCATACTCGGTCTGGCGAAACTTATCGGGCAGGTTCAATCCATGACCAATGACGCTGAGGCCGATGCTCCGGCCTGGTTGGCGACCTGGATGGCGGAGCCTGTGCCGGCGTTGGGCGGCGAGCGCCCAATCAATCTGATCGGCACAATGGAGGGGCAGACTGTTGTCTCCAACATGCTTGGGCACGTTCTTCGTGGAGGATTCGCCTAGCATCAGGAACGTCCACCGCTCTCGCGAGCGTCTATCGACACACCCGGCGCACGGGCCAACGGACGGCGATTTGCACCAGATAGCGGCAGAGCCGCCCTAGAATTTCCAGGTCTTGAGATGGGGCCCCAGATAGCCGACTTCCAGTGTCCGGGTGGCGCTGTCGAGAATAAAGTGCAGCCGGTTCCCTCTGTCGATCCAGACATGCTGCTCGTAGGTCCGCACTTCGCCAGTCGACGACCTGAAGCGCCTCTGGTCTCCATAATTATCCATCGTGAGATCGCTCTCACCATGGAAGACGAGGTTGGCGGTCTCGGGCCCTGCGGAACTGGTGTTCTGCCAGCGGCGGACGATATCGTCCAGGGCCGCCAAACGCGTAAACGCCAACGTCAGATATTCCGCCGGGAAGGTATCTATCTGCCGATCAACATCGTCGCCCCAAGCGAGACACGGGAACGCTCGACGGCGCACCGTCGCGAAATTCTGCCGTGTCATCCGCTCGCGGGCTTCCAACCGGTCGGCAACCGATAGGTCCCCTACATGGTCAGGTCGGCTAGCATGCCCCAAGTCTGCAGAACGGCCATCGCACTCGAACCGCACATGAGAGAAGCGCCACGGGTCACGGTCAAGACTTACTAGGGTGCCGCCGGTTACGACACACTGCATGGCGTCAAATCCAGCGTCGCAAATGGCAGGAAATAGGGCCTCGAACCCGTCGGCGGCCCCGGTAGGTTGTATTCTTAGAATGGCGTCGACCGTAGCGTCGTCAAGCGCATGGATCGCCGGCGCGTGGCTCTGCAGCGCGTCGAAGTAGACGGCCAACTGACGCGTTTCGTGTGATTCATAGAGATCGTTAGCGAGTTCCCCCAGCGACCGTTCCGTTCCATCTGCGTCCCGGCTGATCGCGAGATCCCAAGGCAGGGCCGGCAGCTTCAGCGGCCGATTGTCCCGGTCCGGCAGGGTGTCGAGTTCCACTAGTGTCTCGATGAGGGTGACGGTCAGGGCGAGACCGTCTGCCGCGCCCGTTCGATCAGGCAGGTTGGATGCTGCGTTGAAGACGTACTCCGACATCAGTCGCGCCTGACGGGCCTCGCCAGAAGGGCGGCGTTTCGCCGGTGCTGGTCGAAGAACCCGTCCGGCCACTCCGACAACCGCCCCTCGCTGTCGATCAGGGGCGTTCTGCGCACAGCATGCCCGCCATCGCTCAGCTGAAGAAAATGGAAAATTGCCTCGTTCTGCCCGAGGATGCCGCTGCGAACAGCCAGTCGGGCACCATCAAGGACGTGATCGCTGTGGGTCTCAATGATCACCTGAACGCCTGCGGCCGCGGCCCGGGCGCAAAGTTCGCCCATCTTGGTCTGACCGCGCGGATGCAGATGAGCTTCGGGGTTCTCGATTAACACAAGTCCGCCGGCCGGGGCTGCCAAGAGCGCCGCCAGAACCGGCAGGATGTAGCTGAGGCCGAAACCGACATTGGTCGGACGATATTCGGGTGACCGCAGCGCTCCTTCCCGTCCAAAGGAGAACGAGCCAACCGCAAGATCGGCGCTTTCCAGCCCCTTGATGTCCAGGCGGACGCCAGGGCTGATCTCGTCAAGCCAGGCCTCGATCTGATCGCGCAGGCGGTCGCCGGGCGCGTTGTCAAGGCGCCGGGCGTCCCCCGAATCTAGTATGATCGAGCCTTGATGGGCCAGAAGGGCATCGAAGACCTTGTCCCCGTGCTTGCCTACGTCGAACAAGTTCGCGCCGCCCCCACCCATTGGCAGGGCCTTGCGCGGGCCAAAACGTTCCGCGTTCAGATAGTTAAACGCTGCGATTCGGTGCTCACCGACGGGGCCTCCGTTGAAAAGGCCCAGGCCAAGCTCGGCGAGAGTGTGCGCCTCTGTCTCCGCCTCGTCGGGATTGCCCCAGGAGGCGTCCCCACTCTCGATGTCCACCAGCCAACCGGCGGTCAGGGTCCGCCCTCGGGCCTCCAACTGGAGGATGATCACATCTTCTTCGGCTCCCGAGAACAGGATGTCCCTAGCCCGGCCGAGATCGACCAGATCTCCCGACAATGAGATTTCCGGCCCCCGGAAGTCGGACCGGAGATAGATCTGGCGCAGGATCAGCAAACTCTGGATCACGCTGCTTTTGCCCGCCCCATTGATCCCGGAGAGCAGGGTCAGTTGCTTTAGAGGAATAGTTTCGTTTTCGAAACACTTGAAGTTGCCGAGGGTCAGGCTGTTGATCATGTCAGATGCCCGCCAGCGTCGCGGCGATCACGGATTGGATGGACTCGAAGCGCTTCTGGACGCGCTGGACAGTGCCGGTCGATGATGAGATCGAGACCTCGAAGAACCGATCATCCATCATTAGATGCATGAAACGCTGCCGGACTTCCGTTGCCCTTCCGACGAGCAGAGCCTGCTGTTCGTGATTTAGCACTGCGATATTTACGCTCCAGGCCTCGAACAGCGCCTTACTGACTGGCTTGCGTGCGTCTCCTGCACGGTAGCGCTTCCGGAAAGCGTCGGCGCCAAAGATGGCCGATGCGACATTCATCGCGTTGCGGAAATGTTGTGACAATTCCTCCCGCCGCTCGTCGCTCAGCGCATTGACCCTTTTCATGGCTTCACTGAGGTAGGCGTCGAGGTCGCCGCGATCGTAGGCGCGCCAGTCGTCCATGAAGAAGGCGCAGAACCGCAGGACGCATTCTTGGGCATCCATTCGGGCGTCGCTGACACGATTGTCGGTTGCGCGCAAAAACTCGCCCGATGCGGCGAGCTCCGCCAGAAACTCACGAACCGGCCCCTTGTACAGCGCGTTGCGGATTTCTTGTCCGGCGAGCGGTAAACCGCCCGTGTTCAGCCTACGGAAAATGTTGATCATCACCTCATCGGGAGTGCCCGGCTGAATGATATTTAGAACCAAGCTTGTCTCCTCGATTCTACGCTGCATAGCGCGCGGCAGATCGCTGAAGGTCATGCCCTCTAGCTGGTTCAGGTATTCGAGTCCCGAAAGCCTAAAACCGTTGGAGAGGAAGTCGTGGATGGTGGTCAGCCGCTGCAGTCCATCGACGACCGACCATAGGTCATCTTCCGTCGCGGCGACATAGAAGACGGGCAAGGGTATTCGCAGCAGTATTGACTCGATCAGTTGGCCTTTTTTGTGCAGCTTCCATAGGCGCGCGCGACGCTGGAACTCTGGGGCGAGATCAATCTCGTCATGCCGAATGCGACGGACTAATGAGTCGATCGTCCTCGGCTCGGTCGTTACTCGGATCTTGCTCGGATCGAACGGATGGGTGAGGTCGATGGTCTCGTCTCGGGTTTCCTCCTCGACGCCATGGATCTTCTCTAGATCGAGCCTCTCGTCATCAGAGATGAATCCGTCCGTCAAACCCGCATCCCCAAAGCCTCTTCACGATTAGTGCAACGCTTACAGCAAGAAAGATGGGCTGGAAATCTGCGCATCAGTTTGATGGTGCGGACGATGACTTTTTCTCCCTGATGGCCCTTCGTGGTCCGGGTCCGGTCGCGCGATGCGCCCATAAGCCATCTGCCAGCTTGGTCGGCTTCCGACGATGACGGCAATCTAGCCAATTGGCCCGTCGCCAGCGTCCTCAGCCTCGTCATCGGCCGTCCACTGCCCACCCGACGGCGACGATCAACGGCTCCGCATACCGGCGAAACTCGGCTCCTAGGGGGTGACCGCCATAGGATCAAGAAAGGACATTTGGATCGCTCCGGAGAGAAAATATTTATCGGGCAGGCACTAGGGCACTACCGACCCACCACGGCGCGCGCCGCCACGATCCAATCGTTCGGAGACTGACTGGCACAAAGGTCGAGGTCGATGGCAAGGCCACGCTCGCCAGCGAACAAGCGGCGCTGGGGCTCGGCGCACTCCTACCTATCCAGTCTTTGAGATACCCAGCGACACTAGCGCAGCAATGAAGAGCGGCAGTCAATTTAGGCCGCCACATCCTTGGACAACGCGCCTAAGGGCCTTCGTCAGCGGCGCTGCTGCCGACGAAGGTGATAAATAACGAACAAAAAATCTTCGTGAGGAAGTGGTCATGACACAAATACATACGGAAGTCATTGCAGCGCAGCGGCAGTATGCGCTTCGTGCGCTTAGCCAGAGCCTTGGTCTAGTCGTCCCCGAGGCCTTCGTCCGCGGCATCCGCCACTTGGGCTACCGGACGAACGTCGAGGCGATCGCCGAACTAGTTGACAACTCGATCCAAGCATACGCCGAAACTGTTGACATCGTCTTCGGATATGACGCGGATGAATCGACCCGGAAGCCCACGCATCTGGCCATCGTTGACGACGGCCACGGCATGGATCCAGACATGTTGCGCTTCGCAATGATGTGGGGCGGAACCCACCGCGAGAACGACCGGCACGGACTGGGACGGTTCGGCTACGGCCTGCCTTGCGCAACGGTGAGCATGGGCCGCCGTTTCACAATATACTCCAAGACAAGAGGTGCCCCGCTTTATGCGGTGACCCTTGACCTCGATAGCATCGATGCGGGGAATGCTGATGCCGAACACGAGGTGACGATTCCCGCCGCCGAGCGAGCAGAACTCCCCCACTTTCTGCACGACGCTATCGGGCGAGCCTATCCCGGCGGCTGGCAGTCCGGCACTGTGATCGTCATCGATAAACTGGACCGGCTCGACTGGACGACCTCCGCCGGTCTGCGGCGCAACCTAGTCCGCCAGTTCGGCGTCGCCTACCACAAGCTCCTGCGGGCGACGCGCGTCCATGTCGACGGAGAGCAGGTGCGCCCGATCGATCCGCTCTTTCTCGATCCCGATGCCGATCTCCACGACCTGGACGAGGACCGCGCCATCGCCCTCGATCCGGTGATCGTCAGGATCGAGGGCGACGAGGGCCGAGTGGGCGAGGTCATGCTCCGCTACGCATGGCTACCGCCCAGTTTCGCAGCGACCGACAAGACGCGCGACGCGATAGGCATCAACGCGAACACACGCTTTCCAATCATCAAGCAGTATCACGGCATCAATTTCAGCCGGAACGGACGGCTGGTTGACGTCCAGTCGCGAACGCCTTGGACGATATTCATCAACAACGACCGCTACATCCGAATAGAAATCGAGTTCTCCGCCACTCTCGACGAGGCGTTCGGGGTCACGACCTCGAAGCAGCAAGTGTCGGTCTCACCCGAGATGTGGGACCGACTTCGGGGTGCTGGCCTCCACAAAGCGATCGAGCACCTCAGAGCGAAGGTGAGGTCGGCAAAGGCGGAGCGACCCACCCGCGAACTCCAGGCCATAACGTTCTTGGCCCCGACCGCGGCGCCGCGTGGCGTCGCGGCGGCCGACGCGCTCCGCGTCCTGCTCGACGAGATCGAACGTCGCGCGTCCATTGCTACCCCGGCGCTGCGGACGGAGTACCGGGAGTTGCTGAGCGGATGGTCCAAGCGGCTGGCTGGCAACACAGCGGGATCGCCGCAATATGACAGCGGAAGGTCGAATACGCGCTGGCGTGAAACAACGGGAATTGGCATTGCTGGCGCGAGGCCACGATCAGGAGGAGGCGTCGATGAATGACCATGACGACAAACCCCGAAACGCGCGCCCGTTCGAGCCATTCCTCAACCGTAGCGAGCGCGAGGAACTGCACGGCCTCCTCGACTTCAGCGGTCCGACGCCGCGGCAGTTCGCCGACAGGCTGCGCAGCCTCGCGCGCAGTTCCATCGACGAAGGCGACAGCACCAAGCTGAGGGCCGTGTGCCTTCTCGTTGCGGACCTCTTCGACCAGGGCTGGCAGGTCTCGCTCAGGAAGGGCGCGCTGCTCTGCGAGCCGCCGAGCATCGACCGCCACGATGACCAAACGGTCGAGGACGTAAAGCAGCGGATCCGAGCGGCGCTGCAGGCATCGCGCCGCCGGCAACTCGAGGAGCCGTCCGTCGCGAGCTTCATCCGACGGATGGAGCGCCGGACGCTCCGCCCGCAGGGGCGAACCTCGGTGCTCGAGTTGATAGACAACGGCGACCAACTCGCCGACCAGTTGGAGCGGATCAGCAAACTGGCCGAACATGAACGGGAGGCGGCGCTCGCCCGCGTGATCGATCCCGTGGTCGAGATCTGCCATTCGGGCACTCGGTGCGCCGATACCGGCCTGCCGCTGAACGACATTTGGCGGTACTTCCGGCACACCTGGGCGCATGAGTACCGCCCAATACCCGGCCGCCAGCTACTCGTGCTCGTTCGCAACGCCGCCCGGCCCAACCGCCCGGTGATCGGCATCGCGATGCTGGCGAGCCCGGTGATGCGCTTGACCGCCCGCGACAACTGGATCGGCTGGCTTCGCGGCGCGATGGAGGCCAACCTCGATTCCGGCATTTGGGACGCGTCGGCCGTCGCCCAGGCGATGGCTGAGAAACTGGACGCGTCGATCGCCGAGGTTCGCTGGGACGACCTCGTCACCGCCGACGAAATCGAGACGCCGGTGGAGAACACCGTGCTGCGGCTTGAACAAAAGGCATCCGGCGCGACGTTCGCCCGCGAACTCGAACTCCGCGCCCACTACGAGACGAGCATGAAGCAGGATGGACGAGTTCCCCCGCTGCGCGGTGCCGTGAAGGCAGCCGATCCCGCGACGGACTGGCGGGCGGCATCCGAGGACCTCCTATTTGTGCGAAAACGCGCTGAACTCCTCGCCCAACTCCTGTCGGCCAAGCAGACGTTTCGCGCCGCCGACCTCGTCGGCAAGCCCGAGGAAGCACTGGCGCAACTGCTCTCGGCGAAAAGCGGTCAGCGTGCGATTGACATCGTGCTCGCCGAGTTCCGCAAGGCCGGCCTATCGAGCCGCGTCGCCGATGTGAGCATCTGCGGCGCCGTCGCGCCCTACAACGAGTTGCTTGGCGGCAAGCTCGTCGCGCTGCTCCTCGCATCGAGTGAGGTGCGCGCCCATTACGCCGAGCGATATGGCGGACAGGTGAGCGTCATCGCCTCCCAAATGGCGGGCCGCGCCGTCTCGAAGCCGGCGGACCTTCGGTTGCTGACCACCACGAGCCTCTACGGCGTCGGCTCGAGCCAATACAACAGGCTTGCCCTGCGCTCGGCCGAGCATCCAGGTCTCGACCACGACCTGCGGTGGGACTCGATCGGCAAGAGCAAGACGGGTGGGTTCGGGACGCTGCATCTCGGCGCCGACACCGCCCACGCGCTTAGGCAGATGGCGCAGAGCGTGCACACGTTGCGCCGGATCAACAACCGCTTCGGCGAGGGCACTAGCCCGCGCCTGCGCCAGATCAGGGAGGGCCTCGATGCCCTCGGCATCGACAGCGACGCCATCCTCCACCACAACACGCCCCGCCTTTTCTACATCTGTGAATTCGGCTCGGGCTCGCGTGGCTCGCTCATGGGAATGGAGAGCGAGGAATTCCGCGCGTCGCCGGTCTCGGCCATCGCCGCGGCGTGGCGTCGGCGGTGGCTCGACGGCCGCGCCAGGCGCCCCGAAACGCTCAGCGCGTTACGCGCGCTCGGCCCGGCGACCATCCAGCGCAGCCTGCACCCGACCGAGGCCCACCACCTGTCGGAGTTGACCGACTAGGCACCCGCAGAGGGAAGCTCGATCCATTCGACGAAGTCGGGATGCCAGTCGGCGACACGCCGAAGCACACCACGCAGCGGACCGGGTGCCGTCCCTAGTCCGATCACCAGCGTGTCCATCGCGCGGGTCAGCGGTATCATCACCCAGCGTGCGGCGTGGCGCGCGGCCGCCTCCTCGCGCGTTTCGATCAACGGATCGTGGTCGTGCCCTTCAGTCTCCCACTGGCGCGCCTTGTAATCCCATAACTGATCGAGATCGTAGTTGACCACCGACCAGCCCTCCAGGCCTCGGCAGGAGTCGTACTGCACAAACCGCAGTTCCTCCCGGTCAGTCGGATATGCCTCGCGGACGTCGCGCGCGGTCCCATCCCACACCTTGCCGCCGACGCTGGAATAAGCCTCAGCCGCCCTGCATCCCAGACCGTGGGCCGTCCTCACGAGCGATCCCGGCGGCACGCAGGCGAGCATGTCGACCGGGAAGTTGCCAAGCTTGCGGGCCTCGCCGACCAAGCCGGCGATCCGATCGGGCTGGGTGCTGAGATCGCCGTCGTAAATGATGACCCTGCCACCGCCTGCGTCCGCATTGGGCTCCAGGTCCCAGTCCTCCAATCCAAGGCACATGGCGACGTCGGCCACGAACGACGCGACATTCGCCTTCATGCGCAAGCACTTCCTCAGACGACGGGTCTTGGAATCCCCCTTCCGCAGGCCGGACGTCCAGTCGGCCACGGAATCCCGGACATATTGGTCGACGCCGTCGGACACGACGAGGCGCGTTGGCCCATAGACCGCGTTCAGGATGGCGATCTCGTCACCGGGCCAGTCCTGCCCCTCATCCACGAGCAACAGATCCCAGTCGAATTCGGTGGCATCAGCGCGCATCATCTCGCCTAGATCCTCGGCGGTGACGGTCCCGCTACGCATATAGTCCAGCAGGGTCACCTTGTGCGCCTCGTAGTCTTCGAGAAAGCCCTCATAGCCGTCGATCACGCCTAGCTTGAGCATCAGCCGGCCGATGAAGCCGTGTACTGTCTCGATCGCCACCGCGCCCTTCTCGATGTCGCGCGGTACCCCGAGCAGAGACATCGTGCGCCGCATGTCCGCCACGAGCGCTTTGTTGAAGGTGAGGACAAGCGAGCGCTGACCCGCTTGGTCGAAGGCCCGGTAAGCCATTTGCAGCAGGATCACCGTCTTGCCGACTCCTCCCCGGCCCTTCAACAGGACCTGCCGCTCGCCGAGATCCTCCAGCCAGGCTTCGGGCAGCGCCGCCTTCGCAATGATGTCCATGCGGCGACGGTCCAGCGGCGACGGCTCGAGAGTTGCGAAGAGCGGCGAGGTTGGAGCGAGCAAGCGAGTAAATGCCTCCTCGTTCCCGTAGGACAGCGTCACCCGCTTGTCGGGCTCGCGCGGGCCGGCCACCTGACCGAGCACATTAAGCAGCCGCTCGAAGCTCGTATCGCTAGCGATGCAGACGTTGGGACGCGGAGGTAGGTCGCGTTCCTTCAGCCCGGTGAACAGGACTAGATTCTGGACGTGGACCTGGTCGAGCCCGAAGCGATCGAGCCACCTCTTGAACTCGAACATCTGTGTCCGGTTCTTCTCGGTGACGCACTCCCACGACTCTGCGCCATTGCGCGCATACCTCACGAACGCGGCGGCATTCTCGAAGCGCACGCCCGATGCGTCGTGGGATTTGACCTCGATGACCAGCGCGAAATTTCGCACGCGCGCCGACCTCGGCGTGAACGCCTCGCCATCACGCGAGTAGAACTTCCACTCCGGATCGAAGTCGCGCGGGGTCTCGAACGACCCAATCACGACCAGATCGAGATCCTCGAGTTTCTGACCATGCATCTTCAAGCCGACGAAGATCCGCACCGTGTCGGTCCGGCTGCGCGCGAGGTCGGGCCATAGATCGAGCATGCGCCGCTCGAGGCGCTTGGCGGCAGCATACTCGTCGCCCTCAGTAACGCCGGTGATCTCGATCACACGTCGCCCCCGCGAACCGCATCCGCGAACGTCATGCCAGAACCTGCTCCTCGACCTTTCGGGTCGCCGTCGGCAGATTGCCCCGCACGAGCAGTTCGTTGACCGGAACGACCTCGCCGTCCCATTTCTCGCGCATCTCCGCGAGGCGGGGATCGGAAGGGTGCTCCTCTGTGAGCGGTCCGGCGAGCGCGATAACCGTCTGGACGCCGTCAGACCTAGTGGCGAGGATCGGGACTGTCACGTCGCCCATGCCCGGCACGCTCACGACCGCATTCCGCTGGTAAGTGACACCGCGGTCGGCATTGCGCTCGAGATCGAGCATCAGGACCTTCGTAGATGCATCGATACGCTCAGGATTGAAGGGCTGCATGTGGTCGGTGAGCAGGAACTCGACCAACTCCGCGCCGACATGCCGATCGAGTTGGCCGTGCTCGAACTTGTTCTTGAAGCTTCGCAGGCACCGGTAGCACGAGGAATCGCAGTCCTCGCGGCAGGTTTTCATGATGATCAGCGCGCGCTGGAAGAGCTCCAGACCGCGGTCCGCGAGTTGCCGCGAGAACCCAGCACCGCCGGGAAGCGTGTCGTAGAGGAATATCTCCGCCTCCAGCCCGACCTTCCCCGCCTGAGTCAGCGCCGGTCGGTACTCGGCCATCAGTTCACCAGGCTCGACCTCAAGCATCGCGCACGCCGCCTTGGCGAGCGCCTCGCTGACTGTCCTCAGCGCCACGTCGGTCGGGAAGTAGCCCGGCTTGAGTTTCAGCGGGGCCTCCACCCGGATAGAGAACAGAGCGATGTCCGTGATGAAGTCGGTCCCAAGCACGATGTGTCTCGACGTGCGCGATCCGGGGCATGTCGGCTCCTTGTGGGGAAATGGCTTCAAATGGGGACTGAAGATCGACGCCGACCCCTCCGCCGAGGACTCGATGAGGCCGCATAGTGTGCAGTAGTTGTAACCCTCCTGCTTCGGGCCAGTGTTTGAGACGAGGAGGTGCTGACGGTTGGGCATCGCGCGGATGCGGTCATTCGCCCAGATCCACTTTTCGTCGTCCGCTGGCGTCGGCATCACCAGCTTCGCCCTCGTGGCATAGCTGGTCTCCGGCATGTCATCCGGTGACGTCACCTCCTCCATCTCCAGCGGATGAGCGAAGCCCGGTGGGCGGAGCCAATAACGCGCGGGGCCGAAGGTCTCCAGGGACCCACAGGCATAGCAGTCTGATACGTGGTTGTGGCCGAGTCCTTGGTCGATCTTCACCGTCTCGGCGAAACCGCACTCGGTGCATTCGCGATAGAGGCGTCGGTTCTGCCAGGCATCGAAGCGGTCCTCGGGCATCTGCGAGTGGACGGCGCCCGACGTGTAGCACTTGCCCGAGATCCAGACCTGCTTGCCCGGCGCGTACTGCGACAGGGCCACCGGCAGTCCTTGCGACGGCGCGAACTTCATAACGTGCCGGTATGGCGTCGATCGCTCCTTGTCGAAGACGCTGAAGGTCGCGACATCGGTCGGGAAGGCGTAGCGCGGCAGCACTCCCTTGTAGAGTAGACGGTCAAGCAACTTACCGGTTAGCGCCTTCACCGGCGGGGCCTCCTCGCCCACCTCATCCGGCATCTCGACGCCTTCCTCGTCGGCATCATCTTCCTTCTCGAACCGCTCACCGCCCACGGAATCGTTGGCGATCGCCTTGTCGACCTCGTCCGAGCAGTCGTCGACCATCTCATCCAACAGCGCCTCGCGGACCTCTCCGACTAGTTCCTCGGGGATCCAGGACGCCACGCGCTCGCGGAGTTCCGCCTCATTCTCGATGAGCCAAGCCTTGAAGTCCCCGGCGTTCAACGTCGCGCCCGCCAACTTGAATTCCTCGACCGAACCGAGGACCGAGAAGAGGTCCGGGTTGGCGTTGGGGTCAAAGACCGGGATCCGCACCTGATGATACGCCTGCAGGAGGTAGGCGCGGATATGGCGCTTCACGATATCCGGATTGTCGAGCGTAAGCTTGGGGTCAATCACCTTCCCCGAGATCATTTCCTTGGGTTCGCTGAAGTAGTGCTCATCGTGGCTATCGGCACTACCGAACGCGACGACGGTCGCAACCGCGTTGCCGCGGCGGCCAGCGCGGCCGGCTCGCTGCTGGTAGTTAGCCCGGCCGGGGGGCATGTTGCGCAGCGCGACGCCCGACAGGGCGCCGATGTCGATCCCAACCTCCATCGTAGTCGTGCTCGACAATACGTCGATAGCCGTGTGCTGGCCGCCAGATGGACCCCAATCGAGTTCAACATCCTGGAACAAGAGTTCGTTCTCCTCCGCCTTTGAGAAGACGTCATCGCTCTGCGGCGCGTTCAACTGGGCGGTGTGCTCCGCCGCGATGAGGGCCATCGGCGCCTCGCGCGGCGTGCTTAGGGCCCCCAACACCGGGCTACGGTAGTAGCCCTTGCGTGCGACGAACACGCGGTCATTGAGCGGGTCCAGTTCCACCACCGCATCGCTCCCGCAATCGAGGCAGCGCGGGATAGTGCGGACCGGCCGATGAACCGACTTGCAGTCGGTGCACCTGCGCCAATCACCGTCCAGTTCGAGCGAGAGATTCTGGCCCATGAGACGGCGTGCCCCCCCGCCCTGGTCCTGGGTAAAGATGTCCAGCAGTGGCTTGGTCCAGCTCTTGAACGCCTTCCGGGCGGCCGGGTCCTTGAGCGCGGCATCCATCGCCTTGAAGGTGCCCTTGCGCGAGCCGACGCTGGTCCCCCGTCCCCGGGGCCGCTTGTACCAGGTGCTAGGCATCGAATTCAGCCAGAAGCCGACCGGCCGCCAGCAGCGGAGCCAGGCACGCGCCAGCGCGACCTTGTCCTCGTCATTCTCCGCAACGCCTGGGATATCCGGCAGCGCGTGCAGATCCTTCGTCTTGTTGGCTCGCTCGCGGATCGAAGCGAGCGCGAGCGCCTCGAGGCCGAGATACCGGTCCTGGACGGTCTTCACGATGTCGTCGAGCAGCGCTGCCGGCGGCACCTCAGTCTTCGTTTCTATCCAGAGCATCGCCAGCCTAGCGTCATCGGTCTCGGCCTTCTCGGCGACCGCCTTCTCGACCGCCTCCTCGGCGGTGGAGAAGTTCTCCCCAGACTTCAGTTCAGGACGCAGGCGGACACCCAGCACCTTCGATGCCAGCAGCACCGACAGATAAAGCTCGTCGAGGCTCAGCAGCGGCTGGATCATCGCCGGCTGCGAGAGACGGCCATAACCCCAGATGATGAGAGACCTCAGCGCGTCCCGGACGGAATACATCTGCAAGTTCGGCGCGAGGCGAGCGGCCACCTGGCGAGAGTCCGAGAAGACGAGAACCTTGCGGCCACGGAGCGGGGCGAACGCCGAAGGCGCCTGCTTGCCCGGCGGCTGCACCGCCAGTTGACGCGCCACCAGCGCCTGGAAGGGCTGGTCGCCCTTCGTCTGGTGGTCCTGGACGGTCGTCCTGCCGCTGGCGGTCTCACCACACACTGCGCACGGCACGAATTGCCCCCGACGATCCGCGCTGTCATCCGCCTTGCCGACTTCGTCATCGTCGTCGTCCTCGACTGCGGGCGAGATTCTGTCCTTGCGGATATACACCATGCGCGTCCGCCGGCCCGCGGACAGTCGCCCGGTATCAAGGTCGTACTCGGCGAGTTCGGCCAGATCGCTCTTCTTCGGCGTTTCGAGTAGCAGGTCGAGATCGAGCAGCGGAAGGGTCTCGACGTCTGGCATCCGCAGCCGCCGCCCCGGCTCAGACCAGAGGACGTCTGGTGAATCGAGGTCGTCGGAATAGGCCCTGGCGTGTGCCGATCCGCAGTTGCGGCAGGTGAAGAACTCGAGCACCCTCGATCCGCAGCCGCACACTTCGTGCGGCTGACTATACATCATGCCGCAGATGCCGTTGCGATCCTCCTCGGCCAACCCGGTGCAGTCGGGGTCCATGCAAACCCACAACCCAGGAAGGCCGCGGTAGAAGTTGTGCACACGGCAAGGCAGCGGACCGGAGGCGTCGGGCTGCTCACGTGCGACGCTCCCAACGGCAAGCAGCGCCGTCACAGCGCTGTCCGCGATGTTCGGGGTATCCGGAAACAGCCTGGAACCGAGCTCGGCGACGGGCTGCGCGGCGCCCATAGTCTCGTTTACGAGCAGGCCGAGTGGGGGAAAGGCCTTGAGTGCCTCGAAGAGGTCACGCTCAATGCCGGCGCTGGGCGCCACGCCCCGATGCGCAAGGAAACCCGCGACAGACGCCGCGCGGTCGGCCTCATCCGCCGAATAGAAGAGTTCGAGATCGAGACCGGCCAGCACGTCGGCATCGGCCTTGGTGCCGGGCGCGGCGTGGGCCCGCATATCGAAGGTGCCCGTGATGGGGACGAAGCTCTCAGCCGGCACGCCGCCTAGCTGCGCGCCGAACTCGGTCGCGTAGACCTTGCCCTCAAAGCTCGCGGTGGCACAGATCACCTGGAACCTGTCAGCCGGAATCTCTAGCCGATCGCGAAGGCGGCGCAACAGAAGCCCAACCTCGGCGCCGGCCGCGCCCCGGTACAGGTGGGCCTCGTCGAGCACGACCGTGAACTTTTCGTTCGGATTGGCCGCCAGCCAGCCCCGAGTGGCGTCGAAGATCGACCGCTCGATCGGCCGCATCATCATGTACTCGAGCATCGAGTAGTTCGTGACCATGAGGTCCGGGCAGGTCTCCTGCACCTCGTGGCGCGTGATGAGCTCGGAATCACCATCCAATGTGACGGCTCGGAGGAAGTCGCCGGTTTTGGGGTCGACCCAGCGCGCGCCCTTCGCCCCATACCACCTGTCGAGATCAGGCTTCGCCGGCCACTTGCCCCGGTCCTGTAACTGATCGCGCAGGCGAGCGGCCGCCTTCTGCTGATCGGATGCCGGCCCCGACGCATGGCGCTCGATTTCGACGTAAAAGTCTCCGAACGAGGCGAGCTTGCGGCCGTCCTTCTTCCCCGACCGGACGCCGGCATAGGGAGTCCGGCTAGTGTAGCGGGCGAAGCGCGGCGGACGTCCTGCCCACTTCGTGAACTGCGCAACGAGTTCCGGGTCGCCGAAGATGGCGCGCAGACGGCCCAACTGGTCGTTTACGAGCGCGTTCATTGGATAGAGCAGGAGCGCGCGCATAGCCGGCCGCCCAAACGAAACCGGACGCTCAGCCGCCTCGCGCGCGAATTTGCCGAGGATCGGTAGCAGGAAGGATTCCGTCTTACCGGAGCCTGTCCCAGTCATGATCATGAGGTTGCGCCCCTCGACGAGGGCGTGGCCGAGGGCATCGGCCTGATGGCGATAGGGGGGATCGAAAAGCAGCCGCGGACGATCCTTCCGGACGCCCGACAGCATTTCGTAGATCGTGCGTGCCGAGGTCGGCAGTCCGGCCAAGTCCCGGAACTTCGCGCCCACCTGATAGCGCGCGGTTGTCTCAAGGAACGGCTCCTGATGGGTTACGCCTGTCCGATTGAGCAGCCTGCGCCGCTGATTGATGAGCGCTTCGTCACCAATGTGGTAGGTGGCCTCGATGTATTCTTTCAGCGAGGAATGGAGACGATCAATGGTCTCCTGGATTGTTCTCGCCATCTTAGTAACGCGTCCTCATTCGACCACCTGCGAGAGGTAGAGTTGTTCATTCAATAGCTTCCCCTGCGCCGCCACCTCGCTGGTGGGGACGAGGAAGCTCATGAGGCAGCCTGCAGGCTCGGCCTCACGGCCGATCACCGCTAGGTGCCGCCGCGCCCAGGACGGGATCGGCGAAAAGAAATCGAAACGCGATCCACCGTAGGCGTCGCCGAGTCGATATTCCTGAGGGCGTCCGGCGAGCGCGTCGATCGCCATCTGGATGCGCCAGGCCGCGTCGCAGCCTCGCCACCGCTCACCATGCAGCGGGAGATCCAGCAGTTTCTGCGCAACCCCGTCGCGCAGTTCGGCATAACCCCACAGGTCGGAGCCAAACATCTGCGGGCGCCGGACGACGAAACACCCCGTGAGCGACCCGGGAGACGTCCAGCGTCGCCGGTAGCTCCGGGTGTTACGGCTACCATCGAGCACAAGAAGGTCGGGTAACTCGCCCGATCGCGAGCATGCGGCGAGCTTCATGCCGTAACCCGCCAGAAGCTTGGCGGCATCCACGGGCCGAGGGGTCCGGAGCCATCCGGCACACGACAGTTCGCGCAGCCCAAGTTCGCGGAGCACTGCGCCGAGATCCTCACCTTCGTGGCGCTCGATCGACCGTATGCCCCGGTCGACCGCAACGCGGGAGCGCATCTCCGTGGGAAGTGGCGTCTGCTCGTCGGCCGACAGCCCGAGCAAGAAGGCATTTCCGCTCTCCCGCACGACGAAGGCTGGCGGCGCCGCCACTAGCCACGTGCTCCTGACCTTCTCCCCTTCCAGTGCGACGTCGCCGAGTTCGAGCAGGTCGCCGATCGCGACCAGCGTTTCGATCACCTCCTCTACCCGCTCGGCGAAGGCGTCGACGTCGTCAACCAAGCCGCGATGACTGTCGACCATCGCACGCAGCAGCGTACGCGGCGATCCTGGGCAGAGAAAACCGGCAAGTCGCCGGAGCGCGGAAGCGATGTATGACTCGTCCAGGGCGGCCGGCGTGGAGGGCAGTCCGAGCGACGTCCGGGCCACGCCCGTCACGACATCAGCGGCGACGATCTCGATCATGCTGCCCCCCCGGCACCCGACAGATTGAACGGTGTCGTCCGGTTGCCGAGTAGCTGGATGAGGCGCGCTCCGGCATTCAACGCCCGCCGATCCCAAAGATGCTCGATGATCGCCAACACTTCCGCGTCGGAAAGCTTTAGCCTGCCGTCGATCACCTCCCCGAGATTGATCGCGTGCTTGGTCAGCGCGCCTGGGGCGATTTTGTAGCGATCAGCGAGCGCGTCGAACTCACGCGCCCGCACGTCGACCGCCATGTGCGCATACTTGTGCGCGTCCCGCGCGAGGATGTGGCCGAATGCCCGCTTCTCGTTGAAATAGCGCAACAACCCCTCGACCGCGATCTCCTCAGGCAACTTTCCGATCCGCAGGCTGGCCTCCGCCCGCGCCCAGTTGCGACCGAGCAGGACGTCGTAGAGCCGTTCCTTGAGGTGGGCGACGATGCTGTCGCGACGCGGGGCGGCTAGCGGGCCCGTCAAACGCGCCGTAGACCAGACGCCGATCGCCTTCACTAGGGCGAGCGCGGCCTCAGGTTCCTCCCGGACCTCATTGAACTCGGGCTCGACCAGCAGCCCGCCCAGGCCACCAGATAGCTTCCGGGAACTCACAACCAGTGCCTCGTTTTTGTCGCCATATGTCGCGACGAACAGTCCCCCAGGCGACTGCGGTTCCGTGCCCGCGACGACGGCCTCGGGGATCAGTGTGATAGCCTCGACAGGTCTCCCAAACGGGAGGAACGTCACCTTGATCGGTGTTTCGGCATCATGGTCATCGACGAGCCTGAGTTGCGTCGATCGGTTCGTCTCGTGCCAGACCCAGCGCACCGGGGCGACATCGCGTTGGAGCGGGATATGCACAACCCCCAGTTCTTCGCCGTCGATGACGATACGTCCCGAGCTTGCGCTCAGATAATTCCAGGGCTGCTTCTCCATCTTCGCGAATACGGAGAAGGCGTTGCGCCAGGAGTCCGGCCCCATAGGCAGGGTGAGTTGCGCGACCTGCTCAAGACCGAGTCTACCGCCAGTGCCGTCCAGCAGTTCAACGAAAACCACGACCTGGCGCCCGGCGGGGCCCATCACCTGCAACTGCGTGAGAGCCTCCCAGAACTCGTCAAGCGTCGGCGTCGGCGGATCGCACGAGACAATCAGCCCCGTATGGCCGATAGCGCCGGTCACCCAGGGACTTGGAGGGCGCACGGCCAGCGAGATCACACCCTCGACAGGGTGGAAGGCGGCTTCAACCGCACTTCGGACAATGCTGACACTGAGGACGTGGTTGCCGGCCGGAAGCGGCCGGATCCTCACGAAGGTCGGTTCGCCAGGCGGCTTCGCAGGAACCTTCACGCTGGCGCTGGCGCCAAGCCTCAGTTCGTACTGCGCGACAGGGTGGTCGTGTTCGATGGCAAAGCAAGGGCTCTCGTTCTCGAGCCACTCTGTGGCGCCCTCGCCGTCCCAGCCCCGCGCCGTGAGGCCGACCGGCCGAATCTGGATCGTCTCGGCGATCGACAGGTCGGCCTTCTTGAACTCGGTGATCTCCGCTTCCGAAAGTGTGGTCGGCACCGCGAAACGGATCGCGGTGACGCCGCGGCAGTGAACAGTCGTAGCTGTCGCCATCGAGAGAACCGGCGGATCGCCGCGCGCGACGAGAACGTAGGACTGGCCCGGTCTGATCAACCGGGCAAGCACCTCCAGGGCCTGGCCATCGGGTCCGACGCGGAAGAGCCACGTCGGTCCGGCGCGAATGCAACCTTCGCTTGCCAGGAGATGGTCCATTGCGGCATTCGCCTTCTGGAACGATAGCACTGGCTGTCCTGCGGCGGGCCACTCCTCGAGAACGCGGCGCTGTACGCCCATGAGAAGCCATCCCGGCGGCCGCAATCCCGGTGATCCAGCGACTTCGCATCGGGTCGCACGCAGGAATCCACCGAGTTCGGGGTTAAGGTTCGCTACCTCCATGAAGCTCGGAATCTCGACAATCGGAGTCCATTCGTCCGTCTCAGTGCGCCGCAGTACCAGCGAAGGGCGGATCGCGGGCTTGCGCTCTGACGGCCGCGTATCGCGTTGCACCTCCGCGCCGTCGCCCACCCGTCGGGCCACACCTTTCAGTCTAGCGGACTCCACTGCCTTTCTCGTGTCGTGCAACCACTGACGCGCGCTCCTCGCCCGCTCGAGGTCGCCGACGATGCGGTCCAGCGTGGAAGGCAGGATGGCGGCAGCCGCGTCCTGGGTCCGCTCCCCTAACAGCGCCAAGATGATGCTGCCGACGAGTTGCTCCTGCTCGAGGAAATTCTCATAGCGTGAGCTTCCGCCGTAAGTCATGCGCGCGACGTAGCGACCCAGGTCCCCCACCGGCTTGTCTAGGTGCGCAACGAGGTTGTAGCGCAGGCTGTACAGGGTACGCGCGACCTGCGATTGCAGATCTTTAGGCAGCAGCGCGTGCGTGATCGGCCAGGCGATGATCGAGAAGTTGTTCGCCCAGGGCCCAACCGGACGGAGGCCGCCATACTTGTCGTGGAACCTGCGGAACCACGCCCGGATGCTTGACCGCCACCCGTGTTCCCAGTGCGGCATCCGCTGCCCAAACGTGTACCAGTACTCGTCCCCATCGTAGTCGTAACCCTGTTCGGTCGCGAACACGATCCACGCCAGCCAGTGCGTGGACAGGCGATAAGCGGCAGGCGCCGCTAGCTTGTCCTTGAGTAGCATCGCCAACGTTGACCGTTCATTCGCGCCGAGCCCGTGCTCAAGCGCGAACACCGGCAGTCCACGCGCGATCCGCGCAGATGACAGCGTCTCGAAGTGACTCTCGAGCCGCTTTTGTAGAGCGTCAAGGTCGGCGCTCATCCGATCCCCGCCGCGACGTAGCGACGCGAGTTCGAGCAACGGTGAACAGAAGCCACCCCAATCCCCCCCCCCGAAATCGAACGACCGGTCCCCCCAGCCGATCTCGAAAAACGATTAACGGCGCCAGCTTACACAGCAGGAGGCCCTAAACCAGAGGTATAGTTTGAGAACAGCTCGGGACTATTTGGTTCACGTTGCGTCCAGCCGGTGAGCTTGCCCTCCTGTCCAGCGGCTTGTCCGCTGGCGACCTAATGGCGCGGCGGCGCGCTGAATGTAGCTGCTCCCGGCTCAGCCCTTGAAAGCGCCGAGACCTTTTCTGCACTACGCTCGGGCGAGACAAACACGTCCCGTTGCACAATTCCCCGCCGCTCAGCCTCGTCTCGATAGAGACCCACATGTGGTAGCCACCCCGCGACTGCACTCCGCCCAGGGACACGTCGCCGACGCGAAGCCGAGCGCAGATCGGCCGAAGCGCCGCGCACTTTTCCGCGGAACGACCACCTCCCCGGCCGGGTCGGTATTTCAGCGACTTGTGCCGTGATCTCAGCGAGCCGCCTCCAGATTGGCGAGTTGACCTGCGGCCGGGCAAATATTTGGAGCCTGCAATGGGCTATCGCCTCAGTGTCTGATCGAGGTTTACTCTCCGGCAGCCCACCGCCCGTTCCCAAGCACCTGCGGCATCACCACCCTGACGTCGAAGCGTCGAAGCAATTCACCAAGATCACGCTGAATGCGATCGCCGGCAAAGCTCGTGCGGGGCAGAATCTCGCGACTGCTAACGGACCAGGCGCAAGGGTCGAGCCAACTCCGCGTCCACGCGGAGCCCAATCGCTTCACCACCGCTGCGCGCAATTCTCGCGGGCCGCCAAACTCTTCGAGGATTGGCCGAGCGACGACAGCCTCAGAAACGTCTTCGTCGTCCCAGCAGCCTTGTGCGAGCCAGTTAGCTGGCGTCTTTATGAACTTGGGGTCCCGATCATGCACTGACAACGCGTACCTGCGCGCAGCCTCGATCAACTTAGCGACCAGGACGCGCCCTCGCTGGACGAGTTGATCGAATTGCTTCCGCGCGTTTCGAATTCCAACCTTCTTTGGGTAGTGGCTCCACCAAGCCCCGAAGCCCCCATCGGATCCTTCCGCAGGAGATACTTCGTCAGAAGTATCTTCCCTTAGGTTTTTCCTTCCTTGGGATGGCGCCTGCGCCACGGGGGGAGTGTCGTCAGCGTCATTCCGGGGGACGTCACTCACGCTATCAATTGGCAGCCGGTAGAGGTTCGATGTCTGGCCGCCGTTGTCGCGGCTCCGCGTCGATACTCCGACGAGTCCCGCCGCCTTCAGCTTGAGCAGCGAGCGCTGGATGGTCCGAGGCGTCACCTGGAGGACGGCCGCCAGGCATCGATTGCTGGGCCAGCAAACATCATCAGCGTTGGCCATCGCCGCTAGCTCCAGCAGGACGGCCTTGGAGGCCGAACACGGGGCAGTCTGCCTCCTCGCCCAGGCGCGCGCCTTCTCGCTCATGACACCCTCGCGACACAGCGGAAAAGGTTAGACGTCGCTTCGAAATTCCCTTTGCATTCAAAGCCCCCTCGGGCAGCAGTTAGACACCATTCTAGTTTGATTTTGCTTGAGTATTGGACACCCTCCCGGGCCGCCAGAACGTTTGTCGGCGCAATTTAAGACTGGCCAAATTGAGAATCGGTCGCAAGCGCTGCGACTTGCAATAGCCATGGCGAGACGACAGGCGCGCGCTGTGGCCGAAACCCACCCTCAAGTGACCTTCGGAACTTCTGCTGGCGGGCGTGGCGCCAATCGAGGGGTAGCATGCCATAGGCTGCGTGGGTGCTTCCAATCAGAGGTGAGCCATGGCTCAGATCGACCTCTTTCGCATGCCGAAAAAGCCCTGGAATTCAGGGCGCATCATTGGGGCAAAGCCCCCGCTCAAACTCAAGCACATATAGGGAATTCGCCAGCAGTTAAGGACGGCGGGCAAGGTCCGCGCCCTGTGCGAGATATCTAGTTGCGAAAATTCATTCTGCGCCGTGGCCCGATGACCGCAAAGCCAGCGTCTTCAACGCCTCCAGCGCCCGCAAGCGGGCCTGGCTGTGATCAACAACCGGACGGGGATAGGTCTGGTCTAGGCGCACGCCGGCCTGCGCCAGCACCTCGGAGGGCGCGGTCCAGGGCGCATGGATCCATCGGGCCGGCAACGCCCCAAGCTCGGGGACCCAGCGCCGGACGTAGCGTCCATCGGCGTCGAACTTCTCACTCTGAAGGACGGGGTTGAAAATCCGGAAATAGGGCGCGGCGTCGGCGCCGGAACCTGCGACCCACTGCCAATTTTGCACATTGCTGGCCAGATCGGCGTCCACCAACGTGTCCCAGAACCACGCCTCGCCTTCGCGCCAATCGATCAGCAGATGCTTGACCAGGAATGAGGCGACCACCATTCGCACGCGATTATGCATCCAGCCGGTCGCCCAGAGCTGGCGCATGCCCGCATCGACCAGCGGATAGCCCGTGCGCCCTTCCTTCCAGGCCGCGAGACCGGCGGGGTCGGACCGCCAAGGCATGGCGTCGAACTCGGGCCGGAACGCCCGCTCGGCCATGTAGGGAAACTCGTGCAGCAAATGGGCGGAGAAGTCCCGCCAGGCGATCTCGGCGACGAACTTGTCCACCTCGGCGGGGCGCGCGCGGTCATCCCAGGCGGCGCGCCGGGCTTCCTGCACCACGCGTCGCGGACTGATCTCGCCCCAATGCAGATGGGGCGACAATCGCGACGTCCCGGCCCGCCCTGGAATGTCGCGACTAGCAGCGTAGTCGTTGAGACCGCTCGCCAAGAAGGCCGATAGCGCCGAAATTGCGCCAACCTCGCCAGGGACCCAGTCGAATCCGCCCGACCAGTCAGGCTCACTGGGATGCAGCCCCCAGCAGGCGATATCATCGCTCGGGGTCTCGAGCGTCACAATGCGGGTCGGGGCAGGCAGGGGCTCCAGATCCGGGAGCACCCGCAACAACGCCTTCAGAAAGGGCGTGAAGACCCGGTAAGGGCGTCCGGCTTCTGTCAGGACCGCGGAGGGCCGGGTCAGCAGCGTCCCATTGAAGCCCTGGCAAGCAACGCCCTCGTTCTGCAGGGCATGAGCGATATCGGCGTCGCGGAGAAAGGCGTCCGGCTCGAACCTTCGGTTCATGAACACCTGATCGGCGCCGGTCTGGTCGATCAGGCGGCGCAGTTCGGCCTCGGAATCGCCTCGGCGGAGAATAAGCCGGCCGCCGCATCGACCTAGCGAGGCGTCCAAAGCGCGCAACGACTTGTCCAGCCACCAGAGGGAGGCCGCTCCCAGGCGGCGTCCCTCGCCTGCCTCGTCCAGGATGTAGAGCGGCAGGATCGGCCGGCCGGTGGCGACGGCGGCGTGCAAAGCCAGATTGTCCTGGAGTCTCAGGTCGCGGCGAAACCACAGGACAACCGGACGCGTGGCTTCATCGACCAAGACGGCTCTCCCGCGCGTGATGCTGGATCGTGACAGGCTCGCGCGCAGGTGTCGGCTGGCGGGTCAGGCGAACGCCCTTGATCCAGAGCTTGAGCGCCTCCCAATGGATGGCGGCCACGACCTTGAAGGTCATAAAAGGCAGTGAGAGCGCAGCCGACCAGAGGTCGCGATCCTCCAGGGGGTGTCGCTCGGCGGACATAGCCGCCGTGATCAACAGGCCGTCGGCCTCGATGCCGTCAATGGTGAGGTCCAGCCGCTCGGCCGGCGCATGACCGCGAAACTCATAGTCCATGTCCATCCCGATGAAGGGCGAGACATAGAGAGCCTTGGCCGCGCCTTGCCGGATCAATCCCCGAGCCTGATCCTCAACAGGAACGGGAATGACGTAGGCGTGGCGAACGCCGAACGTGCTGGTCACTTCATAGACCATGGCCGCCAGACCGCCGTCGGTCCGGTGGCAGTAGTAGAGGCTGATCGGGTTGAAGACATAACCCATCACCCGCGGCATGGTCAGAAGGCGGATCGGCCCGGCGCCTATGTCGATCCCCGCCCGCGCTAGCCAGGCCTCGACCTGCGACCGCAGCGCCGAGCCCGAGCCGTCACCGTGATCGCGGTCATGAAACGACAGCAGGTTGAACCGATTGCGTGAGAACAGCCCAAGACGCCGGTCCAGTCCGTCGATCTCAGCCAAATCAAGCAGCAGCCAGAAGGCGCGGTAGTTCAACTCATGCACTTTGGGCCTCAGCCGCCGATGCATGACGCCGCCGCGATAAAGGGCGGAAGCCTCAGTCATGCGGCCGGCTCCATGGCGCCGGCCGAAGCGGGCGACAGATGGATACGTCCGCTCTCATTTGCGACCGTCCAGGGTCTGCGAACGCCGCCAAGCTGCTCGGCCACGGCAAGACCCGACTGAAGGCCGTCTTCGTGGAAGCCGGCGCCAAAGTGCGCTCCGCAGAACCAGACGCCGCCCCGCCCTTGCAGGCTCCACAACTGTTTCTGAGCTTCGAGAGCCGCCGGGTTGAAGATTGGATGTTCGTAGAGCTCGCTGCGCAGCAGCGTGTCGGGCTTCGGCGGGCGCGGCGGGTTCAGGGTGACGAACAGGTCTTGGCCAGGCAGTCCTTGAAGCTTGTTCATCCAGTAGGTGACGCACAGGCCTCCATTGGCGCCGATATAGTTCCAACTGGCCCAGGCGCGACGGCGACGGGGCATCAGGTCGGCGTCGGTGTGGAGGACCGTGAAATTGCGGCTGTAGCGAAACGCGCCCAACACCTCCCTTTCCCGCGCAGTCGGTTCGTCCAGCATGGCCAGGGCCTGGTCGGCGTGGGCGCCGATAACGACATGATCGAACCGCTCGGCGCCGCCCTGGCTGTCGTGAACCATCACGCCATGATCCGTGCGGCGAACCGCCGTCACGCCATGATCCAGCCGCACATCCTCAATCGCCTGCGCCAAGCGTTCGACATAGACGCGACTGCCTCCTTTGATGGTGCGCCACAGCGGTCGCCCGACCAGTTTCAGCAGTCCGTGGTTGCCACAGAAGCGGATGAAGGCCTCGGCGGGATAGTCCATCAGCGTATGCGCCGGCGAGGACCAGATGGCCGCCGCCATCGGCAGCAGATGGTCATCGCGGAACGCCTCACTGAAACCCTCACGCTTCAGATAGTCGCCTAGCGTCAGATCCGGATCAGTCAGTCCGCCCAGATGGATCGGAGCCTGACGATAGAAGCGCAAGACCTCGCTCAGCATTGACCAGAAACGTGGCCGCAAAAGATTGCGTCTCTGGGCGAAGAGGCCCGGCGCGGCGTACTCAAACCGCCCTTCCTCCAGCGACACGGCGAAGGACATGTCGGTTGCGCGGGTCTGGACGCCGAGATGGGTGAACAGAGCGATGAGATTGGGATAGGTCGCGTCGTTGAAACAGATGAAACCGGTATCGACGGCGACATCGCCCGACAAGGCGGCGGCTGTCACGGTGTTGGAATGGCCGCCCAGGCGCTCGGCCTTCTCATAGACGGTCACCCGATGACGTTGAGACAGCAGCCAAGCCGACGAAAGGGCCGCGACGCCCGACCCCACCACGGCGATTTTGAGCGGGCCGTCGAAGGTGTTGGCGGGCGATAGCGGCATGACGGCTCCGAAATGCGCCCGCCGAAATCACCGCGGACTTAAGCGGATTACGCGTCAGCCTCGGGATCGGATTGGAAATGATCCAGGCTTTTCGACGAAGCGTAATAGGTTTCATGCATGCTGAGCCCTCGCCTCTCACCTCCGCTGAAGTCCGCTCGGATCGCATGAGTCCGGCCGCCCCCGCGCAGGATGCGCTCAAGTATGATCGGCTGATCGAGGCCGTCGCTTTGCGACGAGACCGCGAGGCCTTTGCTCAGTTGTTCGAATATTTCGCCCCGCGGCTCAAGGCCTGGCTTATCAAGTCCGGAGCCACTCCCGGGGCGGCGGAGGATTTCGCGCAGGACGCCATGCTGACGGTTTGGCGCAAGGCTGATCTGTTCGACGCTCGCAAGGCGCGCGCCGCGACCTGGATCTTCACCATCGCGCGCAATCGGCGCCTCGACATGCTGCGCCGCGACGCCCGCCCCCTTCCGACGCCCGAAATCGAATTGGCCGGTGAGGAGGTCCGCCGGCCGGACGATATCCTGTCGATGTCCGAAGACACAGAACGCGTTCGCCACGCTCTAGCCCGTCTTAAACCAGATCAGGTCGAGGTCCTGCGCCTGGCATTCTACATGGACAATCCTCATTCCGAGATCGCCCGCAGCCTCGATCTGCCGCTGGGCACCGTCAAATCCCGTATTCGCAACGCCATGATCAAACTCCGTGCGATGCTCGAACTCTCCGAGGAGGCGTCCTGATGAACGCTCGCCGCAATCCTTCCGAGGAACGTCTGCTCGCCTACGCCGCGGGCGTCCTCAGCCCTCCGCAAGCTGTGGTGGTGGCGGCTCACTTGGCCTTGCGCCCCGCCAATCATGCCTGGGTGCGCCGGCTCCAGGCCGTGGGTGGAGAGCTCCTTGATGAGACATCTCCCTCACCTCTGTCAGCTGACGCCCTGGCGCGCGCCATGGCGCGGATCGAGACCGACACCGGCGTGGTGACGGCTCAGCCCCTGCTCAATGACATGCCGGAGCTCCCCGAGCCGCTGCGCCGTTACGCCCTGGGTCCCTGGCGCTGGGTTGGCCCGGGGATACGCGTGCGCGACGTGCATGCCCCACGTGATGGCGCTTGCCGCGTTATCCTCCTCAAAATCGATCCTGGCCGCGAGACGCCCCGCCACACCCACGGCGGCGTGGAACTGACCTGCGTCCTGTCAGGCGCCTACGCCACCGAGACTGAACGGTTCGACGTGGGCGATTTCGAGGAAGCTGACGCCGAGGTGATCCACCAACCGCGCGTGGTGTCCGACGACCCCTGCCTCTGCGTCGCCGCGCTGGACGGCCAGATTCAGCTCGACGGATGGCTGGGGCGGCTGATGCAGCCATTCGCCCGGCTATGACGCCCCTGCTGCCGCTTTGGGGCGCGGCGGCGCTCTTCATGGTTCTGGTGATGACCGCGGCCTGGGTTGTCCAAAGGCGCACCCTGCAAGGCGGTTGGGCCGACGCCTTTTGGTCCTTGGGCCTCGGCGCGGCTGGCGTGGGCGTCGCCCTGACGCCGGTCGACGGCGTTTCGCCTTCCGCACGTCAATGGCTGACGGCCGCGCTGATCGGCCTATGGGGCTTGCGGCTTGGTCTGCACATTGCGGCGCGCGCCGCCCGCGAAAGCGAAGACGCGCGCTACGCCCGCTTGCGCCAAGAATGGGGGCCCCGCTTTCAATCCCGGATATTCGGCTTTCTGATGCTGCAAGCCGGCGCCGGCGCCTTGCTTGTCCTTGGCATACTGCTGGCGGCGAGAAATCCGGCGCCAGGCCTAAGTCTGCAGGATGGCTTGGCCGCCCTCATCTTCATGTCGGCCCTTCTCGGTGAAGCGATAGCCGACCGCCAACTCACGGCATTCAAGGCCGATCACGCCAACCGCGGCCAAGTCTGTGACGCGGGCCTCTGGGCATGGTCGCGCCACCCCAACTACTTCTTCGAGTGGCTCGCGTGGTGCGCCTGGCCGGTGTTCGCCATCAACATCGACAGCGCTTGGCCCTTGGGTTGGCTGGCGCTGACCGGACCTGCCTACATCTACTGGCTGCTGAACCATGTGTCCGGCGTACCGTTGCTCGAAGCTCATATGCACCGCTCGCGGCCCGCCGCCTTCGCCGCCTACGCCGCCCGCACCAGCCGCTTCTTCCCGCGCCCACCCCGCCACTAGGACGCGCGCAGCAGCCGGATGAGGCCATGCTCGCTCGCCAAAGCATCATTGATCGACTCAATTCTTCAGATGAGGCGCTCTCCTGGCGATCCAATGCGTGATCGCGCCCGTAAACAAGAAAGCGCATCTAGATCGTTACATCCATGTCGGCGTCGGAGCCTGTAGGAACGTCTTTCCAATGGCTTTGTGCAGACCGTGGCGTTCGCCAGTAGAAGTAAAGATCTAGCTGGATGGCGTGCGCGGCACGAAAACGTCAAACTCCTAATCTACCCGCCCCTTAGTCTCCGGCACGGTTCACGCAATGCTTCGTACGACGGATCGTGAAAGTAGAACCGTTCGGCCAAATCGTATGCAGTTGCTGCTCATAGCGCTGTTCACAGTCGGCGCCATCGCGGCGACAGTCCTCTTGCTCTCCCGACGACCAGTTGCGGTCGAGGTGCTTGAGATCAAACCGCAGACGGTCGAGCAGGCGCTCGCGGTCGTCGGCCGCGCCCGGCCCAAGGACGTGGTCCAGGTCGCGTCGCCAAATCCCGGACAGGTGATCCGACTGCTCCATGACGACGGCGATCGTGTCGCCGCCGGGGCCCCCCTGGCGGTCATACGCGCTACCGTCGAACAGGCCCTGACAGAGGCAGATTTTGCGCGAGCACGGGCCGCGCGCGCCGAGGCCGCCGACGCTCGACTGCGATACGACCGCACTCTAACCCTGATGCAGAAGGGCTTTGCCGCGCCGGCCGCGCTGGACGTCGCTCGTGCGACGCTGCAGGCCGCAGACGCCAATGTCGCCGCCGCGGCCGCAGCGGCACGCGCCTCCAGAGAGCGCACGCGGGAATTTATCATTCGGGCGCCTATGAGCGGCACGGTCCTGCTCCGCCCGATAGACAACGGTCAGGTCGTGACCGCGGGCGAAACCTTGTTTGAACTAGGCTCGTCAGCCGGATCTGAAATCCGTGCCGACGTGGACGAAGCCTATGCCGACCTACTGAGACCCGGCCTGACTGCGCGCGCCGCTCTTTCAGGATCGGCCACCATCTTTCCGGCCCTTGTCACCGAGGTCTCTCCGCGTATCGACTCCGCGACCGGGGGACGGCAGGTGAAGCTGGCGCCCGCCGCCGGCCAGGAGCTGTCGCCAGGGCGATCCGTCGACCTGACCATTATCGTGCGCCTACGCCAAGACGCGATCGTGCTGCCTCGCAGCGCTGTCATGGATGCGACCGTCGCCCCAAAGGTCTACGTCGTGAATTCTCAGGGGATTGTAGCACTCCGCCAGGTCAGTGTGATGCGCTGGCCCTCGGCGAACGCCATTATCGAGCGTGGCTTACGCGAGGGAGATCGCGTCGTGCTGGATCCCGCCACCACACGCCCTGGCGCCCACGTCCGCCCTGTTGCGCCAACGCCGGACGGATAGGTCGTGTTCGTTTTCAAAGTTGCAAGGCGCTACCTCCTGTCGAACCCCAGTCAGTCTCTTCTGCTGATATCCGGGGTCGCCCTTGGCGTAACTGTATTCATCTTCATCACCGCCTTAATCGCGGGCTTGGCCGTACGCCTGACGGATCAGGTTACAGGCGATAGCGCCCATATCAGCTTGGAGCCGGCGCCACGCCTTGCTCGCGTATTGCCCGGGCCGGATTTGCCGACTGAAGCCGTCCCACTTGTCTCGACCTTTCAACGCAAGCAGATCCGCGACTGGCCGGTCATCGTCGAACTGTTGCGCTCGAACCCCGCGGTGACGGCGATCAGCCCGCAGATTTCCGGCAGCGCCTTCCTGGTCAGGAGCGAGGCGGTCTCACCAGTGTCCATAATTGGCGTAGAGCCTCAAGGTATCGACGCCATCTCGCAGATCACGCCAAAGGTCATAGACGGCGACGCCGACCTGGGCGCTGACGGTCTGCTGATCGGCGTGCGGATGGCCGAGGAACTTGGATTGAGCGCGGGGCAGTCCGTACTCCTACGAACTGATCGCGGTGTGGAGCGGCAACTCACGGTCAAGGGAGTATTTCGCACTGGCTTGCAGAGCCTGGACGAGCGGGTCGCCTTCCTCTCATTGCAGGCGGCGCGCCCCCTATTCACGCTGCCCGAGGGCGTCACGAACATTGAAGTCAAGCTCGCAAACCCCGGGACCGCTCGCGCTACCGCCCGCTTCTTGGCCGACGCCACCGGTCTGCGCGCTACGCCCTGGCAAGAAAAGAACCTGAGTCTTGAAGACGCACTCAAGGCTCAGGCCCAAACCGGCACGCTCATTCAGGTCTTCTCCCTGATCTCCATCATCATTGGCGTGGCTAGCGCCCTGGTGCTGTCGGCTTACAGGCGACGCAGCGAGGTCGGCATCATGCGAGCCTTTGGCGTGCCCAGCAGCTTCATCCTGTGGGTCTTCCTGCTGCAGGGGCTGTTGATCGGCCTGAGCGGCGCCCTGATCGGTTGCGCCAGCGGCTACGGACTATGTGTCTGGCTGCAGGGACTGACCAAACCGGATGGAACCTCCGCGCTCCCTATCGCCCCGGAACAAGGCGGCTATGTCGCAGCTCTAGTGCTGACCACCCTAGGCGCCGTGGTCGCCTCCATTCTCCCTGCCCGCTCGGCTTCGCGGCTCGACCCCCTTGAGGCCATCCAGCAATGACCCGCGCTTTGGAAGCTCGGGGGATCGAGAAGGTCTTCCGAAATGGTGAGGAAGAAACACAGGTGCTCAAAGGCATCGACCTTGACTTGGACAAGGGCGAACTGGCGGCCCTGCTCGGGGCGTCCGGGTCCGGCAAATCCACCTTCTTGTCGATCGTGGGCCTGCTGCTGCGTCCAACAGCGGGCGCCCTGACGATCAGCGGCGACCGCGTCGACATGCTATCGGAAGCCAAGCGAGCTCAATTTAGGAACCGCCGGCTGGGGTTCGTCTTTCAGTTCCACCATCTGCTGCCCGACTTCACAGCCATGGAGAACGTCGCCTTTCCAGCGGCGGCGCCCGCCGGCGGCATTTCACGCGAAATGCGCGCGCGCGCGAGAGATTTGCTGACGCGCGTCGGGCTGGAGGATCGCATCGACTATCCGGCCACAAGCCTATCGGGCGGTCAAAAGCAACGTGTCGCCATAGCCCGCGCCCTGATGAATCGGCCTGACCTGATTATCGCTGACGAGCCGACAGGCAATCTTGATCGGCAAGCCGCTGATCGCGTGCTGGACCTGATGCGCGAGGTCAATCAGGAGGACGGCGCCACCTTCCTTATCTGCACACACGATGAGGGCGTCGCCGCCCGCTGCACTCGCCGCCTGACCTTGATTGATGGTCTACTCGCGTCGAACCACTCCGTCGGTGAAGTGTAGCCAGGAGCTTCGCAGGCGCGAGAGCGATCAAGGCGGTCGCACACCGATCATCATGCTCAGCGCCAACGCCATGCGACAGCATCGGCTCGGTTCGGTTCGCTTGAAGCTGAGGCGGATCTACACCTCGCAAAGCCGGTAACAACGATCAGCTTGATCGATGCGGTGGCTCAGGTGCGTAGCCTGTAGGATCGAGCCGGATAGGCGAACGTCGATCAGTTGAACCCGAAGGCGGCGGCGCCGCCGCGCACCCAGCGCCTGAACGGGCCACGTGGGGCGGCACCTCCACTGGATGGTTCACCATGGCAGACGAGTCCCATCATAGGCGAAGAAGCCGCCCGTATCGGCCAGATCGAGATCGTCGAGCACCAGCAGCATTCTGCGAGCAGACTCGTCAGGGCTCAGCGCAGCGTGGTTCGAGCCCAGGAAGGGCGCGCTCAAGGGTGAGACGACCGTTCCTGGATGAAGGGCCACACAGATCGCCCTGGGGCGCTCACGGCGCAGTTCGATGGCCACGCCTCGGATCAACATGTTGAGCGCAGTCTTGCTTGCCCGGTAGGCGTGCCAGCCTCCCAGAGCGTTATCGCCGATGCTTCCGACACGCGCCGAGACAGCTGCAAAGATGGCAGGCTGGTTGCGCTGGAGAAGTGGCGAGAGGTGCTTTGCAACAAGCGCCGGGAGCACGGCGTTGACCTCGAAGAGCCGCATGAGGGACGCGCGCGTCAGCGCCCGGATCGACTTCTCGGGACGCAGGCCATCCTCATGCAGCATTCCCGTGGCGACCAGGATCAGCCCCGGCTCTCCGAGCTCGGTGATCGACCGCGCGAGACCCTCGAGCTCCGTCTCATCCATCAGATCCGCCGTGAGGAATACGGAGCCGCAGGATGGGGGCCAGTCTAGCGGCCGCCGGCGCCCTACGGCCACGACGGCGGCGTAGCGCGGATCGTCCAGCAAACGAGCGACGAACGCGCGCCCAATCGCGCCGCCAGCCCCGACAACAACCGCTATTGGCCGCTTCACGTCAAAGTCCCGCGCGCAGCCCCCCGGCGATAAGGGCCAAGGTCGCAGCAATGGTCAGTAAAAGCCGTAGACGACGGTACCAGTACGGAAGGTCCTTCGCCCCCAGGTCCCAAACTCCTTGAACAGCAAACGCGATAGCAAGCCCGAACAGAGCCTGCCCGGTCGCGCCTGGAGACCCGCGGCCGCCGATCGCGACCGCGGCGAGCCCGTAGCCGGCGAGCGGCGGCGCCATGGAGAGAACGATGTCCGCCAGCCTGGGCGTTTGCGCGAAGGCGGCGCACGCTGCGCGCACGCCGCCTAGGAAGCCAAGAATCGTGGCCCCATAAAGCGCCTGGGCGGTTCGCCAGTCTAGCCCGCCGGCCAGCGCTTCAAAGCCCAGGACTGGAGGCACGACGAAGGGAACAAGCCCCAAGACACCAAGAACGGTCAGAAGCTGAGCCTGCTTTTCAGACGCAGGAGACTGACGGCTAGTCTCGCTCATCTCGCCTGCCGCACGATGTCGAGAAACTCGGCGCGAAGCTTGTGGTCGTCGCGCACCTGTCCAATCAGCCGACTGGTGGTGAGGCTTGATCCTGGCGTCTGAACTCCCCGTAGGCTCATGCAGCTATGCTCGGCCTCTATGACCACGCCGACGCCGAGGGGATCCAAGGTGTCGGCTATGGCCTCTGCGATGTCTGCTGTCAGTTTCTCCTGAATCTGGAGACGGCGGGCAAAGCCGTGGACGACCCGGGCAAGCTTGGAGATGCCGACCACGCGGTTTCTCGGCAGATAGCCAACATGGGCTCGGCCAATCACCGGCAGCATGTGGTGCTCGCAGCAACTGACCACACGAACGTTGGTCAAAACAACCAGCTCCTCATAGCCTCCGACCTCTTCGAAGGTTCGCGCCAGATGGGCTCGGGGATCCTCGCCGTAGCCCGCGAAAAGCTCGCCATAAGACCTCGCGACCCGCGCCGGGGTGTCGACCAGCCCTTCGCGATCAGGGTCATCGCCGGCCCAGGCGATAAGGCAGCGAACAGCAGCCTCAGCTTCCACCCGCGTGGGGCGGACCACGGATGGCACATGCGGGCTCGGCGTTTGAGCGGCGCCATCGGGCATGAATGTCTCCAACGGCCTCCATGGCCCTGGGACATTTTTATATTTCAGTCGGAATAAAGAAAAGGGCGAATTTGCCTAGGCCCGCGCCAACTCGGCTCGCGGCCGCGAGTCGATCGCATCACCCTGTCCAAAGGCGTGCAAGAAAGCCTCGCAGGCGCTCTCGATCAGATCGTCCAAGGCGAGCGGTCGTACATGGCGACCGTCAAGTTGCTGCTGATGCAGGCACGCCAGCATGAGGGGGGAGACCAACATCAACGCGGCCATGCGCAGATCGACGCCTTCGCGCAACTCACCGCGCGCAGCATGTTCAGCGAGGCGCGCCTCCAGCCCCTGAAGGGTAGGCTCGAGAATGAAATCCAGGGCCGGACGGCTATAGGCGGGGTCAAGAAAACCCTCGGCAAGGCTAAGAGCGACCATGTCGCCCAATCGAACCGACTTCTCCGCTGTCATCGCCGCAACTAGGTCCGCGGCGTAGGCATGGATTGAAGCGGCGAGCGGCAGACCGCTCTGGCGCTGCGCATCGAGGCCGGGACGTCCACGCCTCAGGCATTCCTCAAGCACCGCGGCGATCAGCGCTTGCCGATCTCCGAAATAGTGACGCAGGGTAGGCCCAGAGACGCCCGCCGCCGAAGCAAGGTCGCGCAGACTGGCGCGCGCGCCCTCCCGACGCATGAGATGAAGCGTTATCTTCTCAAGCAATTGACGGCGCTTGCCGTCGTAATCGATATCCCTGGCGCCCTTGGTTCTGGCCACGTGGCGGCGGTGCTCCCTTGAGGAGCGCGAACGTACCGCTCCCTCGGCCAAGGAGCAAACGCGCCAGATCCATGCATCCACGCCGCAAGCTTCCGCGTATCGCAATGGGAGGTGAGCTTGATGACGTTCAGAACCATATGCGCCGCGCTTGCGGCTGCCGGCCTGGCGCCGGCCACCGCGTACGCGGAGCCGGCCGCTACACCCATTGATGCGCAATCGCACTATTCTGGCGTCTGGCTGGAAGTTGGTCGTACACCGATGGCGATCACCAAGGGCTGCGTCGCTGGCACGACGACCTACAGCCTGAAAGACTCCACCCAGGTCGCGGTAGTCGATGACTGCCGGGAGGGCGGCGTCACCGGCAAGCGCAAGGCGATTAGCGGTCGCGGGCTAATCGAAGACCCCGGCGTCAATCGACGGCTCAAGGTGACCTACGCGGCGTTCATAACTTGGCGCTACGAGGTGCTTGAGCGTGATCCGCAAGGCGGCTGGTTCATATCGGCCGATCCGGGCCTCAAGAAGATTTTCCTCTATACCCGAAAGCCGCCATCGGAAGCCCTCTTGGCCCACCTTGTCTCCCGCGCCCGGGCGCTTGGATACAACGGGGAGATCGAGACACCAGCGCCGCTGCCATGATCGAGCTTCGGCGAAATCTTGCATGGTCCCATCGAGGCGCAATTTGATCCCATGCTACGGTTCAGCTTGGCGGTGATGGGCGCCGTATCAATCGGCTGGGCTGTGACGCTGTTCTTCGTCGTTAGGGCGGCCATTGATCTGGGAGGTCAGGGGCGTCCGCTCTGGAACGCGATCACCGCCGGCATGGTCAGCTGGTTCGTGATCGACAGCGCGCTTTCAGTGGCCACTGGCTTCGGGCTTAACGTGGTGCCGAATATCGCGTTGGCGCTCATGTATATTGTTGGTTTGATCGCAAGCGGCGCATTGAAGCGACCAGTTTAGGCTACCTTTGCCACTGACCAACTTTCTGAGACGAACTACGCGCCTGGGACGCTGTTCAGTGGTGGTTGCGCAATGGTGATCGCGGAGAGTTCTGCGCCATCGGCATCGTCTTGCCGCGTTGTCGTTGGAAAGCTCCCTCCAAACCGCGCGTTTGGTGCTTCCATGGATGAAGCGACCAATCGATGAATGGAGAACATTGCGTTTCTTCGCGCCATCGCAAAGTCCTTGGACCAGGAAGCGTCACGCATTCAGTGCTCACCGCCAGGAATGCTCACCGTATGATCTTATGAGCACAATCTGGGAAACAAACCTCTATATGAGCAGCGCTAGCTCGGGGGTCCAACCGCCTCAATATCATGATCTTCCAGCGCCAGCGGAGACCCGCATCGCACGGCCATGCTTGCGACATGGTGTCGGGCCATTGACGTCTCTTAAGTGGAGAAACTCAATGCGTTACGTCACCCTCGTCGGCCTTGCCACCGCCCTGGCGCTCACCGCCACCACCGCCTTCGCCGAGGGGATTTCAACCCACGTTCTCGATCTCGCCCGCGGCGTCGGCGGCAAGGACGTCCCGGTCAAGCTGGAGATTAAGCAGGCGGACGGAAGCTGGCTTCAGGTGGCGAAGGCGAAGACGGACGAGAACGGCCGGGTGCGCTCCTTCGGCGCCGATACCCAGATCAAAGCCGCCACCTACAAGCTGACCTTCGACATGTCTCACTACGGCCAAGCGGGCGCGACGGCCTTCTTCCCGGAAATCGACGTCGTCTTCCGCGTGACAAATCCGACCGCTCACCATCACGTGCCGGTGGTGGTCAGCCCCTTCGGATACAGCACCTATCGCGGCAACTGAAAAAGCCGGCGGCGCTCGCCCAGGCGGGCGCCGCCGCGCCCTCTCCGCAACGGCCTCACTCCTGCTCGACGGTTCAGTCGGCCCGCAGGTGCTGGTTGATAGCGGCCACTGCGCACCCCTCGTCGCCGGCCGCTCCCGGCCCCCGCTACGCCCCCACGACCTGGGCTTTTCGAGCAGTAGCCAGTTCTCCCGCGCCTTCCGCGCTGGGTTCGACTGCACGCCGACACGCGGACCCGCTTACAGGCCGCAGCGTCGCAGTCCAAAGCTCTTCAGCGGCACTTGAAGAACCAAGCCGCCCGCGCGGTTTGAACGGAGCCAGCCACCTCTTGCAGGCCCTCCGACGCAGGTCATCGGTGCGCGTCCGCTTCAACGACGAAACCAATGACCTTCAATGGCCGCCGGCTGCTGGGGCGTGAGCAACGCTTTCTCGCTTGGGGTCAGTCTTAAGTTGTCGAGACCTCTTTTAGGGCCAGCGTTAAGTTGGAAGCTCTAAGTTGTCGATTGTCGGCTCTTCAGCCGGGCGAGCTCCGCCGGGGGCCTTGGTCCGGCCGACGGGCGCGGGCGACCGCAAGGGCTAGGACCTGGCCTATTGTCGGACGGGGCGCGGCTCGTATCCCAACAAATTTTCGGCGAATTCAATAAGAAGGCACAAAGACCACCACCTGGAGGATCGCATAGAGAATTGAGAGTAAGCTATGCTGGCATCCTTAACATGACGCTCAAATGGAGACTGCTGACTTACAAGCTTAACTATTAAGATCAATTGCACGCTCCATCGCCCCCATGTAGCGTTGTTCTCCGGGCTGGAGGAGAACAGCAGTGGCCGATGTCGAAGTCACCTACGACCCGATCACGGTCAACAGCGGCCCGGTCAACGTGGCGGTCACGGGCCTCAATGACATCAAGCTGGACGCTAAGCTCGCCGTCACCGAGCCAATCGAGTCGAAGCTAGCCCTCTCCGTCCCCGAGCCGATCAAGGCCGAACTCAAGTCGGATCTGCAGGCCGACCTCACCTCGGACGGCAAATTCGCCTTCACGATTCCAGAACCCATCCGAACCGATTCAAAGGCTGCGATCGACCTGCAACCGGTCGTTCTGGACCAATGCCTACGCTTGTCGCTCGGACCGCTGCCCGCGACGCGTATCTCCCTGCCGAACCGCCAGCGCGTCGGCCTGACCCTTTTCGGGGTCGAGGTGCTGAGCCTTACCCTGGATGGGGAAGCTCAAGTGCTGGTCGGAGCCCCGCTCAAGCAGGCTCATGTCGTCACTCTTGGCCAGCATCAGTACAGCGACGAACCTCACCACGATCACGCCCACCACCATGGCGACGACGACTATCGTCACGACAGCGGTCCGGTCAGCGGCGCCGGCCTCCACGTCCGGATAGTGGAATAGCTCGCATGGCCAAGCTCGATTTCATCGACTGGCCTGCCGACCGCACCCTGTCGCTATCGGGTTCGGCCGCCTCATTGAAAATTCCTGTCGCACTGCGCAACGCCACCGACGGCGCGATCCAGGTCTCAGACGTCTCCCTGGCCGAGGTCCGCCTCGGCGCAGCTGGCAAACCCCTGCGACTGGCCCCCATACCCGTGCAGATGACCGTCGCGGCCAACGGCACGGCCCAGGCCAAAATCCGCCTGCGACTCGACCCCGCCACGCCGCCGGGACGCTATCAGGGGGAGATCAAACTCGGGGGCGTCAGCCGGCCCGTAGAAATCGAGGTCGTGGAGCGTGCGGAGCTGGCGATCCAGCCGGCTCCTCTTGTGGTCGACGCCGCGCTGGGGCCTGAGCAGCGCTTCGCAGTGGCGTTCGAGAACCGGGGGAACACTCCCCTCACCATCGATCTCACCGGCGACTATCCGCTAGGCGAGGAAGCGCCGCTTGCCTCAGATCGCATTGAGCGGCCGGCGGACGGCGTCGAGCGCCTGGGCCAGATATTCAAGGACGTGATCGGGCTGGGCGCGGCCCCGGTGCTGACGCAAATCGGAACCGTGGGCCTGTTCATGCCGAGCGGGCCGGTGCGGCTGGAGCCCGGGGCGATACGCACCGAGCAGATCGCCGTGGCCCTTCCGAAAGAGCTGTCACCCGTGGCGCGCCACCACGTCTTCGCCCCAGTCTACACCACCGACCTGCATATCGTCATCGTCACGGCGGCCAAGCGCCCGCCAACCGCCAAAGTCACGCGTCGTAAACAAGGAACCGCGGAATGAACCAGGCGACCCTTCAACGACGGCCGGCGGCCGCCTCTCCGATCGATCTCAGCCAGTTCGACTTCAACGAGATCGCGCGGCAGGCCCTGCAGCCGTGGGCCGACGCTTTCGAGACTTGGCGCGCTGGCGTCACCGACCTGATCGACCGGCCCCAGGCGCGGGACCGCACATCCCGCCATGACCACCGGCATCGCCACGAGCACGGTCACCATCACGACCTTCACGGCTCGCACTGCGGGTCAGATCACTGCTCTTGCAAATGCTGCGTTACTGACGCCGACCTGATTGTGGAGACGCGCCTTGGCGAGCGACGGCTGGTGACCTTGATCATCGAGAACCACTGGCGACGTGAGCGCGACATAGAGCTGGAGCTCTCGAGCTGGACGAAGAACCTCCAGGGCGTGCAGGTGGAGGCTGAAATCCTTGGCCAGCTGGCCTTTACGCTCGCGGCCTGCGGCGAGGCCCAGGTCGTGCTGGGCGTCACGATCCGCCAAGCGAAGAGCGAAGTGGTTTCTGATGCGACGGCCAACACCGCTGAGCGCGCGCCGGAAGGCCGGGGGGATATCCCAGACGTCGACGGGTGCGCGGTGTCCTACGCCGACCTGCGGATCAAGGGTTGCGATCTGCGTTCAATCCGGATCGCCGTGGCGGTCCTGCCGCGCGAGTGCGACGCCTACATCGTCGATTGCCACTGCGGGTGCTGCTGATGGCGTCTGGCGGCGACCGGCCTTCGCTGGGGAATGTCACGTCCGACTTGGCGCGTCGCTGGGCCAACCAGCGGCTGGCGGCCGTGCAAAGCTATGGTCGCATCCTGGCCGACTATGGATCGGGTCGCTCGACCAGCGCCGCCGCCGTCGGGGCGTTTGCGCGCCTGGCTGCGGAGGAGGCTGTTCGCTATCCCTCCGACGCCATCGGCCTTGCGAGCGAGTACGCCGCCGCCCTGGCGGGGCGCGCCGGCGCCACGCTGGACGTGGCGGCCGCGCGGCAAGAGCCCCCGATCAGGGACATGGAGCTCTCCGGCCCATTGGGCGGCGAAGCCTCGGGCGAATTCTATCTGAAAAACCCTCACGACCGCCCGGCGGCCCTAAGCTTCCTGGCCGCCCACTTCTTCGGAACCGGCGGCGAAGCCGGACCGGCGGCGGTGTTCGAGCCGGCGGAGTTCACGCTGGCTCCCGGCCAGGAGCAGTTGGTCAAGGTCTCCGCCGCGCTCGATCCCGACCGGGTGAAGGCCGGCCGCAGCTACGCCGCCAACGTTGCGGTCTCCGGCTTCGAGGCGATGGTCCTTCGGGTTCGTCTCCAGGTTCTCGAACCGGCCTAGGCCTATGCCGCAAGCCCTGGCAGTCATTGCTCACGAACCTGGAGCCTCAGGCCCCGACCTGTTAGACCGCGCCCTGGCGCAGGGCGGCTTGCGTGAAGCTATCGGCCAGCGCATCTCCACGGCGCTAGAGCGCAACGGCGTGTGCTCGGCCGTGATCGTCCCGGCCCTTGACGCCTTCGCCGCCGGCTCGCCGACGGCGACTGATCCAGCGCTGGTGGAGCATCTGCTAGAGCTATTGTTTGAGCTCGGCGTCACCGAGGCGTCGGTAGGCTCGACGCGCGGAACCGCGTCGCTGTGGCTTGAGAACCGCGACGTCTTCATGGTCGCCGATCTGCTGGGCTATCGCTACGAGACGCCGAGCGGGCGACCATATGAGGTGATCGATCTTTCCGAGGACCTGAGCTCAAACGTTTTTGGAGAGGATGGTCCACTGGCGCGAACAGGCCTCTCGCGCGCCTGGTTGGAGGCGGACCTGCGGCTGGTGTTCTCGGCGAACCGCACCGATGACGACGACGGCTACGCTCTTTGCCTGTCGACCTTGCTGAGCGTCCTCCCCCAAGCCGACAAGGACTACCATTACCGCCATCGGCGCGAGCCTGGAGAGGTCATAAGCGCGCTCTTGAGCGCTGCGCCGGTACATTTCGCCTTTATCGATGCGATGGTCAGCAGCCATGGCGAGGGGGCTGCCCGCGCCCCTTCGCCCCTCGTCACCGACACCATCATCGCCGCGTCCGACCCGGCCCTCGCCGACTATCTTGGGGCCATGAAGATGGGGCTGGATCCCTTTGTATCCCGCCTCGCCGCGCCCAGTCTGCGGCACGCGCGACCAACGCCTCAGACCCGCATTCTCGGCGCCTTGGAGCCCTATCCCGGCTGGGTCAATGTCAGCCCGGCGCTCATCGCCTCCACCGCCGCGCGACGCGCGTCGCTGGCGGGCGATCGCTCGATCAGACCCGTCCTGCAACAGGTCGACCGTGACATCTTCCCGTTCAAGGATCCGGCCAACGATTGGCTGAACAAGGCGCTGTCAGGGCTCGCGGCGGCCGGGGGAGACAGCGCCCTGCTCACCTTGGCCAACATCTGGCTGGGGGAGCTGGGCAAGGCGGCCGAAACCTATGGCGTGATGATCGACAAGGACGCTCTGCGCCGCCGCGAAGCGTCGATCAATATCGACCCGACCAAGCTGCGGGCCGCCGACTATGACGGTTTGCCCGCCGAACTCCTGGGCCAGGCTGCTCTACTGCGAGGCGTGCCTGCCGACGCGGATGGCGTGCGCTGGCGTTTCGACGACGGCGCCGTCCTGTTCGACGGCGCCAGACGGATCGCCCAGCCGTTTGAGGACTTCGCCGCGTCGGTGGAGATCCACCGGACCATCCAATACATGAACGACTATATCGGCGGTCAGGCCCTGGCGACCCGCCGCGACAAGCAGGGCCGCGTGACGCGCCAGGTCGAGCGCAACCTCTATCTGCCTCAGCCGAACTACACCGCCATCGGCGGCGGCGTCGCCATCGACGTAACCAAGATAGAGACAATCGAGTACGCACCCCGTCGCCAGCGGATGTTCTGGAAAACGGTCAAGAGCGAGAACGATTCGGCCATCGCCGACGATGGCGTCGTCACGTTTGAAGCACTGGGCGAGGACACCCTGGTGACCATCTGGGGGCGGCAGCACTTCCGCCTGCCCCCGATCTGGGCGGCCATCGACCAGGGACTGGATCCGGCCATGAAGCGGACTCTGGTCTCTCAAGCCTATGGTCAGTTCTTCAACCGCACCTTCGCCAATCTGGAAGCTGTTTCCGAAGGGCGCGATGTCAGGATCGGCAAGCCCTGGTCTGATGCGCCCGAAGGCGAGCCCCTACCAGTCGAGCGGCTCAGCGGCTTTGTGCGCAAGCTACAGAGCGATGGACGGCTGGATGTTCCCGCCGCGCTCAAGGGAGCCGTGCGCGCCAGCGCCGAGATCAAGCCCCTGCGGATTGACGCCGATGGCTTCCGCTATTTCGACGCCGGGGCCTTCAGCGCCCCCGCACCAGCCAGATCGCCGTTGGAAAGCGCAATGCGCGACCTGCGCCATGCGGCGCGGGTCGATGCGGGAACCGCGGAATGAAGGCTCTCGTCACCGGCGCCAACGGACTGATCGGGGCCAACCTTTTGCGCGAGCTGCTGCGCGAGGGCCTGACCCCCACCGGCTTTGTGCGCCCCACGGCCGATCTATCATCTATCGGCGCTCTTCCGATGGAACTGAGGACGGGCGACGTGCTGGCCCCCGAAAGCCTCGCCCCGGCCATGGCCGGCCAGGACGTGGTCTTCCATACCGCCGTGGCCTTCAGCTATTGGGGCCACGAGCCCGCCGAGATGGCTCGCACGGCCATCGAAGGCAGTCTCAACATCCTGACCGCCGCCGCCCAGGCTAAGGTCAAGCGGGTGGTGATGACCTCCTCCTCGGTCACCCTCGGCGCATCCTACCGACCCGAGATCCGTGACGAGACGTTCAGCGCCCAGGACGATCCCGACGAGTCCGCCTACGTCCTGGCCAAGATCGCCCAGGAGCGAGAGGCGCTGGCCGCCGCGCGGCGGCTCGGCGTGGAGATCGTCTTCGCCTGCCCGACGATGAGCGTCGGCCCGTTCGGCGCCAGCCTCGGCCCCAGCAACGGCATCCTCACCAGCTATCTCGCCGATCCCCTGCGAATGACCTGGGCTGGCGGATGCAACATCGTGTCGGTGCGGGACGTGGCGGCCGGCCATATCCTGCTGGCGCGACATGGCGCAGCCGGCGAGCGCTATGTCCTGGGGTCGGAGAACCTGGACTGGCGCGACATCCACGCCATGGTCGCCGACCTGGCTGGCGTCGGCGCGCCCCAAACCACCGCCAGCGCGGTGGCGTGCTACGGCTTGGCCGCCGCAGAGGAGTTTCGCGCCAGGGTGACCGGAAAGGCTCCTTTAGCCACCCGCGCCCAGGCGCGAATGGTCGGGCGATACTACTGGTACGACCACGGACGCGCCGGCGCGCTCGGCTACCGGCCACGGCCAGCCCGTGAGGCGCTGGCGGAGGCTCTGGCCTGGCTCTCGCCCTCCCCCCACATCTCGCGCGAGACGCGCACGGGCATGCGGCTAGCCGCGGAAGTTCAGGCCGCTCGGCGCGCCACCGCGCTCGATGAGACCCGTCTCGGCCTAGGGTCGGCTGCATGAAGGACTTCCGCTGCCTCGTCGGTTTGAAGTATCCCCCGAAAAGGGTCGCGGCGGGCGTGCGCGACATGATGGACCAGGTCGCCCCCGCCCTGGACCAGGTCGAGAAAATCGCCGCGGTGACGCGGGTGGAACGACCGGACGGGGGCTGCGCCCTTGTCAACGAATGGCGGGTCAGCCCTACCTTGCCTCCGACGCTCAACGGACTGGTGACACCCGACATGCTCGGCTGGCTGGATCACGCTGAGTGGTCTTCGGACCTGGCGCTCTGCACCTGGCGGATCGAGCCCTACTTCATGGCGCAGGCCATCAATTGCCACGGGACGACCCGCTTCGAGCCGGCCATGGGTGGTCGCGGGACGCGAGCGGTTTTCGAGGGCAAGCTGGATATCGATCCCGCCGCCATGTCCACTATTCCCATGACTTGGCGCGGCCCAGCCTCGCTGGCCGTGGAGATGTTGATCGGAACTATCATCCCGCAGAATTTCCGAAAGACCGTCAACGCCGTGGCCGAGCTGCTGGAAACTCAGCCGACCAGCACCCCGTGATGGAACCCCAACCGGGGATCGGCCATCGCCGACAGGGTCGGCACGAACTCCTGGATGTCGGGCATGGGCGCGCGCAAGCGCAACGTGTTGGATGGATAATCGTAGATACTGATGTGGTTGAGGCCGCGATTGGCGGTGAACAACAGGCGCTGGTCCGATGAGAGCTGGCAGGCGTAGACCGAGTCCAGCAGCGAGAAGCGGCTGACTTTCAAGGCGTTCAGGATGTGCTGGGAATTGCCGAAGACATTGCCCCGCGCCAGCACGTCATAGGCCTGGCTCGCGACCTCCCGCGGCCGTTGAGCCAGGGCGGCGGGGTCGGGACGCTCGTCGATCATCCGGTAGCGCGCCATGTTTTCCAGCTCTAGGAACAGGATCGACTGGCTGCCGCCGTTGCAGAAAATCAGCTCGCTGTCAGACATGGCGATGTCGGAGTTGATGTGGGCCGGGGTGTCGCGCCCCGTCGCCCAGTGGCGGAGGATCTGACCGCTCGCCGCGTCGATCTCGAAGACATACTCCTTCAGATAGGCCATGGCCCACTCGTGATAGTCGACCCGGTCCATTGGGGCGACGCGAAACGATATCGCGTAGAACAACTCCTCGGTCCGGTGCGGCAGCACGTGCCAGCAGGTCGCCGGCAGCTTGACCACCGTGACCTTGCCGGTTTCCATGTCGCGTATCCCCACATGGCGCGCCTCGCCTCGACGGCCGCGGCTGGGATCATCCATCGCCCCGTAGCAGAGATAGCGCCCCGACGCGGTCAGCTTCATGGCGTGCGGGAGGCGGACCCCGTGCGGCTCCAGCCGTTCCGGGTTCTCCAGGTCATCAAGAGAAAAGCGCCAGAAATGGCGGCCGATCGCGGTGATGAACGTGCTGTCGTCCAGCCAGGCCAGATGCGTGCTTCCCTGCAGCGACGTGTCTGGCGTTTCGAACCGCAGGGTCGAGACCCGCGCGGTCTCTTCCAGCGTATCGGCGTCGAAGAAATGGAGGTGCTGGCCGGCGTTGCCCAGAAATCCGGTCGTTCCCGTGGGATTGACCGAGCAGGCATGTCCCGCGGCTATGCCGTCATAGTATTTGATCTTCCAAGCGAAGGTCTCGGTCTCGGGGCAATAGAGGAACAGGCACATGCCAGCCATGCCCTCGAGGCCATTGGCGCCGTTGCCATCGAGCGCGATGTAGAACGCGTACGGGTAGCCCCGCATCCATGACTCCAATCTCGGGAGCCCCCGCTGGCCAAGCTAGCCGTAATTTCCGCGTCTGACAGCAGGACTTTCGGGCTTCAGACGCGATGTCGGCTCAGTCGGCAAACGAGGCGATCTTCAATGCCGACGCACCGAGCCAGCGACGACCGCGGCACCTGCGGCGACGACCAGCGCGTCCTCGATCAGGCCGCTCCGGGTCTGTCCTAAACGCGCCATGGCGCGTTTACGGCCCGCCAGTGTCAGATAAGCCAAGGGAACCGCCGTCGCGACGGCGACCGCGGCTCCGGCCTTCTCACGCCCGCGCGGCGCCAAGGCCGCGCCCGCGACGCCAGCGCTCATCACGCGGGCGAGCAAGCCCAGGAAGACGGTGCGGTCGGGGGCCGATTTCATCTTGTCGCCGAACAGCTCCCCGGCGCCCATAGCCAAGGCGCCGAACTTGAAAACGGGATGGTCCAGCAAGACCAGTCGCCCTGGTGTACGCCGCCCAGCGAGGCGAGCAGTCGCAAGCGTCGCCATTGGCGTCATGGAGCGGGCGCTCGCCACCGCGCCGATGAGAACAGACGAAAGCAGCCCGAGATTTTTCATATCGGCTCAACACCTGAGATGAGCCGAGGTTCAGTCGCGGGCCTCATCCCTCCGCCTCACGCCTCGGCGGGCGCCGCGTGTTCCGGCAGCCCCAGGATCCGCTTGGCGATGATGTTGTTCTGAATTTCGTACGACCCAGCGAAGATCGTGTTCGCCTTGCCCGACAGCCACTCGCGCACGCACGCCAGTTCGTCGTCCTGAAACGCCTCCCCCTCCCAGCCAAGCCCTTGTTGGCCCATGGATTCGACGAGCAACTCCGCGCGCTCCTGCACCAGAAGCGACGAGACGTTTTTCAGAATTGAGGTGGCGGCGTTCGGCCCGCCCGTCCCGGACTCAAGGGCCGCGCGTTGCATGGTCAGGCCGAACGCCTGACGCTCCATCGCGTGCCTCACCAGCCTCATGCGCAGATCACCGTCGGCCAGGCGTCCGGTCTCGTCGCGCCCCAAGTACTCAACGACGACCTCCTCGATCGGCCGCTTCTCGGTTGCGCGCGGCGGGGCGTCTTCGCTGCGCTGACGCTCGTACTGCAGGAGCCGCTTGCCGATGGTCCAGCCACCATTCAGCGGTCCCACGAGATTGCTCTTTGGCGCCGCGACGTCGGTGAAGAACGTCTCGCAGAACGGCGAACGGCCGGAAATCAGCCGTATCGGTCGCACCTCGATCCCGGGCGAGCGCATATCAATCAGCAGGAAGGAAATCCCGTCGTGCTTGCGCGAGGGATCTGTGCGGACGAGGCAGAAACACCAGTCGGCGTATTGAGCGCCGCTCGTCCAGGTCTTTTGGCCGGAGACCAGAAAGTGGTCGCCGCGATCCTCGGCCCGGGTCTGAAGCGAGGCCAGGTCCGAACCAGCGCCCGGTTCGGAGTACCCCTGGCACCAACGCGCCTCGCCGCGGGCGATCGGCGGGATGTGGGCCAGCTTCTGGGCTTCGGTTCCATATTCCAACAGTGTCGGCCCAAGCATCCGCACGCCCATGCTGTAGCCGATCGGATTCCACGCTCCGACCCGCCGCATCTCTTCACGCAGCACGCGCGCCTGCGCGGTCGAAAGACCGCCCCCGCCATATTCAGCAGGCCAGGTGGGCGTCGCCCAACCTTTCGCGCAGAGCGCCGTTCGCCATTGCCTGAACGCCACACTGTCCGGCTCCGCCGCGCCGGCTTGTGGCGCTCTTCCGGCGAGAACGGAGGGAAACTCGCTGGCGAGCCAATCGCGAACTTCGCGACGGAAATCCTCCAAGGAGCCCTGAGCTACGAGCGTCGCCTGCATGTTCGCCATCCGTAAACCGCCTACCGAAAGCGTCTTATCGCAATTAGTGTGAATGTCACCGTGAAACCTAGGACTTCAGTCTCAGGCGTACTGGCGCGGGCCGCAGGGACAACTATGCTGCCCCTTCCATGACCACGACGCAGACAATCGAACTGACCCGTAGCGCCCTGTTCGAGCAGGTGTGGCGAGAACCGCTGTCGGCGGTGGCGCGGCAGTTCGGTCTCAGCGCCAGCGGCCTGGCCAAGATCTGCGACAGAACCGCGATCCCCTATCCGACGCGCGGACACTGGGGAAAGGTAAAGTCGGGACGCGCGCCGGACCCGCCGCAACTGCCGCCCGCGCCGCTTGGCGTGCTCGAGACCCTGACCATCGCCCCGGGCCAAGCGATCCCAAGACGGCCAAGCGCTCGCCTGCCGCTGGAGGAACGGCGTGAGCATCTGCTCGACGCCGCTGCGCAGATCATTGTTCGCGAAGGCCTGTCCGCAGTCACCATCAAGCGCATAGCCCGCGATGTGGGCCTGACGGCGCCACGCGCCTATGACTTCTTCCCCTCGGTCGATGACCTGCTGATTGAGCTGGCTCGCCGCGAACTACAGGCGGTGCGCGCGGCCCAGCAGCAACGCATCGACACAGCGGTTCGCCCGGCCGACCGCCTACGCCTCTCCACCGTGGCCTACCTGCGCGAGGTCGCCCAGCGCGGCGTGCTGCTGCAGGTGCTTCAGGCCGCGCCGGCCGTTCGCAAGGGCCTCCGACGCGAGCAGCGCGCCATACGGACCGCGAACACCGAAGTCGTCGCGGGACGCTTCAGTCATAGCCATGGAGTGCCGGAAGACGTGGCACGAGCGGCGACGACGGTGCTGACCAGCGCTGTCTTGCGCACCGGCCGGCTACTGGCGCGTGGAAGGCTTAGCCTCGATACGGCCGAGCATCTGGCGGCAGAGATCGTGGAGGCTGGCAACCGACGTCTAGCCGTGCGCTTCCAAGCCACCACGGCGGGCGACGTCGATAACGCCTAGCACCAGCTCGCGGCAGAGAACCGAGCCGCGCTCAAAATCCAGATCGCCCTGATAAGCCAACCGCCCGCACTCTTCGGGCATGGTGAAGCCGATGCTCACACAAGCGACGGCCTTACGGACAGGCAGGCTGAACTCATTTCGAACAGCGCGCACCAGCAGCCTGGCGGCGCGATCACGAACGGCCAGCGCGGCGTCGGAGACCTGCCCGGCCATGAACCGGTCGCGCAAGACGAGGTGGATGAGCGGACCAGTCTCAGCGACGTAACGATAGTAGATTTCCGCCGCGGCGGTCGCGAGTGCCACGACGCCATGCTCGCCCCGCAGGGCCCGATCAAGGCGGAGCTCAAGAACACTGAGCTTGGCCTCCAGGAGCCCATTGTAGAGGTCGTGCGAGCCTGGGAAGTATTTGTAGACCAACGCCTTGCTGACCTTGGCGCCGTCAGCCACGGCCTGAACGCTAAGCGGAAGGTAGCCCTGCTCCAGAAGCAACTCGCCGGCGACCGCCAGCAGGCTCTCGCGGCGCGCGTCGGGCGTCAGGCGTTGGCCGCGGCGTAGGCGCGGGCGGCTCATGCGAACCCTTTGTGCTGACTAGGTTGCCGCCGGTTGATCATCGGCCTTCCGACTCAAGCGCCTCTGCCTCATCCGCGTTTAGACCGGCTTGGGGGCCGAGGCGAGTTTGCGCCGGGCCGGCCTAACCTCGCGCTCACCGCATTTGTCCAAGACAGGCCATCGCCGATATTATAGTGTGAATGTCAATAATAGGGAGGAGCCGAGATGCCTTACGCCGCCGGGCGCGTCTTCCACGACGCCGACAGCCACGTGATGGAGCCGGCCGACTGGCTGGTTCCCTTCGCTGATGCCGCGATGAAGGATCGGTTGCTGCGCCGCGATCCTCCCTCCACCCGACCACCAGTCGAAGCGCCCACGGAAAAAATCATCGAAGGCCTGATTGGCGGGCCGAAGGGGCGTCTCGCCTATGGCGCACATGACTCTGGCGAACGTATCCGGGCCTTGGAGGAGCTGGGCTTTTCAAGCCAGCTCGTCTTTCCGACCTCCGCCCTGCGCCCCTTCCGCACGAGCAGCGACCAGGACGTGCTCTATGCCGGCGCCCGAGCGGCCAACAAGGCGATGGCGGCCTTCTGTCGCGACCCGCGCCTGCTTGGCGTGGCCTATGTCCCGCTGGACAATCCTGATCGCGCTCTCGAGGAGGCCCAGCAAGCCATCGCCCTTGGCTGCCGTGCGATTTGGGTCCCCTCCACGCCGGCCGGCGACAAGTCGCCGGGCCACCCGGACCTCGATCGGTTTTGGGCGCTTCTGGCGGCGACCCGGACGCCCTTTGTCCTCCACATTGGCGCGGGATCGCGCACCATGCCCGCCGAGTACGTCAATAACGGGAAGCCCAAGTCGCCGGACCTGCATGGGGGCGGGGAAAACCTCCGCTTCAAAGACTATGTGGCTCTCCCGCACTCTGCCGAGATGTTCCTCGGCGCGCTGGTCTACGACGGCGTGTTCGACCGACAACCGGACCTTCGCGGCGGGGTCATCGAGTACGGCGCCTATTGGGTGCCCGGCTTCCTGCGTCAGATGGACATGGGGGCTCGCTCGTTCGGTCGCACAGACCCCTATCTGAAGGCCCTGTCGGCCAAGCCATCGGAGATCATCCGCCGGCACGTCAAGTTCACGCCCTTCCCCGGCGAGGATGCGGGCTACCTGATCCGCGACAGCGGCGCAGACCTCTACATGTTCTCCAGCGACTATCCGCATCCGGAGGGCACGAACGACCCGATCGCCCGTTTCGAACGAACCTTCGAGGGTCTGGGCGAGGCTGACCGCGACAGCTTCTATCGCGCCAATTTCGAAGACATGATGGGCATGGTTCCGGAAGGAGCGACGCAGTGAGCGAAGCAGTCATACAACACCCCCTGACCGGCGAATTCCGCGCGCCTCACAACGGCTTTCAGCAGGCGCCCGGCTCGATCCACAATGACGAGGTGGCCTCCAAACTCGGCTTCAAGGGCGGCACGGTGCCCGGCTCGGTCCACATGGATCAGTTCGTGCCGTTGCTGATGCAGATCTATGGTCGCGCCTGGTTCGAAACCGGCGACATCTCTCTTCACTTCAGCCAGGCCACGGTCGATCGCGAAGAAGTCCAGGCGAGTGTTCAGCCAGACGCCTCCCGCGCCCGCCTGCTGATGTTCAACCGCGCCGGCCAGCAGGTATGTGTCGGCACCGCCTCGCCGAATGCGCGCGACGCCGGTTCGGAGATCGCCCGGCGCATGGCCGAGCAGGCGGACGCGGACCTAGGTCGTCTTCGAATCTATGCCGACATGCGCGTAGGCGACACGACGTCGGACATTCCGATGCGGGTGAGCCGCGCCGACTACGACGCTGGGCTTGGCCGCATTACCGAGCGCCTATCCCTCTATGACGCCGAGGGCGTGCTATCGCCGGCCTACGCCATCCGGTTGGCGCACATGAGCCGCCCCTTCGTGATGGCCAAGGCCAAGACGCCCTATGTGGGCCTCTTCGGCGCGCTGGAGGTTCGGCACTTGGCCGGCCCCCTGCTCGCCGACAAGGACTATGTGGGCCGCACCACAATGCGGAAGATCACCGAGAGCCCGAAGACCGAAAACGTCTGGTACGACGTCGACATCGCTGACGCCGCCACGGGCGAAGACGTGGCCAGCGTCACCTTCATGATCCGCGCGATGAAGGCCTCGTCTCCACTCTGGAGCTGAGACGACCGGCCGACGCAGGTTCAAGACAACGACATAAACGGGAGACGTGGGGATGAACGCGCCGGCGGGGATCGAGGGAGCCGACATCAAGGCCCGAGTGGATGCAGCCGTCGATTCCGGCATGTGCATGGCTGTCTGGGCCGAACTTCAGCCGGACAAGATGGCCGTCCTCGAAGTTTCCGGCCGAAGCCGGACCTTCGGCGAGCTGAACGCCAACGCCAACCGCCTGGTCAAGATGATGCGGGCCCATGGGCTGGAAGCGGGCGACGCTGTCGCGATCGTCTGCTCCAACCGGGTCGAATTCCCCGAGGTGCTGTTCGCCACCCTGCGTGGCGGCTTTCGCCTGACGCCCGTGAACTGGCACCTGAAGCCCGACGAGATCGCCTATGTGGTCGACAACTGCGAGGCCAAGGCGCTCTTCGCCGATGCGCGCATCGGCGGCGTCGAGGCCGTGGGCGCATCCTGCCCGCAGCTCAAGCTGAAGGTCGCCATCGGCGGTGAGTTGCCGAACTTCACCGCCTACGACGACATCGCCGCGTTTCCAGGCGAAGACATCGATGACCCCGTGCGGGGCTCCACCATGCTCTACTCCTCGGGCACCACCGGTAGGCCGAAGGGGGTCTACAAACCAGGCGCCCAGGCGATCGGCGGCTACGACCCGATGTATGACCGCGCCGTGGACAAACACATCTGCACGGGTCCGGCCTATCATGCCTCGCCGCTGGCCGGAGACATCCGCCGGGCCCTCAACAACGGCGTCCCGACCGTGTTGATCGACAAGTGGGACGCCGAACAGGTCCTGCAGATCATTCAGGATCAGAAGGTCACCCGCGGCCATTTCGTCCCGATCATGTTCCAGCGAATGCTGAACCTGCCGGCAGAGGTCCGGGCCAAGTACGACCTGAGTTCGCTGAAGCGCATCACCCACGGCGCGGCCCCCTGCCCGCCCGACGTAAAGCGGGCGATGATCGAGTGGCTGGGGCCAGTTCTGTTTGAGTACTACGCCGGCTCCGAAGGGGGCGTTGGCTTCACCATAACCTCGGAGGATTGGCTGAAGCACCCCGGGGCCGTCGGCCGCCGGCCGCATAAGGACGCCGCCAAGATTCTCGATGAAAACGGCCAGGAGTGCGCGCCGGGCGTCGCCGGCGCCATCTATCTCAGCCTCAAGGTCCAGGGCGGCTTCACCTACTACAAGGACGACGCCAAGACCGACGCCGGTCGCCGCGACGGCTACTTCACCATGGGTGATGTGGGCTATCTCGACGAGGACGACTGGCTATTCCTCACCGGCCGCAGCGCTGAGACGATCATCGCCGGCGGGGTCAACATCTACCCGCAGGAGATCGACAACGAACTCATCAAGCACCCCGCCGTGGAGGACAGCTGTACGGTCGGCGTTCCGCATGATGAGTGGGGCGAGGAGATCCGCGCCGTGATCCAGCTGAAGCCCGGCTTCGCACACTCCGATGAGCTCAGGCGTGAAATCTTGGACTACGCCGCCCGGGTGGTCGCCAAGTACAAGGTTCCGCGCGGTGTGGACTTCGTCGAGACACTACCGCGCAACGAGGCCGGCAAGATCCAGCGCAACAAGGTCAGGGCTCCCTATTGGGAAGGCCGCGCACGGGCGATCTAGCGGCTGCGCAAGCAGAGCGTTGCTCAGGACCTGAGGTGCTCACGAAGTAAGGGCGTTGGAATTCGGCCGATTCCGCGCGTTCATTGTGATGCTTTTCGGGGTTTCGCCCGATCCACCTTCAGGCAACGCCGTCGTACAGCGGCGGGGTAAGAGCCGCCGCCTGAAGGAAGGAACTGCGTATGCGTCGCCGTTTTCCCCTCTTCGTTGCAGCCGCGCTATTGGCCGCCTGGCCTGCCGCCGCTCAACCTATCCTCACCCACCTCGCAGACGGCAACGACTGGAAACGCTCCTCTGTCGAACAGCAACGCGCCTATCTCGTCGGCGTCTCCAATGTGATCTCCGTTGGCGCGGCTTGGGACGCCAAGAACGCGCCAGGCGCCGAGCAAACCTTCTCGCGGACGGCGCAACGCGCCCTCAAGCACTCCAACACGGAGGAAGCTATCCGCCTGGTTGATAGCTGGTACCGCGCTAACCCCACCCAATTGAGCAAACCTGTCCTCTCCGTGGTCTGGCGAGAGATCGCCAAACCCCAATTCCCTCCGGCCAAGTAGGACCACCGACATGAAGAAGCTCGGTTTCACCTTCGCCGCAATCGCGCTGAGCACCTTGCTCGTCGCCTGCGCCACCGCCACCGGCGTCGCCGTCGGCGCGGGAATCGGAAGCCTGTCAGGCAACGCTGGAAAGGGCGCAGCCATCGGCGGCGCGGTGGGGGCCGTCGTCGACATCGTCGACTAGGAGAGCCCCGCGCGGGCGGGACGCCAGGGTTCAGACAAGCAAGGTCGAAAGGGCAAACAATGGGGGAACGAGGCGGCCTGCTCGATCCATTGTTTCACAACATGCCCTTATGGCTGCTCGGGCTGACCTGGTTCGGAGTCTGCCTGCTCGCGCGAGAGGCGGGCGTGCAGCTTTATCGCTGGCGAAAAGCGCGCAACCCGGCGATCGGAGAAAACAGCATCGCCGCTCAGGCGCATATCGTCGCCGCGATCTTCGGCTTGCTGGCGTTCGTCATCGGCCTGACCTTCTCCATCGCCCTTGAGCGTTTCGACACTCGCCGCGGATTAGTGATCGAGGAGGCGAACGCTATCAGCACCGCCTACCTGCGATCGAGCCTCCTCGACGACCCGGATCGCTCGCTTATGCAGAAGACACTCCGCGACTATGCACAAACACGCATCGCCCCAGAAGGGATCTGGGATGAGCAAACGGAAGCTCAGATGAAGCTTTCTCTGGCCCTGCGAACGCAGCTCTGGGACCAGACTCGCACCGCGGTTTTCCCCGTCCGGGAAACGGAGATGGCCTCCTACTTCCTTGAGACGATCAATGATGTGCTCAATATTGGCACGCGCAGGCAGGTGGCCGCCCGCGCGCACATTCCGACCCGCATCATGGACGTCCTGTTCATCTACATCGCGGTCGCGGCCGCGGTATTGGGCTACATGCTGGGCGATCAGCCCGGCGGGAATCGAGAGGCGACGGCGGTGCTGCTCTTTCTGTTCAGCATGATGATCATCACGATCGTCGACCTGGACCGTCCGCAGGCCGGAGCTCTGCAGGTGCCGCAGGTAGCGATGGAGGAGCTCGTGGCCACGCTACAGCGAGACGCACCGCCAGTGCCGGTGGCGCCGTCGCCCTAGCGGCCGCAAACTCATCGTCATCAGGCCGGCGTCGCTAGACTGGCGCCCGCCGGACTCGCCGCCGCCAGAAGACGTATGGCGCGGTCAGGGCGGCGTTGGTCAGCAGGAAGATCAGTACGGCGGCTGCGAGCTGCTTTTCCTCGGGGTAGTTGATATGCGCGATCGCCAGGGCGATGCCTGGATGGCGCGAGGCGGTGGCGATCGCCAGCACAGTGCGGTCGTCAGGCTCCGGACCGCCCAGCAGATGCCCCACGATCAAACCGCAGACGACGAAGATCGACATGGCGAGCAATGTGCCGTCGCCTATCAGCTCGAACATGGCCCTCCATTGGGTGACCAAGATCATCGCCATCGCCGTCAGCAGCAGCAGCCCGCCGATTTTCGAGATGAGGGGACGCAGTCTCGACGCCATGCCCGGCGCCAGGCGCGCAACCAATGCCCCGGCCAGCAACGGAGCAAGTATGGACGTGGCGACGAGGCCGGCGACAAGGCCAGGGGGAGCGCCAACTCGCATACCGAACGTCAGCTGGATCAGTTCCAACTCAAGCGGAATGGTGATGATGGCGACGAGCCCAATGGCCGCCAGCAGACGAACGGCGTAAGCGGCGTCCCCACCCGCCTTGGTCTGTTTGCCCGGCAAAATCGGTGGCACCGGGGCCAAGGCCAGCGCGATCAGCATCACGCCCACCGGAGGTGGCAGATCGAACGCCAGCACCAGCAGCACCGCCAAGAGCGGCATCACGACGACCATCGCCAAGAGTGATCGGGCAAGTCGCCCCGGAGTGCGTAGGACGCCGCTGAAATCGCCCGGCTGGACGCTCATGCCGATGGAGAAGACGATCGCGAATATGCTGATCTTGATCGCCAGGGCGAAGATTTCCGCCAGAGACATGAAAGTGTCCTCTCCGCGTCAGGCCCGCCCTTCTGGCGCGCCTGCGCACATCGGCACGCGCCTTGTCATCGCGCCATCAGGTGGAGACCTCATGTCGCGGCTTTTTCAGTCCATTCAGTTGGTTATGCGTTGCGAGACGCTCGGAGAATCCGTCTCCATAGTCTAGGTCTCAGCTCTCCGGAATGTACCCCATTGCCGAGAATCTCAGCAGCGAACCCAATGACCCGCGCGCCCATGAGCGCGTGAAGGGCGCGCCCCATTGGACATTCTCGTCGCGACAAGCGCCGCATTGCTGGCGGCGACCCCGGCCCCGTCGGCGGACTCTGCGCCGCTGGAGATCGCCGCACCTCCCGTGGAGACCGACGCCTTTCGGGCTCTCGATATCCTGTCGGTGCTGGATCTCGACTTCAAGCTCGGCGCGTGGACCTTTCACGGCTATCTCCAGTACGACGGAGCGGCCTATGATCAGGCTCCCGAGGGTCCGCCCGAAGCGGACTTCCGGCGCGGCGGCGTTCACCGAGGCGACCCGCTGCGAGCGCAGAACCTGAGCGACGGGTCCTATCTGCGACGGGCGCGGCTAGGCTGGGAAGGTACGCAGGGCGAGCATATCGCCTATCGCGCCATGTTCGAGCTTGGGGGCGAGGACGACCCGATCGAGTCCCGCATTGCCGAGGTCTGGGCCAGCTATAACCGAGCGCCCTACACGATCCAGACCGGAGCCTACGCCGCGCCGACCAATATGGAGGGCGCGACCAGTTCCGACAGCACGCTGTTTCTCGAGCGAGCGACCGCCGCAGACTTGGCCCGCTCGGTTGGCGGCGGCGATGGCCGCATCGGCGTGACCGTCAAGCGCACGAATGCGACCTCCATGGCCGCGCTCAGTCTGACCGGCCCGCTGTTGAAGGACGCCGAAGACTACCTGCCGCGCGCCGCCATCGTCGGCCGCTACACCCGCGCGATGGCCTGGCGGAAGGACTACCTGCTGCACTTTGGGGTCAACGGAACCTATGTCCTGGTGCCCGGTCACAAGACCCCAGAAGGACAGCCCAAGTCTTTCCCGATCCGCTTCCTGAACACTCCCGAGATCGACGTCGATGATACGCCGCTGATCGACACCGGCGACATCGACGCTAGGCACACAACCGTCCTCGGCGCCGAGTTCGCGGCCCAGCACAAGAACCTGTATCTGCAGGCCGAAGGCTTCTGGTTTGGCGTACAGCGGCACGGGGCGGTGTCTGGGGACCCGAACTTCACCGGCTTCTATGTTCAGGGCAGCTGGATCCTCACGGGCGAGCGGCGCCGCTTCGACCGTTCGCGTCGGGCCTTTGCGTTCCCCAAGCCCGATGCGCCCCTGGGCAAGGGAGGACTAGGCGCCTGGGAGCTCGGCTTCCGGTATAGCGTCATGGACCTGAACTATCGCGCCGGCGTTCCAGGCGAGGTGGCCGACCCCGGCGGCGTTCGCGGCGGCCGGCAGGAAATCCTGGGCGCGGCCTTGCTGTGGTACCCCCGCCCACGGGTAAGGCTGATGCTGAACTATCTGCATGTGCGCGTCGATCGCTTGAACCCCGCCGGTCTGGCCGATCCGGATCCGTTCGGCCCGCCCCCTTCGACCCCGCCCATCGGTGTCCAGATAGGCCAGACCCTCGACATCATGGCCGTGCGGGTTCGCTACTCATTCTAGAGGCCCGCGCCGTGGTCGTTGAGGCCTACAGCGGCGGCGATCCTACGCTGGGGGCGGGACCGGCTGCCGCACCCGACGGCGGCGGAGCCGCGGGCGGCGGTGAGGCCGCGGGCGGCGGTGGGGCGGCCGGATCGGGCACCGTCACATAGACCACGGTGTCGCCCTCGTAGCGCGGCTCATAGTACATGCCGCCGCACGAGTAATAGGAGTTGTAGTAGGCCGAGCAACCGTACGGCAGGGCGTAGTACATCGATCCGTAGATGGCGGCCGATGTCACGGCCGCCGCCGCGCCGAAGGCGATGCCGGCGCCGATCGGATGGTCGTCCCAACCGCCCCAGCCCCAGTCGTTGTCGCCATCGATATTGATGTCGTTGCCGACATTGATGTCGCCGCTATTGATGTTGTTGCGGCCGCCCTCACCGCGCGCAGGCAGCTGCCCGGCGTCGGCGCGGCGTGTTCCGTCCCCGCGATTGCCCTGGTCTAACCCGCCCCCAGCCCCAAGCCGACCCCCGCCGCCCGCATCAGGCCTGGCGCCGGCGCCTTGGCCCGCTGCGGGGCGACTTGCCGCCCCTTGGCCAAGATTGGCGCCCTGCCCCGCAGCGGGCCGAGTGGCGGCGGTCCCCTGTCCAAGATCGCCACGTTGCGCCGCCGAGAAATCTCCCGCCGGGCGGCTCGCAGCGCTGGGGCTAGAACCCTGACGCGAGCCCTGGCCGCTGAAGCTCGTGCCGCGGTTGCTCGAGCGGGTTCCCATACTGCTACGGCTGGCGCCGCCCATGGATCCGCGGCTCATCGAGGATCCGCGGCTCATACTCGACATGCCGCCGCCGCGAACCCCGCCACCGCCGCGCCCACGGGCGTAACTGTCAAACGCCGCCGTGGTGACGAGAAAGACGATCGTGGTGGCGAGTATGCCGTGATAATGGCGCGCCCGGGTCATATCGCGTCCTCCTTAGCGAGCCGCCATGAACTTGATCGGCTTGGCGTCGCTTCCTGGGGAAAAGGCAAAGTCCTGTTGCGTCAGCGGCGGGTTCTCCACCCAGCTCAGCCGCGCGATATAGGTCGGCGCGCTCTCGTCGGTGCGGTCGATGATGACCAGCTTCTTGGGCAAAGGCTTATCGCCCTTCGCGATCCAGATCTGCCAGTCCATGCCCTCTTCACGGAACGCGTAGTGATCAGTCGCCACCCCGTCGATGGTGGCGGGTCCGACAACGAAGCCCGAAATCAGTTTGGCCTCGCGGTTTTCGCCATTGTTCCAGTGGAACAAATCCTCGAGCGGCAGCGATATGCCGAACTTGTCGTAGATCTTGTCGAGGGTCGCGATGTTGGTGGGGGGCGCATCGACGGTCGCATAGTACTTCAGCTCCGGCGCATAGACCGTGAAGTGCTTGCCGTCATAGACGAAGGTCCTGTTCTTGATGTCGCTCTTCATGTTGATGACGAAGCCGTTCGGTCGCCGCACCTTGTAGGTGGTGACGCCGTCGAGCTGCAGGCGTTGACCATCGACGGTCACGACCTCCAGTGAGGTGTTGGCGGTGAGCCCGAAGGTCTTCAGGGTGTCGAGATAGGCGCCCATGCGCCTGAGCGCCTTCAGGGCGTCCTCTTCCACCTCGGTCGCGTGGGGCGGCAACGCGGCCTGGGCCGCCGGCGAAGGTTTCTGCTGCGCGAAAGCTGCGTCGGCCTGGAAGACCAGAAGCCCGACGGAACTCACAACGGCGGCAAGCGCCTGCGTGTTCTTCACGTTCTGAACTCCGTGCGTTACGGCGGTTTCGTCAAATACTTAAAAGTATTGGGAGGAAAGATAGGCGTTTCCCGATGGTTGACTATTGGTGGAAACCCTTAGGTTTACGCCGATACCGGCCCAAGAACCTCGGCAACGAGCACACCGGGTTGCGCGACCGCCGCTACCGCTAGAAGACCAGTGAGAAATCGGTGAGGAAGGTGAAGCCATCACCCCCCACCGGCACCGGATAGGCGCTGTACCCGACGGGAGAGCGATTGACGTACAAGCCCATCGCGTTGATGCGGAACTCCTTGCGAACAAACGGGAACCAGTTGACGCCGACGGCGACGTCATAGGGGTCGCCGTACTCGCCGAAGATCTTGGACCCCGACACATAGAGCTGCAGTTGCTTGGGGATCAGCATGGCCGAAGCCTGCAGTTGGAAGCCGCTGTCGAAAAGGCTGCCGACAGGAACCTCTCCAATAACGCTGAAATCGTTTAGCCAGCGAGCGTAGTATTCGAACTCAAGCGAGTAGCCGCGATATTTGACCCCTGCGTTGAGGTCGAGCATCTGGTAGCGCGCTTCCGTGATCCGCCCTGGCGTGTTGAACGCATCGTTCCTGAACAGCAGGGTGCCGTCAGATAGCCGGAGCTGAGTATTCTCGATGCTCTCGGTGCCGGGCTGGGACTGCGGGGTCTCGGTGCTGCTGGTGTAGTGGATGCCAAACAGCGTCGCGACCTCCTGATGCTCCTCGAAATCACCAAAGCCGGCCAGCGGGCCGAACTCGCCTGTCGTCGGCATCCAGGCGAGCGCGCCTGAGACCGTATTGAGCTTGGCGTCGAGTTGGCCGGCGTTGACGCCCAGCGCGCTGAGGTTGTTGGCGAGCATCACGCGGTACTCAAGGCCCTGGGCGATCTTGCCCTCGGCCCAGATGCCTTGCGTGTACGACCCGCGGAAGAACTCGTCGGCGATGGGTCGGTTGTCGTTGCGCAGCCAGTACGGGAAGGTCCGATTGGTTGAACGCGTCGAGGGCACCGATTGCACCCCGGCGTAGACCTTAAGGGCGCTGTGGAACTGATAAGAGAGATTGCCCGCCCCGACCACCTGGGCGCTCTGGCCCTGGTTTGAGTTCGAGGTCCAGAAGTAGGCGTTGTAGCCAAACCGCGGGTCGAACAGCCAGCCCTTCATGGTGATCTGCACCTTGGAGAGCTGAATATCCTGTCGAGGTTGGACGGGGATGGTCCGTCCAAAGTGGTCGGTGTAGCTGTCCTCCAGATTGGTCTGGTTCAAGTAGCGGGCGTAGCTGACCAGGGCGAAGGACGCTTCGCCCAGATCGCTCCTGACCAGCACAAACCCCTTGCCGGGCTCATACCTCCCCCAGGTCAGATCGCTCTCGGCCTGCTGGGTTGAGGCTGGTTGAACATCTCCAGCGGGCGCGGCCGCGATCGAAGTCGGAGCCGGGGAAGGAGCCGCGACAGAAGCCGCTGGTGGCGCGGCGACGCCATGCAACTCGACCTCCAGGGCTCTGATGCGGGCGTCCATGTCGCCCATCTGCTGCGCCATGTCCTGGCGGGACGCCTTGATCTCGTTGAGTTGCTGCTCGACGCGCTGGCGCTGCGCGGCGTCGATTGCAGACCCGGTCTGGGCCTGCGCCATCCCTGACCAGAGCGCGCCGACCGCGGCGGCGCAAAGCCAAAGTCCTAGCCGGCCCGACGCACTCGCGCCGGGACGCTCTCCGGCCACATGCTCTGAATGACCACTCATCCCCGGAACCACTCCCGCCGCCCTTGGTGAAGGTTGCGAGATAGTGGCTTGCCAAAAATACCGGTGTCGATTGGGTTTGATCGAGATTGAGTAGTCTCTTAGATCAATGTCGGTAATTCACCTGAGACGAAGGCGCGAATTCGACCCGACAACCCGACGTGTCACAGGGAATGCCGGATGGACTTGGAATCACCGTCAGTGAAAATTCGGCTTCACCTCAGTAAATCCCCCTATAGGTAGCTTGACCAATCAGGCTCAGCCTCCGCGATGTTTGGTGTCCTCGAGGACACCTCATCAGGAGAGATGTGCATGCGTCTTCGTACCTGGCCGCCACACCCGATTTCGCGCCGCACGACAGCCGCCCTAGCCAGCGCAGTGTCTGTCGCGGCGCTCTTGTCCGGTGGACAGGCTCTGGCGCAAGCGGCCCCGCCTCTTTCCGCTGCAGAAGCCGCGCAACTACAATCAGAACTGAAAGCCATGCGCGCCGACGCCGAGCGAGCGCGCGCCGAGGCCGTTGAGCGCGAACGAAAAGTCGCCGACCTGCAGAACCGGCTCAACGCCGCGACTGGCGCCCCCCCTGTGGCCGCCCCGCCTTCTTCCCTGGCGGGAGCGTCATCCTCGGGCGGCGAAAGCAGCGGATCGTTCGAGATCTACGGGTTCGCCCAGGTCGACTACATCCAGGACTTCAAGCGGGTCGATCCGGCCTGGGACGCCACGCTGCGTCCCTCCAAGATCCCGACCGTTGACGGCATCTTCGGCGACGACGGCCAGGGTATCATCAGTGTCCGACAATCTCGGTTTGGCGTCCGCGCCACGCAGCCGGTCGGCGGCCGTGACCTCTTCGTTCGCTTCGAGTTCGACCTGTTTGGCGTCGGCGGCGACGCCGGCCAGACGACGTTCCGCCTGCGCCACGCCTATGGCGAGTGGGGTCCGATCCTCGCAGGCCAGACCAACAGCCTGTTCATGGATGGCGACACCTTCCCCAACACGATCGACTATTGGGGTCCGAACGGGATGGTGTTCCTGCGCAATCCGCAGATCCGCTACACCTACAAGACCGGCGCGAACCAGTTCGCAATCGCCATCGAGCAGCCCAGCAACGACATCGATCCGGGCAATATCCGGCTGCTCGACTCCGACATCGCCGGAAGCCTGCAAGGCGACGAAGAATTGCCCGATCTGACCGCGCAGTGGCGCTACACCGGCGACTGGGGACACGTCCAGGCCGCCGGCATTCTTCGCCGCGTCGGATTTGAGACCGCTGGAACGCCCAACAACGAACCGTCGGACAGCAAGGTCGGCTGGGGCATCAACCTGACCTCGAATATCAAGGTGTTTGAAAAGGACGTAATCCACCTGGGCGCCGTCTACGGCGAGGGCATCGCCAGCTACATGAACGATGGCGGCACCGATCTGGCGCCCCAAGCCGACGAAGTGGTCACACCGCCGGTCCCCGGCGTTCCGCCCTTCGGCCTACGCGGCGACGTGGTGCCGCTTCTAGGCCTGATGGCCTATTACGATCACTACTGGAACGACCAGTTCAGCTCCTCGATCGGCTACAGCCGCGTCCAGGTCGACAACACCAACTTCCAAGAACCGACCGCCTTCAAGACCGCCCAGTACGCCTCGGTCAACCTCCTCTACACGCCGTCCGACAAGATCCTGATGGGCGGCGAGTTCTTGTGGGGTAACCGCGAAGACAAGGACGGCGCTGAGGGCGAAGATTACCGCGTGCAGTTCTCGTTCAAATACAACTTCTCAAGCAACGACTTCCGCTAAGCGGCGATCGAAAGGTGACACCTATGCCTGAAATTCGGAGTTCCCGCCGAGACTTGGCCAAGGGTTTGGCCTTCCTCGGCCTGGCGGCTTCCGCGCCAGCGGCGATGGCGCAAGGCGCCGCGGCATCGGGCGCGGTCGACGCCGCCGTCCGCGCGGCGCACGCCAAATACAGAGGCCTCAACGAAGGCAAGAACGCCGACTACATTCCGGCGCTCGCCAAGGTCCCCTCAACCTACTTCGGCATCGCCCTCACCACGCCTCAGGGGCAAACCGCATCCGTCGGCGATATCGAGCCGAAATTCTCGATCCAGTCGATCTCCAAGGTCTTCACCATGGCTTTGGTGATGCAGCAGTCCGGCGACAAACTGATCGAGGACTCGGTCGGCGTCGACGCCACCGGCCAAGTGTTCAACTCCATCAACGCCGTCGAACAGTACCGTGGCAAGGAGATGAACCCCTTCGTCAATCCAGGCGCCATCGCGACGGTTGGCAACGTCACCGGCGCGAGCGCGGACGAGGTCTGGAGCAAGATCCTGGGCATCCACAGCGACTTCGCAGGACGCCAGCTCGACATCGACCAGGAGGTCTACAAGTCGGAGTCCGACACCAATCAGCGCAACCGCGCGATCAGCATGCTGATGTCGGCCTATGAACGCTTCAAAGGCGACCCGGCCCAGGCCGTCGACCTCTACACCCGAGCATGCTCGATCGCCGTGAGCGCCAAGGATCTTGGCGTCATGGCCGCGACCCTGGCCAACGGCGGCAAGAATCCGATCACCCGCAAGCAGGTGATCGAAAACCGTCACGTCGCGGGGATCCTGGCGGTGATGGCGACGGCGGGCATGTACGACGACAGCGGCAAGTGGCTGTTCCATACCGGCCTGCCGGCCAAGAGCGGGGTGGGCGGTGGTCTCATCGCGGTCTCGCCGGGCAAGTTCGGGATCGGCACCTTCTCACCGCCCCTGGACGCCGCCGGCAACAGCGTACGCGGTCAACGCGCGATTACCGACATCTCCAACGCGTTGGACGGAAATCCATATTCCGTCCGCCCGGTCTAGGCGGATCCATGATGCGGCGAGGGAAAACGATCGTGGCCCACCTAGCCCCAACCCTCGCCGCCGCTCTCAGCCTGATGGCCGGGTCGGCCGCACAGGCCCAATCATGCGCCTCGAAGGGCGACTTCAACGACTCCCACCTGCACATGACGAACTATGTGCAGGAGGGCGCCACGCCGGCCAAGTTGCTGGAGATCATGGGCGACCGGGTGCCGCGTGCGACACTGTTCGGCATCCCGCTGCAGCAGGAGTGGTCCCACACCCTGACCGGCGATTTCGCTCCGACCTACTATCTGGAGAGCGACGCCCCGCTCTACTACTACTCGTTCACCGACGCGGTGATCGCCGAGGCCTTCCTGGCGCTGCCGCCCGCCAAGCGGGCGCGTTTCGATCCGATGATCACCGGCTTCAATCCCGCCGACATGTATGCCGCCGATCATGTGCGGCGGGTGCTCACCACCTATCCGGGCGTATTTGAAGGCATCGGCGAGTTCACGATCCACAAGGAATTCGTATCCTCGAAGACTGCCGGCGGACCGGCCAGCCTGATGGATCCAGCGCTCGACCGGCTACTGGAATTCGCAGGCGAGGTCGGCCTGGTCGTGATCCTGCACAACGACATCGTCATGCCCTTCACCAAGAAGGACAAGGAGCGCGGCTATTTCGAACAGGCCAAGGCGGTCTTTGCGCGTCACCCCAATACGACGATCATCTGGGCGCATACCGGGCTGGGACGTATCGTCCAGCCGCCCAGTCAGCACCTTCAGTTCCTGGAGGAAATCCTCTCCGATCCGAAGCTCAAGCACGTGTACTTCGACATCTCATGGGACGAGGTCGCCAAGTACATCGTGCGCAACGACCAGACGGTCGCCGCGACCGCCGATCTTCTCAATCGGCACCCCACGCGCTTTCTGCTCGGGACGGACTGGGTAGGCCCCACCGATCCGGCGAAGTACTACTCGTTATACGACAGCTACAAGCCGCTCTGGGCGAAGCTGACCCCGGAGGCCAGCGCCAATGTCAGACTCTGCAACCATGAGCGCTTGTTCGATCAGGCCCGCACCAGGGTCCGGGCCTGGGAAAAGACCAATGTCGCCGCTGCTAAGTAGCCTGACGCCGCCTCTGATCCATGAGTCCCAAACCTAGGTAATCAACCTGATAGCTCGACTAGGTCTCGGCTGCGACCTTGGTCGCAGGCTCGAAAGGTGCTGCGCCATGAAGCTCCCGATCTTACTGTTCATTGGCGGCTGCGCCGCGCTACAGGCCTCCGCCGCGTGGGCCCAATCGCCCCGCTTCCTCAGCTGCGATATCCCATCGCCAATGGGAATTGAGGGATCGGCGCCCGCCGCTCCAAGCGGACCGCGAATCTTCCGCATCGCACCGGGAAGCTTCAGCGAGTGGGACAAGAGCGAACACCAATTCGGGCCGAGCCTCTGCGAGGCCTTCGCCTGCAGCGCAGACGCCCAGCGGCTGGAAGCAACTATCACTTCGGCCAGCATCATCTACAAGATCGGCGTCGATCACACGACCGGCGTAGGCTATTGGCGCGCGAAAGGCGCGTCCAACCTGCCGCGCAATGAAGGAACCTGCAGCGTGATCGCCGATCCCAGTCACGCACGGTCCAAGTGAGCCGTCGAGCCGGGCGGTTCTTGTCCGAGCTTAGACCTCGCTCGCATTAGAGCGACGGTAAGAAGACCCGCCTAGGTTGCTCCGAGACTTGGAGCGCCCGATGACAGACCGAATTGATTTGCTGCAAGCATTGGCCGCCAAATGCAGCCTTACCTCCGACGACACATTGGCGGCGCGGCGGCTGATCTATGCCGACGGAGTCATAGGTCAGCAGGAGGCCGAGCTCCTGTTTCGCATCAACGATGCGGCCAATTCGTCATCGGAGACGTGGCGAGAGTTCTTTGTCGAAGCGGTGACGGACTTCGTTGTCCACCAACAACACCCCGCAGGCTACATCGACCAGGCGAACGCCGCTTGGCTGTTGCAGCAGGTGGCTCGAGACGGGCGCTTGAAGGGCTCGACTGAACTGGAACTGCTCGTTCGTGTTCAGGAAGCGGCCGAGCAGGCGCCGCCCATCCTGACGGCGGTCGTGCTCCACTATGTGGAATCGGCGGTGACGGATCGAGCAGGCGCCGGCCCCACGATTACCGAGGAGGAAGTCACGCTGCTGCGCCGCGTCCTCTTCGCCTTCAGCGGCGAGGGCGGCGCGGCCAGCGTATCTCGACAAGAGGCCGAGCTCGTCTTCCGACTGAACGATCGCGCGCGTGGCCGCCCAAATGCGCAAGGCTGGCGGTTGTTGTTCACCCAAGCCATCGGCCATGCCGTGCTGGTGGCGAAGGGCTATCAGGCGCCCAGCCGCGATGAAGCGATCCGCCGCGAAGCTTGGCTTCGTGAAGGACCGGCCGGCCTCAGTGAAATCGTGCGGCGAACATTTGCGGGTTTCTCAGGCGCGGGCGCCGCGGAGGAGGATGCCTATAGGGCCGCAGAGGAAACCAAGAGAGCCGCCCAGGCAGAGGCCGCCGTGCTGACGTCGGACGAAGCATCGTGGCTGCTCGATCAAATTGGTCGCGACGGCGAATTCGACGATAATGAGCGCGCCATGTTGAATTTCATTTGCGAGCAGACCGGAGGACTTCCTGCCGGCCTGACGCAGTTCGCGCCGCGCCTCTGATGCCGCCGCGCCTTAAGTCGTCCGCCCGTTAGCCCGGCGTGCGCAACCCAATCATCATCACCGCCGCGGTTGCTTTTGGGGCGCTCGCGACACTGCAAAGCCCTGCGAAGCAGATCCATGCAGATCGAACGGACATCCCCACCGCGGGATTTAGCGCCAGGTCTCCGGGTCGCGGCCGCGCCCTATACAACGCCGGCTGGATGCCCGTTCCGACAATGGTCTGCAGGCGAATATTTGCCGGCGACGTGCATAGTCGGCCACCGCATTGATCCTATCGCTGGCGAACGGATCGGCCTCGAACGACCCCGGCTCGTGGGCAAGACCGAGGGAAGACGGCCGTGGCGGAGTTTCCGGCAACGTGAGTGGGTGCGTGTTGGTGGCGACGCCCTGTTGCTGACGCGTCCCAAAGACGCGGCGGGCAAGATTCTCCACATCGCCCGTGGTCGATTTCTGGGAACCGGTCCTGAACTGAAACCGGACGGCCGAGACTATCTAAAGCCTCCAATGGACCACATCCTGCGCGGCGCCATAGACCTACTATTCGTTCCGATCTCGGTGTTTGGCGTCATCGGTGCGATCCTCCTCTACCACCGCATACGTCCGCCAGGCAGACGTTACAGCCGCGATGCGGACGAAGGCAGAGCATCAGTCTGAGTTCCCCGAACATTGGTCCTTACAGGTGGCGCCCACACGCCTGAATCCGTGGAAATCCCAAACTCGATCATCGCCGGTGCGAAGTTCAGATTGTCGTGCTTGTCCCTTGTCAGCTTGATCAGCACGAACCGCTGTAGCTCCGTGAGCCGGGCCCACTCCGCTCGGCTCGGAGGCGCCAAGCCAACTAGATGCGCTTGCTGAACGACCGCCGGCGGGACGCGATCGGCGTCAGTCCATGCCCCGCAGGGCGCCTCGGTCAAGGCGCGGGCGGGCTCTGCGGCGCGCAAGGCGATCAGCGCGACCAGGGCAGCACGATAGGCCTCGATTTCCGCCGGGCCCTCGCAGGCCGCCATCAACAGGTCCTGACGGTCGCCTCGTGTGAACCTGCTCCACTGGCGCAGGGTCAGCTTGATCCCGCAGGCGTCCAACTTGAAGCGAACCGCCATCGGCACGCAGCGCAGGCTGGCGACGAAGTCGCTTTCGAACTCGAACAATTGGGCGTCGTTCATGACATGGCGCTCCTCTGAGGCTCCCGGCGGTGGCTCGGACTGGCGGCCGCTCGGGCGGTGACGTCGCCGATCAGCAGCAGGACAGGCCCGCTGGGCGCCGCCGCATCGAGCTGGCCTGGCAGTTCCTCCAACGTGCTCCAGATGGCGCGAGCATTGGCGTGGCCGGCGTTCTCTACAGCCGCCGCAGGCGTCGAGGGCGCGCGGCCGTCGCGGATCAGCCGGCGCGCGATGTCGTGAACCTGATCGCGCCCCATATAGACCGCGAGCGTGGTGTCGGCTTCGGCGGCCCGCTGTCCGATGTCGAATGCGCCGCCGCCGGCCGCCGTCGCGGTGCAGATCAGCAGACGCCGGCTTTCGCCGCGATGGGTCAACGGGAAGCCGAATTGGGCGGCCGCGGCGCTGGCCGCCGTGACGCCCGGCACGATCTCGGTCGCCACGCCGTACGCGTGGAGGAATGCCTGCTCTTCTCCGACCCGGCCGAAGATCGATGGATCGCCGCCCTTGAGCCGCACCACCTCCAGCCCCCGTTGGGCCAAGCGGAGCATCAGGCGGTTGATCGTCTCCTGCTTCATGCTCGTCCGGCCGGCGCGTTTTCCGGTCTGGATCTTGAGGCAGGCGGCCGGGGCCAGGGCCAGCACCTCCTCGGAGATCAGCGCGTCGTAGAGCAGCGCCTGGGCTGAACCGATGGCGCGTGCGGCGCGCAGGGTCAGAAGGTCGGCGGCGCCAGGCCCGGCGCCGACTAGTTTCACGGTTCCGAGGCGAGCTTCAGGCGGCATCGAGGGTCTCCGTTCGCGGGGTGGCAGACAGGATGCGGGCGATCTCGGGGCGGCAGGAGCCGCAGCTTGAGCCAGCGCCGGTGGCGTCGCTGACCGCATCGACATCATGGGCGCCGGCCGCGATCGCCCGGGCGATGGCCGCGCCCCGGACATTCCGGCAGGCGCAGACGACGGGCGAGGTGTCCGCCGCCCGGCCCGGGGCGCGACCGATCAGCAGGGCGGCGCGGTCCTGGGTCGTCAGGCTGGGCGCGATGAATAGTTCCGCCAACCACGCGCGGGGCGGCAGCGCGCCGGAGGTAGTGGTGAACAGCACCCGGTCCAGTCGTTCGCCATCCATGAACGCCTCGCGCAGGGAGCCGGCGGCCGGATCTTCATAGCGAAGGGCCCCGCCCGTCGCGCCGTGCAGCAGAAGCTTGGCTAGAGCCTGGCGCTCCTGCGCGTCGCCACGGCCTGCGAACTCGTGGAGGTGGCAACCGTCCTGCGGTATCCGCCGCCAGACGAGGTCCAGATGGGCCGGCGGGGCGAACGCGTCGCGTGAGATGTGAAAGCCACGCCAGGTCTCGCGATAGGGGCGCACGCGAGCCGGCGTGTGTTTGAACTCCGGCTGGCCCGAGCGCGGATCCACCTGCGGAGCAACCAGGGGATTGGCGCGACCGGACGGTGCGTAGCCCTCAGTCCAGTGCATCGGCATGAAAATAGAACCAGGGCGCTGGCGGTCGGTGACGCGGGCGAGGGCCACCGCCTCGCCTTGAGCGGTCCGAACCCGGGTCAGAGCGCCGTCGGCGACGCCAAGCGCCTGCGCGTCGGCCGGATGGATCTCCACGAACGGCTCGGGGGCGTGACGCCAGAGGCCTGGCGCCAGGCCGGTGCGGGTCATGGTGTGCCACTGGTCGCGGATCCGTCCGGTGTTGAGCGCCAGGGGAAAGGCCGGATTTGTGGCCTGGGCGGGACCTGCCGCCGGCGTGGGCAGCATTTGCGCCCGGCCGTCAGGGGTCTGGAACTGCCCGTCGATGAACAGCCGCTGTGTACCGACCTGCCCCGTCACCGGCCATTGAACCGGCTGCAGGTCATCGTAAGCGTCGGGGGTGAGCCCGACGAGGCCCGAGAGGTTCAACAGCCGGCCGTCGTTCTCGTAGGCGGTCATCCGCGCCCACTCGCGAAACACCTGGATGGGAGCGCGCCATGAGAAAGCGTCGGCGTAGCCCATGGCGCGGCCGACATCGGCGATGATCCTCCAGTCGGCGCGGGCTTCTCCCGGCGGCGCCATCAGCGCCCGTTGCCGCGAAATCCGGCGCTCGGAATTGGTGACCGTGCCGTCCTTTTCGCCCCAGGCCAGGGCCGGCAGCTTCACATGGGCGAAGGCCGTGGTGTCGGTCCGGGCCATGCAATCGGAGACCACCACGAACGGACAGGCGGCCAGCGCCGCGCGGACCGCGCTGGCGTTTGGCATGCTGACGGCGGGGTTGGTGGCCATGACCCACAGGGCCTTGATCTTGCCGTCGGCAACGGCCTCGAACATGTCGACAGCCTTGAGGCCCGGGCGCTCGGCGACCCGCGGCGCGCCCCAGAAACGGGCGACCCGCGCGCGCGCCGCCTCGTCGAAATCCATGTGGGCGGCCAGGGTGGTCGCCATGCCGCCAGTCTCGCGTCCGCCCATGGCGTTGGGCTGGCCAGTGATCGAGAACGGGCAGGCGCCGGGCTTACCGATCCGGCCGGTGGCCAGATGGGCGTTGAGGATCGCCAAACCTTTGGTGACGCCCTGGGCCGACTGGTTCGACCCCATCGAGAACAGGCTGACGGTCCGAGGCGTTTGCGCGAAAATCTGGAAGAAGCGTTCGAGATCGGCGAGCGCCAGGCCGCAATCGGCGGCGACGGCTGAGGGCGATTGATCGTCGGCCGCCAGCGCCGCCTCGACCTGCGCGAAGCCCGATACGTGGGCGGCGATGTAGTCACGGTCGATCGCCCCGCGGCCGATCAGATCTGCCAGCAGGCCGTTCCAAAGCCGCACGTCGGTCTGGGGCGCCAAAGGCAGATGCAGGTCAGCGACCTCTGCAGTGTCGGTGCGGCGCGGATCGATCACCACATGGCGTTGCCCCCGGGCGCGCGCCGCCTCCATCCGCCGGAACAGCACCGGATGTGTCCAGGCGGCGTTATGGCCGGCGAAGACCACGAGGTCGGCGAGGTCGAGGTCCTCGTAGCAGCCCGGCACCAGGTCGGCGCCAAAGGCCAGCTTGTGGGCCACTACCGCCGACGCCATGCAGAGCCGGGAGTTGGTGTCGATGTTTCCCGACCCGATGAACCCCTTCATCAGCTTGTTGGCGACGTAGTAGTCCTCCGTCAGCAACTGGCCGGAAACGTAGAACGCGACAGAGTCCGGCCCATGCTTGGCGATGGTCTCGGAGAACCGGCGAGCAACCAGCGCCGTGGCTTCGTCCCAGGTCGCGCGGCGGTCGCGGATCGTCGGGAACAACAGCCGGCCGTCCAGGCCGACGGTCTCGGACAAGACGCCGCCCTTGGAACAGAGCCGGCCCTGGTTGGCCGGATGGGCGTCATCTCCCGTCAGCGTCAGGGCTCGCCCCTCGGCGCGGCCGGACACCCCGCAACCGACCCCGCAGTACGGGCAGGTGCTCTTCCGGGTTTCAGCGCCGCCGGTCATGGATCAGATCCGGCCGAGGAACAGGCGGCCCTCGCGGACCTCCAACGGTACGACCGGCGTGCAGCCCTTGCCGCGATCGGCGCCCATCGGTTCGCCGGTGGCCAGATCGATGGACCAGGCGTGCAGCGGGCAGGTCACAGCGTGACCGTGGACGATGCCTTGGCTGAGCGGGCCGCCCTTGTGCGGGCAGGCGTCCTTCAAGGCGAACACCTTGCCGTCGCCGGTGCGGAAGATCGCCACGTCGCCGGTTGGCGTCGGCACGCGCCGCGCGCCGCGCGAGGGGATGTCGGTGATCGCACCGACGTCGATCCAGTCGATCGGGTCCTTCACGAGAACGTTCATGCGGTGGCGAACTCCATGCGACGGCTGAGCGGATTGAATTCTTCGGTGTGGCGTCCGGCGACACGTTCGGCCCATGGGTCGACGCGCGAGAACCGCTGCGAATAGGCGAAGCGGTCATGGAGCGCGCGACGTGCGGCCGGGTCCTCGACTTGGGCGCGGATGCTGTCGAGGCCGACCCGGGCCATCCACTTGTAGATCCGCTCCAGGTACCAACCCTGTTCGCGATAGGCCTGGGTGACGGCGCAGATGGTCCAGATCGCCTCTTCCTCGGTGGCGACCTTGGTCAGCAGTTCGGTGCCCTGGATGTGCAGGCCAGCCGCGCCGCCGACATGGATCTCATAGCCGCTGTCGACGCAGATCACGCCGATGTCCTTGCATGTCGCCTCGGCGCAGTTGCGCGGGCAGCCCGACACGCCGAGCTTGACCTTGGCCGGTGTCCACGAGCCCCACATGAACTTCTCGAGCCGTACGCCAAGGCCGGTCGAGTCCTGGGTCCCGAACCGGCACCAGTCGGTGCCGACGCAAGTCTTCACCGTGCGCAGGCCCTTGGCGTACGCATGTCCCGAAACCATGCCCGCCGCGTTGAGATCGGCCCAGACCGCTGGCAGGTCGTCCTTCTGAACGCCGAGCAGGTCGATCCGCTGTCCGCCGGTGACCTTCACGCTGGGGATCTTGAACTTGTCGACCACGTCGGCGATGGCGCGCAGTTCGTCGGAACTGGTCATCCCGCCCCACATGCGCGGCACGACGGAATAGGTGCCGTCCTTCTGGATGTTGGCGTGAACCCGCTCGTTGATGAACCGGGACTGCTTGTCGTCCTGGTAGTCGCCGGGCCAGGCGCAGATGAGGTAGTAGTTCAGGGCCGGCCGACAACTCGCGCAGCCGTCGGGGGTGGTCCATTCGAGCGCCTGCATGACAGCGGGCATCGACTTCAGCCCTTCGGCCACGATACGCCGCCGGGCTTCGGTATGGCCGTGATGGGTGCAGCCGCAGACCGGCTTGGGTCCCGTCTGGGCCTGGAAACCATCCCCGAGCGTGAGGATCAGCAGCTTTTCGACCAGAGGGGTGCAGGAGCCGCACGAGGCGGAAGCTTTGGTGACCGCCCTGACGGACTCCAGCGTTTTGAGGCCTTGCTCGACGATGGCGCCGGTGATCGCGCCCTTGCACACGCCGTTGCAGCCACAGACCTCGGCGCTATCGGCCAATGCCGCAACGGCCGCGCTAGGGTCCAGACCTCGAAGGCCCTCCGTCACCGATTGGCCGAAGATCAGCGTTTCGCGGATCTCCGCCACCGGCGTGTTCCGGCGCATCAGATCGAAGTACCAGGCGCCATCGGCGGCATCGCCGAACAGCACGGCGCCGGCGACCTTGCCATCCTCGATCACGACGCGCTTGTAGACGCCGCGCCCGGCGTCACGGAACACGATGTCCTCGCAGCCATCGCCCCCGGCGAACTTCCCGGCCGAAAAGACGTCGACGCCCGAGACCTTCAGGCGCGTGGAAAGCACCGACCCCGCATAGTCGCCGGCGGTGTCGGTGAGCCCGGCCGCCAGGGCTTTGCACATCTCCCAGATCGGGGCGACGAGGCCGTAGCATTGGCCGCGATGTTCGACGCATTCGCCCACCGCCGAGATCCTGGGATCGGAGGTGCGCATCTGGTCATCAACGATCAGGCCGCGCCCGATCTCCAGCCCCGCCGCTTTGGCGAGGTTCGTGTTGGGGCGAATACCCACCGCCATGACCAGCAGATCGCACGGCAGGGTGCGGCCGTCCTTGAGCTTCAGGCCGGTGACTTGGCCATTCACGCCGACGATTTCTTCGGACACCGCCCCCAGTTCCGTCGCCACGCCTTTCGTCGCCAGCGCGTCGGCGAGCAGGAAGCCGGCCGAGGCGTCGAGTTGGCGCTCCATCAACACATCGACCAGGTGCACCACCGTGGCGGCCATCCCGCGACGCACCAGGCCGTAGGCCGCCTCGATGCCGAGTAGCCCGCCACCGATCACCACCGCGCGAGCGCCCGTCTGGGCCGAGGCGGCGACCATCGCCTCGACGTCGTCCAGGTCCCGGAAGGTGACGACGCCCTTCAGGTCGCCGCCCGGCAGCGGCAGGCGGATAGGATCGGAGCCCGTCGCCAGGATCAGCCGGTCATAGCCGACCTCCAGCCCTCCCTCGGCCCGCACCACGCGCGCCTCGCGGTCGATCACCTGCACCGCGCGGCCCGCATGCAGGGTTATGGCGTTGTCGCGGTACCAGGCCTCGTCGTTGATCACGATGTCGGCGAAGGTCTTCTCGCCGGCCAGCACCGGCGAAAGCATGATGCGGTCGTAGTTCACCCGCGGCTCGGCGCCGAAGATGGTGATCTCGTAGCGATCGGGATCGCGCTTCAAGACATCTTGCACCGCGCGGCAACCGGCCATGCCGTTGCCGACGACGATCAGTCGTTCCTTGGCCATCAGGGTCTCTCCGATCAAACGCGCGAGGGGGAGCCGGCGGCCGGCGCCGTCGCGGTCCAGGTCCTGCGCCACCGCGCCTTGACCCCCGTCAGGCAAACCAACGCCACCAGGGCGAGAGCGGCGAAGGCCAGCAGGCCGGCCTGATAGGAACCGGTCGCTTGTTTGGCCCAGCCGAGGCTGGCGGCGAGGTAGAAGCCGCCGACCCCGCCGGTCATTCCGACCAGGCCGGTGACGACGCCGATCTCCTTGCCGAAACGCTGGGGCGCGAGTTGGAACACCGCGCCGTTGCCGGCGCCCAGCGCCATCATGCTGAAGAGCAGGACGGAGAAGGCGAACCACACATTCGGGGCATGGAAGCTGGCGAGGGCGAGGCCGAGGGCCGCCAGGACGTAGACCACGCTGAGGGTTCGCACACCGCCGAACCGGTCGGCCAGCGCTCCGCCCACTGGCCGCAGGAACGAGCCGCCGAAGACGCAGGCCGCCGTGAAGAAGCCCGCCGTCACCGGGGTCAGCCCGTATTCGGCGTTGAAGTAGATGGTGAGCGACGAGGACAGGCCCACGAAGCCGCCGAAGGTCACGCTGTAGAGCAGCATCAGCCACCAGGCGTCCGGGGTCTTGAGGACGTCCAGGTATTCCGACAGCGCCTTGGGCGGAGGCGGGTTCGGCGCGTCCTTGGCGAAGATCAGGAAGGTCACGAACGCGACGGCGAGCGGCAGGCACGCCAGGCCGATCACATTGTTCCAGCCGTAGGCCTGAGCCAGGCCCGGCGCGAACAGGGCCGCCAGGGCCGTGCCTGAGTTGCCGGCCCCGGCGATCCCCAGGGCCAGACCCTGGAACTCCGGCGGATACCAGCGCGAGGCGAGCGGCAGGGCGATGGCGAACGAGGCGCCGGCTACACCCAGGACCAGGCCAAGGGCGAGGACCTTGTGATAGCTGTCGATGCCGATCAGCCAGTCGGCGTCCAGGCCGGCCAGCACGGTCAGCTGGGCGATGATGGCGGTCTTCCGGGGACCGATGTGGTCGACCAGGACGCCCGCGACCAGCCGCAGCAGCGCGCCCGCCAGCACCGGCACGGCGACCATGAAGCCCTTCTGGGCGGGATCGAGATTGAAGTCCTTGGCGATCGCGACGCCCAGCGGCCCGAGGATCACCCAGACCATGAAGCTAAGGTCGAAATAGAGGAACGCGGACAGAAGGGTGGGCGTATGCCCGGCCTTCAGGAATGAGCGATTCAGCATCGGATGAGCCCCGTACGGATTGGACGGAAGCGGCGGCGTCGCCGAGGGTTTTGGGAGGGCTCTTCATCGAGCCGTTCCAAGAAGCCGCGAACGCCGTTGTCCTGGGCCTGAGACCAGCAGGTCACTCGCCGGGCCGGTCGTCATCATCCGCCGACGGAACGCCGACATGGTTTCATGTTGCAGCGCAAAAACTAGGCGCCCGATTTTGGGCGCTGACTGCTTTTCAAGCTAAGCCGGCGGCCCGATCGTGCATTTCGGGGGCATAGACCGCCAAAGCTGCTGCAAGGTCCGCGTCTGCAGGAACCTGTCCCCAGCGCTGCATCTGGGCGATCAGCCACCCAGCCTGGACAGGTTCGGGGCGCGCCACACTGTCCCGGTGAAACACCACGTGGCGCAGGCCCGCAGCGATGAGGTCGGCAGGGACGCCGATATGGGCCGGCTCGGCGAGCAGCGCCGCCAGGGTCTTTCGGTTCTCCGGCGCGTCCGCCCACTCAAGGCCCCGAAGCAACGCCCGCAAAAGCGCCTGAAGCACTTCTGGGTTTTCTCCCGCCCAGGCGCGGGTGGTGGCGAAGACCTTGTCCGGCGCTCTTGGCGCTATGGCCGCGGCTCGGGCGGCGACAACCCCAACCCCCGCATCGACCGCCACGGCGCTCCAGGGCTCGCCCACGCAGAAACCCTCGATCACGCCACCGGCCAACAGTTCGGCCATCCGCGGTGGCGGCGCCACCACGATGCGGACGTCCCGGTCAGGGTCCAGGCTCGCCTGCGCCATCCATAGCCGCAGGAGGTAGTTGTGGGTGGAGAACGGAAACACCACGCTGAAAGTCAGCGGGCTGGACTCCATCTCGCGCCGCTGAGCGACCAACTCAGCAAGGCCGATTGCGCTTGGACCGGCGCCGAGGCCCAGCCGCGTCGAAAGGGTGATGGCCGCACCGTCAGTGGCCAAGGCCAAGGGCGCGATCATCGGGGTCGCCTCGCTGCCGATCCCCAGGCTTTGGGCCAGCACCATGGGCGCCAGCATGTGGGCGCCGTCGAGCGCGCCCACCGCCACCTTGTCGCGGATCGTGGCCCACGACGCCTCACGCGACAGTTCTACATTCAGCCCCTCGTCGGCGAAGAAGCCGAGCGCCTTGGCGGCGATCAAGCCCGCGGCGTCGTCCAGCGGCATGAAGCCCAGCTTCACCAGCCCAGTCACGACGCATCTCCCTTCAGCACGCCGGCGAAAGCCAGCAGGTCGGCCGCGACCGCCCCGAGAGGACGGCCAGTGTCCATCGAGAGCTTGCGCAGCAGCTTGTAGGCATCTTCCTCCTCCAGGCCGCGCTCCTTCATCAGCAGCGCCTTGGCGCGCTCGATGGTCTTGCGCGACGCGAGATCGGCCTTGGCCTTGTCGAGATCCTTGCGTAGCTGGTTCATGAGCTGAAAGCGGCTCATGGCGACTTCCAGCACCCCGCGCACGCGACCTGGCGCCAGGCCATCGACGACATAGGCCGCCACCCCCGCGCGCACCGCGGCCTCAGCCAATCCCGGTTCAGAGCGATCCACAAACATCACCACCGGTCGCGGATTGGCTAGGCTGGCGTCCCGCAGGCTGTCGATCGTGTCCCGGTCAGGGCTCTCGGTCGCGACCACGACAACGTCGGGCGCGAATGCAGCGGCTTCGGCCTCGTCATAAGAGGGCCGATGGCGCACCTCCAGCGGATCGACCCCCGCCAGGCCTTCGGCCACGAGCGCAGCTCGGGCGGAGTCAGGATCGATGACCAAGACGCGCATACGGCCGGACTAGTGGGCGCCCACGCGCCAAGGCAGAATGCTTCAACGCGTTTGCGGCACAGCAACGCTTAAACGCACAATTCGCAGTCAGCCGGCGCCGCGATCTTGGGCGCCTTCCCTCTTGGCCAGATCGGCCAGCAGGATCTCGCGTTCCTGGGGTGTGTTCGCGCCCCTAAGTCTGGCCCGCGCGTCGCTCGATGGCGCGAGCCGCGCTACGCCGGCCCGTTCCGCCAGTCGGGCCATCGACCAATCGGCCCGGGCGTCAGATGGCAGGGCCGCGAGCGTCACGACAAGCGGAAGGTGGAGGCCCTCATAGGCGGCGCATGATGCACCGGAGGCGAGCAGCGGCGCGAGATCCAGCACCGTCAGGCTCGGTGCGTCGACGGCCAGCACCAGGGCGCGGTCGCATCCAGCATCGCGCAAGGCCAAGGCCCCCGCCAACACTCCCCCCACGGGCCCGCCTAGCGGCGTCTCCTCCACGACGACCGGCAGGCCATAGTCAGTGGTACCGACGGTGACGACGATCGACGCGCCGACCTCGAATGCAAGATCGGCCACCCGGTCCACGGCGCGGCGGCCGAGCCAGTCCATCGCCGCCTTGTCCACGCCCATGCGGCTGGAGGCTCCGCCGCTCAGGATTATCGCGCCTAGTTGCATGGCCGCTCCCGCGATCGATCGAACGCCTCAAGCTGCGATCCAGAACGCCGCGACGCCGCCAGCGTCAAGACGCCCCCGGAGCGTCCAACGCCACATTGAGAAAACGTTCGAGCGTCGGAGTGGTGTCCCCGTGCCGCCAGACGACGCCGCTTTCGAGCGATGGCGCGCCCTTCTGCAGGGTCACATAGGCGACGCCCTTGCGCGCCAGACTGCGCAGCGAATCCGGGACAAGCGCGATGCCCATACCGGCGGAGACTAGGCTGATGATCGTCTGCATCTGGATGGCCTCCTGGACAATCCGGGCCTTACCGCCGTGCGCGGCGAAGTAGCCGGTCACCAGGTCGTAGAACGCCGGGGCCGAGCGCCTTGGAAAGATGATCAAGGGAGCTCCGATCACCGCCTCAGGCGCCAACTGATCCTCCGTGAGCTGCAAGCGGCCCTCGTCGATCCAGCTCTCAGGCGCGGCCACCACCAGCGGTTCAGACACCAGGCGGCGATAGCTCAGCGGCTCTGGCAGTTCCCCGCTCGCCGGAGGGATGATGATACCGGCGTGCCCTTGGCCTTCCAGCAAGGCCGCGATCTGCACGTCGCTGGTCGCCTCAGTCAGGGCGATCTCGACGGCCGGGTAGAGGTTCGCATAGCGGCGGACCAGATCGGGCAGGATGCTGTAGTCGGCCGTGCTGACGAACGAGAGTTCCAGACGTCCGGCGTCGCCATCGCGCAGCCGCTTGGCGAGGTCCGGCAGGGCGGCCACGCTGGCCAAGGCGGCGCGCACATGGACCAGCCACTGCTCGCCAAAGGGCGTCAGGGCGACGCTGCGCTTTGTGCGAACGAACAGCGCCGCGCCCAGCTCACGCTCCAGCGTCAGGATCGACTGGCTAAGCGGCGGTTGAGTCATGCCGAGCCGCGTGGCCGCGCGCCCGAAATGCAGGGTTTCGGCCACCGCCTCGAAGTGCCGCAGTTGCCGGACTTCCATCACTCAGACTCCCAGCGACCCAATCGAGGCACACTAATATATTTCACAGCCGTTGAGCGACAGGGTATCGAGGCCCGTCATCACCTGGATATCCGTCATGCCGGTCTATCGCTCACGCACCTCCACCCATGGCCGCAACATGGCCGGCGCTCGCGGCCTGTGGCGCGCGACCGGAATGAAGGACGGCGACTTCGGCAAACCGATCATCGCTGTCGTGAACTCCTTCACCCAGTTCGTGCCGGGGCACGTGCACCTGAAGGACCTGGGTCAGTTGGTGGCGCGCGAGATCGAAAAGGTCGGCGGCGTGGCCAAGGAGTTCAACACCATCGCGGTCGATGACGGCATCGCCATGGGCCACGACGGCATGCTCTACAGCCTGCCCTCGCGCGAGTTGATCGCCGACAGCGTCGAGTACATGGCCAACGCGCACTGCGTGGACGCCATGGTCTGCATCTCTAATTGCGACAAGATCACGCCCGGCATGCTGATGGCTTCGCTGCGCCTCAACATCCCGACGGTGTTCGTCTCCGGCGGCCCGATGGAGGCCGGCAAGGTGGTGCTGAACGGCAAGGAGGTCGCCCTGGACCTGGTCGACGCCATGGTCGCCGCTGCCGACGAGTCGATCAGCGACGCCGACGTGGCGGCCATCGAGCGCGCGGCCTGCCCCACCTGCGGCTCCTGCTCGGGCATGTTCACCGCCAATTCGATGAACTGCCTGACCGAGGCGCTGGGCCTGTCGCTGCCAGGCAACGGATCAGTGCTCGCCACCCACGCCGACCGCGAGCGCCTGTTCCTGGAAGCCGGTCGCCTGATCGTCGACATCACCCGCCGCCACTACGAAAATGACGACGCCAGCGTGCTGCCGCGTTCGGTCGCCAGCTTCGAGGCGTTCGAGAACGCCATGAGCCTGGACATCGCCATGGGGGGCTCGACCAATACGGTGCTGCACCTGTTGGCCGCCGCGCATGAGGCCGGCGTCGACTTCACCATGGCCGATATCGACCGCCTGTCGCGTCAAGTGCCCTGCCTGTCCAAGGTGGCGCCGGCCAAGTCCGATGTTCACATGGAAGACGTCCACCGGGCCGGCGGCGTCATGGCGATCCTCGGCGAACTGGACCGCGGCGGCCTGCTGAAGACCGACCAGCCTACCGTCCACAGCCCGACCCTGTCCGACGCGCTGAATCGCTGGGACATCGCGCGCACCAACAGCGAAGAGGTGCAGACCTTCTTCAAGGCCGCGCCGGGCGGCGTACCGACCCAGGTGGCCTTCAGCCAGGCCCGCCGCTGGAAGGAACTCGACCTCGACCGGGAGGGCGGAGTCATCCGTTCGGTGGAACACGCCTTCTCCAAGGACGGCGGCTTGGCCGTGCTGAGCGGCAACCTCGCCCTTGAAGGCAGCATCGTGAAAACCGCAGGGGTCGATGAAGGCTCTCTGGTCTTTGCTGGCCCGGCGCGGGTGTTTGAAAGCCAGGACGCGGCGGTCAGCGCCATCCTCACCAACGTGGTGAAGGCTGGCGACGTGGTTGTGATCCGCTATGAGGGGCCTCGCGGCGGGCCGGGGATGCAGGAGATGCTCTACCCGACCAGCTATCTGAAATCGAAGGGCCTCGGGAAAGCCTGCGCTCTGATCACCGACGGGCGCTTCTCCGGCGGCACCTCCGGCCTGTCGATCGGCCACGTCTCGCCGGAAGCCGCCGAGGGCGGTCTGATCGCGCTGGTCGAAGACGGCGACCGGATCGAGATCGACATCCCCAGCCGGACCATGGAACTGAAGGTGCCCGACGCGGTGCTGGCTGAACGGCGCGCCGCCATGGTGGCCTTGGGCGACAAAGCCTGGAAGGCCCACGGCCGGACACGGAAGGTGTCCACGGCCCTGCGTGCCTACGCCGCCTTCACCACCAGCGCCGCGCGCGGCGCGGTCCGCGACGTCGACCAACAGCGGTAGTTGAGGGCGGGCGGCATCGCCCGCCTCTCCACCTGAAAGGAACTGCGTTTCGCGGCCTGGCGTTTGCATGACAAGCACAGGCGGAAAACGCGATGACATTCGACCCCGACAGGTTCCGCCTGGATGATCGCGTGGCGATCGTCACCGGCGCCGGCGCGGGCATCGGTCTGGCGATCGCCGAACTTTTCGCATCGGCCGGCGCCAAGGTGGTGGTGAGCGACCTGCACGAGGTCGCCGCTGAGGCGGCGGCCGAGCAAATCCGTCAGGCGGGCGGCCAGGCTATCGCGGCGCGCTGCAACGTTCTCGACGACGGCGACCTGGAACGTCTGGTGGCGAGCGCAGTTGAAGCCTTCGGCGCTGTCAGCATACTGGTGAACAACGCCGGCGGCGGCGGTCCCAAGCCGTTCGACATGCCGATGAGCGACTTCGTCAGGGCCTACGAGCTCAACGTTTTTTCCGTGTTCCGGCTGGCCCAGCTTTGTGCGCCCCACATGGAACAGGCGGGCGGCGGCTCGATCATCAACATCAGTTCGATGGCGGGCGAGAACAAGAACTTCCGCATGGCGTCCTACGGCTCGTCCAAGGCCGCCGAAAACCACCTCACGCGCAACATCGCCTTCGATCTCGGGCCGAAGGGAATTCGGGTCAATGCGATTGCGCCGGGCGCAACCAAGACCGCCGCGCTGAAGAGCGTGCTCAATCCCGAGATTGAGAAGGCGATGCTGAAACACACCCCGCTGGGACGCCTCGGCGAACCCGACGACATGGCGTATGCGGCGCTGTTTCTGGCCTCCCCGGCCTCGGCCTGGATTTCCGGCCAGGTCATCACGGTCAGCGGCGGCGGCGTCCAGGAACTCGACTAGGCCCGCCCGCCGCGAGCAGTCACGCGCCCCTCTACTACCCCGCCATCAACACTGAGACAGCATACGCGCAGACCTAATGAGATGGTTGAAGCGTTGAATTTCGACGCCCAACACCAATTAGGGACAGAGTCCACAAGGCGCACTGCGCCTGGAAGATGGCCCAAAGAACACAGCAAGAAGGATTTTCGAAAATCCTGAAACTCTGCTGTTGCAACGATTAGTTTCAGATGAAACTAATCGCCCGCGCGCCACATTTAAGAGCGTCGCCGCGGGGGATTACATGACCAAACTTAAAACTACAAGGCAGCGCACGCGCTTGCTTGGAGCCACGGCCCTGGGCTCAGCCCTGCTGGTCACAGGCGGCGGGACCGCCTGGGCTCAAGGGACCGCCGCGAGCGGTCCGCAGGTTGAAGAACTCGTCGTCACGGCGCTGAAGCGCTCGACCGTTCTTCAAGACACGCCGATCGCCATCTCCGCCGTCACCGGCGAGACCCTGGCCAAGATGGGCGTCGACAATATCAGCGACTACGCCAAGGCGGTGCCCGGCCTGACCCTGGTCGATGGCGGCCCCGGCGCGCGGCGCATTGTGATCCGCGGCATCCAGGGCGCCGGTGAAGCCCAGGTCGGCGTCTATTATGACGAAGTCCCGGTCGGCGGTTCGCCCGGCACCACCAGCGACAGCGGCGCCCGTTCGCCCGACCTGAAGATGTTCGACGTCCAGCAGGTCGAAGTGCTGCGCGGCCCGCAAGGCACGCTGTACGGCTCCGGCTCCATGGCCGGCACGGTACGCGTGATCTTCAAGAAGCCCATCTACGAATATGAAGGTGCGGTCGAGGGCAACATCTTCTCCACCAACGAAGGCGGCATGGGCTACGAGGCCAACGCCATGGTCAACGTGCCGTTGGTCGAGGACAAGCTGGCCGCGCGCGCGGTCCTGTTCTACCGCGAGGCCGAAGGCTACGTGGACAACACCTATCTCGGCCTGAAGAACGTCAACGACGAAACCACCTGGGCTGGCCGACTGCTGGTTCGCTTCGAGCCGACCGAGAACCTGACCATCGATGCGGCGGCCTTCGTCCAGCGCACCGATGGGGCGTCTTCGCTGGTCAGCGTCAAGGCCGGCGACTACGTCTCGACCTCCCGCGCAGAACTGCCGCTGTTCGACGACTACAACATCTACAGCCTGACCGGTCGCTGGGACCTCGGCTGGGGCACCCTAACCGGGGTGACCTCGAAGTACTCGCGTAGCCAGCTGCAGACCACCGACGTCAGCAACTTCATCAGCAACCTGCGCAACAACCCCGCCCTCTGCGCCTCGCGCAACGGCGGCCTGCCTTGCGGCCCGGGCGAGTTCGCGACCTACAACGCCTATGTGAACACCCACACGCCTAGCACCCTGCACCAGCCGCAGGACGTCGACACCTGGACCAACGAACTTCGCCTGTCCTCGAACGGCGACGGCGCGTTGAACTGGACTGTCGGGCTGTTCTCGGAAGACCGCGACGCGTTCATCCTCAGCCAGCAGCAAGGCGTCGATCCGGCCACCGGCATAGCCTATTCGCCGGCGCGCATCTCGACTGTCCGCACCATCGACGACAGCCTGAAGCAGACGGCCGCCTTCGGTGAAGGCTCCTACGAGGTCACCGACAAGCTGACGCTGACGGCCGGCGCCCGCTACTTCAAGTACGAGAAGAAGATCGTCGGCGAGACCACCATCGGTCTCGACCTGATCGGCGCGCGCGTGACCCCGCCGACCACCGTCTCCTCCAAGGAAGACGGTTGGGTGTTCAAGTTCAACGCCTCCTACGAGGTGAACGACGACATCATGGTCTACGCCCAAGCCGCCGAAGGCTTCCGTCCAGGCGGCGCCAACCAGGTCATCGGCCTGCCCGGCGCGCTGACCCCCTATTCGTCCGACAGCCTGGTCAACTACGAGATCGGGGCGAAGACGGCCTGGTGGAACAACCGCCTGACCCTCAACTTCGATGTCTACCAGATCGACTGGGACAACATGCAGGTCAGCGGCCGGACGCCGAACGGCGCCTTCTCGTTCATCAGCAACGCCGGCGCCGCCCGGGTGCGCGGGGCCGAGATCGAGGCCTTCCTCAACCCGATGGACGGCCTGCAGCTTCAGGCCAACGCAAGCTTCAGCGACGCCAAGCTGGTCGAGGATCAGATCAACCCCGACGTCAACGCGCCAGGCCGCGAAGGCGACCGTATCCCGTACATCCCGAAAGCCACCGCCGGCGTGGCGGTCCAGTACACCTGGCCGCTCAGCGACACCCTGGACGGCATGGCCCGGCTCGACGCCAACTATGTCGGCTCCAGCTATTCGGAATTCCGCCCGAACAACGCCTTCAGGCAGAAAATCCCCGACTACACGCTCGCCAACGTCCGCGTGGGCGTCGAGGCGGATGAGTGGGCGGCCTATCTCTACGTCAACAACATCACCGACGAACTGGCCTACGTGCTGAAGAACCAAAGCGCGATCAGCGCTGGAACGATCAACGGCATCACGGTGCGTCCGCGCACCGTCGGCATGAGCCTGAACAAGAAGTTCTAGTCAGCCTTCACCGTTCACGCGACGGGCTCGCCCGCCGCGTGAACGGCCCCTTTTAGTTTTCAACATTCCTCGACTGTTCCCCCTCCCCACGCCGGTGGGGAAGCGCCCCGGCTCGCCCCTGGCGCCGGCATTACCCAGTAGGAGTCTCGTCCCTTGAAGATCAGCTCGCCGTTCCGCGCCGCGGCCATGGCCTCGGTCGCCGCCCTAGCCCTTGTCGCCGCACCCGCCCAGGCCAAGGACGTCGTTGTCCATGCCGGCCGGCTCATCGACGGGGTCGGCAAGCAGCCGCGGACCCAAGTCTCCATCCGCATCACCGACGACAAGATCGTCGCCGTGGAGCCCGGCTTCGTCACCCCGGCCGGCGCCGAGGTGATCGACCTATCGCTCGCCACCGTCATGCCGGGCTTCATCGACAGCCACACCCACATCCAATCGCAGAAGCCCAAGGGCGACCCGATCGCCCGCAAGCTGACCCGCACCAGCCTGGACTCGGCGCTGTCGTCCACGGTCAACGCCCGCAATCTGCTGCTGGCGGGCTTCACCTCGATCCGCGATGTCGGCGGCGGCGGCGGCGTGGACGTTGCGCTGAAGCGCGCCATCGACGGCGGCCAGATCGTCGGTCCCCGCATGTGGGTGGCGATGGAGCCCCTTGGCCCGACCGGCGGTCACTCCGACCCCACCAACGGCCTGGACCCTGATCTGGACCACCCGGGCTGGGGCCACTCGGTGGTCGATGGTCCCGACGAAGTCCGCAAGGAAGTGCGCGCCCACCAAAAGCGCGGCGCCGACCTGATCAAGATCATGCCCAGCGGCGGCGTGCTCAGCATCGGCGATGATCCGAACCACGAACTGATGACCGCCGAAGAGGTCAAGGCGGCCGTCGAGACAGCCCATAGCCTCGGCCTCAAGGTCGCGGCCCACGCTCACGGCAAGACCGCCATCGACATGGCGGTGAAGCTGGGCGTGGACTCCATCGAGCACAGCTCGTTCGCCGACGCCGAGAGCTACAAGCTGTTCAAGCAGCACGGGACCTATCTCGTCCCCACCTTGCTGGTGGCGTCCAACTCCCTCGAATTGGCCCGCACGCACCCTGAACTGATGAACCCGTCGGCCGCGGCCAAGGCGATGGTGGTGGTGCCGCAGACTCTGCGCAACTTCGGGGAAGCCTATCGCGCCGGGGTCAAGATCGCCTTCGGCACCGACACCGCGCTGGGCGAGAACGGCAAGGAGTTTGCCCTGATGGTCAACGCCGGCATGCCGGCGATGGAGGCGATCCTCTCGGCCACCCAATCGGCGTCCGATCTGCTGGGCGCCGCCGACAAGGTGGGTTCGGTTCAGCCCGGCCGCTTCGCCGACCTCGTCGCCGTCAATGGCGATCCGCTGGCCGACATCACCGAACTGCAGCACGTCGATTTCGTGATGAAGGGCGGCGTGGTCTACAAGCAGGACGGCAAGGCCACCGTCGCCTCCAACTAAAGCCAGCCCGCCGGCGCAGACTACCGCGCCGGCGGCTCTCCACTTTCGAGCTGTCATGAAGTCCGTCCGGATCGCCGCCGCCCAGACGCTCGAATACCGCGAAGACATCGGCGCGGCGCTCGCCGCCGCAGCCGACTTCGCCGCTCAGGCCGAGGCGAAAGGGGCCTCGCTGCTGGTCTTCCCCGAAGGCTTTCTCCAAGGCTACCTGACGCAAGAGGCTCCGGCCCGGCGCAACGCCCTCGACCTCGCCTCCCCTGCATTCGCCGAGGTGCTGGAGCGGTTTCCGAAGACCGCGCCGATGCTCGTCATGGGCATGATCGAGGTGGAGAACGGCCGGCTCTACAACACCGCCATAGTGGTGAAGGGCCGCGCCCTGATCGGCCGGTATCGCAAAGCGCACCTCCTGGGCGGCGAGCGGATATTCGATGCGGGTCGGGAGAGTTCGGTCTTCGAGGCGGACGGCCTGCGGTTCGGCATCAATATTTGCTACGACATGAACTTTCCGGAGGCCGCGCGGCAGGTCGCCGCGCTAGGCGCCTCCCTGATTGTCGGCCCAGCCAACAACATGATGCAGCGTGAAACGGCTGAGATCTGGAAGGATCGGCACAATCCGGCCCGTGGCGAACGATGTCGCGAGACCGGCCTCTGGTTGGTATCCGCCGACGTCGTCGGGGCTCGCGATGGGAAGATCTCGTGGGGGCCGACCGCCATCTTGAATCCCTCCGGCGAGGTCGAGGCTCAGCTGCCCCTGGAACAGCCTGGCTTGCTGATCTTCGACATCCCCGATCGCCTATCGAGTCCTTCGAGTTCAGTGCACACTGAGACAAGCGCCTGATTTTTCCGACTCCGATGCAAAACATCGGCGGCGCCGATGCTCCGGGCGGCGGGCAAATACATCGATAACAGGTTCAATCCCGATCGCGCGATTCATCAGGCGAAACCCTTGGTTTCACCATCAATAAAAACCCTGAGATAACTTCGACCGGTAGAATCCATCGTCAGGCTGAATGCTTGACCATGGACAACAATTCAGTAACGGTAAGGAAATATTTACCTCGACACTGAGGAAAATGACCGTGCGAATAGCCGTATTTCTGATCGTCAGCGCCTCTTTCTTCGCCACAACAGCGGTCCAAGCACAGGTTACGGGCGTGGTCACGCACACCAGCGCGACAGTGGAATTCAGGCCCGGCGCCGACGGCTCGAAAACCGTCCATGAAGTGTTGGGGCCGCAGATCGACGGCTCGCTTGGCGGCCGCAGCTGGGGGTCAGGCGCCAGCTTCGCCGCCACCTCTCGTGTCGAGCCTAACTTCGTTGAATTCCAGAATGGCAACGCCGCCGGCGGGACCTTCAGTTACGTCACATCGCGGACCCTGGTGGACATCAGTTTCACCAACGACGGCCAGATGGCGGTTACGCCCAGCCTGCTCTCAACCATCACGCCGGCCGGGCTTGGGCTGTTCACCGACGCCCAATGCCTGAACAATCTCAACACCTGCTCGGCGCTGGCGCCCACCGCAGTAGACAGCCGCAACTTCCTGGACTTCAAGCCCGGCGCCGCGGAGGACATCGCGGGCGCCTCGTTCCTCTTCCGCATCAGTGGCGACGGGCAGACGCTCTATGAGCTCCAAGGCAGCCTGGGCCTCATCTACGATCCTGTTAGCAACGCCAACATCCTGGTCAGCGACCTGGATGATGCGGCGGGCGCCCTCTCCGGCTTTCGGATGGTGTCGGCGCCTGGAGACCTGAACGAGTTCAGCTTCGTGTGGGACGCCACCGACATAGATGTGAGTTTCCCGGCAGGCACCTTGCTGCTGCCGGGAGAGTCCTCGACGCTCACCTACGAGACGGTCGTACAGTCCTACTCACGCAGCGGATGCTTCGAGATTCAAAACGGGACGTGCGTACTGTCCTATTCCTCGTTCGGCGACCCGATAGGGCGCGGCGGCACCTCACGCCCTCACCTGCGCCAAGCCTTAGCGGCCAGTCCCGGCCCGAGCGACGATATCGAGTTCGACCCCTTCCGCTTTGAGTCTCCGACCTTCAAGAACGGGGTGGTCTCGTTCCGGCTGCTGCCGCTTTCAGCGGTTCCCGAGCCGTCGATCTGGGCCATGATGATCGTCGGTTTCGGATTGATCGGAGCGGCGGCGAGGCGGCGACGGGCCGACCCAGTGACGCTCTAGCGGGCGCGCCCGTCACTTGGCGCCGCGATACAGCGCATTCCTGAGCTACAGCCACCGCGACAAGGCGGTGGTGGTTTGGCTGCATCGCACCCTGGAGACCTATCGCGTCCCCTCCAAGCTCGTGGGCCTTGAAACCTCCCTTGGGATCACGCCGGCTAGGCTGCTGCCGCTCTTTCGGGATCGCGACGAACTGCCGGCCTCTGACGACCTAGGAAGCGCGATTACTGCGGCGCTGGCCGCCTCGCAGTTCCTGGTGGTGATCTGTTCTCCGGCCGCGGCGGCGTCCCGATGGGTCGATCAGGAGATCCTGTCCTTCAAGCGGATGCACGGCGAGGGCCGGATCTTCGCCTTGATCGCCAGCGGCGAGCCGTTCGCCTCGGCGTCTCCGGAGACGGCCGATCAGGAGTGCTTCCCGCCCAGCCTACGTTTCCGGATCGGCCCGGATGGAGAGCTATCCAACGAACCGGCCGAGCCGATCGCCGCCGACATCAGGCCCGAAGGCGACGGCAAGCGGCTGGCGAAGCTGAAGCTGGCCGCTGGTCTCCTGGGGGTCGAGCTCGACGCGCTGGTCCAGCGCGAAACCCACAGGCGCATCCGCCGTATGGCGATCATATCGTCGGCTGCGGTCGTCGGGATGATCTTCGCCGTAGGCCTGGCCTTCTACGCCAACGCCAGGCGGATCGAAGCCAACCAGCAGCGCCAGGTCGCCGAGCGCGAGGCCGCCACCGCGCGCGCCACAGCCGACTACCTGGTCGACACCTTCCGGCTGTCCGAACCCTCGACGCAGAACCCGCGGACGATCACCGCGCTCTCGATCCTGGATCGAAGCGCCGAACGCGCCCGCACCGAGTTGGCCGACCAGCCCGTGGTCCTGGCCCGCCTGATCTCCACCCTAGGGATGGCCTACAACAATCTGGGCCTGGCCAATGAGGCGCGTCAGGCGATTGAGGGGTCGGCGCCGGCGATCGCCAAGGCGGGGGCGGACGGCGCCGACGCTCAACTGACGCTGGCTGGGACCTATCTGATGCTGGGTCAACTGGACCGGGCGATGACCACGGTCGCCAAGGCGCAGGCCACGCTGGGACCAGACCCAGCCAACCGGCCGGACGTGCGAGTTAGAGCCGCCGTCACCGAGGGCATGATCCACGCCGCCGCCGGAGAAACAACAAAGGGCATCGCCGCCTTCGACCGCGCCCTGGCCGTCTACCGCACGTCGCCCGGGCTCAATCCGGCCCGGCTGGCGACGGTGCTGCAGGCGCGCGGCAACCTGCTGTCGGACGACGGCCAGTTCGCCGCGGCCGAGACGTCACTGGGCGAGGCGCTCAAGCTCAACCGAAGCACGTTGGGCGACCACCACATGGAGACCGGCCAGACCTGGTTCGCCCTGGCCCAGAACGCATTCCTCGCTGGCGACCTGCCGCTGGCCGAGACGCGGATCGCCAACGCCCTCAAGATCGAGCGCGAGGTGCTCGACCCCGACAATCCGATCATCGCCGACGCGCTTTCGATGCAGGGCCAGATCTATCAGGCTCAAAAGCGGCTGGTAGAGGCCGAGCGGTCGCTGGAACAGGCGGTGGCGATCTACAAGAAGGCCTTCGCCGGGCCGCACTATCTGATCGGGATCGCCGAGGTCTATCTGGCCCTGGTCGAGTCCGAGCGCGGTCGTACCGAAATGGCGCTGCGGATCCTCGACGACGCCAAGCACAATTACGACGTCAGCTACGGCAGGATCCATCCCAATCACGGCGACCTGCTGGTCAACCGGGCGACCATCCTGGCCCGAGCGGGACGCCGCAACGAGGCCCGGACCGATTGCGCCGAGGGCCTGAAGATCCTGGCCCAGACTATGGGGCCGCAAGCCAGCTACACCAAATCCATGACGGCGGTCTGTGCGCAGATCTGAAGGGGACATCATGCCGGGCCTTGCCATGAGACCACGGATGCGCGCTGCTGGTCGCCGGCAGTCAAAGGGGATGAGCAGGGACTTGGCCAGCCAGCACCCTCCACGCGTCCGGCCTATACTGACGGTGGGCGTCACCGGCCACCGGCGGCTGACTGTGGAATCCCTGGAACCGTTGAAGCGGTCCATCGAGATCATCCTGCGCGAACTGGCTCATGACGCGCGATCGGTGGCGGCCGACCACCTCGACGTTTTTGAAACCCCCGATCCGCAGCTCACCCTGCTGTCCGGCCTCGCGATGGGGGCCGACCAGATCGGCGCCGCCGTAGCGTTGGAACAGGGTTGGAGCCTGGACGCCGTCCTGCCGTTCGCGGTCGAGGAGTACGCACACGACTTCGCCGGCGAAACCGCCGACAATTTCCGCCGGCTGCTGGCCCAGACCCGCCATTCATGGTCGGTGCCATCCACGCGCGAACAGGGCGATCAAGCCTACGCCTTATCCGGACAGGTGACCGCCGCGCAGTCTGACCTGATCATCGCGGTCTGGGACGGGGACGAAGCGCGCGGGCCTGGGGGAACAGCCGAGGTCGTGGACTACGCAATCCGTCGGGGCGTGCCGGTAATCTGGTTGCCGGCCGACGGGGTTTCGGCCGCCTCCATCCTATGGGCCGGCTTTGATCATCTCTCGCCCTGCCTGCTCGACCGACATGGCGCGCCGCGACGCCCCTGCGACGGTCCGCAGCTCCGCGAACTCGTCACCAGGCTGCTGGCGCCGCCGCCCGCCCCAGAACAAAAGGCCAGCCTGGCGACCTATCTGGCCGAACGCCAGCATCTGTGGCGCGTGCGACCGGAGTACCCGTTCCTGCTGATCCTCACCGGTACGCGCGCCGTAACGCGATACCAGCCGCGCGTGAGGCCATATGCCGAGGCGGCCGAAGCCGATTGGCGCGCCTTCCGTGCGAGCAAGGCGGCCTCGGCGCCCGAGGCCCAGGCCGGGCTGGACCAGTTGCAGGACGCCTTCGGCTGGAGCGACGCCCTGGCCAACCACTATTCCCAGACCTATCGCGGAGGCCTGGTGTTCAACTATTCCGCCGCCGCCCTGTCGGTCTTGCTGGCCCTGACCGGTCTGTTGGCGCCGGGCGCGAAGGTCTGGCTGCTGCTGTCGGAGCTGGCGGTGTTGGCGGCGCTGATCGGCAACACCGCCCAAGGCACGCGCGCCAACTGGCACCGTCGCTGGCTGGACTACCGCTATCTGGCCGAACGGCTGCGCCCGTTGCGCAGTCTGCGGCTGCTGGGCGCGGCGACGCCAGGCTTCAACCTCAACCCCGCTGGCGCAGCCAAGTGGAGCGATTGGTACGCGCAAGCCCTGTGGCGACAGCTCGGCCCGCCAGCCGCCCTCGCCAGCACCGCCCAGGTCGCCGATTTGGCCGAACAGGTCGCGCTGCATGAGCTGGACTCGCAGATCGCCTACAACCGCGCCAACGCCGAGCGAATGCATCACCTGGATCACAGTCTGCACCGAGTGGGGACGGCGCTGTTCTACGGCGCGGTGCTGGTCGGGATCTTCAGCCTGATCGGCTACACGCTTCACATCGAGATCATTTCCTCCTGGAGCAAGATGCTGACCGTGCTGTCGGCCGGTCTGCCAACCATCGGCGCGGCCCTGTTCGGCATCCGCGGCCAGGGCGACTTCGCCGCCGCTGCTGGTCGCTCGGAGGCCACCGCCGAACGCCTGGAAGCCCTGGCCCACCGCCTGCGCTCAAGGCCGATCGACCTGCCCATGGCCGCGCGAGCGGCCGAGGATTTCGCCGCGACCATGCTGGACGACCTGGACGAATGGCATGTCAGCTACCGACATAGGAAACTGGCGATTCCCGCCTAGGACCAGGACACGTCTTCGATGCCTGAAGCCGCCGCCGAAAGCGATATCCAGATCGGCGCGGTGCGCTTGCGCGAGCACCTGTTGAACCATGCCGAGTTGCTGTTCCGGCGCGCGCTCACGACAGCCCCAGGTCACCCGACCGCGACGCGCCTGCTCGGGGTCACGCTCTTCAAGATGGGGCGGGCCGTTGAAGGCCTGACCCTGCTGCGCGCCGCCACCGAGCAGGACGAGGCCCCGCCCGCGGCCTGGAGCGATCTGGCCACCGCCCTCCAACGCCATGGCGACGCCGAAGGCGCCGCCCAAGCCTACGCCCGCGCAGCCTCACAGGCCGGAACTCACATCCCCGTCGATCTCGGCTTTTCGAGCGAGCGCGCCGTCCACGAGTTCAAGGTCGTCGACTATCCCTACCGCTCGGTGGTGCGTTACGGCGCGGGCCGACCGCCGCACCGCGAGCTGGACGAACTGATTGGATCAGGCCGCGACGCCTACCGGACGTTCCTGTCCGATATGGGGCAGATCCAGGAGGACTTCGCCAAGATCCCGCTCGGCGGCACATACGAGACCAGAACGCCCTTTTGGCTGAACGCCTGGTTCCCGCCGCTGGACGGCATGGCGCTGACCCAGATGCTGCGCGGGACCAACCCGGACCGCTTCGTCGAGATCGGCTCAGGGGTTTCGACCAAGTTCGCGCGCCGGGCGGTCGATCTCTACGGTCTGCGCACCAAGCTGATCTCGATCGACCCGCAGCCCCGCAACGAGATCGACGTCATCTGCGACCAGGTGCTGCGAAAGCCGCTTGAGCGCTGCAATGTCGAGATGTTCGAGGACCTGAACCCCGGCGACATCCTGTTCCTGGATTCATCGCACCGGTCGTTCCAGGGCTCGGACGTGACCGTGTTTTTCATGGAGATCCTGCCGCGCCTGAAGCCCGGCGTGATCGTCCACATCCATGACATCTACCTGCCCGACGACTATGTCAGCGGCCACGTTCCGCGCATGTGGAACGAGCAATACCTGCTGGGCGTCGCCCTGCTGTTCGGGCGGGACGCGTTCGAGATCCTCTTCCCCTGCTGGTTCGTCGGCCAGGATCCGGAGCTGTCACACCACGCAGACGCCATGCTGCGCCAGGGACCGCTGGAAGGCCTCAATCTCTATGGGGCTTCGTTCTGGATGCGGAAAACCTGAGGCCGAATTCGTCCGCAGTTCTGCAACGCACAATAGTACTTCGTCCACACTTCCCGGCATAGCACTGCGTCAGGCGCGGCTTGTCGCCTAGTTTTCTGGAGTGTGTGATGCCCGGCCCCACCGCCACGATCCAAATCAACGACACCGCGCTGAAAATCGGCGACACCGCGACAGTGACACTCACCTTCTCCGAGGAGGTCACGGGGGTTAGCCTAACCGGCTTCACCAACTCCGGCGGCGTCCTTGCCAACCTGACCACAGCCGACAATTTTGTCTACACGGCGACCTTCACGCCCACTTTGAATTTTCAGAGCTCCCTAAACTACATCGACTTTGACATGGCGACGGCCCGGAGTATTGGGACGCTTGAACTCGGCTCCGGGATAATCGACTCCGGCAACTACGTGATCGACACCTTGCGCCCGACCGCGACAGGCATCGCAATAAGCGACGCAATGTTGAAGGTCGGCGACACAGCTGAGGTGACAATCACCTTCTCCGAAGCGGTGAGCGGCTTCACCAGCGCCGACCTGGACATCGCCAACGGAACGCTCTTGAACGTGGCCAGCAGCGATGGCGGCGTAACCTGGACCGGGACACTCACTCCGAGCGCCGGAATCTCCGACACCACCAAC
>NZ_JAUXXE010000020.1 GCF_030681155.1 Phenylobacterium sp. | reverse complement strand
ATCGCCGGGGGCTCGGCCTATAGCCGCCACATCGATTTCGCCCGTTTCAAGGAGATCGCCGACAGCGTCGACGCCCTTCTGATGGTCGATATCGCCCACTATGCGGGCCTGGTTGCGGGCGGGGTCTACCCGAACCCGTTCCCGCATGCCGACATCGTCACCACCACCACGCACAAGACCCTGCGCGGCCCGCGTGGCGGCATGATCCTGACCAATTCCAAGAAGTTGGCCAAGAAGATCGACTCGGCGGTGTTCCCAGGCCTGCAGGGCGGACCGCTGATGCACGTGATCGCCGCCAAGGCGGTGGCGTTCGGCGAGGCCCTGAAGCCCGAGTTCAAGCAATATGCCCGTCAGGTCGTCGATAACGCCCGCGCCCTTTCCGACAGCCTGCAGACCGCCGGTTTCAAGATCGTCTCCAACGGCACCGACAGCCACCTGATGCTGGTCGACCTGACGCCGAAAGGCGTCAGCGGTTCGGACGCCGAGGTGGCCCTCGAACGCGCCCTGATCACCACCAACAAGAACGGGATCCCGTTCGACCCGCTTCCCCCGATGCAGACCTCGGGCCTGCGGGTTGGCACCCCGGCCGGCACCACCCGCGGCTTTGGCCCCGGCGAGTTCCGCCAGATCGGGACGTGGATTGGCGAGGTTCTCGATGGCCTCGCGACGGGCGGCGATAACTCGGCCGTGGAAGCCAAGGTGCGAGACGAAGTCCTGGCGCTCACGAAACGCTTCCCCATCTACAGCTAGACCCTGTATCTGGGGGGCCGGTTAGCCAGAAGGGGCTAGATCATGCGGTGCCCGTTCTGCGGCCACGCCGAAAGCCAAGTGAAGGACAGCCGCCCGTCGGAAGACGGCGCGGCTATCCGTCGTCGCCGGCTCTGTCCGGAGTGCGAAGGCCGGTTCACCACCTTCGAGCGGGTGCAACTGCGCGAGCTGACGATCCTGAAGCGGTCCGGACGGCGTACGCCGTTCGACCGCGACAAGCTCGCCCGCTCGATCGCCCTGGCCACGCGCAAGCGGCCTATCGAGCCGGACCGGATCGAGAAGATGATCTCGACCATCGTGCGTCAGCTCGAAAGCATGGGCGAAACCGAACTGCCGTCCTCGGCGGTCGGCGAGTTGATCATGAAGAACCTGAAGGGCCTCGATGATGTGGCCTATGTCCGCTACGCCTCGGTCTACCGCGACTTCCGGGAAGCCGGTGAGTTCGCGACTTTCCTGGGCAAAGAAGGGCTGAGCGACGGCGACGAGGATGGCCGCTAGCGTCACGCTCAAGCTGGCCACCTCGCTGGATGGCCGCATCGCCACCGCCTCGGGCGAGAGCCGCTGGATCACCGGCGCGCAGGCGCGCGAGGCCGTGCATCGGCTGCGGGCAGAGCATGACGCCGTCTTGGTCGGGGTGGAGACCGCCCTGGCCGATGACCCGGAACTGACCGTGCGCCTGGACGGCTGGAGCGGTCAGCAGCCGGCTCGCGTGGTGCTGGACAGCCGCCAGCGGCTGGCCGACGAGTGCAAGCTGGTCGCGACCGCGCGTGAAGTTCCCACCTATCTGATCACCACGACCCCGCCGGAGGCTCGTTTGGTCGCCGCTGGCGTGCGCGTGTTGCAGGTCAGGGCGCTCGGCGAGGAGCGGCCTGAGTTGCATGACGTCGTGGAAACCCTGGCAGAAGCCGGGCTGCGGCGGTTGTTCGTCGAGGGCGGTGGACAGGTGGCGGCGAGCTTTTTGCGCTGCGGCCTGGTGGATCGCATCGAGTGGTTTCGCGCCGCGATGGTGATCGGCGGGGAGGGGCGGCCGGGTATCGGCGCCCTGGCGCTGAGCGCCTTGGCCGAGGCCCCACGCCTGCGCAGAATTGAAGTCCGAGAGGTCGGGGACGACCTCTGGGAGCGTTACGAGAGGATTTGAATGTTCACCGGTATCGTCACCGACGTGGGGCGGCTTCGCGCTGTCCGTGAGACCAACCGCGACCTGCGTTTCGAGGTCGAGACCAGCTTCGACCTATCGACGATCGACATGGGCGCCTCGATCAGCCACGCCGGCTGCTGCCTGACGATCGTCGAGAAGGGCGATAACTGGTTCGCAGTCGAGATTTCCGGCGAGACGGTCAGCCTGACCACCCTCGGCGCGTGGAAGGAAGGCGATCCGATCAATCTGGAGCGCGCTGCGCGGGTCGGCGACGAATTAGGCGGCCATATCGTTTCGGGCCACGTTGACGGCGTTGGCGAGGTGGTTTCGATCGAATCCGAAGGCGGCTCGCACCGCGTGAAAATTCGCGTTCCCCGGCCGTTGCACCGCTTCATCGCCCCGAAGGGCTCGATCACCGTCGATGGCGTTTCCCTGACCGTTAACGAGGTCGAGGATGACGTTTTCGGCGTTAATCTGATCCCCCATACCTGGGATGTGACCACGCTGGGCCGGCTCGCGCCGGGCGCGAAGGTCAATCTAGAGATCGACATGTTGGCCCGCTATCTCGCCCGCTGGCGAGAAACGGCCTAAAGGGTCGGACTGAACAGAGACTGGACCCCATGCTCGAAGAGAAAATCCGCATCCTGATCGTCGAGGCTCGCTTCTACGACGACCTCGCTGACGAACTGCTGAAGGCTGCGACCGACGTGATTACGGCCCATGACGCCGAGTACGACGTCATCAGCGTGCCTGGCGCGCTGGAAATCCCCGGCGCCATCGCCATCGCCGAAGAGGGCGGCAGCCGTCCGACCGGCCGACGCTATGACGGCTATGTCGCGCTCGGGACCGTGATCCGTGGCGAGACCTATCACTTCGAGATCGTCTCCAACGAATCGGCCCGCGGGATCATGGACCTGGCGGTCGGCAGGCGCCTGGCGATCGGCAACGGCATCCTCACCGTCGAGGACGAGGATCAGGCCTGGGCGCGGGCCAAGGCCAGCGAGGGCGACAAGGGCGGCGGCGCCGCGCGTGCTGCGCTCGACATGATCGAACTCAAGCGTCAGCTGCTCGGCCAAGCTCGATGAGCCGGGTCCACAATCAGCGGTCGGTCGCACGTCTGGCCGCGATCCAGGCGCTCTATCAGATGGAAGTCTCCGGCGTCGGGGTCGAGGCGGTCATCCGCGAGTTCGCCGACCATCGCTTTGATCGCGGCGTCGAGGGCGACGCGGCGACCGAAGGCGACATGATGGCCAGCGCCGATGAGGGCTTCTTCGCCGAACTGGTCCGGGGCGTGGTCGAGAACCAACGCGAGATCGACGCCGCCGTGGTCAAGCGTCTGGCCTCGGGCTGGCGGCTGGAACGGATCGACGCCACCGTGCGTGCGATCCTGCGATCCGGCGCCTTTGAACTGGCGCATCGCTCGGATGTCCCGACCGAGGTGGTGATCGACGAATATGTCGAGCTCACCAAGTCGTTCTTCGAGGGCCCGGAGCCCGGCTTCGTGAACGGGGCCCTGGACGCGGTGGCCCGCGATGTCCGCACCTGAGGCGCCCGCGGCTGGCGGGTTGGATGAGTTTGGGCAGATCGCCCAGCTCTTTCGCCCGCTGACCAAAGGAGCCCCTGAGGCGCTTGGCCTGCTGGACGACGCGGCGGTGATCCCGTCGCGGCCAGGGTTCGACCTCATCGTCACCAAGGACGCCATGGTCGAGGGGGTGCATTTCCTTCCCGGCGAGGCGCCTGACCTGATCGCCCGCAAGCTGCTGCGGGTGAACCTCTCCGATCTCGCCGCCAAGGGCGCTGAACCCTACGGCTATTTTCTGGCCACGGCATGGACGCCAAGTTTCGGCTGGGCTGAACGCCAAGCCTTCGCCGAGGGCCTTCGCCTCGATGGCGAGGCCTACGGCCTGACGCTGCTGGGCGGCGATACGGTGGCGACTCCGGGTCCCCTGACCCTGTCGCTGACCATGCTGGGCTGGACCCCGAGCGGCGCGATGATTCGCCGGGGCGGCGCGAGGGCAGGTGATCTTCTCTGCGTTTCCGGCGTGATTGGCGACGGTTGGCTGGGGCTGATGGCGGCGCGTGGCGAGTTGGCTGATCCCGATGGCTATCTCGCGAGGCGCTATCGGCTGCCATCGCCCCGCGTCGAACTGCGTGAGGCGCTGCGCAAATATGCCAGCGCCGCGGCTGACGTCTCCGACGGTCTAATTGCCGACGCCGGCCACATCGCCGAGGCCAGCGGCTTGGCGGTGGATATCGACCTTGATCGACTGCCGCTGTCGGCCGCCGCTCGAAGGTGGCTGGAGGCGCAGAACGATCGTGTTGAAGCGCTGCGTGCGCTGGCCTCTGGCGGCGACGATTACGAAGTCGTCTGCACTGCGGCCCCCGAGGCGGCGGCGGCCTT
>NZ_JAUXXE010000014.1 GCF_030681155.1 Phenylobacterium sp. | reverse complement strand
ATCATGTTCTTCACATAGTCGGCGTGGCCAGGGCAGTCGACGTGCGCGTAGTGACGGTTCGCCGTCTCATATTCCACGTGCGCGGTGTTGATCGTGATCCCGCGGGCCTTCTCTTCCGGCGCGGCGTCGATGTCCGCATAGCTCATCGCCTTAGCGCCGCCAGCCTTCGCCAGCGTCATGGTGATCGCAGCCGTCAACGTCGTCTTGCCATGGTCAACGTGACCAATCGTGCCGATGTTGCAATGCGGCTTATTGCGTTCGAACTTTTCCTTGGCCATGGGGGTCCTGCCGGCGTTTGAGAAAATCAGAGTTTGGAGCGGGTAGCGGGAATCGAACCCGCATCCTCAGCTTGGAAGGCTGCTGCACTACCATTGTGCTATACCCGCCGCTGAAGGATGCGCGGGGTCGCGCCAGTCTCCTAAAATTTCACGCTCTGAGTGCGTGGTGGGGGAAGCAGGACTCGAACCTGCGAAGGCGTACGCCAGGGGATTTACAGTCCCCCCCCTTTGCCACTCGGGACATTCCCCCAGCGCGCTCAGAGCCAGATCGAAGCCTGGACAAGTCGCCCCGCGTTAAGCGAAGAACCTGCCCGGTCCCCAATTTGGAGCGCGTCTTATAGTGTCCTCCCCTCCCGAACGCAACGCGCCCTGGAAGAGTGGTAAAAAAGGAGGGTCGAGACCCTTCAACCGCAAGCCAGACAACAGTTTCGACGATTGGCTGTGGGGCTGGCACGCCGTCAGCGCCGCACTTGCTAACAAAAAAAGATCGGCCCCTCAGCGCCTTTTGGCCACCCAAGACAGGGCTCGGGAGGTCGAGTCGCGATTCGGAAGAATCGGGGTTCTGGAGGTCGTCGATGGTCAGTTCATCGGTCACAACCTACCGCAGGGCGCCGTCCACCAGGGTATCTCCCTGAAAATCCCGCCGCTCGAGGCGGTGGCGATAGAAGACTTCGAGCCCAAGCGCGGCGCCACGATCCTCATGCTCGACCAGATCACCGACCCGCAGAACGTCGGCGCGATCCTGCGATCGGCCGCGGCCTTCGGCGCGGCGGGCGTCATTCTCCAGGACCGCCACGCGCCCAAACTGACCGGCGCCCTGGCCAAGGCCGCCGCCGGCGCTGTCGACCAGATCGACACCGCCCATGTGGTCAATCTCTCCCGCGCGCTCGAAACCTTGGCCGAACTCGGCTGGCGCGCCGTGGGTCTGGATGGTCACTCGGACAAGACCCTGGACCAGGCGCTTGACGGCGCCCCTACGGTCCTCGTCCTAGGTTCTGAAGGCGAAGGCCTTCGCCGACTCGTCGCCGAGCACTGCGATGAATTGGCCAAGATCCCGATGCCAGGGGGGTTCGAGAGCCTCAATGTGTCGGCGGCCGCGGCCGTCGCACTCTATGAATCGGCCCGTACCCGCCCCTAGAAGACGGGCTCTCGACAAAACTGCGTCCTCCCTGCGCCTAAGCGGTTGCGGACGGACGACGGCTGTCGCATTCAATGGGCGATGTTCGACGCTCTTCTCGCGCCCGGCGCGCTCGCCGCCCTGCTCTCCGTCCTGATGATCGATCTGGTCCTGGCGGGAGACAACGCTGTCGCCGTCGGACTGGCGGCGGCGGGCCTGCCCCCAGACCAACGGAAGAAGGCCATCCTGTGGGGCCTTGCGGCGGCCGTCACCATGCGGATCGGCTTTGCGCTGATCACGGCCCAGCTCTTGGGCGTGGTCGGCCTGCTGTTCGCGGGCGGCCTGCTGCTGCTCTGGGTCTGCTGGAAGATGTGGCGCGAGATGCGCGAACAGGCCGAGCCTGAAGAAGCGGCCGCTGAAGCGGCCATGGACTCCGATCCGACGACCGAACCCAGCGCGGCCGTCGCGGCCAAGCAGCCCAAGACCTTCCGCGCCGCTTTCATCCAGATCCTGATCGCCGACCTGTCGATGTCGCTGGACAACGTCCTGGCCGTCGCCGGGGCCGCGCGCCAACATCCAGCCATCATGGTCTTTGGCCTGCTGCTCTCCATCGCCCTGATGGGCGTGGCCGCCAGCTTTATCGCCCGCCTGCTGCATCGCTATCGCTGGATCGGCTACATCGGCCTGGTGATCGTGCTCTACGTCGCCCTGCACATGATGTGGGAGGGCCACCGAGACGTCGTCCGCGACCTGGGTCGGGTCGATTCCTACAATGCGATTGTCCCCGGCTTCATGGCCATCCATCCCGAGGCGCCGGTCACGGTTCACTAGAACTCCGTCCACCCCGCCGCTCAAAAGAAACGCCGCCAGCCTCGAAGGCTGGCGGCGTTTTTCGTTTCAGGCTTCCTGGTCGCTAGGCGGCCAGGGTCAGCACGCCGCGCCGGCGGCGAAGCATGGCGCCGGCTCCGCCAAAGCCGATGATCATCATCGCCCAGGTGGCAGGCTCGGGAACCCCGCCGACCGACCCGATGTCCAAGGTCGCGTAGCGAATGGTGCCGCCCGCGACGAGGTACTCGCCGAAGCCGTCGCCATAGAAGGTGACCGTGGAGAAGGTGCTCGACGTGTCGAACGCACCAATGAAGTTCAAGAACCCGAGGTTCGCTGCATTGCCCGGGTTATCGAACGCGTCGTTGGCGCTAGCCACCAGGTTCACGGAGCCGCCGTCGAACGCAATGTAGAGGTTCGACGTGTAGCAGCAGGTCGCCCAGTCCCCGATCTCAAGACCGAACGCGTTGATCGGCGTATCGAACGTGAAGGTCAGGCCCGACGAGCCCGCCGGAGCGTAAGGGCTGATCCCGACCGCATCACCGGAGGGGATGTAGCCAGAATCGATAGACCGCGTTGATCCATCGGTGGAGCTAATGGTGTAGGCGCCGCGGTCCCAGCTGGAAGCCTGGTTCAGACCCGAGAGTGCATCCAAGACCACGACACCGTTTGCGCCGGCCACGGTGGCGTCGAAAGCGGCGGTGCCGCCTGGAATGGTGCCATTCGTGACAACGGGCGCGGCGCCCGCGGCTCCCGCGAACGCCAGCACCGAGGCGGCCGCAGCAAGTGTTACTGTTAGCTTCTTCATAAGATTACCCCTGAACTTTCAATGTTGTAGTTCGGTCGCCGAACGAGCTCACCGAGCAATCCCGCCAGCGGCCACAAGCACCAAACACGACAAGCACTCATCGCTGGAGCGTCTCCGCTCCTTCAATCCGCGCCCCCCGGCGCCCAGCCATGTCGCCACCCAACATATCAGCGTTATCAAATCCTCCAAGCAATAGCGGCGGCGAAAACCGAAATATGCGCTGCTCTGCCTGACCAAATACTCTAAGATACTATTTTTGTTACGGATTTTTACGTTTTAGAAACCACGAAATTGACCCCATATCGCCGCTAAAATCGCCTGTCGATTGTATTTTTCGAGTTCGTTGCTTTGTATGAACAGAAGACGTCAGCTTTTACGGCGCGGATTCTGACATCTGACGGCCCAAACGCTGCTCTTGCGTGGGCCGCACACCCCCAAGGCGAACGTAGGCGCGATCTACGGCGAGGCCCCCGGCCAATCGCCCGGGTCAAATCGCGCGCCCTCGGAGTAGAAGAGGGTCATGAACCACGCCACGCCCCCTCTCGCTGATCGCTACGAGCAAGACGCACAGGTCGAGCTCGCCGCCTGGCAGGCCAGGATCGTCTCGGGTCCAAACCTGTGGGACCGCACCACGCGCGGTGTCCAACAGCGGATCAATCGCGCCATTCCCGAAAAGGTGCACACTGTCATCACCGCGACGATCGAGCAGATGACCCGGGGCATTCTGAGCGGATCTGGCCTCACCACGCCCGCTCCGTTGCTGGGCGCTTCACTTGCCCAGCGCGAGGCCAAGGTCCTGGAAAAGATCGCCCTCTACCGCACCACCGCCACTGCAGAAGGCGGAGTCGCCGGCGCCGGCGGTTTCCTGATGGCGGCCGCAGACTTCCCCGTCCTCATCAGCCTGAAGATCAAGCTGCTGTTCGACATCGCCGCGCTCTACGGCCACTCGGGAAAAGACTTCCGGGAGCGACTGTACATCCTGGCGATCTTCCAGCTCGCCTTCTCGAGCCCCGTCCATCGCAAGGAAGTCTTCGCCACGATGGCCGCCTGGGACGCCCGGGAAGTGGGGACGTTGGACCAGTTCGACTGGCGCCGGTTCCAACAGGAGTATCGCGACTACATTGATCTGGCGAAGATGGCCCAGATGCTGCCGCTGATCGGCGCGCCGGTCGGAATGATCGTCAACTACCGCCTGCTGGACCGCCTCGGCGAAACGGCGATTAACGCCTACCGTATGCGGTGGTTCGAGGGACGCGAGCCGTCGCTGCAGGCCGGGACGCAGACCGAAATTGACGAAACCAGAAGCGCCTGATCGAAGTCGGCCACGCCGCTAACTCGCGAAACGGACCGATCTGCTCATGACAGCTGACCACCGCATTGTGCTGTCCAGCGACCACACCGCCATTGCGCTCCGCCAAACCATCGCCGCTCATATCGCCGCGCAGGGGTGGACGGTTGTCGACATCGGGGCGACGACGGCGGAGAGCACGCACTATCCCGCTCACGGCGAAGCGGCGGCCCGGCGCGTCGCCTCTGGCGATTGCCGGTTTGGCGTCATCCTGTGCGGCACCGGCCAAGGCATCATGATGGCGGCGAACAAGGTGCGGGGCATCCGTTGCGGCGTCTGCGCCGATACCTTCTCGGCCCGAATGATCCGCCAGCACAACGACGCCAACATGCTCTCTATTGGCGTGCGCGTGGTGGGCGAAGGGCTGGCTCTCGATATCGTCGATGCGTTCCTGGCTGCTCAGTTCGAGGGCGGGCGCCATGCGACGCGGGTAGAGATGATTGCGGCGCTCGAGAGGTAGCTCGGTTGAGACGCGCTAAATCTCTTCCGAGAGCAGCCGCATCGCCGCGCTGATCCGCGCCTCGTCGCGCCGATAGAAAGTCCACTGCTTGATCCGCGTGGCCTTTACGACGCCCGCCTGAACCAGCACTCGCATATGCTCACTCAAGGTGGGTTGGCTGACGCCTAGCTTTTCAGCCAGGAAGATCGCGCACACCCCATCCTTGACGAGGTCGCCATCCACCTGAGGCGGAAAGTGCGCCACCGGGTCCTTGAGCCAACTCAGAATTTGCAGCCGACGCCCGTTGGCCAAGGCGCGCAGCAGGTCGGCGATATCCATTTTGGGACTTTGCCAACTAACTAACTTGTGTCAAGCCTGAGGCCCCTTCTTGATACGGCGACGCCCATGGCTTCCTATCCCTTTGTCACCCTCGACGTGTTCACCGACACTCGCTTCGGCGGCAATCCCCTTGCTGTCTTCACCGATGCACGCGGGCTGTCCGACCAGCAGATGCAATCGCTGGCCGCGGAAATGAACCTGTCGGAGACGACCTTCATCCTGCCGCCCCAGGACACCGCCAACACCGCGCGGGTAAGGATTTTCAACCGAACGGCCGAAATGCCTTTCGCCGGCCACCCCAGCATCGGCACCGGCTGGGTGCTGTCGCAGGCCGGCCACGGCGGCGAGCTTCGCCTTGAGGTTCCGGCAGGCATCGTCGGCGTCAACGCGACCGCGCAAGGCGCGACCATCGCCGCGCCGCGCGCCCTGGAACTCGGAGAAAGGCTTCCGCTGGAGGTCGCCGCGGCCTGCGCCGGCTTGCCGCCCAGCGACTTCATCGTCAGCCAGCACGGCCCCGTCGAGGCGTCGGTCGGCGTCGCCTTCGTGTTCGCTGAAGTCACAGCCGAAGCGCTTGCTCGCGCAGCCCCCGACTTGGCCGCCTTCCGCCAGGCTGCGGTGGACTACCCGCACTTCGGAGACAGGCTGTCGCTGCACCTCTACGCCCATGACAGCGAGGGCAAGCTGCGGGCGCGGATGTTCGCGCCCAACTCAGGCACGGTGGAGGATCCCGCAACCGGCAGCGCCAACGCCACGCTCGCGGCCCTGCTGCTCTCGCTCTCGACCAAAGACGCTGGGGCCTGGGACATCATCCAAGGCGTGGAAATGGGACGCCCCTCGCGTCTGCACGCCACCGCGCAACGGACATCGGGCGGCGTCACCGCCACGGTCGGTGGCGGCTGCGTCCCGGTTCTGCGTGGGGAAGCGACTATCTGATGAGCCCCCGCAAGCCGCTGGACCTGTTCGCCATCGCGATCATGGTGGCGCTGTGCGTCCTCTGGGGGTCTCAACCGATCTCGGTCAAATTGATCTCGGCCGACGTCGCGCCGATCATGCAGATGGGCGTCCGCTCGGCGATCGCCGCGGTTGTGCTGGGCGCCTTGACCATCGGCCGCGAGGGACGCGGGGCGTTCTCCGACGGCTCCCTCCCCGCTGGGCTTCTGGTCGGCCTGCTGTTCGCCGCGGAGTTCCTGTTCATCGCTCAGGGCTTGGTGCTGACCAGCGCCTCTCATCTGGTCGTCTTCCTCTACAGCGCCCCGATCTTCTCGGCCCTGGCGCTTCCGCTACGTTTCCCCGACGAGCGGCTTTCTCCTTTTCAGTGGACGGGCGTAGCCGTGGCATTTGGCGGGATCGCGGTTTCGTTCCTGGGCGGTGGAAGCTTGAGCCGCGAGATGTTGCTGGGCGATGGCCTAGGACTGCTCGCCGGCCTGTCATGGGGGCTGACCACGGTGGCGATACGGGCATCGAAACTCTCCGAAGCGCCGGCGGTGAAGACCCTGTTTTACCAGGTCGCCTTTGCGGGCGTGACCTTGCTGGGCTTGGCCATGCTGATCGGCCAGACCGACATGCACCTGACGCCCAAGGTCCTGCTGCACCTGAGCTATCAGACAGTGGTCATCACCCTGATCAGCTACGTCGTCTGGTTCTGGCTGCTCCGCCACTATCTGGCGTCGCGGCTCTCGATCCTGTCATTCCTGACGCCGCTGTTCGGCGTGGTGTTCGGCGTCGCCATCCTGAACGAGCCGCTGGAGCCGCCCTTCTTGCTGGGCGCGATCCTGGTCCTGCTCGGCATCTCGCTGGTCAGCGGCGCGGAATTCCTGCGCGATAAGTTCGCGCGGCGGACGGCCTAGCCAAGTCTCGTCATCCTCCGGTCGTCTTCAAGACGGTCCAGGGGATGACGAAACAGTGGGGCCTTACTCGGTCTCGCTTCCGCCGAAGCGCGCGACCCATTCGACGACCTGTTCGTTCTCGACCTTCTTGAACAGCACCTGCGGCGCCACGACCTTACGGCCCGGCGGCAGGATGTCGAGGATCGCAGCGCCCTGCCCGGTCGGCCAGACGCCGGGGAATTCCTCGCCCACGCCCATGGCGATCTTCTCGGCCGCGAACGGGATGAAGGGCTCCGACACCTTGGCGAACAAGGCCACCAGGTTCAGGCCCGTGCGGACCACGATGGCGGCGCGCGCGGGATCGGTCTTGATCGCCGTCCACGGCGCGGCCTCGGTCAGATACTGGTTGCCCAGCACCCAGAGTTGGCGCAGCGCCGTAGTCGACTTGCGGAACTCGCGGCTCTCCAGGTGGTCGGTCAGTTCGGCGAGCTTGGCGTCGACGTCGGCATAGAGCTTGGTCTCAAGCTCGGTCGGCTCACCGCCGGCCGGGACCACGCCCTCGAACCGCGTCTCGGTGAACTTCAGGATCCGGTTGACGAAATTGCCCAGCACGTCGGCTAGGTCGGCGTTCACCTGGGCCTGGAACTGTTCCCAGGTGAAGGTGGCGTCCGAGGTCTCCGGCGTGTTGGCGGTCACCCACCAGCGCCAGTAGTCCGCCGGCAGCAGTTCAAGCGCTTGGTCCATGAACACGCCACGCTTTTGCGACGTGGAGAACTTGCCGCCGTAATAGTCGAGCCAGTTGAAGCCCTTGAGTTGGTCCACCAACTTCCACGGCGCATTGTTGGCCAGGCGCCATGAACCGTCAGCCTCCAGGCGTTCGTTCACCCCGATCAGAGTGCAGGGGAAGCCCACCGTGTGGAAGGGCACGTTGTCCTTGCCCATGAACTCCACATAGGTGACGTCGGCTGCCCCGGGCTGGCGCCACCAGCGCTCCCACTCGGCGTCTTCGGCAGGACCACGGCCCGCCTCGGCCGCGCGGGCGTCAGCCCATTCCCAGGTCGCGGCGATGTATTCGATGGGCGCGTCGAACCAGACGTAGAAGACCTTGCCGGCCAAGCCCTCGATGTCTGGCGTCTCGCCCTTGGGGTTTGGACCCCATTCCCAGGCGTTGACCGGCACGCCCCATTCCAGGTCGCGCGTGATGCCGCGGTCCTGCAAGCCCTCGTCCAGCCACTTCAGCGCGATGGAGGTGACCAGCAGCGGCCACTCGCCCTTCTTGGAGTCGATCCAAGTCCGCAGTTTGTCGGAGAACACGCTCTGGCGAAGGAAGAGGTGCTTGGAGTCGCGGATCTCGATGTCTTCGGACCCCGAAACCGCCGAGCGTGGCGAGATCAGGTCGGCGGGGTCGAGCACCCGCGTGCAGTTCTCGCACTGATCGCCGCGCGCAGCCGTATAGCCGCAGTGCGGGCAGGTGCCGATGACGTAACGATCCGGCAGGAAGCGCTTGTCGGCGTTGGAATAGACCTGCTGGGTGATCCGCTCCTCGATGAAGCCGGCCTCCCACAGCTCACGCGCGAAGCGCTGGGTCAGCTTGTGGTTCTGCGGCGAGGACGAGCGGCCGAAGTGATCCCACGACAGGCCGAACTTGCGGCCCAGATCATACTGCACGTCATGCTGGATCTGGCAGAAGGTCGAGGGGTCCTGGCCCGCCGCGGCGGCGGCCAGTTCGGTCGGCGTCCCGTGCTCGTCGGTGGCGCAGATGTAGAGCGTCTCGCGACCGCGCGAGCGTTGGAACCGCGCGTAGACATCAGCCGGCAGCATGGAGCCCGCGAGCGTCCCCAGGTGCTTGATCCCATTGATGTAGGGCAAGGCGGAGGTGATGAGGATGCGGGACATGACGTCTCTCGAAATGGGGAGGAGCGGCGGCTTATAGGGCGCCGCATGTGGTTCGCCAAAGGGCCAAGCGCCAGGGCGTTCCTTTCCCGCTTCAGAACGGACCCTTGAAGATGAACAGGGCTCCGGCCGCGATCAGCGCGAACCCGATCATGTGATTCACCGTGAAGCGCTCCCCCAGGAACGTCACCGAGAACACCGCGAATACGACCAGGGTGATGACCTCCTGCATGGTCTTTAGCTCGGCGGGCGAATAGACCGCGCGCCCGATGCGGTTGGCCGGCACCGCCAGGCAGTACTCGAAGAAGGCGATCCCCCAACTCACCAACACCAGCAGCCACAGCGGCCGATGCTCCACCTTCAAGTGCCCGTACCAAGCGAAGGTCATGAAGATATTGGAGGCCACGAGCATGAATATCGGCGCGATCATCGCCATAGTGGGCGGCATTGGGGTCTCTCCGCGCATTTGCGCTTAAAATCTGCAACCCTGGCCGTATAACCTGCTGATCTTACTGGTGGGAGAGGTTGGTGCGATGGGTTGGACAAAGGCGCTTGGGGTAGCGGCGGCCCTGACCTTGAGTACGAGCCTGGCGGCGTGCGGCCAGGGCGGCGAAAAGCAGGAAACCCTCAAGATCTACAACTGGTCGGACTATATCGACCCGTTGATCCTGCAAGACTTCACCAAGGAAACCGGCATCAAGGTTCAGTACGATACCTTTGATTCCAATGAGATTCTTGAGACCAAGGTGCTGCAGGGCGACACCGGCTACGACATCGTCTCGCCGTCCAATCACAACATCCCGCGCTATGTGACCGCCGGCGCGATCCAGGCTCTCGACAAGGCCCAGTTGCCCAACGAGAAAAACCTGTGGCCGGAGATCATGGCCCACATGCAGCCTTTCGACCCGGGCTCGAAATATACCGTCCCCTACATGTGGGGCACGATCGGCATCGGCTACAACGTGAAGGAAGTGGCCAAGCGCCTGCCGGGCGTGACGATCAACAGCTGGGCCGTGGTGTTCGACCCGGCCAACCTGGCCAAGCTCAAGGACTGCGGTGTCTACTACCTGGACGCCTCGGAGGACATGTACGCGGTCGCGCTCAACTATCTGGGCAAGGACCCGAACTCCAAGAACCTCGCCGACTATCAGGCCGCCACCGACATGATGGTCAAGGCCCGGCCGTTCGTCCGCAAATTCCACTCCTCGGAGTATGTCGAGGCCCTGGCCAATGGCGATATCTGCCTGGCCATCGGCTATTCCGGCGACATCCTTCAGGCCAAGACCCGCGCCGAAGAGGCCAAGAACGGCGTCGAGATCAACTATGTGATCCCCAAGGAAGGCAGCCAGGTCTGGTTCGACGTCTTCGCGATCCCGGCCGATGCGCCCAACAAAGCCGCCGCCTACAAGTTCCTCGACTACATGCTGCGGCCCGAGGTGATCGCCAAGGCGTCGAACTTCACCCAGTACGCCAACGCCAACTCGGCCGCGACGCCGCTGGTGGAGGAGTCCATTCGCAACAATCCGAACGTCTATCCGACGCCGGAAGTCTCCAAGCGCCTGTTTGTCACCACCGCCAAGGATCAGACCCTACTGCGTGACGTGACACGCATGTGGACCAAGGTGCAGACGGGCCAATGACCGAGCGCTCCCGCCCGCGCCTGAACATCGGCGCGGTTCGCTCGACCTTCGCGCCCTGGGCTGATCCTGCGGCCAAGCCGCTGGTTCGGTTCGAGAATGTCGTGAAACGGTTCGACGGCGAGACCGCCGTCAACGGCGTTTCCCTGGACATCTATCCCGGCGAGTTCTTCGCTCTGCTCGGCCCGTCCGGCTGCGGCAAGACCACATTGATGCGACTGCTCGCCGGGTTCGAAACCCCGGACTCCGGCCGCATCACCCTCGCCGGCGAAGATCTGGCGGGAAAGCCGCCGCACCAACGGCCGGTCAATATGATGTTCCAGTCCTACGCCCTGTTCCCGCACCTCAGCGTCGAACGGAACATCGCCTTCGGCCTGAAACAGCAGGGCATGCCCAAGGATCAGATCGCCGATCGGGTGACCGAGATGCTCGCCCTGGTCCGGCTCGATGGCCTGGCGCGGCGCAAGCCCCATCAGCTTTCCGGCGGTCAGCGCCAGCGCGTGGCCCTGGCGCGCGCCATCGCGCCGCGGCCCAAGATGCTGCTGCTCGACGAGCCTCTCGCCGCCCTCGACAAGAAGCTGCGCGAGGAAACCCAGTTCGAGCTGATGGCCTTGCAGCAGCAACTCGGCATGACCTTCCTGATCGTCACCCACGACCAGGAAGAAGCCATGGTCACGGCCGACCGGATCGCAGTGATGCGCTCGGGCGAGATCGTCCAGATCGGTCGCCCCGCCGACGTCTATGAGGCCCCCAACTCGCGCTACGTGGCTGACTTCATCGGCGACGTGAACATCTTCGAGGGCAAGGCCGAGTTCGCGGACGGAACCACGGTGCGCATGTCCAGCCCCGAGGCGCCCGGCGGTTTCGACATCGTCGAAGACGATCTGCTCGACGTCGGCTCCACCGCATGGCTAGCGGTGCGACCCGAGAAGATCGAGGTTCACCTGGACGAGCCGCCCCCCGGCCCCAATCGTATGGCCGGCAAGATCGAGGACATCGGCTATCTCGGCGACTGGACCACCTATCTGGTCGAGCTGGAGAGCGGCCGAACCATCCGCGCCGCCCGCGCCAACGCCAAGCGGTTCGTCGACCGTCCCGTCGATTGGGACGACAAGGTCTGGCTCACCTTCGCTCGCGATGCGGGCGTGGTCCTGACCCAGTGAAGGCGCGCCGCGATCGCACGGGACTGGCGGCGCTAGCGCCGTTCCTATGGCTCGGGCTGTTCTTCCTGTTCCCGTTCCTGCTGGTGGCCAAGCTATCGCTGTCGGACACGGCCCTGGCCATTCCTCCCTATACGCCGCGCATCTATTGGTCGGCCGGGCTCGCGGGCCTGAAGACCTTCTTCGCCGCCCTCGACTTCGAGACCTACGCGCGACTGACCTCTGACCGCCTCTACATCGTCGCCTATCTCTCCAGCTTGAAGTTCGCGGCGATCTCGACCGGCATCCTGCTGATCCTCGGCTATCCGCTTGCCTACGCCATGGCCCGCTGCGCGCCCGCAGTGCGACAGGCCTTGTTGATGGCGATGATCCTGCCGTTCTGGACCAGCTTCCTGATCCGGGTCTACGCCCTGATCGGGATCCTGAAGCCCGAGGGCCTGCTCAACACGGCGCTGCGCCTGGTCGGCCTTGGCCCAGTGAACATTCTCAACACCGAGACCGCGATCTACATCGGCCTCGTCTACGCCTATCTGCCGTTCATGGTCCTGCCGCTCTATGCAGTGCTGGAGCGTCAACAGCACGATCTTTTGGAGGCCGCGGCCGATCTCGGCTGCACGCCGTTCGAGGCCTTCTGGCGGGTGACCTTCCCGCTATCACTGCCCGGTGTGGCGGCCGGCGCCCTGCTCTGCTTCATCCCAATGGTGGGCGAGTTCGTCATCCCAGACCTGCTGGGCGGGTCTTCGACCCTGATGCTCGGCAAGACCATCTGGACCGAGTTCTTCGCCAACCGCGATTGGCCGGCCGCCTCGGCCGTGGCCATCGTCCTGCTGTTCACCCTGGTCGTTCCGATCGTCCTCTATCAGCGCCAACAGGCCAAGCTGATGGAGGCTGGCCGATGAAGCGGGGCCTGACCACCTTCAACATCGCCAGCCTGGTGATCGGCTTCGGCTTCCTTTACCTGCCGATCGTGCTGTTGGTGATCTACTCGTTCAACGCTAGCCGGCTGGTCACAGTTTGGGGCGGCTTCTCCACCAAGTGGTACGCTTCTCTATTCCGCAACGAGCAGCTTCTGGACGCCATCTGGGTCACCTTCCGGATCGGCCTGATCTCGGCGACCATCGCCACTGTGCTGGGGACCTTCGCGGCCGTCGCCCTGGTGCGGGCTGGCCGGTTCAAGGGGCGAACGCTCTTCTCCGGCATGATCTTCGCACCGCTGGTGATGCCAGAGGTGATCCTGGGCCTGTCGCTGCTGCTGCTGTTCGTCTCGCTGGGCCTGCCGCGCGGCTTCTGGACGGTGACGGTCAGCCACGCGACCGTGACCATGTGCTACGCCGCGGTCGTCATCCAGGCGCGACTTTCGGCCTTCGACCGACAACTGGAGGAGGCCGCCCAAGACCTGGGTTGCCCGCCGATCAAGGCCTTCTTCGCCATCACCCTGCCCAATATCGCCCCGGCTGTGGCCGCCGCCTGGATGCTGGCCTTCACCCTGTCGCTGGACGATCTGGTGATCGCAAGCTTCACCTCGGGCCCAGGCTCGACCACCCTGCCGATGCGCATCTACAGTCAGGTGCGGCTGGGGGTCAGCCCGGAGATCAACGCCGTCTCGACCCTGCTGATCGGCCTGGTCGCCACCGGCGTGATCGCCGTCTACCTGTTCCAGATGCGCAAGCGGCGGGAGGCTTAGCTCCCAATTCGTCATCCTCCGGTCAGCCGAAGGCTGATCCGGGGGACCCAGGCGGCGGTTCTCGGTTTGCAACTCAGCTTGGGTCCCCCGGATCGTCTTCCAGACGACCGGAGGATGACGATGAGGTTGGTGTAGTTAAATCGCCGGCACGCGATCGAACCAGGGCCGGGCCTTTTCGAGCTGGCCGGCGAGGCGGAATAGGCCCGCCTCCTCGCCCATTCGTCCGACGAACTGCAGGCCGATCGGCAGGCCGCCCTTGCTCCAGGCCAGAGGCACGCTCATCGCCGGCTGGCCGGTGTTGTTGAAGGCCTGGGTATTCGGCATGAAGGCGAACAGCCGCTGAGCGTACTCGCGCACGTCCTCGGTCAGATGACCGACCGGGATCGGCGGACTGCCCAGGGTCGACATCAGCACCACGTCATAGCGCTCGAACAGACCCGCCACCGCCCGGCCGTAGGCGTGGATCGCCGCTAGGCCGCGCACATAGGTCGAGCCCGCGACCTGCTTGCCGCGCTGATACATGAGCCAGGTCAGCAGTTCGACGTCGCCCTCTCCCACCGGACGCCCCCGCCGCTCGCCCTCGGCCTCCAAGGTCGCCGCGATACTGGCGCCGATCACGTCGCCGGCGCCCTGTTGCATGGCGGCCAAGTCGCCTGGAATGGAGACCTCCTCGACGCTGTGGCCGAGTCCCTCGCACAACTTGGCTGCATCGAGCACGGCGGCGACGCACTCCGGGTCCAGCGCCGGTGAGGCCAAGGCGGCTGTCGTGTAGCCGATGCTTAGCTTGCCCGGGTCACGGTCGACCTGGCTGGCGAACGGCTGGTCCGGCTTAGCGATGAAGTAGGGGTCGCCGGGCTGCGGGGTGCAGACGATGTCCAGCAGGACGGCGCTGTCGCGAACCGAACGGGTCACCGCATGCTGGATTGACGCGCCGCCCCATCCCTCGCCGGTCGGGGCGAAGGAGACACGCCCGCGCGAGGGCTTCATGCCGAACAGGCCGCAAGCCGAGGCCGGGGTCCGGATCGAACCGCCGCCGTCGCTGGCGTGAGCGGCCGGCACAATCCCCGCGGCCACAGCCGCGGCCGCGCCGCCTGATGAGCCGCCGGGCGTGCGCGAGACGTCCCAGGGATTCCGACACGGCCCCAGCAGGGTCGATTCCGTGACCGGCATCAGGCCGAACTCGGGCGTGTTGGTCTTGCCGAAGATCACCAGCCCAGCTTCCTTGTAGGCGGTGGTGATGGCGCTGTCGGCCGGCGCGAGCTGGTCGCGGAACACCGCCGAACCCGACGTTGTCGGTGTCCCGGCCAGTTGCGCGCCCAGATCCTTCAACAGGAACGGCACGCCAGCCAGCGGCCCGCCCCAGATATGACGGTCGGCCGCCTTCCGGCCCGCCTCAGTGAGATCAAGAGTCACGGCGTTGATCTTCGGATCAACCGCAGCCATGCGGGACACCGCGACCTCGAGCAGTTCCGGAGGCGTCACCTCACCCTTGGAAACCAATCCAGCCAATCCAACGGCATCGTGCTTGCGATATTCCTCGAAGTCCATGGCGCGTTCCCTCTGCTCTTTGAGGTCAAGGGACCACGCGTGCGCTCGCGAGCCAACCCATTTGGGCGTCGCAACCGCGTTAGTTGGCCTTCAGCGCCTGCGACACTGGCCGCCAGGTCGGACCGAGACGCGGCCCAAAGGCCGCGTCTCGCATTCCGCTAAGCCATGCCGACGTGCTCGACAGGCGCACCCTTCATCGTGTGGGTCTGCTGCACCGGCAGGCCGTCGGCTTTGAACTCGGCCAACAGTTCGGCCTTGCGCGCCCGCATGGCGTCGCCAAGCGCGTCCATATCGAGGCCTGCCTCACGCGCCTGGGCGAACATGCCTTCGGACCGCGCCTCCTCTTCCTTCACGTGGTGCTTGATCTCTTCGGACAGGACCTTGACCTTGGCGTCGTAGAACGCATCGTCCGGCGCGCCATCCATCAGTTCGGCGATCAGCATCTTGGCCCCGTCGTGTTCGACATAGGCCTCATCCAGAGTGTCTTCTTCGATCTTGCCCCGACAGGCGGGGTAAAAGATCTCTTCCTCGATCTTGGTGTGAACCGTCAGTTCGGTACAGATTTGCCGAACCAGCGCCGCCTTCTTGGCGGAGGCGGTGGCCTTTTCGAAATCTTCGAACAGACCTTCGACCTTGCGGTGGTCGGCTTTGAGCAGGGCGATAGCGTCGGGCGCGGAAGTGGCCATTGAAATCAATCCTCGCGAAGAGGCGCAGCGTTGCGCCGGGGAAGAACACGCCGTTCAACCCATCGCGTGAGGTCCGGTTCCTAAGTCGGCCGGACGACCTCGAAGCGCCTAATCCTCAAGGATTTTGCTGTGTGCGCGGGTGTCGCGCATCCGCAGGTAGGTGATCAGCGAAACCCCGATCATCGCGGTCACGTACCAGTAGAAGCCGCTCTCCATTCCCTGCTTCTTGAACCACAGCGCCATGTACTCGGCCGTGCCGCCAAAGATCGTATTTGCCAGGGCGTAGGGTAAAGCCACGCCCAGAGCGCGAATGTGGGCGGGAAACAGCTCGGCCTTCACCACCGCATTGATCGATGTGTAGCCGGTTACGATCACCAAGGCGCCCAGCACGATCGCAAAGGCGACATAGGGATCGTCCGTCTTCGCCAGGGTCGTGAAGATCAGATAGGTGAAGGCCACGCCCAGCACCCCGAACCCGATCATCAGGGGCTTACGGCCGATCTTGTCAGACAGCGCCCCGGCCGCAGGCTGCAGCAGCATGTAGAAGAACAGCGCCGCCGCCGTGATCCAGGTAGCCGTCTCACGGCTGAAGCCCGAGGTATTGACCAGGAATTTCTGCATGTAGGTCGAGTAGGCGTAGAAGGCGAGCGTGCCGCCGGCCGTCAGGGCGATGACCACCAGCGCCTCGCGCGGGTGATTGCGGAACAGTTCCAGTCCGCTGGACTTCGGCGCCTTGGCCTCCTGCGCGTTCTTGAACGACTCCGTCTCCGCCAGGCCGCGCCGCAGATAGAAGACCACAACGGCCAGCGCCCCGCCGATGACGAACGGAATGCGCCAGCCCCAGGCCTCGAGTTCAGGCTCAGGCATCACCGCCTGCAGGATCAGCAGCACAGTCAGTGCCAGGAGCTGGCCTGAGATCAAGGTCACGTATTGGAAGCTGGAGAAGAAGCCGCGCCGATCCTTGCCCGCCATTTCACTGAGATATGTCGCGCTGGCCCCGTACTCCCCGCCGACACTCAACCCTTGCATCAGGCGCGCGAAGACCAACAGCGCCGGCGCGACCCAACCGATGGTCGCATAGCCAGGGGTCACCGCGATCAGCAGCGAGCCGGCGCACATCAGGGCCACGGACAGAGTGAGCCCCGCCTTGCGTCCCTTGCGGTCGGCATAGACGCCCATCATCCAGGCGCCGATCGGCCGCATCAGGAAGCCCACGGCGAACACCGCCGCGGCGTTCAGGAGTTGGGCGGTGGAGTCGCCCTTGGGAAAGAAGATCGGCGCGAAATAGAGGGTGAAAGCCGAATAGACGTACCAGTCGTACCACTCGACCAGATTGCCGGTGGAGCCGCCGATGATGGAGCGAAGACGGCGCCGACGTTCAGTAGTGGTGTCGACCATGATCTTCCCCCGCTCACTCCGGGCGGTGGTGGCCTGCCATGGCGCTGGTGTCAAAGCCTCGACTGTGCTCGCCGCCGCAAATTGCGTTGAAGCAGCCCGCCAAGGCAGGCGTGCCCGGCTCGGAACCTTCGCTTTAGGCGAATGTTTTAGCTGAACACGCTTGTGTTGCAGGGGACGCGAGATGCCGTTTGACGACCTTAAACCGCCTCGCCGCGGCCTCGGTTGGCTCGCCGTCGTCATCCTCGGCTTCGTGCTCGGCCTCATCGGCATAGCCCTGACGATTGGCGGCGCTTGGCTAGTCGCGCTGCGGGGCTCTCCATACTACCTGCTCGCCGGCCTTGGCCTCATCGCCGCCGGGATTCTCATCGCCAGGCGGCGGGTGCTTGGCGCCTGGATCTATATGGCTGTGTTTATCGCCACCCTGGTCTGGGCGGTGTGGGAGGTCGGGCTCCAAGGCTGGCCGCTGGTCCCACGTATCGTTGCTCCCGCCGTGTTGATGCTGCTGGTGATCGCCGCCATGCCGGTGCTCAGCCCGGGCAGGATTGGTCGGCGGATGTCGCTGGGCGGTCTGGCCGCCTTCGCCCTGCTGCTGGTGGCCGGCGGCGTCGCCATCGCTCAGGCCAACAGGCCGGCGGCTCCCCTCGCCCTTCCCGAACCGGACTCGCAAATGGTCGAGCCGGCCCTGCTGACCAGCGGCGCTGACTGGCCGGCCTATGGCGGCAGCTACAGCGCGCGGCGCTATTCGCCGCTCACCGAGATTACACCGGAGAATGTGGGTCGCCTGGAGCGGGTTTGGACCGCCCATACTGGCGACCTGCCCAGCGCGGCGGCGGCGGGCAAATACGGCGCAGAGACTACGCCCCTAAAGGTCGGCGGCAGTCTCTACCTGTGCTCGGCCAAGAACATCCTGATCGCGCTCGACCCAGCCACCGGCAAGGAGCGCTGGCGCTACGATCCCAAGGTTCCAGATTCGGCTATCCCCTACACCGCCGCCTGCCGATCGGTGAGCTATTACGCCGTCCCCGGCGCCGATCCGGCGGAAGCCTGCGCAACCCGGATCATAGAGGGCACGCTCGACGCGCGCCTGATCGCCGTCGACGCCCGCAACGGCCTTCCCTGCGAAGGCTTCGGCAAAGGCGGCCAGATCGACACCAAGGCCAATATGGGCTCCCCCCCCGCCGGCATGGTCTCGATCACCTCTGCGCCGACCATCGTTCGCGCCGTGATCGTCACCG
>NZ_JAUXXE010000013.1 GCF_030681155.1 Phenylobacterium sp. | reverse complement strand
GCCGACGCCTCGAAGGCCGCTGGCGACGCCGCTGCCGCCGCTCCGGCCGCCGCTGCCGACGCTGCTGCCGCCGCCGCTGCTCCGGCCGCTCCGGCCGACGCCGCCGCTGCTCCGGCCACGAAGTAAGTCTTTCGAACGCATTCTTGCGTTCGGTAGCGAAGGGCCGTCCCTCGGGGCGGCCCTTTTCGTTTGCGCGCTATAACGCCTAGATGAGCGCCGAATCTCCCCTCACCTGGACGCCCGACGGGCAGCCCCGCTCCCGCCTCTATGGCGACGTCTACTTCTCCGCCGAGGATGGGCTGGCCGAGACCCGCGCGGTCTTCCTTGAGGGCTGCGGCATGCCGGGCGCCTGGCAAGGCCGCTCGGCCTTCTGCGTCGGAGAGCTCGGCTTCGGCACCGGTCTCAATATCCTAGCCCTGCTCGATCTTTGGCGGCGCACGTCTGCGCCCGGCGCGCACCTTCACATCTTCAGCATCGAAGCTCACCCGATCACCGCCGCCGAGGCGGACCGGGCTCTGGCTCATTGGCCCGAACTGAAGGATCTCGCCGACCTGCTCGCCGCGCGGTGGCCGGGTCAGGCCAAGGGGTTCCACCGCGTCGACTTCCCGGAGGCTCGCGCCACCCTCGACCTGGCGGTGATGGACGTCGAAAGCGCGCTCGCCGCCTGGAGCGGTTGGGCCGACGCCTGGTTCCTCGACGGCTTTTCGCCGGCGCTCAACCCCGACATGTGGCGCGAAGAGATCATGGCCTTGGTCGCCGCCCGCTCGGCCCCCGGCGCACGCGCGGCGACCTTCACCGTGGCCGGAGCCGTGCGACGCGGTCTCGCCGCCGCGGGCTTCGAGGTCGAAAAGATGCCCGGCTTCGGTCGCAAGCGCCAACGGCTGGAGGCCAGGCTGGCCGGCGCAACTCCAACCGACCGCCCAATGCCCCGCGTCGCGGTGATCGGCGCCGGCATCGCCGGAGCCTCGGCCGCGCGCGCCCTGCGCGCCCTTGGCTGCGAGCCCGCCGTGCTGGACGCCGGGGGCGCGGGATCCGGCGCCTCTGGAAATCCGGCCGCCCTGGTCACCCCGCGCCTGGACGCCGGCCTCGGCCCTGTCGCCCAACTGGGGGCCCAGGCCTTCGCGCGCGCGGTCGATCTCTACCGGGCAGAACCCGCATCGATCATCTCCAGCGGCGTGATCCAGCTGACCGCCTCGGAAAAGGACGAAGCGCGTTTCGCCAAGATCGCCGCCTCCGACATCTTCGAACCCAGAGCCCTTGAGCCCCTGGACGCAGGCCAGGCGACCGCGCGACTGGGCGAGGCCGCGCCTTCCGCCCTCGACCTCATCCCCGCGCTGGTCATCGAGCCCCAGGCGATACTGCCCCGTTGGGCGGGACCGATCACCAGCGCCAAGGTCGCGGCGATCAATCGCGAAGATGACGCCTGGGCGCTGCGAGATCTCGGGGGCGAGCTGATCGCGACCGTCGACGCTGTGGTCCTGGCCGCCGGCCCCGCCAGCGCCGCGCTCTGGCCGCCTCTCGAACTCGGCGCGGTTCGCGGCCAGGCCAGTTGGATCAAGGGGGTGTCGATAGCCCAGGCCGTCGCCTGGGGCGGCTATGCGATCCCTACCCGTGACGGCGTGCTGTTCGGGGCCACCCACGACCGTGACGACACCGGAGACGAGGTGCGCGAGGCCGATCACGTGAGGAACCGCGCGACCTTGGCCGCCGCCCTGCCCGGCCTGGCGGGGAAGCTGGCGGCCGCGCCACTGGAGGGCCGCGCCTCCGTTCGCGCCACGACCACTGATCGCCTGCCCACCGCCGGCGCGGCTGAGAACGCGCCCGGCCTCTATCTCCTCACCGGCTTCGGCTCGCGGGGATTTTCGCTCGCCCCGCTGCTAGCCGAGCATGTTGCGGCTCTCGTGCTAGGCGCGCCTTCGCCGCTGCCTGGAGCGGTCGCAGAGGTCGTAGTCCCGGCCCGATTCCGCTTGCGAGCCGAGCGACGGGGTCGCACCGTCACCTTGGACGAGAACCAAAAGCCATAACTCGCCAAGGGAGTTGATATGACAACGGCTTCAGTTTGGGCCGCTGCGAGCGCCGCCCTGCTTCTGGTCGGCGCATGCGCCAGCAACGATACCGACAGCCCGCGCGCCTCGAACCCCAATCGCCAGTGCTTCTTCGCCAACAGCGCCCGCGGCTTCACCGTGGTCGACACCCAGACGGTCCATGTCCGGGTGGGGGCGCGCGACATCTACCGGCTCGACCTGATGGGAACCTGCCCGGACATCAATTGGAACAACCAGATCGCGCTGGTTTCGCGCGGCAGCTCGTCGATCTGCACCGGCACGGGCGCCACCGTCGTCACCCGCGGCCCGACCGGGCAGCAGCGATGCCCCGTGCGGATGGTGACAAAGCTGAGCGCCGAGGAAGTCGAGGCGCTGCGCCCCCGCGACCGGCCCTGAACCGCAAATAGATCGGGCGTCGCCCTGACGGACGACGCCCTTTTAGCCTGACCGTTCGGAGCGCCAAGCGACACTCCGAACGGGACAGTCTTGCGACCTAGAAACGCTTCCTGAGCGACATCGAATAGACGCGGCCCAGCGGGTTTCCGCTGCCCGGATCGTAGTTGTACTGGGTGCCCAGGGCGAACGGCGGGTCCTCGTCGAAGATGTTCTGGACCGTCAGGGTCGCCGTCGTCTCCCAAGGTAGTTCGACCCGATAGGTCAGGTCGTGCTGCCAGTATTCCGGGATCTTGATCGAGGTCTTCAGCGCCGCGGCCAATGCGATGGAGTTGGTTTCCACCTGGGTGGTCGAGGACACGTGGCGGACCTGCCAGCGGACGTTGTGGATGCCACCGGACCAGTTCATGAACGCGTTGGCGCGCAGCCTGTTGTAACCGGTGAACAGGGAGGCCCGGTAGGTGCCCGCCCGTTCCTGCACACCCGCCGCGTTCGATGGGAAGCCCTCGATCGTGTAGGGCGCCTCGTCGTATTTCAGCAGATAGGTGCCGTCGAAGCCGGCGGTCAGGTCGCCGCCCCACAGTTCGGCCACGTCCATATTGGCCTGGAAGTCGACGCCTGAAGTCTTCACCCGGCCACCGTTGATGTACTGGGTGCGGTACGACAGGATGTTGGCGCGTCCACAGGCTCCGGAGAAGGTGAACCGCGCCTGGACATCGGCGTAGGCCGCCTGGCCGCAATTGCCGGTCGCCGAACCGCCGGGGAACATGACGTTAAGTAGGTCGGCGGTGGCTTCCGAGGTCAGCGCGTCCTCGAAGTCGAAGTTCCAGTAGTCGATCGTCGCGCGGAACCGGGAGAAGTCGACCGCCGCCCCGACGTTGTAGGTCAGCGCCGTTTCAGCCTCCAGGTCCGGGTTCCCGAACAGGTCGTTGGCCCGGTAGGTGCCGTTGGCGTTGGTCAGGCCACGCGTGAAGTTGGTCGTGGTGATGGTCGCGGCCGGGGCCCGATAGGTGGTGCTGACCGAGCTGCGCAGGGCTAGCCAGTCCAGAGCCTGCCAACGGATCGAGGCCTTGGGATTGAAGGTCTCGCCTTGGCTTTCGTAGTACTCGTAGCGGCCGGCGACGGTCAGCTGCAGGTCCTCTGTGATCGGGAACAGCATCTCGCCGAAGACCGAGCTGATCTTCCGGTTCACGTCATAGGGCCGCAGGTTGGCGTTGAACAGGAAAGGTCCGTTGGCCGTAGTCGGGCAGAACGGCGCGCCGTCCCCAAACGGCGGGGAGTCGACGCAGGGCGTGGCGTTGGCGTCGTAGAGGACGTCCGGGTCCTGAATGGTCCGGTCGTAGCGGAATTGCCCGCCCGCCGCCCAGGCGATTGCGCCACCGCCCAGTTCCCAAGGCAGTTCACCGTTCATCACCGCGTCGGCGACGAACAGCTCTGAAGATATCTCGTTGTACTGCTTCGCGCTCATCCAGGAGACGACGTCGGCGCGGGCGGCCGCCGCATCATTGAAGCCGGGAATGGCGCTGTTCGCGATATGGAACGGGTTGGGTCCGACCTGGGCCAGGCTCTCGTCGAAGGCGTTTGTGAAGGGGTTGAAGTAGAAGCAACCCATCGCCGCATTGCCGGCGTTGGCGGTGAAGTTCGCCGTCTCGGCCGCGGTGCACTGATCGGGCGCCCCGTCGCGGCTGGCGAAGCCACGAAGCCCCAGCTGCAACCGGTTAACCGCCAAGTCTTCGAGACTATAGTTGTAGTCCTGCTTCTGGTAGGTCAGCGCGACATCGAACCCTATGCCGTTGTCGAACTTGCCCGTGAAGCCGCCCGACACCCGCGCGGTGTCCACCTTGTAGGTGTAGTGCGCGTGCTCATCGTCCGTGGATGGATTGCCGCCGAAGCCGATCGGACGCCAGATGCTTTGGCTGGCCGCCACGCCGTTCGCCAATGCGCTGGCTACGCCGGCCCGCGCCGTGGCCAGGCCGGCGGCGCAGGACGCCGCGTTTACCCCATAGGGTAGAACCGGGCCGCTGCAGCTCGCCGAATTGATCTGACCGATCAGCGCCACAAGGCCGGGGTTGGTGTTTGGAATGTAGAAGCGCGACTGCTCGCCGGTGCCCGTGGCCGGAATCGGCGAGACCCCGCCGCCGGGCGAGGCGCCCGAGGCGAGCTGAGGGGCCGGGAACTGGTTCGGCCCGGTCACCGCCCAGCTCTGCAGGGGGGTTTCGTGCATCGCGTACAGCACTTCGATATTGGCGCGGATGTTGTCCGTCACATCGAAGTTGAACTTGCCGTAGGCTTGGTAGTGATGCTCGTCCTCAACCAGATTGTCGAAACTCGTGTACTGGAAATTACAGACATTGCTGTCGGGCACCACGGCTCGGGCGCCGATCAAGGTGGTCAGGCTGTACGGCGCGCCGCCATTGGCCGCGCAACCGATGTCCGGGAGGGTCCCGGCGAAAGTAGCTGAGGTGAAGCCGGTGTTCGGCGATCCGATGGGCGCGGTCGCCGCGTAGTTGTAGCCGCCTGGGTTGCCGGTGCCTGCCCAGCCGCCCAGCGGGTTCTCCAGGAAGCCCTCGGGTCCGGTGCGGATCGCCCAATCGCGTTCGAAGATCGACATCTCCGAGCGCCGCCGATAGCCCAGGGTGATCAAGGCGTCGGCCCGTTCCCACTTGTGTCCCCACGCCAGCGAGGCTTCGTAGTCGCCGTTCGAACCTTCGATCGCCTGGTACTGACCCGTCAGTTCGAAGCCTTCGAGGTCGGTCCGGGTGATGAAGTTGACCACCCCGCCGATGGCGTCGGAGCCGTAGGTCGCGGCCGCGCCGTCCTTCAGCACCTCGACCCGCCCGATGGCGGCGGTGGGCAACAGGTTGATGTCGACCGAGTTCAGACCCTGGGGCGACACCGGCACCCGCCGGCCGTTGAACAGCACCAGGGTTCGCGCCCCGGTCACCGCCGAGTTCAGGCTGCGCAGGTTGACGGTCGCCGCGCCTGAGCCGGAACCGAAGCGGTTGTTCTCACCGATCACGGCGCCCGATGACGGGATCGTCTTGATGAACTGCACCATGGTTGGCGAACCACGGGCCTCAAGCTCCTTCGAACTGATCACGTCCACGGGCAGAGCGGCGTCTTCAGGCGTGCCGGCGATGAATGAGCCGGTGACGATGACCTCTTCTACCGTGGATGGGCCGCTAGATTGGGCGGCGGCGCTGGTGGCGCTAATTGCCATGGCGACGGCCAGAATCGAGCCGCCGCAGAAATATCTGCTCTTCAACATTGGTTTCCTTCCCCCTCGGGAGCCGCCCGCATCTGACCGCGCGAGCTTCTCGTCTCCTGAGCTGAAAGATCATCCAACAGCGATATGCCGGACGCTAGATACTTTTCAGCGATGCAACATATCGGTGTTGTCGGAAACAAAAACACCCAACGGTCAAGGTGATCGCCGATTACAAAACATTGTTCGGATTGATCTTAATGGCGATTAGACCTGGAAAACCGAGGCTCAGCCAAGGTTTCAGCTCAGAAGCCTTCCTATCGACCTGGGGTCCGCAGGGGCGTTAGCCGAGGGCCTTGTGGGACGCTTTTCAGCCCGATGAGAGCTCACCTAGCGGAAGCTTAGCGGCCAAGTGTTGCACGAAAGCCGCGCTCGAACCGGGGCGACAGCGATCTGACGCCCCATACCCCCAATAAGAAACGCCGCCCTCTCTCGAGGACGGCGCTCCGATATCATCGGTCTTGAAGAAACCTAGAAGCGCTTCTTCAGGGCGACCGCATAAACCCGGCCCAGCGGATTGGCGCTGGAGGGGTCGTAGTTGTACTGCGTGCCGATCGCGAACGGCGGATCCTCGTCGAACAGGTTCTGGATGCTGAGCGTGGCCGTCGTGTCCCAAGGCAGCTCGGCCCGGTACGTCAGGTCATGTTGCCAGTATTCCGGGATCTTGGTCGTTCCCTTGGTCGCCAGGGCCAGACCGATGGAGTTGGTCTCGATCTGGGTGACAGAGCTGGTGTGGCGGACCTGCCAGCGAAGGTTGTGGATGCCGCTCGACCAGTTGACGAAGGCGTTTGCGCGCAGCTTGTTGTAGCCCGTGAAGATCGAGGCGCGGTACGTGCCGGCTCGCTTCTGGGTTCCAGCCGCCGGCGCGGAGATGCCTTCGATTTGATAGGGATCTTCGTCGTAGTTCAGCAGGTAGGTGCCATCGACGCCGGTGGTCATTTGACCGCCGAGCACTTCACCAACATCCACGTTGAACTGGAAGTCGACGCCCGACGTCTTCACCCGGCCGCCGTTGATGTACTGGGTCCGATAGGACTGCACATTCGCCCGGCCGCAGCCGGCGGTGGTGAAGGTGAAGCGGCTTTGCAGCGCGGCATAGGCCGGATTGGCGCAGTTGGTCGCCGCGCCGCCCGGGAACATGGCCGCGAGCATGTCGGTCGCCGATTCCAGAACCAGTTGGTCCTCGAAGTCGAAGTTCCAGTAGTCCACCGTGGCGCGGAAGACGCCGATCTTGGCCATGGCCCCGACGCTGTAGGTGAACGCGGTTTCCGGATCGAGGTCCGGGTTGCCGTACTGGTCGTTAGCGCGCCACGTGCCGTTCGCGTTGGTCAGGCCACGCGTGAAGTTCGACGTGGTGATGACCGCCGAAGGCGCCCGGTAGGTCGTGCCGACTGAACCGCGCAAGGCCAGCCAGTCCATCGCTTGCCAGCGGACCGAAGCCTTCGGGTTGAAGGTCTCGCCCGTGGACGCCGAATACTCGTACCGGCCCGCCAGGGTCAGTTCGAGGTCATCGGTGATGGGCAGCAGGGTTTCGGCGAACAGCGAGCCGATTTCACGCGACACGTCGTATTGCGCCAGGTTGGCGTTGAACAGGAACGGCCCGGTCGGAACGAGGCAGAACGGCTGGCCGTCGCCAAACGGCGGCGAGTCCACGCAAGGCGTGGCGTCGACGTCGTGCATGCTGTCCGGGTTTTGCGAGACACGGTCATAGCGATACTGACCGCCGGCCGCCCAGCGGATCGCCCCGCCGCCCAGTTCGATAGGCAGCTCGCCGTTTGTGACCAGATCGGCGACGAACATGCGGGTCGAGGTCTTGTTCACCAGCCGTTCGTCCATCCAGTCGACGACCGCGGCGCGGTTGGCGGCCGCGTCGTTGAAGCCGGGGATGTCGCTGCTGCCGATGTAGAAGGGGTTGGCCGGAACGTTCGACAGGCTTTGGGCCATGCCGTTGGTGAACGGGTTGAAGTAGAAGCACCCGATGTTCGCGTTGCCCGCGTTGGTCGTGAAGTTCGCGGTTTCCGCGGCGGTGCATTGGTCCGCCGAACCAGCGCGGCTGGCGAAACCACGCAGGCCTTGCTGCAAGCGGTTGACCGAGATGTCTTCCTGAACCCGCGTGTAGTCCTGCTGCTGATAGGTCAGCGCCAGATCCCAGCCGATACCGTTGTCCATCTCGCCCTTGAAGCCGCCGGCGACACGGAAGGTGTCGACCTTGTAGCTGTAGTGGGCGTGCTTATCCTCGGTGTACGGGTTGCCGGCGAAGCCGATCGGACGCCACGAGGTCTGGCTGGTCGCCACACCGTTGGCCGCCGCGCTGGCGAGGCCCTGGCGAGCCTGGGCCAGACCGGTGGCGCAGGACGCCGCATCAACGCCGTAGGGCAGGACTGTGCCGTTGCAGTTGGCGCTGCTGATCTGGCTGATCAGCGCCTGCAGGCCGGGGTTGCTGCTCGGGATATAGAAGCGGCCCTGGTCAGACGGCGGGTTGGCTGGGATTGGCGAAGTGCCGCCGGCCAGCAACGGCGTCGGGAACTGGTTCGGCCCGGTGATCGCCCAGCTTTGGTTGGGCGTATCGTGCATGGCGTAAAGCACTTCGACATTGGCCGAGAGCTTCTCGGTGATGTCGAAGTTGAACTTCCCGTACGCCTGGAAGTGCTCTTCCTCTTCAATGAGGTTGTCGAACACCGTGTACTGGAACTGGCAGGAGTTCGCGTCGGGGACGATCGACCGCAGGCCGATCACGGTGCTGATATTGTAGGGCGCGCCGCCATTGGCCGCGCAGCCGATGTCCGGCAGGCCGCCCGTGAAGCTGGCCGAGGTGAAGCCGGTGTTCGGAGATCCGACCGGCGCGGTCGTGGCGTAGTTATACTGCCCCGGGTTGCCGGTGCTGGCCCAGCCGCCCAGCGGGTTTTCCTTGAAGCCGTCGACGCCGGTGCGCAGCGCCCAGTCACGTTCCTGGATCGCCAGCGGCGAGCGATGGCGATAGCCGATGGTGACGAGCGCGTCGGCATTGTCCCACTTCTTGCCCCAGGCGAGGCTGCCTTCGTAGTCGCCGTCCGAACCGGAGATGGCCTGATACTGGCCTGTGACCTCGAAGCCATCGAGGTCGGTGCGGGTGATGAAGTTGACCACGCCGCCGATGGCGTCGGAGCCATAGGTCGCCGCCGCGCCGTCCTTCAGCACCTCGACCCGGCCGATCGCCGCGGTTGGCAGCAGGTTGATATCGACCGAGTTCAGGCTTTGGGGTGACACAGGCACCCGGCGGCCGTTGAACAGCACCAAGGTGCGCGACCCGGTCGAAGGCGAGTTCAGATTGCGAAGGTTGATCGTCGCCGCGCCCGATCCCGAGCCGAAGCGGTTGTTCTCGCCGATGACCGCGCCCGACGACGGGATTGTCTTGATGAACTGCACCATGGTCGGCGAACCACGGGCCTCAAGCTCCTTAGAGCTGATGACGTCCACGGGCAGCGCGGCGTCTTCAGGTGTGCCGGCGATGAATGAGCCGGTAATCACCACCTCTTCGACCGTAGTCTCCTGGGCGGCGGCGAAACCCGACACCCCGAACGCCAGAGCGACGGCCAAAATTGACCCACCGCAGAAATAACTGCTCTTCAACATAGATGTTTCCTTTCCCCCTCGAACCGGCGTCACGATTGAAATGTGGCGCTTGTCTTTGTTCGAGTATGGCGATCATCCGTGGAGTTCGCCCCAAGGGCCAGAGCGATGTTTCTTGAGTTGCAATCTTGAAATACTCGGTCTTGAAGCATATATTTTTGACGTATCAGACAAATATGTACGAATGCAGCGTACCGCCCCGAGGATAAATCGGCAGGATTGTCAGAAGAAAAACTAACCTGTTGCTTTTAGTGCAATTTTCAATCGAACCACTCAACCGAACGTAGTTCGGATCATGCCCCTCGTTCGAAAACTTGGAGACTTGAGTCGAGGCCGCCCAAACGCGCCGAATGTGGCACTGTGGCGCCCAAGCCGCGCCCATGAAAAAAGGCGCCGCAGGGGAAACCCTGAGGCGCCTTCAAGGCGAGACCCGGCCCATGGCGGGCGGGAATTGGCCGCCCGATTCTAGCCGGGCGGCCTGTCCGATCTATGCCGGCAAGACTTAGAAGTGCTTGCGGATCCCAAGCTTGTAGCTGCGGCCGTAGACGTTCCCGATGAAGGGGTCGTAGCTCAGCTCCAGGCGCGCGGCCGACGGGTCGCGGTCGAACACGTTGAACACCGAGGCGGTGAGCGTCGTGTCCCACGGCAGTTCGACCCGATAGGTCAAATCCATCGAATAGTAGTCGTCCACCTTCTGGCCGAACGTGATCGGGACCAGCACGCCGGTGGCGTTTTGGATGCTGATCGGCGCACGGTTGTCGATGGCCCCGTCGACGAAGGTCATGTCGGCGCGGATGTTGTGGATGCCCTTCCCGAACTCGGCATAGGCGTTGGCGCGCCAATCGGAGATCGTTCCCGGCAGGCGGTCGTAGTTGGTGAAGCCCTTGGCCTCGTAGGCGGGGCTGACCATCACGCCGTTGAAGGTGAACTCCTCGAACTTGTACTGCAGGTAGTAGCTGGCGGCGACGCCGACCGAGGCCGTTCCGCCCCAAACGTCGTTGGCGCGATAATCCAGCGAGAAGTCGATGCCGGACGCCTTGATCTCCGGGCCGTTGGTCAGCTCGGACCGGACCCGGGCGATGTCGTTGCCGACGGTCACGCCCTGGGTGCAGCTGTTGTTGTTGTTGAAGGTGATCAGGCCCCGCAGCGGATTGGCGCAGTTTACAAACTGCGTGCCGTTGCCGACGCCGGCCACCGAGGTGGCGATGACGTTTGCCGGGACGTTGACGATCTGGTCTTCGATCTTGAAGTTCCAGTAGTCGATAATCGCCCGGAACCCGTTCCGCTCGTAGATGGCGCCGATATTATAGGTGAACGCCTTCTCCGGACCGATCGACGGATTGCCGGGGAAGTCGACGGACTTGAAGTTGTTGCCCGCCGCGATGATCCCAGACAGACCCGTGACCTGGTTGGTGGAACGGTTGGTTGGGGTCGGTCCACGGAAGGTGGTGCCGACCGAACCGCGCAGGGCGAAGTCCTCGAACACCTGCCACTTCAGAGCCAGCTTCGGGTTGGTCGTCGAGCCCGTCTCCCCGCCGTAGTCCTCGTAGCGGATCGCCAACTGGGCGTTGATGTTGTCGGTGATCGGCAGGCTGGCTTCGGCGAACAGGGCGTAGATCGAGTCATCCAGCTGCGACGGCGTGCTCTGGCCCAGGAAGATATAGGGGCCGGTCTGCACGGCGCAGTTCTGCTGGCCAGGGACCGGGCACGGATTGATCCGGCGGTCCTGGAAGGCGCTGCCCAGGGTGGTCTGCAGTTCGCTGCGGCGATATTGCGCGCCGGCGGCCCAGCCGATGTCACCGCCCGGGAGCGTCCAGGGCAGCTTGCCGTTGATGACCGCATCGACCACCAGCAGGCTCTGGGTGTTCTGCGTGCGTTGGGGGTCGAACAGGTAGCGGACCAGCTCCGGATTGTTGGCGTTCGCCGACACGTAGCCCGGATTGGTCAGGCCCAGAGCCGGGTTGCCGGAATAGCCGTTCGAGAACGGGTTGAAGTACTGGCAACCGTTCTGGCCCGGCGTCGTACCGGTGCAGTTGAAGCCGCCAAAGCCGTTCAAGGCGCGCTGCAGGCGATCGATCAGGATGTCGGTGGTGGTCTGGTCGCTGGTGGCGTCCGAGTAAGTGACCGCCGTATCCCAGCCGATGCCGCCGATCTCGCCGCTCAGCGAGGCCGACACCCGGTAGATGTCATAGGTGCGGCTGCCGACCTGGCCGCCATAGTTCTCGGCCGGGTTACCGCCCGCGCCCAAGGCCCGGAACAGGGTCAGGGAGACGTTGTTGGTCGCCCCGATCACGCCAGGCGACAGGCCCGCCTGCTGCAAAGCCGTCAGCACGCCAGGGTTTGTAACCGGCGCAGTAAAGACGCCGACGCTGCCCGGACCGTTCGGACCCGAGGTCGGCGGATAGGACGGGGAGAACAGAATGTTCGGAATGTCGGTCTTGGCGTAGAGGCCCTCGACGTGCAGCCGCAGATTGTCGGCGAAGTCCATATTGGCTTCGGCGTAGATCTGGAACCGGTCCTCATCCTCGATGAGGTTGTCGAAAGGCACATAGGTGAAGTAGCAGGCCGGCGTGGTGCCGCTGAGCCCGGCGAAACCACCGACGGCCGAGCAGTTGGCGTCGCGCTGGACGCCCGCCGTGGGGGTGAGCCCGTTGCGCGGCAGGAACGACGGCGGCTGACCCAGCACCGAATAGCCCGACGGGTTGGTTAGATAGGGCTGGTTGGCCCAGTCGCGCTCGGTCGTCCGCAACTCCGAGCGGTGCTGGTAGCCGGCGCTGAGCAGGATGTTGCCGTTCTCGCCGACCCAGCCGTAGACCGCGCTGGCGCTATAGTCGCCGTCCGAGCCGTCGACGAACCGGTAGTCCGCCGCCACGTCCAGGCCTTCGAAGTTCTTGCGGGTGATAAAGTTGACCACCCCGGCGATCGCGTCCGAGCCATAGGTCGCCGCCGCCCCGTCCTTCAGCACCTCGACGCGGCCGATGGCGGCCGCAGGCATCAGGTTGGTATCGACGCCCCCGCTGCCCGCGCCAGGCGAGGCGGTGGTGCGACGGCCATTCAAGAGGACCAGGGTCCGCAGGCTGCCCAGCCCGCGCAGGTTGATCGTACCGGCGCCGACCTGGCCCTGGGCCGTGGTCGAGAACTGGTTGGAGTCGCCCAGGACCGGCCCGCTGATCGGCAGCGATTTGATAAGGTCGATGGTGGTTGGCGAACCGCGCTTCGAGAGCTCTTCAGCACCGATGACATCGACCGGCAGAGCGGCGTCTTCTGGCGTGCCACGGATGAACGACCCGGTGACGACCACCTCTTCGACGGTGGCCTGTTGGGCCATGGCGTGACCGCCCATGGCCATAGCGACAGCCATGATCGAGCCGCTGTAGAAATACCTACTCTTCAACATTTCTTCCTCCCCCTCGCCGGACGCCGTTATCGATCTGACGCGATGGTCGTCCGTGGGTGAAGGGATGAAACGCTTGTTTAGAGGGAGGACGCTAGGTCAATCTTGCAAGTCCGCAACAATCCATTCGAACTGCGTTCAAATCGCAACACCGTTATGCGTAAAGCATTTTTGACTTGGATGCGGAAAGTTGGCCCGGATCTCCGGCCGCGACAGTGTCGTGTGAGGCGACGCGCCCCGCCCCGAGGAGCACCAGCGCAACGAGACGCCAAGTGCTGGCCTGCCCCTAAGACAGCAGACTTAAAAGACGTTCAGCAACACGCCTGAAAACATACCGACAATTGTAAACAATTTCCCGACACCATCGAATTGCGCCTTAACAGTCCCGATTAGACAATGAGGTATTATATTCTCATCTTCTATAGAATATTGCCGATATGAAGAACAATATCACACATTTAATCCTAGAATAACGGATCCTACCACCTGACGGAAATTATCGTCACCCTGCTTGCAACCTTACAACCGCGCAAGTGGAGCATTAAAATGAAACTATTCGGTACGATTTCCTGCGCGATCGTCTTGGCAGGCGCCGCATCATCCGCCTTCGCGTCTGCTGTTCTTGGATCCGACATCACCGAGGGCCAGAACCTGGGCGTCGACGTCCACTACCGCTTCGGCGCCGCGTCCAGCGGTACGGGCTCGTTCGCCGGTTCCTTCTGGAACATCGCCGGCCAGGGCGCCGTCTATCAACTCTGCGCCGAACTGCTCGACCACGACGCCGTGGCTCCCCCTCCTATTCGGTGACCGAAGGCCTGACCTTGTTCGGCGCCGCCTCGGACGCCCGCCTAGCGGTCAGTCAGGCCTTCACCGCCTGGACCAGGAAGCGCGAATAGGTGAACCGCAACGGCTCACCAGCCTGAAGTTGGCGATGCAACGACTCCAGCACGCCGCGGTGGCGCTCGACGTCGAAGTCCTCGATCACCCAGGGAATGGCTTTCAGGAAGTAGACCAGGGCTCCGACGTCGAGAAACGTCACCGAGCCCCGCCAGTCCTCGCGCTTGAGGATCTCGCAGCCGAGGGCCGTGAGATCGGCGCAGACCCGCTCCAGAGTATTGTCTGGATAGGCCAGCCGCCCGCCAAACGCGGCGACCAAGTCGGCCAGATTGTCGCCGCCGACCTGCTGAGTCAGGAACACCCCTCCGGGCTGCAGTATCCGGTGCATCTCGGCGGCACGAAACCCGCCGTGGCGGTTCAGCACCAGGTCGAACGTGCGATCCTCGAACGGCATGCCCGATCGCGTATTGCCCTGAAACACCTCGACGCCCAGCGGCCCCAAACGGCGCCGCGCCACGTCGAGATTCGGAACGTAACCCTCGACCGCCCGCGCCAGCCCCGGGAACGGGGCCAGGGACGCGAAGATCTCACCGCCTCCCGTCGCCACATCCAGAATGTCCTGCGCGCCAGCGACCGCCGCCTTCGCCAGGTGGAGGTAGGACCAGGGCGGTTCGCCCTCGATCATTCGCCCGGCCAGGTAGGAGAAGTCCCACCCCTCGAAGGGCGCCGCAGCGTCGCGGGTCCACTGGTCCATCAATTGGGTCATGCAACGATAGTGCTGGGAGGCTTGACCGCGCGCAACGGGCGCAAAGCGGCGTCAGTCATGGGCCGCGCCGGCCGCTCGGCTCACCGAAACGCCAAGTCTGCTTCGGTTTGGCCGATCAAATTCTGGGAAGAAAAGGAATGGTGGACGTGACAGGGATTGAACCTGTGACCCCCTCGATGTCAACGAGGTGCTCTCCCGCTGAGCTACACGTCCGAACCAGTCGGGCCCCCTTTCGGGGACGGGAGGCGGCGGTATAACGGCGAGGGCTCCCTCGCGCAAGCGTCGCAAAACAAAATGTGACGCACCGCCTGTGAATGTTTTGGCGCGGCTAGGCCGCAGCCATCATCCGCTCCACCTCGGTGACGATTTCCCGCAGGTGAATCGGCTTGGACAGCACCTTGGCGCCCGGAGGCGCCGACTCTCCGGCCGCCAGGGCGACCGCGGCGAAACCGGTGATGAACATGATGCGCAGGCCCGGATGACGCGCCGCGGCCAGACGAGCGACCTCGATGCCGTCCATGCCCGGCATGACGATGTCGGTCAGCAGCAGGTCCCATTGCTGGTCGAGAACGGCGACAGCCTCCTCGCCATCAGCGCAGGAGGTCACCTCATAGCCGGCGCGCTGCAGGGCGCGGCTCAGGAAGCCGCGCAAAGAGTCGTCGTCTTCGGCGAGGAGAATTCGGGGCATGGGCGCTCCGCAAGGCGTCAATCGTAAAGCGGGACTCTAGCGCGGCAGATGTAAATCCACGGTGAACCGCGCCAGCATCGTGATCCGTTTGACCCGAAGGGAGACGCATCGTCATATGGCCGCGATGAACGCCTGGGAACCCATCGCCGCAGATGCCGCCGCGCCGAAGGTCCCGCCCTTCGAGGTGCGACGCGCCGCCGAGGCGGGAACCGCCGCGCCGACCGCCCTGGTGTTCGCATCGCCCCACTCCGGCCGGTCCTATCCCGAGGATATGATGGCCGCTGCGGCGCTCGACGCCCACGCCATCCGCCGTTCTGAAGACGCCTATGTCGATGAGCTGATCGGGGCCTCGCCCTCGCTCGGCGCGGCGATGATCTCGGCCAATCTGGCGCGAGCCTATATCGATCTCAACCGCGAGGCTTTCGAACTCGACCAGGGCATGTTCGCCGACGAACTGCCCGACTTCGCCCGCGCCCGCACCGCCCGTGTGGCCGCCGGCCTCGGCGCCATCGCCCGCGTGGTCTCCGAGGGCCAGGAAATCTACGCTCGCAAGCTGACCTTCGCCGAGGCGCGAGGCCGGATCGAGGGAACCCACACGCCCTATCACGCCGCTCTGGCGCGCTTGCTGGGCGAGGCCCACTCCGCCCACGGCTACGCCATACTGATCGATTGGCATTCGATGCCGGCCGCCGCTGCGCGCACAGGCGGTCGTGACGGCCCCTGCGACATGGTGCTGGGCGATCGCTTCGGCGCCTCGTGCTCCAGCCTCGTGACCCAGCGCGTCGAGCGCGAACTGGAAGCCATGGGCTATCGTGTTGCGCGCAACGCCCCCTATGCGGGCGGCTACACCACCGAACACTACGGTCGCCCGATGCGGCGCACGCACGCCCTGCAGATCGAGATCAACCGCGCGCTCTATCTGGACGAAGTGTCCCTGGAGCCCACGCAGGGCTTCGCCAAGCTTCAGGCCGACCTCGAAGCTCTCACCCGCACCCTGGCCGCCGCCGACTGGTCGGGCCTGCGTTAGGCGATCCAGCCTCGGTCAGGCTCCGACCGCATCGGCAATCAACTCGACCGCTCGTCGAAATGTCGGACCCCGGCTTCGTCACGATCCCAATCGGCCTTTGAAGCGCAGAACAGATGCGTACGAACGCCCCTGCCTAGGGGCGCATCCAGCGTGCCGGCGGTCACATAGACATTGTGCGCGTCTGTTTCGGCCGGCAGCGGCGTACCGCAGGTCTTGCAGCGGGTGATGGAATAGGTCGGGCGCACGGCGAAGGTGACGCCGTGATCCTCGCCCCGCACCCAGCGAAAGCGGTCCAGCGGCACAATCAGAATCGAATTTCCGTTCGAGCCCGAGGCCTTGCGGCACAGGGAGCAATGGCAGACCCAGACCCCGTCGATGTCCCCATCGATCTCATAGGCTCTGGCGCCACAAAGACAGCTGCCTGTTCGAACAGTCATGGCTTTCCAATCCTTGGGATAGCAGGCCTGAGCCTAGGCCTTCTTGCGCGAGGTGTTCAGCGCGACGGCGGCGACGATGAGCTTCTGAAAAGCCGCTTCATCGATCTTCTCGCCTTCGTGGATATCGATGGCGCGGCGGGTGGAGCCTTCGAGGCTGGAATTGAACAGGCCTGAGGGGTCTTCGAGCGAAGCGCCCTTGGCGAAGGTCAGCTTCACGGCGCTCTTGTAGGTCTCGCCGGTGCAGATGATCCCGGCGTGCTCCCACACCGGAACGCCTCGCCACTTCCACGTCTCGATCACGTCTGGATCGGCCTGCTTGATCAGGGCTCGGACACGGGCGAGCGTCTCGCCTCGCCAGTCCGCCAATTCCTTGATCCGCGCATCGATCAACTGAGCGGGCGCCTCCCCCGCATCTGCGCCCTTTGTCGGGCTGGTCATCTTCGTCATGGCGTCGCCTTTCCTGGGGCCGCTCACATTCGTTCGCCGGGCAACTGGCTGGCCTGCTTCACCCAGTCGGTGAGTTGAGCCTCATCGATCTGGTCGGCCTCATGGATGTGGAAGTAGCGCACGTTCTTCTGCTTGGACTCGACCGGCGGGACCGGATTGAGCGACGCACCCTGGAAGAAGGCCAGCTTGATGTATTTGGCGAAGACGTGGACGCCCAGGAACCAGCCCTGGCCCTCGACGCCGTACAGCGGCGAGTTCCACTTCACCGCCTTGGCCACGCCGGGAACGGCGGCTTCGACCAAGGCGTCCAGGCGGCGCCCGACCTCGCTCTTCCAACCCGGCATGGCCGCGATATAGGCCTGCACGGGCGCGTCTCCGCATCCCTTCGGGATCTGCGGGTTGCCGCCGGACAGCAGCTTCACAGCGTCCTGCGGCGACTTTCCAGGCGTCTTGCCAGCCATGGTCTTCACTCCTGTCTGTAAAGCGCCTCGACCGGCTCGCCACCGCGCCGCATAGGGAACACGAAGACGAACAACATCCAGCAATGGATCTGCCGGCTCCAGGTGTTCCTGCCCGTTGGAATCTCCTGTGCAGACGGGCCGAAGCAGGCAGTCCCTACCCTCAACCAGCGCGCGCCAAAAGCTCTTCCAGGGCGGTGAAGAAGCCCTTCCATCCGGCCTGGGCGCCGCCAAAGGCCTGCTTTTGATCGGGGCGGAAGCCGGCTTGCTCCATGCGCAGAAGCGTTCCGGAGCCGGTTGGAGTGAGGGTGAAGGTCACCACGCTCTGCAAGGCGTAGGCCGCATCCTCGTGGTCGAAATTCCAGGTGTAGGACAAGGTCTTGTTCGGTTCGACGGCAAGGACTTCGCACCCCAGGACGCCGCCCCACTCGCCGGTGAGGTTAAAGCGGTGGCCCACCTCCGGCTTGAAGTCGTTCTTCATCAACCACGCCTCGATCAGGTGGGGTTGGGTGAGCGCGCGCCAGATCTTTTCGGCGGGGAACGGGATCTCCCGTTCGACAACGACGGAACGCGTTTCAGTCGCGGTCGGGCTCATTGGTCCATCCTCTTGAGCAGATCTTCGAGGTCGTCGAACCGGGTCTCCCAGAACCCGGTCATCCGGCTCGTCCAGTCGACCAGCGGGGCCAAGGCGCCGAGTTGGGCGCTATAGTGCGTCTGACGCCCTTCGTGGCGATCACGCACCAGACCGGCCTGCTTCAGGACGCCAAGGTGCTTGGAGACCGCCGGCTGCGACACCCCGGCTTGAGACGTCAGGGCCCCGACCGTCTGCTCTCCGTCGCGGCACAGCCGCTCGAAGAGGGCGCGCCGAGTGGGATCGGCGAGCGTTCTGAAAATCTGGTCGTGAGCGCTTTGCATAGGAACTCATAACTCGCTGGCTATTGATTAGATCCATAACCAATGAGCTATGAGTGATCAAGCACTCGATATCGCTCGGAAGAGAGCGCCCTAAGCGGGCCGGCGCGCCCGCATGGCCTGGTTGATGGTGCCGTCATCCAGCCAGTCCAGCTCGCCGCCCACCGGTACGCCGCGCGCCAGCATGGTCACCGAGACATCGGCGTTGGAGAGCCGCTCGGCCAGATAATGGGCCGTGGTCTGACCATCCACCGTGGCCGGCAGCGCCAGGATCACCTCGCTGACGCCGCCGTCCGAAGCCCGCTCCACCAACGGACCGATCCGCAGGGCCTCAGGCCCGACGCCGTCCAGCGCCGAGAGCAAGCCGCCCAGCACGTGATAACGGCCGCGGAACGCCACCGCGCGCTCCATGGCCCAGAGCGCGCCAACCTCTTCGACCACGCAGATCAGCGAGGCGTCGCGATGGGTGTCGGCGCAGATCGCGCAGGGATCCTGGGTGTCGAGCGATCCACAGAGTGTGCAGGTCTTCACCCGCTGGGCGGCGGTCGACAGCGCCTCGGCTAGCGGGAGCAGGAGCTGGTCCCGGCGCTTCAGCAGCGCCAGGGTGGCGCGCCGCGCCGAGCGGGGACCAAGCCCCGGCAATTTCGACAACAGCGCGATCAGCCGCTCGATTTCAGGTCCGGCGGAAGCTGCCAAGTGATCTCCGTCAGGGGTAGGCGCAGGATCGCCGAAGCAGCGTCCCGATCGTTCGTGCATATGTAACGACGCAGGCGACAGACGCGAGGATGGAGATGACGCTGTGAGAGAACAAGAGGCTCCACAGCTAGCGCCCTACCAGGTGCGGCGTCTGACGGACGCCGACGCGGCCGAGATCCAGGACCTCTACGTGCGCTGTACGGCCTTTGTCGAACTGGTCGAGGGCCGCCCGCCGGCCTCGCACGACGGGCTCGACCTGCTGCAGGCCAAACCGCCAGGGGTGAAAGACGAGGACAAGTTGGTGTTCGGCCTCTTCGAGGCCGGCCGGATGATCGGCGCTCTAGACGTCTTGCGCGGCTATCCAGAGCCGGACATCTGGTATCTGGGCCTGCTGATGCTGTCGCCCGAGACCCGCAACCGCGGGCTAGGCGCCCAGGTCTATGCGGCGACGCGCCGTTGGGTCGAGGCCAATGGCGGCAAGGCTGTCCGGCTGATCGTTCAGGCCCAGAACGACGCCGCCCTGCGCTTCTGGGAGCGGCAGGGCTTCGTCGTGATCGGCGCTACGACCCAAGATACCGGCGAGCGCACGAACGAAGTGTTTCGGATGGAGCAGCGGCTGGGCGGCTAAGACGGCGCCTACTTGCGGGTGACGGTGATCTCGAAGGGCCCGCTTTCGCCGCGCCGGGCAGCCGCCCGCACCATGAACGGCTGCAGCAGATAAGTGGTGTCCTTGACCGCGGTCAGGGTAGCGTTCGGACCATCGACTTCGCCGCGATGGACCGCGGCCCCGCTGGCGTCGGCGGCGTCGGTCACGTTCATGTAGAGGCTGGTGTTCGCGGACTTGAAGGCCACGACCAGGGTCTGCCCGGCCGCCACCGGCACGGCGTAGACCGGCGCCTTGTAGCCCTTGATCTCGCCGGACGCGGTCGTCGTGCCGGCCGGGGCGAAGGTCAGAACCTCAAGGGTGTTGTCGGGCGTCAGGCGCGCCTGAACCGTGGCGGTGTCCACCACCGGCAGGGTGACGACGGCAGGGGCGGGCGCAGCGGCGGGCGCGGCGGGCGTCGCCTCGGCGGCGGTTTCCTTGGCCGGTTGCGCCGGTCCGCTGCAGGCCGCCAGGCCAAGCACCAGGACGCTCGTCAGAGTCAGGGCCGCAGTTCTCATCGCGCATTCCTTGTTGTCGGGCCAGCAGACGGCAGGCGCCTGTTAGAACTTCGGCATGCCCGGAAGGTTCATTCCGGCCAGCGGTCCGGCGGCCTCGCGCATCAGATCGGCCTGCTGGGCGTCGAGTTTGCGCTTGGCGTCGGCATGGGCCGCGACGATCAGATCGGAGATCACCTCGCCCTCGCCGGGGGCCAGCAGGCTCTCGTCCAGCTCGACGCCGGACAGCTCGCCGGTACCGCGCAGGGTGACCTTGACCATCCCGCCGCCGGACGTGCCCTCGACCACGATCTCGGCGATGCGGGCCTGGGCGTCGGCCAGCTTCTGCTGCATGGCCTGAGCCTGCTTCATGATGGAGCCGAGATCTTTCATGGCAGCCTCACTCGTCGTCTTCGTCTTCGTCGGGCGCGTCGGTCATCGGCGACGCCTCGGGTTGGGGTAGATTGCGCACGCTGATGATCTCGGCGCCAGGGAAGGCGGCCATCACCGACAGCACAAAAGGATCGACCTCGATCTCGGCGCGGACCTCGCGCTCTTCGCGCTTCTGGCGCTCCCAGGCGCTCTCGGCCCCGCCGCCGCCCTGGGCCGCGACCAGCCAGGGCTGACCGGTCCACTCCTTGAGCCTCGCCACCAGGCGCTGGGCCAGGTTGTTCGGCGCGCCGGGCGCGGGTTCATATTCCAGCACGCCCGGACGGAAGCTGATCGGGCGCACATAGCGCTCGACGTCCAGCCGCAGCGCGATCTCGCGCTTCTTGTCCATCAGGGCGATGACGTCGGCGAAGGACTTCAGCACCGGGGCCGCGTCGCTGACCGCCGGCTGCGGCATGGCGCGGGCCTGGGCCGTGACCCCGCCGCCGCCCATCGAGGCCGACACCCCGCCGCCACCGCCGCCACCGCCCGAAGGCGGCCCGCCGGTCAGGGGCTCGCCCGACTGCAGGCGTCGCAGCGCCTCCTCTGGGCCAGGCAGGTCGGCGGCGTAGGCCAGACGGATCAGCGCCATGTCGCAGGCGGCCGCGGCGTCAGGCGCGCGGCGAACCTCCTCATGGGCCTTCAGCAGCATCTGCCAGATCCGCGACAGATTGCCGGCAGAGACCGCCGCCCCCACCGCGGCCAGGCGCGCGGCCTGTTCCTTGGGCAAGGTCAGGGCCTGCGGGCCGATCGCCTTGGCGACCGAGGCCCCATGGGTGTGGTCCAGCAGGTCGAGCATGACCTGGCCCGGCTCGGCTCCGAAATTGTACAGCGTGCGGAAAGTGGCGATCGCCGGACCGCCCTCCCCGCGCATGACCTGCTCGAACAGGCTGATGGTCTGCGCCCGGTCGGCCAGGCCCAGCATGTCGCGGATCGAGCCGGCGGTGACCATCTGGCCGGCCTCGGCCTGGACGATCGCCTGGTCCAGCATCGACTGGGCGTCGCGCACCGAACCCTCGGCGGCGCGGGCGATCAGCAGCATGCCCTCGTCCTCGACCTGCGCGCCTTCCTTGCCGGCGATCATCTCCAGGTTCTTGACGATCACGTCCGGTTCGACCCGGCGCAGGTCGAAGCGCTGGCAGCGCGACAGGATCGTCACCGGGACCTTGCGGATCTCGGTGGTGGCGAAGATGAACTTGGCGTGGGGTGGCGGCTCTTCGAGGGTCTTCAGGAGCGCGTTGAACGCCCCCGTCGACAGCTTGTGCACCTCGTCGATGATGTAGACCGTGTAGCGCGCCTCGACTGGCGCATAACGCACCCCGTCGAGCAGTTCGCGCATGTCGGCCACGCCGGTGCGGCTGGCGGCGTCGAGCTCCAGCACATCCATGTGCCGGCCCTCGATGATCGAGCGGCAATGGCGGCCTTCCTCGTTCAGGTCGAGGGTCGGCGCGTGAATCGAATCGGTTTCGTAGTTCAGCGCCCGGGCCAGCAGGCGCGCGGTCGTGGTCTTGCCGACCCCGCGCACCCCGGTGAGCATGAAGGCGTGGGCGATCCGGCCGCTGGCGAAGGCGTTGCGCAGCGTGCGCACCATCGCCTCCTGGCCGAACAGGTCGTCGAACGTCCGCGGGCGATATTTCCGCGCAATGACGGTGTAGGCGGCTGATTGCTCGGCGGGCGCGGCGGCAGGCGCAGCTACGGGCGCCCCGAACATGTCGCTCGTATTGGGATCGCGCTCGAGGGTCTCGGGTTCTTCTTCGTCAGCCATTGGCGCCCGAGGATTGAGGCTGGAACCCTAAGGGGTTCTGGGTGGAGACCAGGCAACGACCCGGAGCGAAACTCGTTGCGGCTGCTTCCTTCCGGACCTGACCGAGTTGGCGAGGCGTCCGCCCATCGCCCGATCTCCGCCCCCTATATCGCGGCCTTGAGGCTCGCGCGCAAGCGGCAGCAGAGCTACAACTCCGCACATGCCTCTTTCCGCCTTCCAGAACACCTTCGCCGGCAACCCTTTGAACCGCGCCAGCGAAAGGCGCGGCGACGCCTCTTGGCTCGCCGAAAAGCTTGCTGCGCCTGATTCGCTGGCCGTCGCCGTGTGGAACGGCAAGCCATTCGTCGAGACCAACAAGGATGGCGGGGTGCAGATCGCCTACCTGCCGTCCAGGATGGCCGACGAACTGGCCGGCGGCCCCGAACGACTGCTGTTCCTGGGCCTGTGGCAAGAAACCGCGGTCTTCGCCGTCGATCTGGAGGGCGGGGTCGATCCAGCCGACGGGCCGCTGGCCGGCCTTGGCCGATTCGAGGACCTGCGCGCCATGGCCCTGCGCCTGCCGGCCACTGACGCGGCGATCATGGCGACGTCGAAGCAGATGTTCGAATGGCGCCGCCGCCACCGCCACTGCTCGTCCTGTGGCGAACAGACCGACGTCATCGACGGCGGCTGGAAGCGGTCCTGCCCGTCCTGCAAGGCCGAGCATTTCCCCCGCACCGATCCGGTGGTGATCATGCTGGCGGTGCACGAGGACCGCTGCATGCTCGGCCGCCAGGAAATCTGGCCGCCCGGCATGTTCTCGGCCCTGGCCGGCTTCCTGGAGCCTGGCGAAACCATCGAAGAGGCCTGCGCCCGCGAACTTGAGGAAGAGGCCGGGCTGAAGACGCTGTCGGTCGTCTATCACTCGACCCAGCCCTGGCCCTACCCGTCATCCCTGATGATCGGCCTGATCGCCCAGGTGGCCAGCGACGAAGCCACGCCCGACCAGACCGAACTGTCGGAAGTCCGCTGGTTCACCAAGCCGCAGGCGCGCGACCTGCTGGCCGGCAAGATCGAAGGAACCTTCGCCCCCGGCGCCATGGCCATCGCCCACCAGCTCCTGAAAGCCTGGGCGGAAAGCGAAGACTAGAAGCCAACCATCCCTCTCCCTCGGGAGAGGTTAGGTGAGGGGGCCGCGCAGCGGCGCTCTACTGACGGCCGACCAGCGCATCGGCGAGGCCGCAAGGCCCCTCACCCGACCTCTCCCCAGCGGGGAGAGGAGAAATGGCTCAAACCACCTTCAGCACGACCTCGGAATCGTCCCCGCGGCGCGTCCGGCGTTCCAGCCTGGCTTGGCCGATCGCATTGGACAGCCGCTCGGCGAAGGCCCGAACCTCGGGGTTCTCCGCGCCGGTCACGGTGATCATGTACGGCGGCGAGAGCTCGCTCATGGTCCCGAACACCATCGAATCGACGAACGATTCGATGCTGGAGCCGTGACCTGGCAGGGCCTGGATCGCCTCCTGGAGCACCCGGCCGAATTCCTTGGGATTGCGGCAGGCCGCGACGTCGATCTCGATCGTTTTCATATCAGCCACGCGACCTGAAGGGATCGGCCGGATAGACGCCGAGAATCTCGAACCGTTCGGAGAAGAACCGCAGCTCCTCAAGCGCCAGCGCCAGGTCGCGATCTTCGGGGCGGCCGTCGACCTCGGCGTAGAAGAAGGTCGCGGTGAAGGCGCCGTTCTCCATGTAGCTTTCCAGCTTGGTCATGTTCACGCCGTTGGTCGCAAAGCCCCCCAGCGCCTTATAGAGCGCGGCCGGCAGGTTGCGGACCCGGAAGATGAAGCTGGTCACGCACGGGCTGGTGAACGGCGGCGGCGGCGGTTCCTTGTCGGCGGTCATCACCAGGAAGCGCGTGGTGTTGTTGTGCTCGTCCTCGATATCGCGCGCGACGATCTCCAGGCCGTACAGCTCCGCGGCCAGGGCCGGCGAAATCGCGCCGCGGGTCGGATCTGGATTTTCCGACAGCAGCTTGGCCGCCAGGGCGGTGTCGCCCACCGGCTCGGTCTTCAGCCCCATGCGGCGCAACGACTTGCGGCACTGGCCCAGCGCGATCGGCATGGAGGCGACGGTTTTCACGTCCTCCAGCTTCACGCCCGGATTGACCATCAACTGGAAGTGAATCGGCTTGAATCGCTCGCCGATGATCTTCAGCCCCGACGAGGGCAGCAGGTGGTGAACGTCCGCGACCCGGCCGGCGATCGAGTTTTCAACAGGAATCATGCCGAGCTGGCAGTCGCCCGCCTTCACCGCGTCGAACGCCTCCTCGAAGGCCGCATGCGGCACCGGCTCCATGTCTGGAAAGGCCGCGACGCAAGCCTCATGGCTATTGGCGCCGAGCTCGCCCTGAAAGGCGATCCGTCCCTTGGTCATGAAGTCTTCCTTGCGTGGGCGCGGGCCCGTTCGAGATCGGCAGGGTTATCGACCGAGATCGGCGCTTCGTCGATGACCGCCGCCCAGATGGACATGCCCAGCTCCAGCGCCCGCAGCTGCTCCAGCCGCTCGCGCAGTTCCAGCGGCGAAGGCTCGGCGGCGGTGAAGCGCAACAGCGCCTCGCGGCGATAGCCATAGACGCCGTGATGCAGCCAGACCGGCGCGTCTCCATAGAGCACCGAGCGGGTGAAATAGAGCGCCCGGGCGCTGCGCCCGTCGGGCGCCATGGAGGCGACAACCTTTGGAATATCTGGGTTGGAGCGCTCGGCGCGGTCCGCCTCGGCGACCATCACCGTGGAGATGTCGCAGGACGGCTGGTCGGCCAGCAGCCGGGCTGTCGCCTCGACGACGCTCGGCGCCAGGAAGGGAATATCGCCCTGCAAATTGATGACGACGTCGTGCTCGCCCGCCGGATCGATCTCGTTCAGAGCCGCAACGATGCGATCTGAACCCGAGGGCAGGTCCGGATCGGTCAGCACCGCCAGCCCCCCGGCGGCGCGAACGGCCTCGACAATCTCGATATCGCCGGCCGCCACGGCCACGGGGCCAATGGACGCCGCCTGCGCCTGGCGCAGCACACGGACGATCATTGGTATGCCATTGATATCCGCCAGGGGCTTACCAGGCAGCCTGGTCGCCGCCATTCGGGCTGGGATGAGGATGATCGGTTTCATGAGGTCCTGAAGCGACCAACTGGCTGGTTGCGCGGGCGGCGGTAGCGTGTAAGAGAGCCGGGCGCAATAAGGGGCGGGGTTACCCGCGCTTCCGCCAGCCGTTGGCTGGCCGTTGAGAGGGCCGATTTAAGGACTATGAGCGACCTTACGTTCAACAAAGTCGTTGGCGCGGTGCTGGCGACCGGTCTGGCCATCGTCGGCCTTCGTGAAATTTCCTCGGGCATTTTCGCGCCGCATCCGGTCGAGAAGCCTGGCTACGCCATCGAAGTCGCCGAAGACACCGGCGGCGGCGGTGCAGTCGCCGAAGCTCCGATCGATTGGGGCACGGTGCTGCCAGTGGCCGACATCAAGGCCGGCGAAGCCGTCTTCGCCAAGTGCAAGTCCTGCCACACGATCGACGCCGGCGGCGCCAATGGCACCGGCCCGAACCTGCATGGCACCCTGGGCAAGAAGCCCGGCACCCATCCGGGCTTCGCCTATTCGTCGGGCATGATCGAAGAAGGCAACCGCGCCAAGATCTGGACCTACGAGGAAATCTCGGAGTTCCTGAAGGCGCCGCAAAAGCACGTGCCGGGCACCAAGATGACCTTCGTCGGCTTGAAGAAGCCGGAAGATCGCATCGCGGTGATCGCCTACCTGCATAGCCAAGGCTCCACCCTCCCGTTCCCGGCGCCGAACCCGGCCGCGGCTGCTGCTCCGGCGGCTCCCGCTGACGGCGCGGCGGCTCCGGCCGCCGAGGCCGGCGCTCCGACCGCGACCGGTTCGACCGCCGCTCCGGCGCCGGTTTCCGGTGGTCCGGCCGGCCAAGGTCCGGCCGCTGGCGCAGCCCCGGCGGCTCCGGCCGCCAAGGCTCACTAATCATCTAAGGACGGCGATAGGCGGTGGGTTCGCCCACCCCGGCCGCCACGTAACGAGCCCTTGTCTGCGACAAGGGCTCGATTGCTGTGGCCATATGATGCGCGTTGGCGTGGATGATGCGCTCAGCGTCCAGCATCATCGCCACATGCCCCTTCCAGAACACCAGGTCCCCACGCCGCAACCGATCTGCGGTCAGCTGCTCGCCGACCTGCTGCTGCTGGTCGGTGTCGCGCGGATAGGCTATGCCGCACGCCGCCAGCGCCTGCTGCGTCAGGCCTGGACAGTCCAATCCCAAACTCTGGGTCGTCGCCGCCGCCGTGAGACCGATGCTCGAACGCTGGTTCGCCACGCTCGGCAAGCGCCTGGGCGCCATGGCGCCAAGTTGGCCGACGGCGTCTAAGGCAAAGTGTCGCGCTTGGCGACGATGCTTGCCATTTCCGCCGTGTGCTCGGCTTGCCAGGTGCACAGTGGGACGATCGCGTCAGACAAGCTGCGACCGAGCGGAGTCAGCGCGTAGTCCACGCGCGGCGGCACTTCCTTGTAGTCGGTTCGCGTCAGCACGTGATTGGCCTCCAGATCCTTCAATTGCTGGATCAGCACCTTGTCGCTGACGCCCCGGACCAAGCGCTTGAGCTCGCCGTAGCGCTTCGGGCCGTCGCGCAGGAAAAACAGGATCAGCGGTTTCCACTTGCCCGAGATGATGCGGAGCGCGGTGTCAGACCCGTAGGAGAGGTCGGTACTGAAGGTTTGAGAAGGCGTCGTCATTCTTTTGATACTTACCAAAAGGTGCATACTTGTCTGCAGGTTATCAGGACGACATGTTTGTCCGCAAGGAAGCAATCCCTGCTTCCTTGCAACTCCAACCAAGGATCCTGAGTTGACCAGACTGAATGGAAAGACCGCCGTGATCACCGGTGGCGCTACAGGCATCGGCCGCGCCGCAGCAAAGCGCTTCATCGAGGAGGGCGCCTTCGTCTTCATCTTCGGCCGCCGGCAGGAAGCGCTCGACGCCGCTGTGGCCGACCTCGGGTCCAATGCCCGCGCGGTGAAGGGCTCGGTCTCTGATCTGGCCGACCTCGACCGACTTTACGCGGCGGTGAAGGCCGAGCGCGGAACCCTCGACATCGTCTTCGCCAATGCAGGGGTGGGAAGCCAGCTTCCGCTCGGCAAGATCACCGCCGAGCACATTGACGAGGTCTTCGACACCAATGTGAAGGGTTCGATCTTCACGGTCCAGAAGGCGCTGCCGCTGATGGGCCCGGGCGGTTCGATAATCCTGACCGCATCAAGCGCCGCGACCACGGGCGCCCCGGCATACAGCGCCTACAGCGCGAGCAAGGCGGCAGTGCGCAACCTCGCACGGTCCTGGGCGGAGGACCTGAAGGGCACCGGCATCCGGGTAAACGTGCTGTCGCCCGGGCTGACGACGACCGAACACGCGTTGGAAGTCTTAGGCGAGGAAGGCATGGAGGCCATCAGGGCCTTCGCCTCGATGACTCCGCTCCAGCGCATGGGCGATCCGGCGGAACTCGGGGCGGCTGCTGCCTTTCTCGCATCGTCAGACAGCAGCTTCATGACCGCCAGCGAGGTCTCCGTCGACGGCGGCCTATCGCAAATCTGACGCACTACGCCCGGCCGGTCGCTCCATTCGATATTTGGAGCCCGTAGGGCGTGGTAAACCGTCCGGGAAACTGGGGGAGCCAGTCTACCTGTTTCCTAGTGGTCCGAGACCGTGCGCGACCGCTGGGAACCTTCGTCGGCTTGAAGAAGCCGGAAGATCGCATCGCGGTGATCGCCTACCTGCATAGCCAAGGCTCCACCCTGCCGTTCCCGGCTCCGAACCCGACCGCGGCTGCTCCGGCCGCTCCCGCTGATGGCGCGGCTGCTCCGGCCGCCAAGGCTCACTAATCATCTAAGGACGGCGATAGGCGGTGGGTTCGCCCACCCCGGCCGCTACGTAACGAGCCCTTGTCTGCGACAAGGGCTCGATTGCTGTGGCCATATGATGCGCGTTGGCGTGGATGATCCGCTCAGCGTCCAGCATCATCGCCACGTGTCCCTTCCAGAACACCAAGTCCCCACGCCGCAACTGATCTGCGGTTAGCGGCTCGCCGAGCTGTTGCTGCTGATCGGTATCGCGCGGATAGGCTATGCCGCACGCCGCCAGCGCCTGCTGCGTCAGGCCCGAACAGTCCAGGCCCAGGCTCTCGCGCCCGCCCCACAGATAGGGCGCGCCCAGGAACCGCTCGGCCACCGCCGCGGCGTCGTCCTCGAACCACCCGGTCGGGGCAAGGTGGTCCTCGATAAACCAGCCGGCGCCGGCCGCCTTGGCGAAGCGGCCTTCCCGCGCCTCGATGCGAACCAGGGCGTTGATCGAATAGGGGCCGAAGGCTTTGGTTTTGATGCTGGGCTCGGCGAAGGCGTAGGTGCGAATCGCCGCGACGCGATGGGTCGGCAGGCCGCTCAACGGTCCCAGGGCCGCGCTCTCGACAAATCCGACATAGCCATCCCGGCGCGACTGCCCCCAGGCGAAGCCGTCCTGCTCCTCCAGCACGTCGAAAATCTCGCCGAACAGCACCTGGTCCAATTGCTCGGCGCCAAGATCCGGAGAGCGGCGCAAGGCGGCCGCCGGCGAGATGACGCTGCGCGGCGCCGGATCGGCGTAGGCGGCGGCGGCGACCAGCCCGTCCAGCGCTCGGCCCGCCAGATCGCTCCGCGCGAGCGTCACGCGTGCGTCACGGCTCACGCGAAGCGGTCCCGAATCATCTGGTAGAGCGCACGAACGGCCTGCACCTCGCCGCCCGACGGCCAGCCGGGCCGACCACGCGGATTCCACGCGAAGATGTCGAAGTGCGCCCAGGGGCCCTTCGGCGCGAACTTCTGCAGGAAGAGCGCCGCCGTCACCGAGCCCGCCTGGGCCCAGCCATCCGGGTCGTTCTTGAGGTCGGCGACGTCCGAATCGAGCGCGTCGACATAGCCCTTCCACAGCGGCATCCGCCACATCGGGTCAGACACCGCGCGCATGGCCGTTTCGATCTGGCCGGCCAGCTCCTCATCGTCGGTATAGAAGGGCGGCAGTTGCGGCCCCAGGGCGGCGCGCGCGGCGCCGGTCAGGGTCGCCAGGTCCAGGGTCAGGGCGGGCTCCAGTTCCTCGGCCCGCGTCAGGGCGTCGGCCAGGATCAACCGGCCCTCGGCATCGGTGTTGCCGACCTCGATGGTCAGGCCCTTGCGGCTGTCCAGCACGTCGCCCGGACGCATGGCGTCCCCGGAAATGGCGTTCTCCACCGCCGGGATCAGCACCGCCAGCCGCACCGGCAGGTTGGCGGCCATGATCATCCGGGCCAGGGCCAGGACGTGGGCGGCGCCCCCCATGTCCTTCTTCATGTTGCGCATGCCGGCCGAGGGCTTGATGTCCAGGCCGCCGGTGTCGAACACCACGCCCTTGCCGACCAGGGCGATCAGCGGCTTGCCGGCCTCACCCCAGGAGATCTCGATCATCCGCGGCGCGCGGTGCGGAACCGCTGCGCGACCGACCGCATGAACGGCCGGATAATTGGCTTCGAGCAGGCCCTCCCCCGTCACCACCGTGATCGAGGCGCCGTACTGCTCGGCGATCTCGCGCGCGATGGTCTCGATCTGCAGCGGCCCCATGTCGTTGGGCGGGGTGTTGACCATGTCGCGCGCCAGG
>NZ_JAUXXE010000010.1 GCF_030681155.1 Phenylobacterium sp. | reverse complement strand
CGCCGTTCTTCATGGCGTCGACGATGTGCGGACGGCCTTCCAGGACCTTGCGGACCGTTTCCACGTTCAGACCCTGCTCGCCCAGATAGGCCGCGGTGCCTGAGGTGGCCAAGATCTTGAAGCCTTGGGCGATCAGCAGGCGAACCGGCTCGACGATCCAGGGCTTGTCGTCCTCACGGACGGAGACGAAGACGCAGCCGGTCTTGGGCAGGATCACCCCGCCGCCAAGCTGGCTCTTGGCGAAGGCGCGCGCGAAGGCGGGCGCCGAGGAGGTTTCGCCCTCGCGGATCCAGTCGAGGCCCATGACCTCGCCGGTAGAGCGCATTTCCGGGCCCAGCACCGTATCGACGCCGGCGAAGCGGGCGAACGGGAACACCGCTTCCTTCACCGCGACGTGGTCGAAGGGCTTTTCCACCAGGTCGAAGCTGGCGAGTTTCTCGCCGGCCATCAGCTTGGCGGCGATCGAGGCCAGCGGCTTGCCGATGGTCTTGGCGACGAACGGCACCGTGCGGCTGGCGCGCGGGTTCACTTCCAGCACGTAGATGCGCGGGGCGTCGGAGTGCGGTTCCTCAATGGCGAACTGCACGTTCATCAGGCCGCGAACTTCCAGGGCGCGCGCCATGGCTTCGGTTTGACGCTTCAGTTCGGCGATGGTTTCCGGCTTCAGCGAGAACGGGGGCAGGGAGCAGGCGCTGTCGCCCGAGTGCACCCCGGCCTCTTCAATGTGCTCCATGACGCCTGCCACGAAGACCTGGCCCGCATCGTCGCACAGGGCGTCGACGTCCACCTCGGTGGCGCGGCTCAGATACTGGTCGATCAGCACCGGGCTGTCGCCCGACACCTGCACGGCGGTGCGGACGTAGCGCTCGAGTTGCTCGTCGTCGCGGATGATCTCCATCGCTCGGCCGCCCAGCACGTAGGATGGACGGATGACGATGGGGTAGCCGACCTGATGGGCGCCGGCGAAGGCCTCGTCGCGCGAGCGGGCGATGGCGTTGATCGGCTGGGCGATTTTCAGCTTGTGCAGCAGTTGCTGGAAGCGCTCGCGGTCCTCGGCGAGGTCGATGGCGTCCGGGCTGGTGCCCAGGATTGGAATACCGGCGTCCTCAAGCGGCTTGGCGAGCTTCAGCGGCGTCTGGCCGCCGAACTGGACGATGACGCCCAGCAAGGTCCCACGGGCCTGCTCGACCGCGATCAGCTCCAGCACGTCCTCGGCAGTCAGTGGCTCGAAGTACAGGCGGTCTGAGGTGTCGTAGTCGGTGGAGACGGTCTCCGGGTTGCAGTTGACCATGATCGACTCGACGCCCAGGTCGCCGAGGGCGAAGGCCGCATGGCAGCAGCAATAGTCGAACTCGATGCCCTGGCCGATCCGGTTGGGACCGCCGCCCAGGATGATCGCCTTCTTGCGGTCGGTCGGCTCACTCTCGCACTCGGGGATCTGGCCAAGCGCGCCGGTCTCGTAGGTCGAGTACATGTAGGGCGTGGCGGCGCGGAACTCGCCGGCGCAGCTGTCGATGCGCTTGAACACCGGGCGAACGCCGTGGGCGCGGCGTTGTTCGCGAACCTCGGCCTCGGTGGTGTGGGTCAGCTTGGCCAGGCGGGCGTCGGAGAAGCCCTGAGCCTTGATGGCGCGGAACTCGGCGGCGGTCGCGGGCAGGCCGCGGTCGCGGATGCCGGCTTCGGCCTGGACCAGGGTTTCGAGCTGACGCAGGAACCACGGCTCGTAGGAGCAGGCCGCGTTGATCTCTTCGACGCTCAGGCCGTGACGGAAGGCCTGGGCGATGACGAGCAGACGGTCGGGCGTGGGCTGGCCGAGAGCGCGGATGACCGCGGCGCGGCCGGTTTCGGCGTCATGGGCGCCTTCGATCTCGATCTCGTCCAGGCCGGTCAGGCCGGTTTCGAGACCGCGCAGGGCCTTCTGCAGGCTCTCGGCGAAGGTGCGGCCGATAGCCATGACCTCGCCGACCGACTTCATGGCCGTGCTGAGCAAGGGCTCTGAACCCGGATACTTCTCAAAGGCGAAGCGCGGGATCTTGGTGACGACGTAGTCGATGCTGGGTTCGAACGAGGCCGGGGTCGCGCCGGTGATGTCGTTCATCAGTTCGTCGAGCGTGTAGCCGACGGCCAGGCGCGCGGCGACCTTGGCGATCGGGAAGCCGGTAGCCTTGGAGGCCAGGGCCGAGGAGCGCGACACCCGCGGGTTCATCTCGATGACGACCATGCGACCGTCAGCCGGGTTCACCGCGAACTGGACGTTGGAGCCGCCGGTTTCGACGCCGATCTCACGCAGGACCGCGATGCTCGCGTTCCGCATGATCTGGTATTCCTTGTCGGTGAGCGTCAGCGCCGGGGCGACGGTGATGCTGTCGCCGGTGTGCACGCCCATGGGGTCGAAATTCTCGATGGAGCAGATGACCACGCACTGGTCCTTGTGGTCCCGCATGACCTCCATCTCGTATTCCTTCCAGCCGAGCAGGCACTCCTCGACCAGCACCTCGTGCAC
>NZ_JAUXXE010000006.1 GCF_030681155.1 Phenylobacterium sp. | reverse complement strand
CATCACCAGCTGCAGCAGCTTCTTGCCGGTCGGGTCGTTGATATTGTTGAAGAAGGTGGCGAAGGCGCCCATGGCCAGGCCTTCCACCAGCATCTGCATGCCGATGATCTTCTTATAGACCTCCGGGCTGCCGATGATGTCGACCAGCAGGGTCTTCAGCGTCGGGCCGCATTCCACCGGCCGGCCCCAGCGGGCCTTGATGTACTTGGCGAAGCCGGTGACGTGGCGAGCTTCCTCGCGGGTCTGGTTGGCGGCATATTCCTGGGCCCCCTGGTCCTTCAGCACCTGGCACAGGCTGGCCGACAGGTTCAGCGCACCCTGCTCGCCATGCAGGATCGAGGAGAAGGACCGCAGGGCCGACTGGTTCACGAAGCGGACGCGGGTCTTCCAGTCGCTCAGGTGGTTGGAGACATAGTCGGTGGACATGGAGATGATCATGTCCTCCGGCAGGATCATCTCGTTCTCCATGTCGAAGGGCTCGTCGAAGTCGATGTACTTCTTGTCGAGCGGATCCCAGAAATGGTCGTGGGTGGCCGAGATGATCTTGTCGAACGCCGTCGAGCGGGCGCCGTAGCGGTCGAGGTCCAGCATCGACTCGAAGTCGTCCGGCGCCACGGCCTCATAGATGATGTCTTTGGTGATGTTGCCGTCGGCGGCCATGGGTCGTCCTCCTCGACAGGGCGCGGTTATGCACCCGCTGCTTCCTACTGCCGGCCACCCTTTCAACAGAACAATGATCAGTCAAGGAAAATGACGGGGGCGTCACTTTCCAGGCGCTAGCGATCGCATCGCAGATGAGCCAAGCCCTCGAAGCGCCACGGTCGTGTGAAGGCGACAGGCCCCTAGTCCGCGGCCGCCTCGATGGATTCGATATCGGGATCGGAGAGGCCGAAATGGTGGCCGATCTCGTGGACCAGCACGTGGCTGACCAGATCGACCAGGGTGACATCGCCCCGCTCGGCCCACTCGTCCAGGATCGGGCGCCGGTAGAGGAACACCCGTGACGGACCCGGCGTAGGATCGAAGACCGACCGGTCGGCGAGGTTCACGCCCTGATAGAGCCCGGTCAGCTCGAAGGCGTCCTCGATGCCGAGTTCGTCCAGCACCTCGACGGCGGCGAAGTCATCGACACGGAACACGACCTCCCCGGCCATGTTGCGAAAGCCCTCAGGCAGGGCGGCGAAGGCGGCCTCGGCCAAGGCGGCAAGATCGTCGAGGGATGGGGCGCGTCCAGCGTAAGGGTCACTCATCAGGCACGACTATATGGGGAGCCTCCGGCAGCCGCCGCTCAAAAAGCCCGATATCGAGCGGTTGTTGCGGCTTCACCGGTTGCAGGGGCTGGCGCGTATAGGCTCGCAGGGTATCGGCGTCGACCGCGTCGCGGCCGCGTTTCCGGGCATGACGCGCCTGCGGCCCGCCCACCTTCAGGATCGGCGCCGCGCCGATCCGCCAGTAGGAAATCATCACCCGCCAGACCGTGGCCGGCGGCGCACCCTGATGCGCGGGCCAGCGATGCCCCTCGGCGAAGGTGGGGGCGACCGGCGCCGGGGCGCGGACCCGGCCGGCGCGTGGAGCGACCTGCTGCAGCAGACGCAGGATGCGGTCCTCGCTCGGCAGCGACACAGCCCTTCCCGGACGGTCGTCCTCAATCCGCCCTGGATGCGCGTCGAGGGCCGCGTCACGGGTTGCATAGTCCGGCCCGACCGGTTCGGTCACGAAAGCGACCACATCCCCAGCGATCTCCCGCGCCTCGCGTTCGCGGGCCGCACGGCCGCGCGGCTGCGACAGCGCTAGGCGGGCTTCCGTAGCCACCGGATAGAGGATCGCAGTCATGGGGGGATCATCGCCGAATTGCGCGGACCAAACTATGGTCCTTGAGATGATTCGCCGCCCTCACGGAACGGCGGCGATGGAGCACGGATGAGCGAGCAAGAACTGATCCTGGGAGCCATCGCCGGTGCGGTGCTGCTCGCCCTGTGCGCCATGGCCTGGCTGGTGGACCAACGTCGGCGCAATGACGGCCGCCTCGATGAACTCCGGGCGAAGATCGCCGAACTCGAAGCCGGCGCCGAAGCGGCACAGGCCTCCGCCGAGGCCTTCGATTCCGCCCTGCTTTCCGTCGATGACGGTCACGCTCAACTCGCCTCGGGCGAGGAGAGCCTGGCGCTATGCGCCGAGGCCCTGGGCTTGGCCCATGCCGATCCACAAGGCGTCGTCTCGGCCCTTATGCGCGCCGACCCTGATCATGCGCGCCGCCTGCGGGCGCTGTTCGAGCGTGGCGAGGCCTGCGCCTTCGACGTGCAGGGCGCGGGCGGTTTAGTGGCGGTCGAAGGCCGCGCGGCCGGCGCGCTCGCCTGGCTGCGACTGTCGGCGGTGATGGGCGAAGAAGCCGGCCTGCCGACCGCGCCCCGCTTCGCCGCCTTCCTCGACGCCCGGCGCTCGCCGGCCTGGATCGCCGCGGCGGACGGCAGCCCCGTGTGGGTCAACGCCGCATGGCTCGCGGCGGCCGGAGCCGCCACCCTGGAAGAAGCCGCGATGCGCGGCGCCTCCTTCGACAAGGGCGCCGACAGCCTGGCCAGCGAGGCGGCCAATCTGGGCCAGCAGCGCGAAACCCTGCGCTGGACCACCTTCGGCGGCCGCCGCCGCGCCTTCCAGGTCATCGCCCAGCCGCTTGAAGGCGGCGGAGTCGGCGTCTGGACAGAGGACCTGACCGAGACCGAAGAGCTGCGCGAGGCGCTCAAGCGCCACGTCGAGGCCCACGACGAAACCCTCAATCACATCGCCGACGCGGTCGCCATCTTCGGCGAGGGCAAGCGGCTGATGTTCCACAACACCGCCTTCGCCGATCTCTGGGGCTTGGAACCGGCCTGGCTAGCCGAGCGCCCGACCCACGGTGAAGTGCTGGACCGCCTGCGCCAGCGCCGCCGACTGCCCGAGACGGTCGACTACGCCAAGTGGAAAGCCGCCGAGCTCGACCGCTACGAAGAAACGTCATCGGGCCCCGACGACCTCTGGAGCCTGCCGGAGGGCCGGACCCTGAAGGTCGGTCGCCAACCCCACCCGATGGGCGGCGTGGTGCTGCTGTTTTCCGACATCACCGGCGAGCTGCGGCTGAAGGCTCAGTACAACGCCCAAATCCAGGTTCAGCAGGCCACGCTGGACAAGCTGAACGACGCCGTCGCGGTGTTCGGCTCGGACGGCCGCCTGCGCCTGCACAACGAGGCATTTGAACGCTTCTGGAATGTCACCGACGCCCAGCTGGAGCAGGCTCACGATTTCGAGGGCGTGGTCGATCTCTGCGTGCCGCGCCTGCACGACATGGGTTTCTGGCGCGAGCTGAAGGGCCGCGTGGCCGATCCTGATCCCCAGGCCCGCGCCCCGATCTCCGGAGAGGTGAAGACCTCGGACTCTCGCATCGTGGTCTATCAGTCGCGGCCGCTGCCCGACGGCGCGACCCTGATCGCCTTTGGCGACGTCACCGACGCCCGCAAGCTGGAACGAGCGCTCGCCGACCGGTCGGCCGCCCTGGCCGAGGCCGAGCGCCTGAAGCGCGACTTCGTCGGCAACGTCTCCTACGAGTTGCGCACCCCACTAACCACCATCATCGGCTACTCCGAATTGCTGGAACGCTCGGGCGAGAACCTGTCTGAGCGCGGGCGCGGTCACGCCGCCGCCGTACGCACCGCGGCCACCCAGCTGGCGCGATCGATCGACGACGTGCTGGACATGGCCCAGATCGACGCCGACGAAATGGCGCTGGATCTTGAAGACGTCCACGTCGCCGACCTGCTGACCCAGGCGGCCGAACGATGGGCCAAGGACGCCGAAGCGGCCGGCGTGACCATCAAGGTCGAGCGCCCCGACGACATCGGCCTGATCCGCGGCGACGTGAAACGCCTAACCCAGACCCTGGACCACTTGACCGAAAACGCCGTGCGCCAGACGCCGGCAGGGGGCCTGGTGACCATCGCCGCCCGGCGGGCGCTGGGTGAAATCCAGCTGCAGGTCACAGACACCGGGCGCGGAATCCCGTTCCACGTCCAGGCGCACATCTTCGACCGCTTCATCGGCCGCGAGCGCGGCGGCCCAGGTCTTGGCCTGGCCCTGGTCAAGGCGTTGGTGGAGCTGCATGGCGGCTGGGTGGCCCTGGAAAGCGAGCCTGGATCGGGCGCAACCTTCACCTGTCACCTGCCCGAAGCGGCCCAGGGCGCGGCCGGTCATCCGGAGCTTCGCTTTTAGCTGCACCATAAGCGGAGCCTTTCGGGAACCTGGGCGTTTAGTACAGCGAGGGGCCTGTACGGCCCTGGCTTGAACGAAGGTGACCGATGGATATCCAGACGCTCGCGGACGACGCTTTCAAGACCGAACTCACCGGCTTGATCCCTCAAATGCGCGCCTTTGCACGCTCCCTTTGCCGGGACGCGGTGGCCGCCGACGACCTTGCCCAGGACGCCCTCCTGAAGGCCTGGAACAATCGGTCCAGCTATCAGGCTGGCACCAACATGAAGGCTTGGACCTTCATGATCCTTCGCAATCAATTCTATTCCGACAAGCGCCGTTCATGGCGCTCAACTCAGCTTGACCCGGAAGTCGCCGAGCGGACCCTTGTCGCGGTGTCAAACCCGATCGCCAGCCTCGAGCTCGATGAAGTGCGCCGCGCCCTGGCCAAGCTGCCCGAAGACCAGCGCGAAGCGTTGATCCTGATCGGCGCAGGCGGCCTTTCTTACGAGGAAGTGTCTGAAATCTGCGGCTGCGCCATCGGCACCATCAAGAGCCGCGTCAGCCGCGCACGTGATCGCCTGGCCGCCCTCTTGGAAGACGGCGCCTACGACCAGGACGACATGCTGCCGTCCAACGCCATGGGCAACCTGATCGCCCAACTGGACTCGCTGCGCGGGGCCGCTATCGCCGCCTAGCGAAGGTCATCATTGGTTGAAAAGTACGCCCGCGGCTTGCCTGCGGGCGTTTTTTATAGACGACGGCAAAGCCAACAGCCAGGTCTCCGGCCCGGCGCGCAATGGCGGCGCCGGACCGGGCTATAGCACTCGCCCCGTCGCAAGACAGGGAGCCGAGACCTGATTAGTGCTGGCTTTCCGGCATGCGCACGACGAGGCCGTCGAGCGCGTCGCTGACCTTGATCTGGCAGGACAGGCGGCTGTTCGGTTCAACGTTCTCGGCGAAGTCGAGCATGGAGTCTTCCATCGCTGAGGTCGAACCGGTCTTGTCCTGCCAGGCGGCGTCCACATAGACGTGGCAGGTCGCGCAAGCGCAGGCGCCGCCGCAGTCAGCGTCGATGCCCGGGACGTTGTTCTTCACAGCGCCTTCCATCACCGTAAGGCCATTCTTCACGTCGATGACGTGTTCGGTGCCGTCGTGCTCGATATAGGTGATCTTGGCCATTTGCTCCCCTTCGCCGCTTTTTATGCAGCGACCTCTTTCATGGATACGGACGTGTCGGCAAGCCGATCGAGATTGACCGGCTTGCGGTTGGCGATGAGCTGTTTGCCCATCATGAACTCCGGGGGCGAGTTGATCGCCTCCACGGCTTGGACCTGATCGCCCTTCAGGTGAAAGACTGCGAACTTGGCGGTGGCGGGATCGCCGCGCAACAGGACCCGGTCGGCGTCGAAAGGCAGACCGGCGATCTGGAGCTTCAGATCGTATTGATCGGACCAGTTCCACGGCACCTCGGGCGCCGGGGCGGCGCGCCCGGTAATCGCGGAGGCGGCCTGCTTCGCCTGCTCCAGCGCGCTCGGCACGCTCTCGGGGCCGAACATGCGGTCATAGTGCGGCATGGGCCGATGGGTGACGTCGCCGATCGCAAAGACGCTGGGATCGGCCGTACGGGCTTCCAGGTTGACCACAATGCCGCGCGCGCATTCGAGACCGGCGTCGCGAGCGATCTCGTCATTGGGCGTCGCGCCGACACCGAGCAGCACGACGTCGCAGGCGATCACCCGGCCGTCGGCCAAGCGCACGCCGGTGACGTGACCGCCCTCGCCGATGAAGCCGCTGACGCCGGCGCCCAGCACGAACTCGACGCCGCGCGAGATGTGGTAGTCGCGGAAGAAGTTGGAGAGCGGCTCGCATGCGCTGCGGGCCAGGATGCGCGCCTCGCGCTCCAGCACGATCGCCTCGGCCCCCAGAGCGCGGGCGGAGGCCGCGACCTCAAGGCCGATATAGCCGCCGCCGACGATCACCAAGCGCTTGCCCGGGCCGAGGGCGGCCTTGATCGCCTCGGCGTCCGCCGCAGAGCGCAGGGTGAGCACGCCGCCCAAATCGGCGCCCTCGATCGGCAGGCGGATCGGCCGCATGCCGGTGGCGATGATCAGCAGGTCGTAGCTGAGGGTCTCCCCGTTCGAGAGGGTGACGGTCTTGTCCGAGCGGGCCAGCTTCTCGGCCCGGACGTTGGGTCGGAAATCGATATTGTTCTCGGCGTAGAACTCGAGCGGCTTCAGCGCCAGGGAATCGGCGTCCGCCTCACCCTTCAGCCAAGCCTTGGACAGCGGCGGCCGCTGATAGGGCGGAACCGGCTCCTCACCGACCAGGGTGATGAGGCCGGTGTGCCCGTACTGGCGAAGCAAGGCCGCGGCGGTGCCGCCGGCGTGGCCCGCCCCGAGGATCACAATATGCGCGTCCGATTGGCTCATAGAAGCCCCATGCAGAAAAGTGACGGCGCCGTCAACTTTCCAAACGCCGTTCGGATTAGATCGCGCGCCAGCAGACCGCGATCAGACGACGCGGTCCACCAGCATCTTCTTGATCTCACCAATGGCTTTGGCCGGATTCAGGCCCTTCGGACACACCTGCGCACAATTCATGATCGTGTGGCAGCGATAGAGCTTGAAGGGGTCTTCCAGTTCGTCGAGCCGGTCGCCGGTGGCCTCGTCGCGGCTGTCGATCAGCCAGCGATAGGCGTGCAGCAGAGCGGCCGGACCCAGGTACTTGTCGCCGTTCCACCAGTAGCTGGGGCAGGACGTCGAGCAGCAGGCGCACAGAATGCACTCATAGAGGCCATCCAGCTTTTCCCGGTCTTCCGGGCTCTGGCGCCATTCGGTCTGCGGCTCTGGCGTCGTGGTGTGCAGCCAGGGCTCGATCGAGGCGTACTGAGCGTAGAACATGCTCATGTCGGGGATCAGGTCCTTGATCACCGGCATGTGCGGCAGCGGGCTGATCTGACAATCCTTGCCCGGCACCTCGGCGTGGCCGTGGGTGCAGGCCAGGGTGTTGCGGCCGCCGATATTCATGGCGCAGGACCCGCATACGCCCTCGCGGCACGAGCGGCGGAAGGCCAGGGTCGGATCGATGTCGTTCTTGATGTGGATCAGAACGTCCAGGACCATCGGACCGCAGGCCTCGAGGTCCACGTCATAGGTATCCCAGCGCGGGTTCTCGGTCCCCTCGGGATCGTAGCGGTAGATCTTGAAGGTCTTCACCTTCGTGGCGCTGGCGGGGGCAGCGTGGTGCTTGCCCTTCTGGACGCGGGAATTCTTGGGCAGAGCGAGCTGGACCATCAGACGCTTTCCTTAAGCGAGGACGCGTTAAACGAGGAAACGAGGGAAGCCATCATCGGTCCTAGTACACCCGCGCCTTGGGCGGGATGTAAGCGATGTCGTTGGTCAGGGTGTAGCTGTGCACCGGCCGGTAATCGATCGCGACCTTACCGGTCGCATCGTCGAACCAAGTCAGGGTGTGCTTCATCCAGGTTTCGTCGTTGCGATCCGGGAAGTCCTCGTGGGCGTGGGCGCCGCGGCTTTCGGTGCGGTTGAACGCCCCGGCCACCGTGGTGATCGCCTGACCGACCAGGTTGTCGAACTCCAGGGTCTCCAGGAGGTCGGTGTTCCAGATCATGCCACGGTCGGAGACCTTGAGGTCCGGGCGCTTGGCGTGGACGGCGGCGAGCCGCTCGACGCCGGAGGCCAGGCTGTCCGTCGTGCGGAACACGGCGGCGTCTTCCTGCATGGCCTTCTGCATCTCAAGGCGCAACGAGGCGGTCGTGGTGCCGCCCGAGGCGTTGCGGAACTTGTCGAAGCGCGCCAGGTGACCATCGGTCATGGCCGGCTTCAGTTCCGGCTGGGTGGCGCCGGCCTTGATGGTGTCGGCGCAGCGCAGCGCGGCCGAGCGGCCGAACACCACCAGGTCGATCAGCGAGTTGGAGCCCAGGCGGTTGGCGCCGTGCACCGACACGCAGGCGGCTTCGCCCACGGCCATCAGGCCCGGAACCACCTTGTCGGGATCGTCGCCCAGACGGGTCACGACCTCGGAGTAGAAGTTCGTCGGAATGCCGCCCATGTTGTAGTGGACAGTCGGCAGGACCGGGATCGGCTCCTTGGTCACGTCGACGCCGGCGAAGATTTTAGCGCTTTCCGAAATGCCCGGAAGGCGTTCGGCCAGCATCTTCGGATCCAGGTGATCGAGGTGCAGGAAGATGTGGTCCTTCTTCGGACCCACGCCGCGGCCTTCGCGAATCTCGATGGTCATGGCCCGGCTGACCATGTCGCGCGGCGCCAGATCCTTCACGGACGGCGCATAGCGCTCCATGAAGCGCTCGCCCTCGGAATTGGTCAGATAACCGCCCTCGCCGCGCGCCCCCTCGGTGATGAGGCAGCCCGCGCCATAAATGCCGGTCGGGTGGAACTGGACGAATTCCATGTCCTGCAGGGGCAGGCCGGCGCGCAGCGCCATGCCGCCGCCGTCGCCGGTGCAGGTGTGGGCGCTGGTCGCCGAGAAGTAGGCGCGGCCGTAGCCGCCGGTCGCCAGAATGACTTGCTGAGCCTGGAAGCGATGCAGGGTGCCGTCATCGAGCTTCCACGCAGTCACGCCGCGGCAGACGCCTTCGTCCATGATCAGGTCGAGAGCGAAGTACTCGATGAAGAACTCGGTGTCGTGGGCCAGGCTCTGGCCGTACATCGTGTGCAGCATCGCGTGGCCGGTCCGGTCGGCCGCAGCGCAGGTGCGCTGAATCGGGGCCTCGCCGAAGTTCTTGGTCATGCCGCCAAAGGCGCGCTGGTAGATCTTGCCTTCCGAGGTGCGCGAGAACGGCACGCCCCAGTGTTCCAGCTCGTAAACAGCGGCCGGCGCGTTACGGCAGAGGTATTCGATAGCGTCCTGGTCGCCCAGCCAGTCCGACCCCTTGACGGTGTCGTACATGTGCCAGCGCCAGTCGTCCTCGCCCATATTGCCGAGCGAGGCGGAGATCCCGCCCTGGGCCGCGACAGTGTGCGATCGGGTCGGGAAGACCTTGGAGATGCAGGCGGTCTTCAGACCAGCCTGGGCGCAGCCGAGCGCGGCGCGGAGCCCCGAGCCGCCAGCGCCGACCACGACGACATCAAACTTGTGATCGATGAACTGATAGTTCGCCATGGGATTAGTAAGCGCCTCCCAGCGCGACCTTCAGAATGGAGAACACCGCCAGCGCCCCGATGAGCGAGCAGGCGAAGAGGTTAAGCAGCAGCAGTCCGGCGCGCGTTAGGTGCTTTTCGATATAGTCTTCGATCACCACCCGCAGGCCGGCATGCATGTGCATGAAGCCGACGATGACGAAGAGCCCCATCAGCACGGGGTTGAGCGCTGAGGAGGTCAGCCACTCCACCGCGCCGTAATAGTCGGTGGCGGCCAGGCGCAGGCCGGCGAACACCGCCCAGAGCACCAGCGGGACCAGGGCCACGGCGGTGACCCGCTCTGCGATCCAGGCTCCGACGCCGTGCTTGGCGGCGCCAAGGCCGCGAGCGCGGCCCAGAGGTGTGCGATAGCTAGCCATCAGAGCGCTCCCGTCATGGCGGCGATGATCCAGACCGCGAGGGTGGCGGCGATGGCGAAGGCGATCGTGGCGATAGCGCCCATGGTCGCGGTTTTCAGATTGTAGCCGTGGCCAGCGTCCCAGATCAGGTGCTGGATGCCCTTAGCCAAGTGATAGAAGGTCGCCAGGGTCAGGCCGAACATGACGATCTTGCCAGGGAACGAGCCCATGACCGCCTTGAAGGTTCCGTAGGCCTCAGGCCCGGCGGCGAGCGTCATCGCCCAGATCGCCAGGATCAGACCCCCGCCATACAGTGCGCAACCCGAGGCGCGGTGCAGGATCGAGGTGGCCATGGTCAAGTGCCACCGCCAGATCGTCGTGTGGGGCGAGAGCGGGCGTTCGCGAGGGGCGTCTGTCATGAGCATTCCGAACTGGAAGAAGCGGCTCCGCTTTTAAGCCGCAGCCCTTAACTGTCAACGAAGGCTGGGCGTAAGGGCGCGCAGAACGCGACCAACCTTCGCCGATGCCGAAGTTCACTCCATTTTTCTTTTGAAGCAATGCGTCTTTCCCGTAAGCATCCTTCGCAGGAGACGAAGGATGCGCTTCGACCTGGTCGATCTGAGACTGTTCTGCGAGGTGGTGGACGCCGGCTCAATCACCCGCGGGGCCGAACGCAGCGCCCTGGCCCTTGCCGCGGCCTCCACGCGGATCCGCAACATGGAGGACGCCTTGGGCGCCCCATTGCTGGAGAGATCACGCCAAGGGGTCAGCCTGACGCCGGCCGGCCGCACCCTGCTCAAGCATGCGCGAACGATCCTGTCCCAGACCGCGCGGCTGCGCGAGGACCTGGGCGCCTATGCCGGCGGCCTATCCGGCGAGGTGCGGTTGCTAGCCAACACCAACGCCCTGACCGAATTCCTGCCCGAGGCGCTCAGTCGCTTCCTGGCCGGCCACCCCCATGTCAGCGTCAATCTGGAGGAGCGCCTATCCGACGAGATCGTCGGACTGGTGGCCGAAGGGGTCGGGGATGTCGGGATTGTCGCCGGGACGGTCGACATGGGCAGCCTGGAGACCTTTCCCTTCCGCTCTGACCGCTTCGTTGTGGTCAGCAGCGCGATCCACCCATTGGCGCAGCGCAGCTCGATGACATTCGCCGACGTGCTCGGCTTCGATCTCGTCGGCCTCGACCGCGCCAGTTCGCTGCAGCGCTTTCTTTCGACCAAGGCCGCGCGCGAAGGCCGGCCGCTGCGCCTGCGCGTCCAGCTCCGTAGCTTCGACGCCGTCTGCCGTCTGGTCGAATGCGGCGTCGGGGTCGGCATCGTGCCCGAAACCACCGCCCGCCGCGCCGCCCGCACCATGTCGCTGGGCATTGTCGAACTGACCGACGACTGGGCGCGGCGCGACCTCACCATCTGCGTGCGCGACCTGAGCCAACTCGCCCCCTACGCCCGCGAACTCGTGAAGAGCCTGCGCGCCTAGGGGACGTGGCTAGGCGCAGCGCTAGGCCGCGCTTCGAGCCACTCGCCTCATATTGGAGCCGGGATGCGCGATCCGCGCCTCAATGACCCGCGCCAGACGACGCACGCCCTCGTCGATGTCGTCCGGGCCGAGCAACGAATAGCTGAGGCGCAGGGTGTTGGCCTGAGGCTCCACGGCGAAGAACGGCCCGCCAGGCACGAAGGCGACACGCTCTTCAGCCAGCGCCGCCTCCAGCAGATGGGCGCCGTCCAGACCCTCGGGGACCTTGAGCCAGACGAACATCCCGCCCTGAGGCTTCGACCAGCTCACGCCCAAGGGCATGTGCCGGGCGAGCGCGGCCTGCATGGCCGAGGCTCGCTCGCGATAATGGACACGCAGGCGCTCCAGGTGAGCATCGTAGTCTTCGGCGACCACCTTGGCGGCGACCATCTGATTGATCGTCGAAACGTGCAGGTCACAGCCCTGCTTCAGCAGCACGAGCTTGTCGATCACCGGCCGGGCCGCGCAGACCCAGCCGAGCCGCAGCGCCGGCGACAGAGTCTTGGAGAGCGTCCCGCAATAGAGGGTCCGGGCGTTCTCGATTGAGCCCGACCGCGCCACGTCCAGCGCCAAGAGCGACGGCTCGCTGGTCCCTGAAAAGCGCAGTTCGCGATAGGCGGCGTCTTCAACCAGCACGAGGTCGTGCGCCGCGGCGCGGTCCAACACCGCCTCGCGTTCCTGGCGCGTCATCGTGCGGCCCGATGGATTGGCGAAGTCCGGGACCAGATAGGCCAAGCGCGCGCCGGCCGGGACGCCAGCCTCCAGGTCGCCATAGGTCGGCTCATAGGCGTTGAACGCGCCAAGCGCGCCCAAATAGGTCGGCCGCTCAGCCAGCACGGTGTCGTCCCGCGTCAGGAAAAGCTTGCCGATCAGGTCCAGCGCCTGCTGCGAGCCAGCGGTGATGACGATGTTGCCTTCGTCGCAAGGCACGCCGTCGGCGGTCATCCGCGCGGCGATCCAGCGGCGTAGTTCAGGCAGCCCCTCGCTGACCGAATACTGCAGGGCCTGGGCGCCGGCCTCCGTCAGCACCTGTTGGTAGGCCGCCTGGAGGCGTTCGGCCGGAAAGAGCTGCGGATCGGGAATACCGCCGGCGAAGGACAGGATGTCCGGCTGATCCAGCAGCTTTAGCAACTCGCGGATTTCGGAGGCGCGAACACGCGCCATCCGTTCAGCAAAGCGGTCGGTCCAGGTGTTCATGTAAAGCTCCATCGAATGCGGATGGAGCAAAGTCTGGCCAATCCATCCGCGAAATTTGCGGGGATCGGCGGGGTGAGCAGCTAGCTGCGCACGACCTCGCGTCGCCCCGGAAGGGCGGCGGCTACTTTGAGAAGGAGGGCGGGACGCAGGCTCATAGTGGCGTGAACATAGCGGCGACGCGCAGCGATGTCACGAGCGCCCTTTGCATCTAGCAACGCGGGGCGCCTAGGGCCGCTCCTCCAGCCAGTCAGCCGAACGCATCTCTTGCAGGCGCGAGGCGGTGCGCTCGAACTCGAACGCGCCGTCGCCCTCCGGGTAGAGCGCCGTCGGCTCGGCCTCCGCCAATACGATCAACCGGGCATGGGCTTCATAGAGGGCGTCGATCAGAATCACGAACCGCCGCGCCTCCTCCCGACGATTGGCGGTGAGTTTGGGTACGTCCTGCAGGAAGACGGTGTGGAACCGCTCGGCTATGGCCACATAGTCGTTCGGCCCCAAGGCCACCGAGCACAGGCTGGCGAAGGTCGCCTTGACCATCCCGCCCGATGTGTGGGGCAGGTGAACCTTGCGACCCAGCACCTCCAACGTCTCGCCGGTCTCCTCCTCCCCGCCTAGCATGTCGCGCCATAGGGCTTCAAAGCTGCGCTGATTGTCCGGGTCGCTGGGCGAGAACCAGGTGCCGGCCGCGCGCAGGCGGTCCAGGCGGTAATCATGCGGCCCGGCCACGCTCACCACCTCGACCTTGCTCTTCAGCAGCTCGATGAACGGCAGGAACAGCTGGCGGTTGATACCGTCCTTGTAGAGCTGGTCGGGCAGCCGGTTGGAGGTCGCGACCAGGGTGACGCCACGCGCGAACAGCGCCTCGAACAGCCGGCCCAGGATCATGGCGTCGGCGATATCGGTGACCTGAAACTCGTCAAAGCACAGCAGCCGAGCCTGTCCGGCCACAACGTCAGCCAGGGGCGCGATGGGATCATCACCTTTCGCCTGCCCGAACTTCGCCTTGCGCCCGGCCGCGTCGCCCTTGCGCCAGGCGTCGATCAGCCGGTGGATCTCGCCCATGAAAACATGGAAGTGAACGCGGCGCTTCTTCTCGACCGGAGCCGTGGCGAAGAACAGGTCCATCAGCATCGACTTGCCGCGCCCGACCGGCCCGATCAGATAGACGCCACGCTGGCTTTCGGGCTTCTTGAAGAAGGCGGCGAAACCGCTGGGCTCGGCGGCGACGAGATCGCTCTCCAACCGCACCAGGGCGGCGAGAGCCGCGGCCTGGGCGGGGTCAGGACGTATTTCGCCCTGCGCCAGTCGGGCGTCATAGGCGGCTTGAAGCTGGGAGGCCATCGCTCCGGCCTAACCCGCCGCCGCCGCCGCCTCAAGTGGAACCGTCTGCGGAACAGTCTGGCGCGGACGGGGTTGAGTCTCTCGTACCTCGAACAAGGAGACCCCCATGTCCGCGCGAGACCGCAGCGTCACGGAACCCGCCTCATTCGCTTCGCAGGAAGACCCGGACCCCGCCGTCGTCGATATCGAGGAGGCCGAGGCGCTGGAAGCAGAAGGTAGTCGCCAGGGCATCGGCCGGCGCGCCGACCGCGCCCCCGCCGACCGCGAACACGGCCTGAAGACTCGCGCCCGCAACAAGGAAATCAACAGCGGTCGCCCATTCGCGGGCTGATCGCCTACCCCTTCACGCCCAGTTCACGGCGCACGAACCGATAGGTCTCGCGCTTCTCGCAAGCGCAGCCCCGCATCTTGCCGTCGGCGGTCCACCAGATCAGGGTCGGATAGGCGAAATTGATGCCGTTGGCCTTGAGCAGCGGCTTGAGGTCGATGACCATCTTGCGTCCCGCCTCCACCACCGCGGTCCGGGCCATGTCGCCGTCGGCCGGCGAAATTCCCGGCGCCGTCCAGGCCTCGGCCGGGACAGACTCCCAACGCTCCATCAATGGCCATGAACGGTTGAGCCACAGTTCGGCGACGGTGGAGCGCTCAGCCGGCGTCGATTTCGACACGCCGTTGTAGTCGGCCCTGGCGATCTCGATCACCCGGGTGTCGACATTGGCGGCGTGCAGCAGCGGGAATTCCTCGGCCTTGAACCGGACGCAGTCCGGGCAGGTCCGGAATGAGACCATGTAGAGCTTGGGGCCGGTCTTACCGGGCGACACCCAGCCGGAGGTTTCCAGGATCTTGGTGATCTCTTCCTGGTGTTTTGTGATGGTCTTGGGCTGCCAGCGCAGTTCGTAGTTCCAATAGGCCCAGCCACCGACGCCCACGAGCGCGACCGCCAGACCCACAATCGCCCAAAGCTGGAAACGCTTCATCTAAACCCCACTGTCAGGCCCCGCGAACCGCTAGCCTAGAGGGGTCACTTCATGGTGGGAATGACGAAGGCGCTATCCTCGCTCATGCCTTCGGGCCAGCGCGCGGTGATGGTCTTGACCTTGGTGTAGAAGCGCACGCCCTCAAGGCCGTGCTGATTGACGTCGCCGAACGCCGAGCGCTTCCAGCCGCCGAACGAGTGATAGGCGACCGGCACCGGGATCGGGACATTGATGCCGACCATGCCGACCTGGACCCGGGACGCGAACTCGCGCGCCGCCCGACCGTTGCGGGTGAAGATCGCCACCCCGTTGCCGTACTGGTGCTGGCTGGGCAGGGCCAGGGCCTCCTCGAAGGTCTCGGCGCGGACGATCTGCAAGACCGGCCCGAAGATCTCCTCCTGATAGGTGCGCATCCCGGCCTTCACCTGGTCGAACAGGCTCGGGCCGATGAAGAACCCCTTCTCGAAGCCCTGCAGCGAGAAGCCGCGGCCGTCGACCACCAGTTCAGCGCCCTCGTCGACGCCGAGTTGGATGTAGTCGGAGATCTTCTGGCGGTGCGCAGCTGAGACCACGGGCCCGTATTGCGCGGCGGCGTCGGTTGAAACCCCGACCTTCAAGGTCTCAAGCTCGGCCACCACGCGTTCACGGATCGCGTCAGCGGTCTTGGCGCCCACCGGCACCACCACTGGCAAGGCCATGCAGCGCTCGCCCGCCGAGCCATAGGCCGCCCCGACCAGGTCTTGCACCGTCTGATCCAGATCGGCGTCAGGCAGGATGATGCCGTGGTTCTTGGCGCCGCCCATGGCCTGGACGCGTTTCCCGTGCGCCGTGCCGGTCTGGTAGACATAGTGGGCGATGTCGGAGGAGCCGACGAAGCTGACCGCGGCGATATCCGGATGCGTCAGGATGGCGTCAACCGCGACCTTGTCGCCGTGCACCACGTTCAGCACGCCCTTCAGGTCCATACCCAGATTGGCCCCTGCCTCCATGAACAGCTCGGCCAGCCGCACCGGCAGCGTCGGGTCCTTCTCGGACGGCTTCAGGACGAAGGTGTTGCCGACCGCGATGGCGATCCCGAACATCCACATCGGGATCATTCCGGGGAAGTTGAACGGGGTGATCCCGGCCGCCACGCCCAGCGGCTGTCGCATCGAATAGACGTCGATGCCGGGACCCGCGCCCTCGGTATATTCGCCCTTCAGCACATGGGGAATGCCGCAGGCGAACTCGATCACCTCCAGCCCCCGCTGGATATCACCCCGGCTGTCGGCGACCACCTTGCCGTGCTCGGACGATAAAAGCTGCGCCAGCTCGTCCATCCGCGCCTCGACCAGACGCTTGAATTCGAACATCACCCGCGCACGCCGCTGGGGATTGGTCGCCGCCCACGCGGGCTGAGCCGCCAGGGCCGCTTGTACAGCGCCTTCCACCTCGGCGGCCGTGGCCAAGGCGACTTTTGCCTGAACCTCGCCTGTATTGGGGTTGAAAACGTCACCGAAACGGCCCGAGACGCCAGCAACCGCCGCGCCAGAGATGAAATGTTGGATATCGCGCATATCGACGTTCTATGCCTTCCCAAGGGGCCTGGGTAGACCCGACGCCACGTCAAGCGAGCAGCAGCCGCGCAGGTGCGCCGAGAGCCGGGCGCCCCTTGCCCTGGCGAGGGGGCGCGGCGCATTCTGGCGTGGCTATGACGAGCGTCGCATCCACCGCTTCGGCCCTGCCTACGCGCAGCGCCTATCACGACCACATCATTGATGTGCTGATCGCCGAACGGGCGCCCAAACTGTCGGGCAGCCCGGCCTGGCCGATGATCCGCCCGGCGCTCTACCGCATGCTGGACTACCGCAAGGCGCGCGCTATGGCGCAGGCCATCGGCCCGCTCTCGGGCCGCGCTGCTCTGGACTATGTGTCCGACATGCTGAGCGTGAAGGTGACGGCCTCGGGCCTGGACCGCGTGCCCAAGCATGGCCGAGTCATTTTCGTCTGCAACCACCCCACCGGCATCGCCGACGGCATTGCGGTGTTCGACGCCCTGAAGGACCTGCGCCCCGACATCTGCTTCTACGCCAACTCCGACGCCCACCGGGTGGTCGCGCGCTTCGACGAAGTGCTGATCCCGGTCGAGTGGGTCGAGGAAAAACGCACCCGCGACCGCACCCGCCTCACGCTGCAACTCACCCGCGAGGCGATGGAGGCGGAACGCGCCCTCGTGATCTTCCCCTCCGGCCGCCTGGCGCGACGCGGCGCGGACGGCATGCTGGCCGACCCGCCGTGGATGCCCAGCGCCCTGTCCATAGCCCGTAAGTATGAGGCGGCCGTCGTGCCGCTGCACCTGACCGGGCCGTGGTCGACCCTCTTCCACTTCTTCAACCGCTTTTCTCAGGAGCTGCGGGACATCACCCTCTTCCATGAACTGCTGAACAAGCGTGGTCGGGAGTTTTCGCTGATCATCGGCGAGCCTATAGCGCCGCAAGCGCTGGACCCCGACGCCAACACCGCCACCCTGGCGCTCAAGGCCTATGTGGAGAACATCTTGCCCCGCCACCCAGACCGGCCGTTCGCATGATCACCCCCGCTGACGGCGATTTTCGCCTCGATGACGAGGCCGCCACCGCCCGGCTGGGCGCGGCCATGGCCGCCGAGTTGAAGCCTGGCGAGGCGATCTGCCTGACCGGGCCGTTGGGGGCGGGCAAGTCGACCCTGGCCCGTGCCCTGATCCGCGCCCTGACCACGCCGACCGAAGACGTCCCGAGCCCGACCTTCACCCTGGTGCAGTTCTATGAAGGCGCGCGGCTGAAGGTCGCGCATTTCGACCTCTATCGCCTGACCTCCGCCGACGAGGCCTATGAGATCGGGCTGGACGAGGCGCTGGAGGACGGCGCGGCGGTGATAGAGTGGCCTGAGCGCCTAGACGGCCACCTTCCTCCCGACCGACTCGATATAGAGATCGCCATCGATCTGGCCCCGGATGGCGGGGAGGCGCGGCGCGCCCGGCTGACGCCGGCTGGCGCCTGGGAAGGACGCGGGCTTGAGTTCTGATCGTGAGGGCCGCAAGGCCGAGTTCCTGAAAGCGGCCGGGTTCGGCGACGCGCGTCGCGAGCCGCTAGCCGGCGACGCCTCAACGCGCGCCTATGAGCGTTTGCAGCAGCCGAACGGTTCGGCGGCGATCTTCATGGATCAACCGCCGGCCCTGGAAACCACCGTCTGCCCGCCCGGGGCGACCGACGCCGAACGGCTGGCCATGGGCTACAACGCCGCCGCACGTCTGGCCGCCGGCTCTGTGGCCGCCTTCGTCGCCACCGCCGCCTTCCTGCGGGAGCGCGAGCTGTCCGCGCCGACGATCCTGGCGCACGACATCGAGAACGGCTTGGCCGTGCTGGAAGACCTGGGCGATGGTCTGTTCGCCACCCTGATCGCGCAGGGCCAGGCCGAGACCCCGCTCTATGAGGCCGCCGTCGACGTCCAGATCTCCCTACAGGCCGCGCCGCCGCCGGAAATCCTGACCACCGACGGCGCAAGCTGGCCGCTACTGACCTACGACGCCCTGGCCCTGAAGGTCGGGACCGACACATTCCTCGAGTGGTGGCCGAAGTTCAGCGGCCTGCCCGCCCTTCCCGCCGACGCCATCGCCGAATGGGACGCACTCTGGGCGCCGATCTTCGCGCGTGGCGACGCAGGGGCCAGCGTCTTCACCCACCGCGACTTCCACGCCCAGAATCTGCTATGGTTGCCGGAGCGCGACGGCGTCGCCCGCGTCGGCCTGCTGGACTTCCAGGACGCCCTGCGCGCTCACCCGGCCTGGGACCTGACCCACCTGTTGCAGGACGCCCGCCGCGACGTCTCGCCGGAGCTGGAAACCGCGATGCTGGACCGCTTCCTCGCGGCCCGGCCCAGCCTCGATCGCGAAGCCTTCATCGCCGACTACCGCGCCCTCGCGGCCTCCAACGCCGCCCGCATCCTTGGCCGGGTGTTCGCCCGCCAGGCGTTGCTGGGCCGGACCCAGTACGAAGAGTTCATGCCGCGCACCTGGCGCTATCTCGAACGCAATCTGGCCGACCCGCAGATGGCGGAGCTCAAAGCCTGGTTCGACCGCCACATCCCGCAGAGCGCCCGCCGATGACGCAGATCAAGACCGCCATGGTGCTGGCCGCCGGGATCGGCTCGCGGATGCGCCCGCTGACCGACGACCGCCCCAAGGCCCTGGTCGAGGTCGCCGGCCGCACCCTGATCGACCGGGTGCTGGACCGCCTGGTCGAGGCCGGCGTCGAGACCGCGGTCGTCAACGTCCACCACTTCGCCGACCAGATGGAAGCCCATCTGGCAGGGCGCACCGACCTCAAAATCCTGATCTCCGACGAGCGCGGCGAACTGCTGGATTCCGGCGGCGGCATCAAGCGCGCGCGCGCCATGCTGGGCGACGATCCGATCCTGGTCGCCAATATCGACTCGCTGTGGATCGAGGGCGAGACCCCGGCGCTGGAAACCTTGAAGGCGGCCTGGGACCCCGAGCTCATGGATCTCTGCCTGCTGCTGGTGCGGCGCGGCCATGGGATCGGCTTTGAGGGACCGCGCGGCTTCTTCATGGACGAGGCCGGGCGGGTCACCCACTCGGCCGAGCCGGAGCCGCCGACACCGTACGCCAATGTCGGCTTCCAGATCCTCAAGCCGCAATTGGTCGACGACCAGCCGGACGGCCCGTTCTCGATCCTGCCGATCTGGTGGAAGCTGTCGGAACAGGGCCGCCTGTTCGGGGCGGTGATGGACGGCTTTTGGATGCATGTGGGAGATCCCGCCGCTCGGGAGGCGACGGAAGCGAAGCTGCGGTGAGCAGCCTCTTCACCAGCCCCGCCCCACGCTGGTTCAGCATTCCGGCGCATCGCCCCTTCGTGCAGGACCTCGCCCAGGGCCTCTACGACGCGCTGATGCCGCTCGGTCCCGAGGCGCTGTCCCAGGCGGTGATCCTGACCCCGACCCGGCGCGGCGCCCGCTCGCTGGCCGACGCCTTCATCGCCGCCGGTGGCGGCGCGGCCTTGCTGCCGCCGCAGATTCGGCCGCTGGGCGACCTGGACGAGGGTGAGCCGCCGTTCGAACCGGGCGATCTCGCCGTCGACCTGCCCGCCGCCATCGCGCCCCTGCAGCGGCGCTTCGAGCTGACACGGTTGGTCAAGGAGAACGAGCGGGCGCTGGGCCGCGACCTCGACGCCTCGGCGGCGTTGGAACTGGCCGACGCCCTGGGCGGCTTCCTCGACAGCCTGCAGATCGAGGAGGTTCCCGGCGACGGGCTCGCCGACCTAGTTAGCGCCGACCTCGCCGAGCATTGGCAGGTGAGCCGCCATTTCCTGGAAACCGCGCTGAACGAGTGGCCCAAGCGGCTGGCGGCCATGGGGCTGGTGGACACCACCCGTCGCCGCGTCGCCCTGTTGCGCCGGCTGGCTGAAACCTGGACGCAGAATCCGCCGCAAGGCGTGCTGATAGCCGCCGGCTCCACCGGCACCGCCCCCGCCACCGCCGACCTGCTGCGGGTGATCGCCCAGGCGCCGCAGGGGGCGGTGGTGCTGCCCGGCCTCGACGACAGCCTGGCCGCCGAGGCCTGGGACGAGGTGGGCGAGCAGCATCCGCAGGGCGCGATGAAGCGCCTGCTGACCCGCGCCGGCATCACCCGCACCGAGGTCATGCCCTGGCCCGCCTCGCATAGCTTCGACTCCCGCGGCCGCTGGCGCCGCCGGGTCATCAACGAGGCCCTGCGCCCAGCCGAGCGCACCGCCGACTGGCTGACCGTGATCGAGAACCTGCGCGCCGAGGGACAGACCGAGGGTGTGGACCCGATCGCCGAGGGTCTGGCCGGCCTTTCCGTCGTCACCGCCCGCGCCGAGGAAGAGGCCGCGACCATCGCCGCCCTGCTGCTGCGTGAGACGCTAGAAACCCCCGGCAAGACCGCCGCCCTGGTCGCGCCCGACCAGACCCTCGCCCGCCGCGTGGCCGCCAAGCTCGCCCGCTGGGGCGTGGGCGCCGACTCCTCGGCCGGCCTGGCGCTGTCCGGTTGCCCCGGCGGCGCGCTGGCCGGTCTGGTCGCCAAGGCCGCCGTCGACCCGCTCGACCCCATCGTGCTGCTGGCGATCCTCAAGCACCCGTTCACGCGCCTTGGTCTCGATCCCGAGACCCTGGAACGCCGCCGGATCGAACTCGAGCTCCAAGGTCTGCGCGGCCCGCGCAAGACCACCTGGGAGGCGCTCGAAACGCAGCTCCGCGCCAAGGGGGCGGACGAAGCGCTGCTGCTCACGGCCGAGCTGCGCGCGGCGCTGTCGCGCCTAGAGATCGGCGCTGAGGCTCAAGCCCCGGCCGAAGCCGCACGCCGCCTCACCGAGACCCTGGAAGCGCTCTCGGCAGACCCGCTCGGCGACACCGGTGACCTCTGGGCTGGCCATGGCGGCGAGACCCTGGGGCGATTGCTGGCAGGATTGATCGACGAATCTCACGGCCTGCCGCAGACCTCGCCCCGCGGCTTCGCCGATCTGCTGTCCAGGCTGATGTCGGGCGAGTCGGTCCGCACCGGCGGCTCGACCCACCCGCGCCTGCGGATCCTGGGCGCCATTGAGGCGCGCCTGACCCGCGCCGACCGGCTGATCGTCGCCGGCCTGGAAGAAGGCACCTGGCCGCAGGGCGCGCCGCTTGACCCGTTCCTGTCTCGGCCGATGCGCGCCAAGCTCGGCCTGCCGCCGCCCGAACGCCGGGTCGGCCTGGCCGCCCACGACTTCGCTCAGGCCGCCTGCGCGCCCGAGGTGATCCTGTTGCACTCCGAGCGCCGCGAAGGCGGCCCGGCGGTGAAGTCGCGCTGGCTGTGGCGGTTGGAAACCCTGGCGCGCGGCGCCGGCATGATCCTGCCCGGCCGCCCCGAGGTCATCGACTGGGCGCGCGGCCTCGACGCCGCCGGCGGCTACGCCCCAGCCAAGCGTCCTTCGCCCAACCCCCCGATCGCCGACCGGCCCCGCGTGATGGCGGTGACCCGCATCGAAGCTTTGACCCGCGACCCCTACGCCGTCTGGGCGCGCGATATCCTGAAGCTCTACCCGCTGGAACGGCCCGACGAGGCGGTGGAGGCCCGAGCGCGCGGCACCGCGATCCACAAGGCCTTCGAGCGGCTGGCCGAGGATCATCCCGTCGAGCTTCCGCCTGACGCCGCCGCGATTTTCGAAGGGCTCTACGTCGCCGAACTGGAAGCCGCCGGCATGCCGCACGAGGCGCTGGCCCGCGAGACCGCCCTGGCCAAGGAGGCCGCCGCCTGGGTCGCCGACCTGGAACGCCGCCGCCGCGCCGACGGCCGCACCATCCATGTCGAACTGAAGGGCGAACTGACCATCGAGGCGCCCGCCGGCCCTTTCACTGTCAACGCCCGCGCCGACCGCATCGAGATCGACCCGCAAGGCTACGGCCACATCCTCGACTACAAGACCGGCAAGGCCCCGTCGAAGAAGGTGGTGGAGACTGGGTTCTCGCCCCAGCTCACCCTGACGGCGGCGATCCTGCAGTCCGGCGGCTTTCCCACGCTGGGCCATCCGGAGCCCGGCGAACTGACCTATCTGGAAATCACCGGCCGCAAGCCGGCCGGCCGCGAAGAAGTGCGCGCCATGCCGGGCGATGAGAGCGCTCTGGCCGCCGCCAACGCTTATGAGGGCCTGGTCAAGCTCATCAGCCAGTTCGACCATGGCCGGCCTTACACTTCACGAACCGCCCCGCAGTTCGTGAAGCAGTACATGAGCGACTACGACCACCTGGCCCGGGTCTTCGAATGGTCGACCAGCGGCGAGGAGGACGGCGAATGAGTCCCGATCCGCAAAGACTGGCCGCCGATCCGGGCCTCTCTGCCTTCGTCACCGCCAACGCCGGGTCGGGCAAGACCAAGACCCTGATCGACCGGGTCGCGCGGCTGCTGTTGGCCGGCGCGCAGCCCGAGACTATCCTCTGCGTCACCTACACCAAGGCCGCCGCCGCTGAGATGCAGCGCCGCCTGTTCCTGCTGCTGGGCGACTGGTCAGTCTGCGACGACATCAGCCTGCGCGAGGCCCTGGCCAAGTTGGAAGGTAAGACGCCTGACGCCTACGACCACCGGGGCCTGTCCAAGGCCCGCGCCCTCTTCGCCAGCGCCTTGGAAACCCCCGGCGGCCTGAAGATCCAGACCATCCACGCCTTCTGCGAAAAGCTGCTGCGGCGCTTTCCGCTGGAGGCCGGCGTCTCGCCCGGCTTCCGGGTGATGGACGACGCGGCCTCGGCCGCCATCGCCGACGCCGCCCGCAAGGCGGTGGCCCGCCACGCCTTGAAAGGCGAGGGCCTGGTCGCCGAGGCCTATGCACGGTTTTCGGTGGCCCTCGATTTCGGCAGTTTCCAGTCGATGTTCGGATCGTTCGAGTCCGCGCGCGGCCGCCTGGCCAACTACATCGCCCGCAATGGCGGACTGGCCGGGACGATGGACGACGTCTGGTCGGTCTGCGGCTTCGACGAGGCGACTGACCCAGAGGCTCTCGAGGTCGCCGTCCTGGCCGGGCTCGATCGCCGCGCCTGGACCGACTGCGCCGAGGTCCTGGCGCTGGGCACCAAGACCGACCAGAAGAACGCCGCCGCACTGAAGGCCATCGCCGGCAACCCAGCCGCCAGCCTCGCCGACTGCCTGGCCGCGCTGTTCACCGAGAAGGGCGAGGGCACGCCCGCGACCTGGGTCGCCAAGACCAGCGGCCTGAAGCCCCGCGAGCAATTGCGGATGTTCCTGCTGTCCGAGCAGGACCGGCTGGAGCAGGCCCGCGATCAGATGCGCGCCGCCCAGGTGGCGATCGACACAGGCTCGGCCCTGATCCTGGCCAATGCCTATCTGACCGCCTACGGCATCGAGAAGTCGTCGTCCGGCTCGCTCGACTTCAGCGACCTGATCGAGAAGACCCGCGACCTGGTGGCCTCTCGGCCCATGGCGGCCTGGGTGCTGTTCAAGCTGGACGGCGGCATCGACCACATCCTGGTCGACGAGGCCCAGGACACCGCGCCCGAGCAGTGGGAGATCGTCCGCGCCCTCACCGAGGAGTTCTTCTCCGGCGCCGGCGCCCCGACCGTGCGCGAGCGGCTGGAACGCAACATGTTCGTCGTGGGCGACGAGAAGCAGTCGATCTATTCCTTCCAGGGCGCGCGGCCCGAACTGCTGATTCAGGAGTTCGAGTTCCACAAGGACCGCGCCACGGGGGCCGGCTTCCGCTTTGAGCGCGTGGACCTGCTGACCTCCTGGCGCTCGACGCCCCAGGTGCTGCGGTTCGTGGACGCCGCCTTCGCGCCGGCCGAATTGGCCGGGGCCGTCCTGCCCCGCGTCGAGGTCGAGCCCATCATCCACACCGCCATGCGCACCGACCATGGCTGTGTCGACCTGTGGCCGCTGGAGCGCGAGGAAAAGACCGAGATCCACGACGCCTGGGACGCCCCCCTCGACCAGGAGAGCGAAGGCAGCGCCAACAAACGGTTGGCCGAGAAGATCGCCGGCGAGATCGCCGCCCTGATCGCCCGCGGCGACGGAGTGTTCGATAAGGACCTGCGCCAATGGCGCCCCGCCACGGCGGGCGACGTGCTTATCCTGGTGCGGCGACGCACGGCGCTGTTCGAAGAGATCCTGCGGGCCCTGAAACACCGCAAGATCCCGGTGGCCGGCGCCGACCGGCTGGCGCTGTCAGAGCACATCGTCTTCGACGATCTGGTGGCCATCGCCCGCTTCGCCCAGTTCCCCTCCGACGAGCTGACCCTGGCGGCCCTGCTGCGCAGTCCGTTCTGCGACCTCTCCGATGACAGCCTCTATGCCCTGGCCAAGGGCCGCGGCCGCGAGAATCTGATCGCCGTGCTGCATCGCCGCCAGGACGAGGCGCCGGAATGGCGCGCGGCGGCGGAATTGCTGACCTGGGTGCGCGACGCCGCCCGAACCCAGCGGCCGTTCGAGCTGTATTCGCGGCTCCTGGGCCTGCGCGACGGCGCCGGCCGCTCGATGCGCCAACGCCTGCTGGGACGGCTGGGAAGCGAGGCCGAGGACGCCCTGGACGAATTCCTGGCCCAGGTCCTGGCCGCCGAGAACCGCGGCGTCGAGGACCTGGAAAGCCTGGCCGCCGCCTTCGCCAGCCTCGACATCACCGTCAAACGCGAGATGGAGTCGGGTCGCGACGAGGTGCGGGTCATGACCGCTCACGGCGCTAAGGGCCTGGAAGCGCCGATCGTCTTCCTACCGGAGACGACGCTGTCGCGCACCGCCCGTGGTTCGCCGCTACTGGCCACCCAGGAGGGCGGCTTCCTGTGGAGCGCGTCGAAGGCCGGCGACTGCGAGGCCTCCGGCCGCGCCCGCGAATGGCGCGCCAAGAAGGACGAGGACGAGGCCTACCGCCTGCTCTACGTCGCCCTGACCCGAGCCCGCGATCGGCTGGTGCTCTGCGGCCGGGTCGCGGCCAACGCCAAGGAAGAAAACATCAAGGGCTGGTGGGGCGCGATCAACGACGCCTTCGAGCATGCCGACGTCTCCGGCGACAAACGCGCCATCCGCTCGAACGGCATGGAGATCGTGCGTTTTGGTCCCGATCCGCAGGCCCTGGGCGCCGGCGCCGCGATTGTGAACACGGTCTCTCCAGTCCCATCCTGGGCGTCGGTCGAGGCTAAGGCTGAGGCCTATGCCCGCTACGCCTCGCCCTCGCAGCTTGGCGAGGACGTCGTCACGCCTGCCGCCTCGCCACTGATCCGCACACAGGGGCTGGGGCGGTTCCGACGGGGCGATCTGATTCACCGTTTGCTGCAAATCCTGCCCGACCTGGCCGTCGCCGAGCGCGCCTCGGCGGCCGGGCGCATCTTGGCCCGCGAGCGCGACCTGACCGACGACCAGCGCGCCGAGATGATCAGCGCGGCCCTTGGCGTGCTTGAGGATCGCCGCTTCGCCGAGGTGTTCGGCCCCGGCAGCCGCGCCGAGGTCTCGGTGGCCGGGACCGCTAGCCGCCTGCCCGCGGGCCTGGCTATTTCGGGCCGTATCGACCGGCTGGTGGTTTTGCCGGACCGGGTGCTGGTCGCCGACTTCAAGACCAACCGGCCCTCTCCCCAGCGCATTGAGGACGCCGACCCCGCCTATCTGCGGCAGATGGCGATCTATGCCGCCGTGCTGGCCGACATCTTCGAGGGCCGGCAAATCGAGGCCGCCCTCGTCTGGACGGACGGGCCGAAGCTGATGGCGGTTCCAGAAAAGCTGTTGGCCGAAACCCTTGCTGAGCTCCACCGCGAAGGTTGATACCTAGGGCTTGCCCGCTTACATCGCGGATCGAGAGTCGCGGCCACGCGTTTTCCAGGCCGCGCTATGAGGAGCTTTTCATGAGCACCGTGACGGTCACCGACGAGTCCTTCGACAAGGACGTTCTGCAGGCCACCAAGCCTGTCCTGGTGGATTTCTGGGCCGAGTGGTGCGGCCCGTGCAAGCAGATCGCCCCTGCCCTGGAGCAGATCGCCATTGAACTCGGCGATCAGGTCACCGTGGCCAAGCTGAACATCGAAGACAGCCCGACCACCCCCTCGCGCTACGGCGTGCGCGGCATCCCGACAATGATGCTGTTCAAGGGCGGCCAGATGGCCTCGATGAAGGTCGGCGCCATGCCCAAGCAGAAGATCCTGGAATGGCTGAACGAGGCTGGGGTCTAAGAGCCCCCTCCGTCTCGACATTTCATGTCGATCCACCTCCCCCAGTTCGCGCTTCGCGCTGGGGGAGGATCTATTTCTTAGGTGCTCCCCCTCGGGGGGAGCTGTCGGCGAAGCCGACTGAGGGGGCTTAGCTCGGCCAGGTCTCCGGGCTCATGGCCAGCACTTCGCCCGCGAAATGCAATCCGCCGCAGATCAGCACATGCGGCGCGGGCCCGGGTATAGCCAAGGCCCGCCGCAGACCCTCCTCGACATTTCCAACCGCTTCAGCGCTCAAACCCGCTTCAATAGCGGCCGCTGTCAGCTCGTCGGTGGGGGCCGCGTTTGGTGAGTCAAATGTCGTGGTGAAAACGTGCGGCTTCAGGTCCGCGAACGGCTGGAAGAAGCCCAGGGCGTCCTTGCGGGCGAACATCGCCGCGACCAGCACCAACGGCCGGGGATCACGGGCCACCAAGCGGCCAGCCGCTTCTGCCAGGGCGCGGCCGGCATGAGGATTGTGCCCCCCATCGAGCCACAGATCAGACCCGCGCTCGGCCGCCAGCCGCGCCATCGGGCCGTCCGTCAGGCGCTGGAAGCGCGCGGGCCAGACGGCGCTGGAAACCCCCTTGGCCAGGGCGTCTTCGTCAATGCGAGGATCTTTCAAGGCCAGGGCGGCGGCGACCGCCAGCCCGGCGTTGGCGAACTGATAGCCGCCGAACAGGCTCGGGGCCGGCAAGTCATAGAGCTGATCTGGCATCTGCACGAGCAGGCGGCCGCGCTCCTCCCAGGCGTCGAAGTCGCGGCCCATCAGGGTGGCGGGGGCCGACAGCTTCTGCGCCTCATCTAGGATGACCTCTTCGCCCTCTTCCATCTGGCGGGCGATGACGACCGGGCGGCCCTGCTTGATGATCCCGGCCTTCTCCCAGGCGATCTTGGAGAGCTCGGGGCCGAGCATCTCCAGATGATCGTAGTCGACCGGGGTAATGACGCTCACGGCGGGCGCGGCGAAGATGTTGGTGGCGTCGAACCGGCCGCCCAGGCCGACCTCGACGATGCAGAGATCGGCGGGCGTCTCGGCGAAGGCCTGGATCGCCAGCACCGTCGTGATCTCGAAGAAGCTGATAGGTTGGCCGGCGTTGGCCACTTCGACCTTGTCGATCAGCGCCGAGAGTTGCTCGTCGGTGATCAGGGTCCCGGCCAGGCGGATACGCTCAGCGAAACGGACAAGGTGCGGAGAGGTGATGGCGTGGACCCGCAGGCCCGCCGCCTCGGCGATCGCCCGCAGATAGGCGACGGTCGAACCCTTGCCGTTCGTCCCCGCCACGTGGATCACCGGCGGCAGACGTTTCTCAGGATTGCCCAGGGCGTCGAGCAGCCGCTCGACGCGGCCGGTCGTAAGGTCGATCAGCGACGGATGGTTGGCGCGCAGCCGCAGGATCACCTCGTCGGAGGCGCGGATCGGATCATACATCGGCGGCAAGCTCGCGATTGGACCTGGCCCCGTCGCCGGTCGTGCCGACGAAGGCCGTGGCCAAGGTCATAGAGCTCCCCGCTACGGCGTAAAGCTCCAGATGCATTGGAAGGGCCCCGGCTTTCACCGGGAGCCGGTCAGCTAGGCCGCGCGCTTCGAACGCTCACGTCCCTTCATCAGGGTTTCCAGGATCGAGCCAAGGACGGCGGGGATCTCGGCGCGGTTGACCACGCGGTCGACTTGGCCGCGTTCCACCAGGAACTCTGCGCGCTGGAAGCCGGGCGGCAGGACTTCGCGGATGGTCTGCTCGATCACCCGGCGGCCAGCGAAGGCGACCATGGCGTTCGGCTCGGCCAGGTGGATGTCGCCCAGCATGGCGTAAGACGCGGTGACCCCGCCCGTCGTCGGATCGGTGAGGACCACGATGTAGGGCAAGCCGGCGGCCTTGACCTCATTGAGGGCCAGGGTCGTGCGGGCCATCTGCATCAGCGCCAGCGCGCCTTCCTGCATGCGCGCGCCGCCGGCGGCGGTGAAGATCACGTAGGGGACTTCACGACGCACGGCTTCCTGGGCGGCCTTGATGAAGGCCTCGCCCACGCCCATGCTGAGCGAACCGCCCATGAAGCTGAAGTCCTGGACCGAGACCACGGCTGGCTGGCCATGAATCTTGCCAAAGCCGCTGCTCATCGCGTCTTGCGCGCCGCTGGCCTTCCGTGCCGCCTTGAGGCGATCGATGTAGGGCCGCTCGTCGGGGAATTTCAGCGGATCGTCGACCACGCCCTTGGGCGCCTCGATCTTCTCGTACTGACCGTCGTCGAAGGTGTAGCGAAGGCGCTGCTCAGCGCCGATCCGCATATGATTGCCGGACGGCGTCACCCAAAGGGCGGCTTCCAGGTCCGAGCGGTAGATCATCTCGCCGGTGTCCGGGCACTTCACCCAGAGGTTCTCGGGCGTCTCGCGCTTGGTGACGAGGTTGCGCACGCCGGGCGCAATGCGCGACAGCCAGCCGCGCCGCTCTTTCGGACCCTGGGGCCCCTTACCGGACTTGTCGTTTCGCTGTTCAGCCATCGCCATGGGGTTCTACACCGAGAGGCTTTCGACTCGCGCGGAGCGCACAGCCTTAGCCAAGGATTCGACTTTGGAAAGAACCCGGTCAGTCACAGGTTCGTTCATTGCCAAGCCTGTAGCAATCTCTTCGACCAGGGCCGAGCCGACGACGACGCCGTCGGCGACACGCGCGATGGCCGCCGCACGCTCTGGCGTTTTGATGCCGAAGCCGACCGCAACGGGCAGGCCGCTGGCGGCGCGCACCCGTTCGACATGCGGCGCGACGACATCGGCGTCCGCCTCCTTCACGCCGGTGACGCCTGCCACCGAGACGTAGTAGGCAAAGCCCGAGGTCCGGCGCAGGATCACCTTCAAGCGCGCATCGTCGCTGGTCGGCGTCGACAGCAGCAGCAGCGAGAGTTGTTCGGCGTCCAGGGCATCGGCCAACGGATCGGCCTCTTCCGGCGGGATGTCCACGACGATCAGGCCATCAACGCCGGCCTGACCCGCATCACGCGCGAAGGTCTCAAACCCCCGATTGATCAACGGGTTGGCGTAACCCATCAGGATGATCGGCGTCGTCTGATCGCCCTGCCGAAACTCGGCGATCATCGCCAAGGTCTTGGAAAGCGTCATGCCGTTGTCCAAGGCCCGCAGAGCGGCGCGCTGGATCGGCGGGCCCTCGGCCATCGGATCGGAGAACGGGAAACCGACCTCGATGACATCGGCGCCGGCGGCCGGCAGGCCTTTCAGGATCTCCAGGCCGGTGGCGTAGTCGGGATCGCCGGCCATGATGTAGGTCACGAAGGCCGCGCGGCCCTCGGCTTTCAGTGCGGCGAAGCGCGCGTCGATGCGGGCCTTGGTCAAATCGTGCGTCCCAGATGCGCGGCGACGGTGGCCACGTCCTTATCGCCACGGCCCGACAGGTTCAGCACCACAATACCGCCCTTGCCGACCTGCTTGGCAACATCCGGCAGACGCGCCAGGGCGTGGGCCGACTCGATGGCCGGCAGGATGCCTTCCAGCTCGGCGCACAGCTTGAAGGCGTCGAGCGATTCGGTGTCGGTGGCGGTCAGATAGGTCGCGCGGCCAACATCGTGCAGCCAGGAATGTTCCGGGCCGATGCCGGGATAGTCGAGGCCCGCGGAGATCGAGTGCGCCTCAGTGATCTGGCCTTCGTCGTCCTGCAGCAGATAGGTCATGTTGCCGTGCAGGACGCCTGGTCGGCCGCCATTGATGGCGGCGGCGTGTTTGCCGGTTTCCATGCCCTCGCCCGCCGCCTCGACCCCGAAGAGCTGAACGCCCTCGTCGTTGAGGAACGGGTGGAACAGGCCGATCGCGTTGGAGCCCCCGCCCACGCACGCCACTACGGCGTCGGGCAGACGGCCTTCCATTTCCATCACCTGGCGGCGGGTTTCCTGGCCGATGACCGATTGGAAGTCGCGCACCATCTCTGGATAGGGGTGCATGCCAGCCGCGGTGCCGATCAGATAATAGGTATCATGGACATTCGTGACCCAGTCGCGAAGGGCCTCGTTCATGGCGTCCTTCAAGGTCGCCGATCCGGAGGTCACCGGCTCAACCTGGGCGCCGAGCAGGTTCATGCGGAAGACGTTGGGCTTTTGCCGCTCCACGTCCACCGCGCCCATATAGACCACGCAGGGCAGGCCAAACCGGGCGCAGACGGTGGCGGTGGCCACGCCATGTTGACCCGCGCCGGTCTCGGCGATGATCCGGGTCTTGCCCATTCGGCGGGCCAGCAGGATCTGGCCCATGCAGTTGTTGATCTTGTGCGAGCCCGTGTGGTTCAGCTCCTCGCGCTTCAGATAGATCTTCGCGCCGCCGAAGTGCTCGGTCAGCCGCTCGGCGTAATAGAGCGGGCTGGGACGCCCCACATAATGGGTCAGGAAGCTCGACAATTCCGCCTGGAACGCTGGATCGGCCTTGGCCGCGCTGTACGCCGCGTCCAGGTCATGGACCAGCGGCATCAGGGTCTCGGGCACATAGCGGCCGCCGAAGTCGCCGAAGCGCCCTGCGGCGTCGGGATAGGCGGTGTAATCGTTGGGTTTAGCTGGAGCGTTCACGGGGCTTTGCAACTTCAAGCGCGGCGGACAGCGTCTAGAAACGCCGTGATCAAGGCCGCGTCCTTTAGTCCGGGACCACGCTCCACGCCAGTGGAAACGTCCACCAGCGGCGCGCCGGACAGCCGCATAGCCTCGCTTACATTCCAGGGATCGAGGCCCCCGGCGAGGAACCAGGGCCGCTCGAAACGACGTCCGGCGGTCAGGGTCCAGTCGAAGCGCGAGCCGGTGCCGCCGGGCAGGATCGCGTCCTTGGGCGGCTTGGCGTCGAACATCAGGTGATCGACGACGGTCTCATAGGTCCGGGCGGCCTCGATGTCGGAAGCATCCGAAACCGCCAGCGCCTTGATGATCCCGGCGCCGGTGCGGACGCCGATCTGGCGGACGCGGGCCGGTGTTTCGCGGCCGTGGAGCTGGATGAAGTCGGGCTTGAGCGTGGCCATGAGCCGGTCCAGCAGGACATCGTCCGGATCGACCGTCACCGCGGCGATCTTCACGCCCGCCGCACGCGCGGGCTCGGCCAGGCGATCGGCCGCCTCTGGTTCGATGTCGCGCGGACTTTTGGCGAAGAACACGAACCCGATGTGCGTCGCGCGGCCGTCCAAGGCGGCGCGCACCGCCTCGGGCGTTGAAAGTCCACAGATCTTGGCGCGCGGCGTCATCACACGGAGTTAGGGCGTCACGCGCGCCAAGCCAAGGCCGATTAGCGGTTCTTCAGAAGGTCGCGGATCTCGACGAGCAGCGTTTCGCTGGGCGTAGGGGCTTCCGGCGCCGGCGCCTCGGCCTGCTGGCGACGCAGGGTGTTGACGCCTTTGATCAGCATGAACACGACCCAGGCCACGATCAGGAACTGGATCAAGGTGTTGATGAAGGCGCCGTACTGGATCGCCACCAGTTCGTTCACGGTCGTCGCCGGATCGTCGGGTCGCAGCACCCACTGCAGCTTTGAGAAGTCCAGCCCGCCCATCAGCAGGCCGATCGGCGGCATGACGACCTGATTGACTAGGCTGTCGACGATCTTGTTGAACGACGCGCCGATAATCACGCCGACCGCGAGGTCGATGACATTGCCGCGCGCGATGAACTCGCGGAATTCCGAGAAGATGCCCATGGGTCCACCGTTGATCACAAAGGGGCGCCAGGATCGGCTGCGCCGTTCCCGCTGGTCAACCGTAAACGCACAGGTCGCTAGTCGGCGTTCAGCCGCTCGCGAAGCTCCTTACCGCTCTTGAAGAACGGTACGTGCTTGGCGCGCACATCGACGGCCTCGCCGGTTCGTGGGTTGCGGCCAGCGCGGGCGTCCCGCGAACGGACCGACAGGGCTCCAAAGCCTCGCAACTCCACCCGACCGTCCGTCTCGAGCGCCTGGATCATGCGTTCAAGAATAACGCCGACCACACGCTCGATGTCGCGCTGGGTTAGATGCGGGTTCTCTTCCGCCAGATGGGCGATAAGTTCCGACTTGATCATGCCTATTTCCGAGTCCCCGAGCCGTTGGGGAGACGGCTCATAGGCGTTCAACTAGCAGCAAGTACTTCGCCAACAGGCGGTTCCCCCGGAAAGCGCCGGGAGCGAGCGGGACCATGGTCGAGTCCCGCCCGATGTTCAAGGCGCAAAGCGGGTCGATTGCACGCACATATTGTACCGTGATCGCTTTAGATCCCGCCCGCCGCCGTTTGAGGCCCCGAAAGATCAGGCGCCGACAACGACGGGGCGGAAAAGAAAACGGCGGACCGGTTTCCCGATCCGCCGTCAGCTCTAGGCGATACTAGCCGCCTTGAAGCTTAGTCCTTGCCGGCGTTCTTCTCGCGAAGAGCCGCGCCGAGGATGTCGCCCAGCGAGGCGCCCGAGTCCGAAGACCCGAACTGCTCGATGGCTTCCTTCTCGTCGGCCATTTCCAGAGCCTTGATCGACAGCGCGACGCGGCGGGCAGCCTTGTCGATGCTCGTGATCTGGGCGTCGACGCGGTCACCCACGGCGAAGCGCTCGGGGCGCTGATCGCCACGGTCGCGGGACAGGTCGGACTTGCGGATGAAGGCCGTCATCGGGGCTTCTT
>NZ_JAUXXE010000071.1 GCF_030681155.1 Phenylobacterium sp. | reverse complement strand
CGCCTGACCGTGCTGTAGGGCGCCCGCCTCGATCGCCAATAGCTGCTGATCGATGGCCTGGTCGGAAAGTTGCTCGTCAATGATCCGCAGGGCCGAGGCGCGCGGCACGCCGCCGCCGCGCCGAGCGGCCTGGCCGTCGTCGACAAACGCCAGGCCACGGCCGCGCAGGGCGCCGGCGAAGGCGTTCATGCCGATGTCGGAGGTCAGGAAGCGCGAGCCGAGATAGTTGGTCACCCCGAAATAGCCGGTGGCGCGCGACAGCACCCATTCCAGCTTCTTGACCGTCTCCGGACCCGGAGCGCCGGCCATCAAGGTGTAGGGACCAGGATCGTTGTCGGGATAGTCGCTGGGCTCCATCGGGGTTTCCAGCAGCACCTCGTGACCGGCTGCGCGGGCCAGGTCGATCCAGCCCTGCAGTCCGTCGGAATAGGGCACGAAGGAGAGAGTGATCTCAGGCGGTAGGTTGTCGATGGCCTGGCGTGTGGCGGTGGCGTTCAGGCCCAGCCCGCCGATCACCAGCGCGACCTTCGGTCGGCCGTTGGAGACGAACGGGCGAGCATAGGCCTCGGCCGGGGTCTTGCCGTTGGCGGCGATGACCGGCAGCGGGCCGCTGGGACCTTGGACATGGAAGCCGGCTAGAGGCGCGGGCGGCAGGGGATCGGCGGCGTGGAAGGCCTGTCCGCCGGCCACGGTGATGGTGGCCTGACCCATGGCGTCTTCGGCGCCGATCGGGGTCTCCGACAGGCGGAAGATATCTTCGGTGACGGTGGGCTTGGCCGAGCCATCGGCCAGGGCCTCGCGCCATCCCTCTGGCGCGGCGTCCGAGCTGATCTTGGCCAGAGAGAGCCGCACGACCGGCGAGCTGGCGGAAGGATCTCCGATCAGGGCGATGACGATCAGCAGGGTGATGACGAACAGCCCGGCCGCCGCGCCAGCGCCGGCATAGGGGTTCGACAGCACGCGCATCAGCGCCTCAGGGGCTCGGAAGCCGGAGGTGGGCGCGGCAATGGCGGGCGACAGATTTTTTTTGGAAAACATCGATGATCACGGAACGTTCCAGCATTGGAGCGTCCGCGAATATGGTTAACAAACGACTTATACAGTGAACGCCGGCGTCTATTCCCACGGCCGCAAGGGCTAGCGAGGAATAGACGCCAACAGTCGTTTATTTTTTCTCACCGGCCTCTTCGCCGGCAGAGACCGCGGCCGCAGCGGCCGCGCCCTTCGGCGCGACGATAGCGGCCATCTTCGGCGCGGGCTTGGGCAGTTTCGGCGTGGCGGCGACCGAGCCGTAACGCAGCACGTCCTTGGCGCGCGAAAGCTGGAAGTCCTTCTTCGCGTCGAAGCCTTCCGGGGGGGCTTCGGCGGGCACGTGAGCGCCGCGACGGGCCTTGCCTTCCTCGGCGTTCAGGGCGTTGCGGAACGAGGCTTCCGAGAACTGGAAGGCCTTGTTGGCGATCCGTTGCGCCTGCTCGCCGGTCTCGGCGACTTCCAGGTCCGGTTCGATGCCGGTCTTCTGGATCGAGCGGCCCGACGGCGTGTAGTAGCGCGCCGTGGTGAGCTTCAGCGCGCCGTCCATGCCGCCGCGCAGCGGGATCACGGTCTGCACCGAGCCCTTGCCGAAGGTGGTCAGGCCGACGACTTCGGCCCGCTTGCGGTCCTGCAGGGCGCCAGCGACGATCTCGGCGGCCGAGGCCGAACCGGAGTTCACCAGCACCACCATCGGCAAGCCGCCGGCGTCGTCGCCGGGCTTGGCGTTGTAGCGTTCGATATCGCGCGGATCGCGGCCGCGCTGGGAGACGATCTCGCCCCCTTCGAGGAACATGTCGGAGATGCCGACCGCCTGGTCGAGCAGGCCGCCGGGATTGTTCCGCAGATCAAGAACCAGACCCTTCATCTTCGGGTTCTTGGCGCGCAGGTCGGCCAGGGCCGCCTGGGCTTCGTCCGTGGTCTTCTCATTGAAGGCCGAGACGCGCAGGTAGCCGTAGTCGCCGTCCATCTTGGCGCTGGCGGATTTGGTCTTGATGATCTCGCGGACGATCTTCACGTCGAAGGGATCCGTCTTCTCGCGGGCGATGGTCAGGGTGACCGCCTCGCCGGGCTTGCCGCGCATCTGCTTGACGGCCTCGCTGACCGACAGGCCCAGGACGCTTTCGCCGTTCACCGCGGTGATAAAGTCGCCGGCCTTCACGCCGGCCTTGAAGGCGGGGGTGTCGTCCATCGGCGAGATCACCTTGACCACGCCCTCTTCGCTGGTGACCTCGAGGCCTAGACCGCCGTACTCACCGCGCGTCTGGTCGCGCATGTCGTCGAAGCTGTCGGGGTTCAGATAGCCGGAATGCGGGTCGAGCGAGGTCAGCATGCCGTCGATGGCCGCCTCGATCAGTTTTTTGTCATCGACCTCGGTGACGTACTGGCGTTCGACCGTGTCGAGCACGTCGCCGAACAGTTCCAGCATCTTGTAGGTCTTCGCCTTGGGCTGAGCGGAGGCGTAGGCCTGCTGGCTCACATAGGCCATGGAACCAGCGCCGAGCACAAAGGCCGTCGCTCCGATCAGAAGATACTTTCGCATATCAGGCCCTTAAGCCTCCCTTGCGGCGGAACTGCGCCGCACAGCGTTCGAAGTTCCACGTTCCACACCAATTCCGGCGGAATTGGTTCGCATTTATTCCGTCTTGTTTCCCAGCCACTTGGCTGGGTCGACAGGGACACCGCGTTCGCGGACTTCCAGATAGAGTTCAGATGGGGATTGTCGTCCATCCGTCATCCACCCGACAGGCGATCCGGCCGCGACTGATTGTCCGATACCAACGGTCGCTCGATCGAGGCCAGCCAGAACCAGATGGTAGCCACCGGGCAGACGCAAGATCAATATGACCCCCCAACCCTTAACTGGCCCCACATATTGCACCAGCCCCTCGCTCGGCGCGGTGACCGGCGCGCCCTTCTGGGCGTCGATGATGATGCCGGTGGACTCGCCGCCGCCGGTCAGCGCCTCGCCGTAGCCGTGAGTGATCGGCCCCTTGGCGGGGGCCAGCAGGGCCACGGGCGGCGTGATCGGGCCAAATTCCAGCGGCGCCGCGCCGGGCGGGGTGGCCTCAAGGCGTTCGCGGTGCTCGGCCAGTTGGGAGTCGTTGGTGAACAGCGCTTCGCTGGCGACCGCGGCTAGGCGGCGCTGGCGGGCGATCTCTGCGGCCTCGCCGGCGTAGACCTTGGCGCGGCGCTGCAGCTCGGGGGTGATGGCCTTGACCAGGATCGCGGCGCGAACGGCCTGGGTGGCGTCCTGGGGGCTGACCATCAGGGCGGGCGGGGGATCGCGCCGAAATTGCGCCAGGGCGGTCAGCAGCCGGGCCATGCGGTTGAGATTGCGGCCCTGTTCGGCGTTCAGCACCGTCTCGCGGACGTTCAGACGCTCAAGCTGCATGCGGTCATCGGCCGCGGCGTAGGCGATCGCCGCCACGCCCAGGCTGAGGGCGAGGGCGCAGATCACCGGAAAGGCCAGGCCGCGGCGGAGCATCATCGTTCTGGGATAGACCTTGAGGCCATGGCCCTCAATCGCGGTGATAGGGGCTGCCGGATAGAATGGTGACGGCGCGATAGACCTGCTCGGCCAGCATGGCGCGCGCCATGGCGTGCGGCCAGGTCTGGGGTCCGAAGGCGAGCTTGCCCTTGGCCTGCTCCAGCACCGACGGGTCCAGCCCATCGGCGCCGCCGATCACGAACACCATCTTGCGCACGCCGTCGTCGCGCAGGCGCGCGATCTCGGCGGCGAAGGCGCGGGACGCCCGGGCCGTTCCATGTTCATCGCAGGCGATGACGTAGGCGCCTTCGAGGTGCTGACGCAGCACCTCGGCCTCCGGGGCCTTGCCCGGCTTCTTCGCTTCAACCTCGATGACCTCGACCGGGCCAAGACCCAGCGAGCGGCCAGCGGCGGTCGCGCGATCAACGTAGAGTTTGACGAGATCGACCTCGGGCGAGCGTGGCAGCCGCCCGACGGCCAGAATGGCTATCTTCAGGAGGCCTGCGTCCGGTGCGGGGCGTCGACCGACCAGATCTTCTCGATGTTGTAGAACTGGCGCACTTCGGGGCGGAACAGATGGATGATGATGTCACCCGTATCGATCAGCACCCAGTCACAGTGCGGCAGACCCTCAACACGAGCCTTGCCGTAACCGGCTTCCTTGAGGGCGCGCAGCAGGTGATCCGCCAGAGCGCCGACGTGACGATGCGAGCGGCCCGACGCGACGATAAGTCCGTCTGCTACGGCGCTCTTGCCTTTCAGGTCGATGAAAACAACATCCTGGGCCTTGTCGTCGTCGAGACGCGCCAGGATGAGATCTCCGAGGGCGACGATCTTCGCCTCGGTTTCGGGAGAGGCCGCCTTAAACGGGGCTTCTTCGTGCGCACTAGGCGCGGGGTCAGGGCTCAGCGGGGTCGCTCCTTTGTTGCCTCGCTAGAGGAGACATAGCATAGGAAGACGCTTCGGTCAGCCCAACTCGCAAAGTCCTCAAATAGGCGGCTAAGCCCCACCTTGTCGCATACGCTCGCGTAATGCGCTAGAGGACTGAAAATTAAGCGGTCCGGTCAGGAAAACCCAACGCGGCGGGTCTGCGCCAGGGAGCAGCCTGGCTTGCTGTGACGGCGCCCTGGCATGGGCGAACCGGCGGGCGGCCGGCGAGAACCGGCTCTTCAGCGAGATCCACGGTCGCGACACGACGGCCACCGGAACCTCGGCCATGATCTGGGTCCAGCCACGCCAGCGGTGGAATGTCGCAAGGCTGTCGGCGCCCATGATCCAGACGAAGTGGACGCCGGGGAACCGCGCTTTCAGGGCGCGCAGGGTGTCGATGGTGTACTGCGAGCCGAAGCGGGTCTCGGCGTCGCTGACGATCATGCTGCGGCCGCTGACCACGCGGCGGACGCCTTCCATCCGCTCAGCTAGGCTGGCGGTCTCGTGAGACGATTTCAGCGGGTTCTGCGGCGAGACCAGCCAGATCACCCGGTCCAAACCCAGGCGACGGCGTGCGGTCTCGGCCACGTGGGCGTGACCCTCATGGGCCGGGTTGAACGAGCCGCCATAGAGGCCGACCCGCATCCCCGGCTGCAAATCGAAGCCGAGCTGCAGGGCCGCCGGACGGCCCGCCATGGGCCGGCGCCTAGCCCCGCCGGCGAACCACACAGGGTCCTCGCAGGCTCAAAGCGGCTTTGCCGTGCCGGGATTGCGGTCAAGGTCGAGATCGGTCTGGCGCACCCTGGCGCGGACCGTGAATACGCCGTCGCCCGACAGGACGCCGGCGCGGGCGAACAGCCGGCCATGCTCCCAGTTGGAGAGACCAAGCTCGGGGCGGTTCAGGGCGAACTGCCCGTCCACCCAGCGGGTGAAGCCGTCGCCGACGAACGGCGCGTTGATCGCGGCGTAGAACGCCTCGTGCGCGGCCGGGTCTTCGGCGATCAGGCTGGCGGCGAACTGCGGGCTGTAGCGGTTGAAGAGGGCCACGGCCTCCGCGGCGGTCTCGACCACCACCAGGGTGAGCTCGGGGGTCTCTTCCCACTCCCATTCGTGGCCAAGCTCGGCCAATGGCAGCAGTTCGACCTGCGGCTCCTCGACCGGGCCTTCAGCGCGGCCGACCGTGATCTGGGCTGAACGCCAGGCTTCGGGCAGGTAGCCCTCGGCGCCTTCGACAACATGCAGCTTCACGCCGCTGCGGCGCTGGCCGGCGGCGGTCAGGGCGTCCAGGAAGGCCGGCACGAGGTCGGCGGCGCGCTCGCGGACGATGGCGCAGACGTTCAGCGTGTTGCAGACCTTGCGATCCAGCGAGTGATAGACGGCCGCCTTGAAGCGTTCGGCCTCAGCGCTGGCGTCGGCCACCATCCAGGCGCCGCCCGTGCCGTGCAGGCTGACGGGCGCGCCGGCCTGGCGGGCGATGGCGCCCAGCTGAGCGACGGCCGGTCCGGATCCGCGCGCCACGGCCAGGGCCAGGCGCGGGTCGGAGAACATGGCCCAGCCGGCGGCGTGTTCGGGGCTGTCGACCAGGGCGGCCGAACCCTCGGGTAGGCCCGCCGCCTTGAGGGCGGGATTCAGGGCGTGGTCGACGATGGCGCGGGCGGTGCCGAGCGCGTCGGAGCCGATGCGGAACACAACGGTATTGCCGGTCCGCAGCACGCCGGTGGCGTCGGCGAAGACGTTGGGGCGGCCTTCGAAGATGAAGCCGACCACGCCTAGCGGGGCGGCGACCTGTTCGACGCTCCAGCCGGCATGATCGACGCGTTCGATGATGCGGCCGCGCGCAGCGGGGGCGTCGCGCCAGACCTGCAGGCCGGCGATCATGTCGGCGCGCATGGCGTCGCTGACGCTCAGGCGGGTGGTGGAGCGGCCACGGGCCTGGGCGCGGGTCACGTCCTGCGCGTTGGCCTGGGCGATCTCGCCCCAGATGGCGTCATCGGCCAGATTGGCCGCGAACGCTTCGAAGAATTGGGTGACGGCGGCGTCGGACACATTGGCCAAACCGTCGAAGGCGGCGTGGGCGCGGCCGACAGCGCCGGCGGCGATCGCCTGGACCGACGCGGTGATGTGCAGAAGGTCGCCGGTTTCCTGCACGACGACCAGGCGGTCGCCCGGTTGGAATGCAGCAGCCAGGGCGTCAGGCACCAGGGCGACGCGGTCGCCGCCGAACGGAATGGGCATGCCGGCGACAAGCGTCTCCAGCCGCGCCGTCGTCTTGGCGCCCGCCTCTACCTTCGTTCTCGCCGTCGCGTCGTCCATTGCGCCCTAATGCTCAGTTTGAGGTTTAGTAGGCCCCTTTGGGCCGTGCCGCAAATCGCCGATCAGGCTGGCGCGACCACCGGGCTCAACGCCAGGTCGTCGGCGTGGATCAGCGGTCCGGAAGTGAAGCCCAGAACGGCCTCGATGGCGTCGGACTTCAGGCCCCTGATGCGGTCGGCGTCGCCGGAATCGTAGCGGGCGATGCCACGGCCGATTTCCCGGCCGGTTTCGTCGGCGACCACTACGGCGTCGCCCTTGCCAAAGCGGCCCTCGACCGCACGGACCCCGGCGGCCAGCAGGCTCTTTCCGGTGGCCAGAGCGCGGGCGGCCCCGGCGTCGACGACCAGGGCGCCGGCCGGAGCCAGCGAACCGGCGATCCAGGCCTTGTAGGCGGCCGCGACGGAAACCGAGGGGGCGATGACGGTGGCGAGTTCGCCCGCTTCGATGGCGGCCAGCGGGGCGGGGCGACGGCCAAGCGTGATGACGGTGGCGCAGCCGGCCGACTGGGCGATGCGGGCGGCGGCGATCTTGGTGGCCATGCCGCCGGTGCCGACTCCGGCGGCGGCGTTCGCGCCCCCGGCCATGGCCTCGATCTGCGGCGTCAGTTGGCTGATGCGCGGCATGTGCTGGGCGGCGGGGTCATGACGCGGATCGGCGGTGTAGAGGCCGTCGATGTCCGACAGCAGCACCAGCACGTCGGCGCCGATCATCTGGGCGACGCGGGCAGCCAGGCGATCATTGTCGCCGTAGCGGATTTCCTCGGTGACGACGGTGTCGTTCTCGTTGACCACCGGCACCACGCCCAGGTCGAGCAGGGTCGACAGCGTGGCGTGCGCGTTCAACCAGCGACGGCGGATTTCTGTGTCGTCACGGGTCAGCAGCACCTGGGCGGCGGATATCCCGTGCGGCTCGAGCGCTTCTTCCCATGCCCGCATGAGCGCTGACTGGCCGGCGGCGGCGCAGGCCTGCTTCTCGGGCAGGGTCAGGGCGCGGCGGCCCATTTTCAGGCGGCGGCGGCCCAGCGCCACGGCGCCCGACGACACCACCAGCACCTGCTGGCCTCGCGCCCGCAGGCGCGCCAGGTCGGCCGCGAAGGCCGCCAGCCATGCCGTATCGGGACCGTTCTCGCCGGCGACCAAGGCCGAGCCGAGCTTGACGACGATCCGCTTGGCCTCCGTCAGCCCGCTCATCAGGGGATCCAGCCGGTGTTGGCCTCGTCCTCGGGGTTCGCCTGGGCGGCCGTCGCCTTGCGTTCGCGCACTAGGGCGTAGGCCTCGCGAAGCAATTCGGTCACGCCCTTGCCGGAGACGCCGGACACCAGGCGAACCTCGGCGCCGCTGGCCTCGGCTAAGGCCTCGCGCTGCATTTCGACGGTGCTCTCGTCGAGAGCGTCGATCTTGTTCAGGGCCAGGATCTCGACCTTGTCGCCGAGTTCGTCGGCATAGGCTTCGAGCTCGGTCCGCACAGTCTTCCAGGCCTCGACCACGTCGGTCTGGGTGGCGTCGACCAGGTGGATCAGTGTGGCGGTGCGTTCGACGTGGCCCAGGAACCGGGTGCCAAGACCTGCGCCGTCAGAGGCCCCCTCGATCAGGCCGGGAATGTCGGCGATCACGAAGCGCTCGTTGGTCGACAGGTCGACGACGCCCAGGTTCGGGGCGATGGTCGTGAACGGATAGTCGGCGATCTTTGGCTTTGCGGCGCTGGCCGCGGCCAGGAAGGTCGACTTGCCGGCGTTGGGCAGGCCGACCAGGCCGACGTCGGCGATCAGCTTCAGCCGCAGCCAGATCCAGCGCTCCTCGCCGTCCTGACCCGGATTGGCGTGTTTGGGGGCCTGGTTGATCGGGCCTTTGAAGCGGTCGTTCCCCCAGCCGCCATTGCCGCCCTTGAGCAGCAGCAGGCGTTTTCCGGGGGCGTCCATGTCGGCGATCAGAGTTTCCTTGTCCTCGTCCAGCACCTGGGTGCCGACCGGAACATGCAGCACCACGTCGGCTCCAGCCGCGCCGTGGCGGTTGCGGCCCATGCCGTGGGTGCCGGTCTCGGCGCGGAAGTGCTGGGCGTAGCGGAAGTCGATCAGGGTGTTGAGGCCATCCATGGCCTCGATCCAGACATCGCCGCCGCGCCCGCCGTCACCGCCGTCCGGGCCGCCGTACTCAATGTACTTCTCGCGCCGGAACGACACAGCGCCGCCGCCACCGTTGCCGGAGCGGATATAGATCTTGCACTGGTCGAGAAACTTCATCGGGGCCTTTTGTAGCACAGAGTGGCGCAGGTCGAGCGTAGCGGCGTCGATTCCCGCGCAGGTGAGGGATTCGCGCACGTCATCCCAGGCTGGCGTTTGGCCGCAGCCTGGGATGACGCCGTGATCGTCAGGCCAGCCAAACCATCATTCGGGTCGGGGCTGGGCGGCCGCCTCGCGCGACCGAGGGGCGTTGCCGCACCTCGCCCGTATAGAGGAAGCCGGCCTTGGACAGCACCTGGCCCGAAGCCAGGTTGTCGGCGAAGTGGCCAGCGCGCAGATAGCGCCGGCCCCAGGTCCGATGGGCCCAGATCAGCGCGCCTTGCGCGGCCTCGGTGGCGAAGCCCGCGCCCCAGTAGGGCCGGCCCAGCCAATAGCCGATTTCGGTTTCGTCGCTGCTGGGGCCGTCGAACCCCATCACGCCGATGGCGCCGTGCTCGGGATGCTCGATCACGAAGACGACCTCGCGATCCGGGTCCTGCGCGCTCACCTGGGCGAGGAATCCCTCAGCGTGGTCGAGACCATAGGGGTAGGGCATGGCGGTGGTCATGCGCGCCACGTCGAAGTCGTTGGCGTGCTGCGCGAGCCGTGCGGTGTCGGCCTTGCGGGGCTTGCGTAGCCGAAGACGCTCGGTCGCGATGACCGGCTCGAAGTCGATAGCGCACATGGTCTGCCTCCCGGCCCTCTCCTGGGGCCCTTTAGAAAACAACAAGGGGGAGTCCGGCGACCGGACTCCCCCTTGGAAGTTCTCTGCCCGGTTCGCCTAGCGGCGGGCCCGGGTGATGAGGCTCGCCTTAGTTCGCTTCAGCCACGACCACGTTCACGTAGGTGCGGTCGTCGCGCTTGGTGATGAATTTCACGGCGCCGGCGGCGGTCGCGAAGAGGGTATGGTCCTTGCCGATGCCGACATTGTCGCCCGGGAAGAACTTGGTGCCGCGTTGGCGCACGATGATGTTGCCGCCAACGACAGCTTCACCACCAAATTTCTTTACGCCGAGACGGCGGCCAGCTGAGTCGCGACCGTTGCGCGAAGAGCCGCCAGAGTTCTTGTGAGCCATAGCTCTCTCCTAATTCTCTAGACGCTGCTATTCGGCGGCGTCGTCGGACGACTTGGCGGCGGCCTTCTTCGGCGCAGCCTTCTTGGCCGGGGCTTCGTCGGTCGCGGCAGCGGCCTTCGGAGCAGCCTTGGCTTTCGCCTTGGCCGGAGCAGCCGGGGCGGCGGCTTCCAGTTCGGCGACCACGTTCTTCAGGTTGCGGGCGCGAGCGTCCAGCAGGGCCTTCGGGGTGAGATCGACGGTGCCGTCCCACTTGTCGGTCTTGCCGGCGCCGGCGACCGAGGTGACGCGCAGGACGCTCTCGTGCTGACGATGGCCCTTCGTGCGGCGATAGCCCTGGCGACGGATCTTCTTGAAGATCTTCACCTTCTCGCCCTTGCGGGTTTCGATGAGGGTGGCCGAGACTTGAGCGCCGTCCACGAGCGGAGCGCCCAGCGTGATGGCCTCGCCATCACCGAGCATCAGGACGTCGCCGAAAGCGACCTCCGCACCGGGTTCACCGTCGAGCTTTTCGACAACCAGCAGGTCGCCGGCTTGGACCCGGTACTGCTTTCCGCCGGTTTTGATCACCGCGTACATGGTTAGCGCCTTGAGACTGTAGCAAAATGGATTGCGCCCGCGAGATAACCCGCGGACGAGAGGCGCGGACTTATACAGAGCGACCCGTAGGAGTCAACGCGCCTGCCGTGTTTCTACTGTTACATGACTGAGGCCCGGTAATCCGGCCAATCGGGCGCGGTAAATCTCGGCCGATTGGGGGATGGCGGACTCGACCACGACGATCGCGGCGTGATGTCCAGGACCCAGGCGCCAGAGGTGCAGGTCGAGCAGGCGCTCGCCCTCGGACTGCAGACGCGTACGGATTTCTGCGGTCAGTTCGGGCGAGGGATTGATGTCCAGCAGCACTGCGCCGGTCCGGCTCATCAGTCGCCAGGCGAAATGAGCCAGGAGGACCGCGCCGGCCAGGCCGGCCAGACTGTCGGCCCAGACCCAGTCGAACAATAGTCCGAGACCGAGCCCGGCGATGGCCAGGGCCGAGACCACGGCGTCGCCGGCGAGATGCAGGTGGGCGGCCGACAGGTTGAGGTCGCCGTCGCGGTCGTGCGCATGCTTGTGAATCGGCCGCAGCAACCAGACGCAGATGAGATTGATGACCAGGGCCGCGCCGGCCAGGGGCAGTGCGCCGTCATAGGCGACGGGCGCCGGTTCCAGCAGGCGGTGACCGCTCTCTATGGCGATCATGACGGCGCTGACCGCCAGGACGGCGGCGTTGGCGAAGCCGGCCAGATAGCCGAGCTTGCCGGTGCCGAATGAAAAGCGCGGATCGTCGGCGAATTTGCGCGCCAGCCGATAGGCGCCCGCGGCGACCACCAAGGCCGCGACGTGGGCCCCCATGTGGAGGCCGTTGGCGATCAGCGCCATGGAATTGAAGATCAGGCCGCCAACAAGCTGGGCCGCCAAGGTGAGCACGCAGATGCCCGCCACGATCCACGTGCGCCGCTCATTATGCGCGTGATCGGCGCCCAGATAGACGCGGTCGGCCCGGAAGCCGTCCATCTGTCCTTGTCGTTCGGGCGCGGAGGCGGTCACAAGGTCTCTTTTATAGGGCGGCGGCGGCCGTGGTTCAGTGTTATTCGATAACAGTATGCTGCGGTCAAGCGATCGAAGGCCGCAGCCTGTTGGCTTGTTCCCCTTCAATGACTAGATGACGTCCATGACCGACAAGACACCCGTCACCGTCCTCACCGGCTATCTCGGCGCAGGCAAGACCACGCTTCTCAATCGCATCCTCACCGAGGACCACGGCAAGAAGTACGCCGTGATCGTCAATGAGTTCGGCGAAGTGGGCATCGACAACGACCTGATCGTCGGCGCCGACGAAGAAGTGTTCGAGATGAACAACGGCTGCGTCTGCTGCACCGTGCGCGGCGACCTGATCCGCGTTCTCTCGGGCCTGATGAAGCGCAAGGGCAAGTTCGACGCCATCATCGTCGAGACCACCGGACTGGCCGATCCCGGCCCGGTCGCACAGACCTTCTTCGTCGATGACGATGTCAAGGCGCGGACCCAGCTCGACAGCGTCACCACCGTGGTCGACGCCAAGCACCTGCCGTTGCGGCTGGCCGATTCCCGCGAGGCGGTCGAGCAGATCGCCTTTGCCGACCAGATCGTGCTGAACAAGACCGACCTGGTCACCGAGGCCGAGCTGAAGAGCGTCGAGGCGGCGATCCGCCGGCTGAACCCGCTGGCTCCCATCCACCGCGCACAGCGCTCGAACGTCCCGCTGGACGCCATCCTTGGCCGTGGGGGCTTTGATCTGGCCCGAATCGTCGAGGTGCAGCCTGAATTCCTGAATCCGGCTCATGGTGAGCCGGGTCACGTGCACGATGAGGATTGCGACCATGATCACGACCATCATCATCACGGCGACCACGATCACCACGGCCACGATCATCATGATCACGAAGACCATGCGGCTGCGGCGGGCATACGCGGCATCTCGCTCACGCTGAACAAGCCGATCCACGGCCAGCGGGTCACCGCCTGGCTGAACAAGGTGCTGGAAGAGCAGGGTCCCGACATTCTGCGCGCCAAGGGCATCCTGGATGTCGCCGGCGAAAACCGCCGGCTGGTGTTCCAGGCCGTGCACATGATTCTGGAAGGCGACTTCCAGGGCGAGTGGAAGGAAGGCGACAACCGTTACAGCCGCCTGGTGTTCATCGGCCGCAATCTGGACGAAGCCAAGCTGCGCGAGGGCTTCGAGGCCTGCGCCGCCTAAAACCGGAGCCGGAACCCGCGGGTGCGCGTTGGGAGCGGATGATCCTTGACGCCATAGTGATCGGCGCCGGCCCGGCGGGGCTGACGGCCGCGATATATCTCGGCCGGTTCCGGCGAAACTTCATGGTCTTCGACGTGGGCGACAGTCGCGCGTCCTGGATACCCACCAGCCATAACCATCCAGGTTTTCCCGATGGGGTCGGCGGGCTTGAGCTGCTGGCGCGCATGAAGGCCCAGGCCGAGCGATACGGCTGCGCCGTCCGCAAGGCCGCCGTCGAGGACATCTTTTCCGACAACGACGGCTTCCGAGTCTTGGCGGGCGGAGAGACGCTGGTCGCCCGCACCGTCCTGCTCGCGACTGGCGTCGCCGACAACGAACCGCCCCTGCCTGGCGTCCAGGCCGCGATCCGCAACGGCCTGGTTCGCATCTGCCCGATCTGCGACGGCTATGAGGCCATAGACCAGAAGTTGGCGGTGATCGGCGCCTCGGATCTGGGCGCCCGTGAAGCGCTGTTCCTGAAGACCTACAGCGATCAGATCACTCTCATCCATGGGGGTGAGGCGGCCGCCTTGTCGGCGGCGAATCGTCGAGCCTTGGCCGAGGCCGGAATCGACGTCATCGAGACCGCCATCCAGCGGGTGGTCCTCGATAACGAGAGAATTGGCGCGCTCTGCCTGGGGCCAGGCGAGCCGCGCGATTTCGACCTGATTTATTCCGCGCTTGGCGTCGAGCCTCGCGTCGACCTCGCCGTGAGGCTCGGCGCCCGTTTCGATGACGGGGGCCGACTTTATGTCGATGACCACCAGCAGACATCGGTCCCAGGGCTCTACGCCGCGGGGGACCTTGTGCGCGGGCTCAATCAGATCAGCACCGCGCAGGGCGAGGCGGCCATTGCCGCCACCGCGATCCACAACCACCTCAGGACGTTAGCCGCCGTACAAGAAAAAACCCGCCCGGGTTTCCCCAGGCGGGTCTGATCGTCTTGGCCGAAGGGCTGTTTAGAGCTCTTCGTTGATCAGGGCGACTTGGAAGAAGCCGTTGCCCTGCAGGATGTTCATCACAGCCATGAAGTCGCCGTAACGCACGGTCCGGTCGGCGCGGATATAGACGCGCTCTTCGGTCGGCTCGGGCTTGTTCAGGATGCGCGACAGGTCGGCCGGGAGCGTGCCCAGGCTCGTCGGGGTTTCACCGATGAAGACCTTGCCACCCTGCTGAATGTTGATGAGCGTGGGCTCTTCAACCTTAGCGCCGGGGGGCGGCGGAATCGCCGGGGGCAGGTCGAGCTTAATCGACACCGTCGCCGCGGGGATCGACACCATGAAGATGATAAGGAGCACCAGCATCACGTCCACGAAGGGCGTGACGTTGATGTCGCTGTTCTGGCCGAGGTCGAATTTGCCGCCGCCTCCGCCGCCCAGCTTCGCACCCATATGAATTTCCTTCCCTGAGGGCCCCTTGATCGGGGCCGCCGCACAGTCTCCGTCACCCATCGCTAATGAAAATGCGATTGTAAAGCCCGAACCTTCAAAGCGACGTTCGCTGAACGCATCGGTTTGGCCGGCGCCCGCGAGATGGGCGCTTTTCGACGCGATTCCGGCTCTCGCCAAGACCGGCGTTAGGCAGGTAAGACCCGCGCATGACTTTCCAATACGACGCCTATGTCACCGCAGCCCTTTTCGGAAAGGCTGGAACCGCCGCTTTCGCCCTGGGCGACGGGACTGTGCGCTTTGAGAGCGGCGAGACGATCGAAGCCCATGACGGGGCGATTCTCAGCGCCTGCGCCCATCCGAGCGGTGAGGGCGTGATCACCGGCGGGGATGACGGCCGCGTCGTCTGGTCGCGGGTCTCGGGCTCTGAGGAGATCGCCAAGGTCCCCGGGCGCTGGATCGATGCGGTGGCTGCATCGGCCGAATCCAAGCTGATCGCCTTTGCGGCAGGGCGCGAGCTGCATGTTCGCGACGCATCCGACCCGAAATTCTCGCGGGTTTTCACCCATGAGAAGTCGGTGGCCGACGTCGCCTTCGATCCCAAGGGCCGGCGGATCGCGGCGGCGACCTATAACGGCGCCTGGCTCTGGTACGCCAAGATCGCCGAGCAGAAGCCCTACATCCTGAAATGGGCGGGCAGCCACGTGGGCCTGGCCTGGAGCGCCGACGGCAAGTTCCTGATGTCGGCGATGCAGGAAAACCAGCTTCACGGCTGGCGGGTGGCCGACGACAAGAACCTGAAGATGGGCGGCTATCCGGCCAAGGTGAAGAGCATGGCCTTCCTGGCCAAGGGCCAGTTGCTGGCGACGTCGGGCGCCAACGGCGTGGTGGTGTGGCCGTTCGCCGGCGCGACCGGCCCGATGGGCAAGCAGGCGGCCGAGATCGGCTTTGACGAAAGCGCCATGGTGGTCCGCGTCGCGGGGATGTCGGGCGGCCAGATGGTCGCCGCCGGCCTGGACGATGGCCGGGTGTGGGTCTGCAATCTGGCGGCCCAGGGAATCACGCCGCTGAAGGCCGAGAAGGGCGCGGCGATCACCGCCCTGACGATGACGGCCGACGGCAAGCGCGTCGCCTGGGGCGACGAGGACGGCGGCGCAGGCGTCGCTGACGTCTGACGCTACTCAAACCCGCGCAGTTCCGCCCAGGTCTCGAAGGGATCGCGGCTGGAACGCAGGGTGTTGATCGGCGCGGTCTCATCGCGCCAGCCCAGCGCCATGCCGGAGAAGACCATGTGGTCCTCCGGCAGGTTCAGCAGTTGGGCCAGGGTCTGCGGATAGCGAGCCCAGTATTCCTGGGCGCAGGTGTCGAGCCCGCGTTCGGTGGCCAGCAGCATCACCGTCTGCATGTACATGCCCAGGTCCGACCATTGCGGGGGGCCCAGCTTGCGATCGAGACAGAAGAACAGCCCGACCGGCGCTCCGAACAGCTCGCCGTTCTTGGCCAGTTGGCGCAGGCGCGCCGGCTTGTCCTCGCGCGGAATCTCGATGGTCCGATAGAGGTCTTCGCCATTCTGGAACCGGCGCGTGCGGAACGGGTCCCAGAGATTGGGCGGATAGACGTCGTATTCGGGGGGCTCGCCGAACGGGTTGGCGGCCACCTTCGCCTTCAGCTCGCCAAGCGGCGCCCCGGCAAGGGCGTAGACGCGCCAGGGCTGCAGGTTGCCGCCGGATGGCGCGCGGGCGGCGGCCTGCAGGATTTCGCGGATGGTCTCGGCCGGCGGAGTCTCTGGCTTGAAAGCCCGGATGGAGACGCGGCCTGCAACGGCTTCGGTGACGTTCAAGATATTGCGTCCTTGCGGCGGCTTGACCATGGCCCTGGCCCGACGCATCGCTAGCATCTCGCCGTGGGGTAAGGGCAAGCGACTTGGGTAAGGGTTCTTCCAAAAAGGGTCTGTTCGGCCGGCTGGTCCGAGGCGTCCTGATGCTCGTGCTGGTGTTCGGCCTGATCGGTCCGGTTCTGGTGACCGCGATCTACCGCTTCGTGCCGCCGCCGATCACCTGGCTGATGGTCCAGCGTGTGTTCGAGGGCAAGGGGTTCGACCGGCGCTGGCGCTCGATCGACAATATCTCTCCACGCTTGGTCCGGGCGGTGATCGCCGCAGAGGACGCCAAGTTCTGTGAGCACAACGGCTTCGACCTTGATGCGATGGAGAAGGCCTTCGCCAGCAACGCCAAGGGCAAGAAGCTGCGCGGCGGGTCGACGATCAGCCAGCAGACGGCGAAGAACATTTTCCTGTGGCCGGGCCGTTCCTATGTCCGCAAGGGCTTGGAGGCCTATTTCACGGTCTTGATCGAGGTGATCTGGGGCAAGCCGCGGATCATGGAAGTCTATCTGAACTCCGTTGAATGGGGCCCGGGCATCTATGGCGCCGAGGCCGCCGCACAGAAGAACTTCCGGGTCGGCGCCGACCAGCTTTCCCCAGCCCAAGCCGCGCGGTTGGCGGCGATCCTGCCCAGCCCGCTGAAATGGCAAGCCGCGCAGCCGGGACCCTATGTGAAGCGCCGTTCCGGCAAGATCACTCGCGCGGCTGGAACCATCAATCGCCAGGGCATGGCTTCCTGCGTTTTGGGTTGACGGAACATTGTTGCGCCCCAATGTGCCGTGAAGCTTGAGGTAATCTTCCTCGGAGGCGGCCCGTATGAAAGTTGGCGTACCCAGCGAGATCAAGCCGAACGAGCATAGGGTCGGGCTGACGCCGACGGCGGTGCGCGAGTACGTCACCCATGGCCATGAGGTCCTGATCCAGGCCGGGGCCGGCGGCGGCGCCGGCTATGCCGACGAGGCCTATGCCCGGGCCGGGGCCCTCATTGTCCCGGACGCCGATGCGGTGTTCAGCGGCGCTGAGCTGATCGTGAAGGTCAAGGAGCCGCAGGCCGCCGAATGGGCGCGCCTCAACGACCGGCACATCCTCTTCACCTATCTGCACCTGGCGCCCGATCCGGACCAGGCCAACGGCCTGCTGGCGTCCGGCTGCGCGGCGATCGCCTATGAGACGGTGACAGACGCCGCGGGCGGCCTGCCGCTGCTGGCGCCGATGTCGGAGGTCGCCGGGCGGATCGCGGTGTTCTCGGCGGGCGAGACCTTGCTGAAGCACAATGGCGGGATGGGGCTGCTCATCTCCGGCGTGCCTGGGGTGCCGCCGGCGCGGGTCTGTGTCCTGGGCGGTGGCGTGGTCGGCATGAACGCTGCGCGGATGGCTGCGGGCCTGGGCGCCGAGGTGGTGGTGGTCGAACGCTCCATCCCGCGCATGCGTCAACTCGACGACATGTTCCTGGGCCGCATCCTCACCCGATATTCGACGCTGGACGCGGTCGAGGAAGAGGTCTTGAAGGCCGACGTGGTGATCGGCGCAGTGCTGACGCCCGGCGCCTCGGCCCCCAAGTTGGTTCGCCGCGAGCACCTAAAGCAAATGAAGCCGGGCTCGGTGCTGGTCGACGTCTCCATCGACCAGGGCGGCTGTTTCGAGACCTCGCACCCCACCACTCACGCCGACCCGACCTATGTCGTCGATGGAGTGGTCCACTACTGCGTCGCCAACATGCCCGGAGCTGCGCCCCGCACCTCGTCGGAGGCCCTGGTCCACGCGACCCTGCCGTTTGGACTTTCCCTGGCCGACAAGGGGCTTGGGGCGTTGGCCGATAATCCGCACTTGGCCAAGGGGCTGAACGTCCTGAAGGGCGAGGTCACGCACCCTGCCGTGGCCGAGGCGCTCGGCAAGCCGTTCGTCGATCCCTACGGCGTGTGGGCCAAGCGGTAGCACTAACCTTCGTCAGCCTTCGGCCGACCGGAGGATGACGAGTTTTCGGGTGTCGCCTCGTCTAGCGGGCGAAGCTGTCGTGGGTCATGCACAGCACGCCCAACGGGCCCTAACCTAGGCGGCGGCCCAGGCGCGGGGGTCTAGCGCCACCGGATCGTCGATGGCCATTTCATCCCAGTCAAGATCGGGCGGGGGGCTGGAGGCCGCAGCGATCACGGCCGAGAGCTCCGCGGGCGAGGTGACGCCGACCAGGACGGTCGCGGCCTCGACACGGGAAAGAGCAAAGCCCAGAGCGGCTTGCAACGGATCGGACCGACCCTCGGCGATCAGCCGGCGCGCCCGCGAAATGCGGCTGGCGGCGGCCTTGAGGTGATGCGGCGCGCGATCGGGCGGCAGGAACAGCAGGCCGTTGAGGAAGATCGAGCGCAGATGGACCTCGATGCCCAGGCCCGCCAGGGCGGCCAGGGTGCCGTTGATCAGCAGGCGCTGGTCGAGCAGAGAGGCCGGAGCCTGGACGATGTCGGGGCGGAACCGGCGGGCTACGCCCAGCGGATCGTCGGAGGCGAAGACCGAAACCCCGATCTTGCGGGTCAGGCCTTGGTCCTTGAGCGCCTTCAAGCGGTCCCACAGGGCCAGGCCGTGCGGGCCAAACAGGTCGGCGGCGGCCGGCACCAGGATGGCGTCAGCCTGCTCGACGCCCAGGCGGCGCAGGGTCGCGCGCGCCTCGGCCTCGACGTGGTCAGGACCGCGATCGGGACGGACCGTCGAAATGGAGACCCGGAACGGATTCGGGCGCGGCATGATTTCGCCCAGCGTAGCTTCGGCGACGCCCGAGTGGCCGTCGACGTCGAGCACCGGCAGGCACGAGCGCGCCGCGATGTCGAGGATCTCCCGAGCTTCTGCCACAGGCGACCGACCACGGACCAAGGTGGTCGAGTCGAGGCCGAACTGGGCGGAGCCGAGGCCAAGCTTGGAAAGCGGTGAAATCATGAAGCCGGTGAGCTGGATGGAAACGCCAAGAGGGGGCATCTTCACCCAAAGGCCTAAAGAACCGGTGTCTAGGACCTTTCCAGGGGGTTAAAACCGCCAGATGCGAGAACCTCTCCCCGAGTGGCCCATTTTCGGCATGGCCGACGACGTTCGATCGGCGCTACGCCAAGCCCAGCAACGAAAAACGCCCGTCGCCCTGGCGACCCTGACCTCGGTCGAGGGGGGTGGGCCGCGGCCGCCCGGAACCCAGATGGTTTTCGGCGATGGCATCCTGGCCGGTTATTTTTCCGGCGGCTGCGTGGAGAGCGACGTGGCCGATCACGCCTTCGCTTGCCTCGAAGATGGAGCTCCGCGGCGGCTGGTCTACGGCGAGGGCAGCCCTTGGCCAGACATCCAGCTGCTGTGCGGGGCGCGCATCGAGATTTTCATTGAGCGGGTGGGCCAGGACGATGCGGCGCTGGCCGAGTTGCTGGCGGCCGAACAGGAGCGCCGTCCGGTGGTCTGGGTCAGCGACGGTGTGAAACGTCTGTGCGGCGTGAACGTCGAGGCCTGGGATGGGGCGATCGTCCAGGCCTATGATCCGGTCCCGCGGTTGGTGGTGTTCGGCGCCGACCCGACCGCCCTGGCGATCGCCTCGCTCGGGGCGCAGTCGGGGTTTGAGACCACGCTGGTTCGGCCCAAGGGCCCGGAGACGCCGCCGCCCCTGCTGGGCGTCGCCTATCGCCGCGATGAGCCGTCGGCCGCCTTGGCCGCCATCGGAACTGATGCATGGACTGCGATCGCCATCGCCACGCACAATCTGGATCTCGACCGCGAGGCTCTGGTCGCGGCCCTGCCCTCGGCGGCAGGTTATGTCGGCCTGCTTGGCGCTCGCAAGCGGCTGGCCGAACGGCTCGCGCCGTTGCGCGCGGAGGGTTTCCCGGAGGCCCGACTGCAACAGCTCCACGCCCCAATCGGCCTCGATATCGGCGGCAAGGCTCCGTGGGAGGTGGCGCTGTCGGTGATCGGCGAGATCGTGGCGTTGCGCCACGCGCGGACGTCCGAACCCCGGGTCGTGACGCCGAAGCGGGAGACGGCTTAAACTCGTCATCCCCCGGATCGTCTTGCAGACGACCGGAGGATGACGAGTTTGGCGGTGGTCAGGCGCGCGCCAGCGGCAGGATATCGACCAGGTCGCCAGGGGCCTGGGCCGGAGCTCCGCCGGGCCGCCGAACCAGGGCGTCGGCGGCGGCGAAGACGCTGACCAGGGAGCTGTCCTGATCGCGATAGGGTTCGGCCAGGATCGCGCCGCCTTCATAGGTCAACTTGGCGCGCATCCAGTGTTCGCGCGGGCCGTTGGCGGGCAGCGGCTTGATCAGGCGCGCGCTGGCGAGGCTGAACGTGCTGGCTGCGCCTTGGAACTTGGTGAGCAGGGGCTTCAGGAACAGCTCGGCGCAGACGAAGGCCGAGGCCGGATTGCCGGGCAGGCCCAGCAACCTGCGGCCATCGCCCAGCACCCCAAAGAAGGTCGGCTTCCCGGGGCGGACGCTCACGCTGCCGACCTTGAGCGAGAGGCCCAGGGCCTCGGCGGCCGCGCGCACCAGATCGTGGTCGCCGACCGAGGCGCCGCCGACCGTGACGATCAGATCGGCCTCGGCAGTCCGGAGAGCTTCGATCACCGCGTCCAGTTCATCGCGGACCGGTTTGAGCTTGGCGGCCAAACCGCCCCAGCCCTCGACCATGGCCGCCAGCGCCGGCGCGCTGGAATCGTAGATTTGGTAAGGGCCCGGCGCGGCCGGCGCCTCGACGATCTCCTCGCCGGTGGACACGATGGCCACCCGCGGTCGAGCGTGGACGGATATCTCGGAGCGCCCGGCGGAGGCCGCCAAGGACAAGCGCCAGGGGTCGATGCGTGTTCCCTGCGCGAGCAAAGGTTGTCCGGCGCGGAAATCACCGCCGGCCGGCCGGATATAGGCGCCTGCCTCCGAGGCCGGGACCGTGACGTGGTCACCCTGGCGGTCGGCGTCTTCCTGGATGACGATGGTGTCGGCTCCGGCCGGCAGGGCCGCGCCCGTGAAGATGCGCACCGCCTGGCCTGCGCCGAGCACGCCCTCATAGCCGTGGCCCGCCGCGCTCTCGCCGACGATCACCAGGGCGCCTGGCGCATCGGCGCTGCGCAGCGCCCAACCGTCCATCGCCGAGGCCGTGAAAGGCGGCTGGTCGCGGATTGCGGCGACGTCTTCAGCGAGGACCCGGCCAATGGCGTCGCCCAACAGCACCGTTTCGGCGGGCAAGGCGGACACCTCGGCCAACATCCGGGCCCGGGCGTCCTCGACGGACAAGAGCTTGAGATCGGTCATGGTCGCGCCCAATCGCCCGACTTGCCGCCGGTCTTGGTCAGCAACCGCACATTCTCGATGGTCATCGCCTTATCGGCAGCTTTCAGCATGTCGTAGACGGTAAGGCAGGCGACCGAAACGGCGGTCAGGGCCTCCATCTCGACCCCGGTCTGTCCAGTGGTGCGGACCCGCGCCGTGACCGAGAGGCCGCCGTCGGCGGGTTCGACCCGCACCTCGACCTTCGACAGGGCCAATGGGTGGCACAGCGGGATCAGGTCGGAGGTCTTCTTGGCGGCCATGATGCCGGCGATCTCGGCGGTGGCGCGGACGTCACCCTTCTTGGCGTCACCGGAGAGGGCGAGCGCCAGGGTGGCGGCGTCCATCCGGACAAAGCCCTCTGCGAGCGCTTCGCGGGCGGTGACCGCCTTATCCGAGACATCGACCATGTTGGCGCGGCCGGTCTCGTCGATGTGGGTCAGCTTGCTCACTGCTCGAGCAGTCTGGGCATCAGCTCGACCATGTTGCAGGGGCCATGGCGGCTGTCGAGCTGGGCCGAGATCACCTTGTCCCAACCATCTTTCACCGCTCCGTTCGAACCCGGCAGGCAGAAGACGAACACCCCGCCGACGATGCCGGCGGTGGCGCGGCTCTGCAGGGTGGAAAGTCCGACCGACTGGTAGCTGACCAGATGGAAGATCACCGAAAAGCCGTCGATCTTCTTGTCGAACAAGGGCTCAACCGCCTCGGGCGTGACGTCGCGGCCGGTGATGCCGGTGCCGCCGGTGGTGATGATGGCGTCCACCGAGCCCGAGGCGACCCAGGCTTTGATCTGCTCGCGGATCTGGGCGACGTCGTCGCGGACGATGGTCTTGTCGGCCAGTTCGTGGCCCGCGCCGGTGATGCGCTCGGCCAGGACGTGGCCGGAGGTGTCGCTCTCCTCGTCGCGTGTGTCGGAGACGGTGAGGACGGCGATGCGGACCGGCTTGATGGTTTGGCTTTCATCGACGCGGCCACCAGGGCTGAGGGCGTTCATGGCTTCGGGGTCTCCCAACGGGCGATATCGGCGTGGTCCTGGGCGCGCGGCTCGATCCAGCGTGCGCCGGCGGGGCCGGTTTCCTTCTTCCAGAAGGGAGCTCGGCTCTTCAAGTAGTCCATCAGGAAATCGCAGGCCTCGAAGGCCGCGCGGCGATGGGAGGCGGCCGTGGCGACGAAGACGATGGCCTCGCCCGGCGTGATCTTCCCGACGCGGTGGACGACATGGAAATCGTGCAGGTCGAACCGCCTTAGCGCCTCATCGGCGATCTTGCCGATCGCCGCCTCGGTGAAGCCGGGATAGGCCTCAAGCTCCAGGGTCGTCGTATCGCCCTGTTCGGCTCGGGCCAGTCCCGTGAATGTGGCGATCGCGCCGGTCTCGGTGCGGTCCTGGCAAAATTCGCTCAGCAGGGCGCCGGGGTCGAAGGCCTGGCCGGTGAGGATGATCATCCGCCGCTCATCGGCGGCAGGAAGGCGACCTCGGAGCGCGCCGAAAGTGTCGCGTCGCCGCGCACGATGGCTTGATCCAGGGCGACCTGGACGCCGGGGGCGGCCAGCGCCTGGGCCAGCCCCTCGTCTTCGCCGGCCAGCAGGTCGCGCAGGGCGCCGAGCGAAGCGCTGTCGATGTCGCGTTCGCGCCAGCCGGCCACGTCGCTCAGGCGACCAAACAGGAGCACCCGGGCCACGGCTTCAGCCTCCGGTGGTCGACATGTGCCGGGCGACGGCGGGGGCGGCGTGGCGCACGATGTGGAAGTCGTGTCCTTGCGGCTTGGCGTCGACCGCCAGTCGGATGGCGTCGACCAGGCCGGCGTCGTCGGCGCCGCCACGGATCACCGCGCGCAGGTCGCTCGCGTCCTCGCGGCCCAGGCAGGTATGAAGGGTGCCGGTGCAGGTTAGACGCACGCGGTTGCAGGTCTCGCAGAAATTATGGCTGAGCGGGGTGATGAACCCCAGGCGGCCGCCGGTCTCGGCGACGCGGACATAGCGGGCGGGTCCGCCGGTCGCATGATCGATGTCGGTCAGTGTCCAGAAGCTCTCGAGATCGCGGCGGACGTCCTTCAGCGACAGGAACTGGTCGGTGCGGTCGATCTCGATCTCGCCCAGCGGCATGGCCTCGATCAGGGTGGCGTCGCAGCCGCGCGCGTGCGCCCAGGCGATCAGGTCCGGCAGTTCGGCGGCGTTGTCGTCCTTCAGCGCCACGGCGTTGATCTTCACCGCGATCCCGGCGGCCAGGGCCGCGTCGATCCCGGCGATCACCTTCGAGAGATCGCCGCCTCGGGTCAGCTTGCGGAACAGGTCCGGCTTCAGCGTGTCCATCGACACATTGATCCGCCGCACGCCGAAGCGGGCGAGGTCGCCGGCGAATTCCGATAGCCGGGTGCCGTTGGTGGTCAGGGTCAGCTCGTCGAGCGCGCCGGAGCGCAGATGCCGCGAGAGGCTTTCGATCAGGCCCATGACGCCTTTGCGCACCAGCGGTTCGCCGCCGGTGATCCGCAGCTTGCGCGTGCCCAGCGCCACGAAGGTGGAGGCCAGGCGGTCGAGTTCTTCCAGCGTGAGCACCTCCGCCTTCGGCAGAAAGGTCATGTGCTCGGCCATGCAATAGACGCAGCGCAGGTCGCATCGGTCGGTGACCGAGACCCGCAGATAGCTCACCGTCCGGCCAAAGCCGTCGATCAAAGGCGCGCCGCGCGGCGGAGCCTCTTGCGGCGAAGGGGCGTCATAGGGCGTCATGTTGACGATAACATAGAGAGGAACAGCGGTTGGCGACAGGGGCGGGCGAGTTCGAAGCCATCGTTTTGGCGGCCGGGGCCGGGAGCCGCTTCGGCGGCGGCAAGTTGCTGGCGCCTTGGATGGGTGGGGTGCTGCTTGACGGCGCCTTGGCCGCCGCCTTCGCCGCGCCGGTCGGCCGGGTGATCGTGGTGACCGGTGCTGATGGCGAGGCAGTCGCCACGGCGGCGCGCGCCTTCGCCCAGCGAACTGGAGAGTTTGCCCGGCTGCATGTCGTTCACGCCGAGGACCACGCGCAGGGCATGGGCGTATCGCTGCGGCGCGGCGCGGCCGAACTTGCGGCCGACTGCGCAGGCGTTTTCGTGCTGCTCGGGGACATGCCGCGCTTGCCCCATGCCGTGCTTGCGCCGCTGGCCGATGCGGTGCGGGCTGGAGCCCCGGCCGCCGCGCCGATGTTCGAGAGCCAACGTGGACATCCGGCGCTGATCGGCGCGGAGCTGCTGCCCGGTTTGCTGGCCCTGACCGGCGACGCCGGGGCGCGGAACATCCTCAAGGACCTGGGCGAGCGGCTCGCCCGCGTCGCCGCGCCCGATGACGGCGTGCTGTTCGACGTCGACGAGCGCGGTGATCTCGCCGGCTAGGCCCTTGCGATGCTCCCCCATTGGGGGAGCTCCCGGCCACTTGGCCGGGTGAGGGGGACTTTGACTCCTCCTCCATTCCCCCTCCGTCGCGCTGCGCGCGCCACCTCCCCCATCGGGGAAGGATCTACCTTCCATGGCTAGGCCTTCACGAAGGGTAGGCTGGATGTCGGCTTGCCCGTCATGGCGAAGATGGCGTTGGCGACCGCGGGTGCGATGACCGGCGTGCCGGGTTCGCCAACCCCGCTCGGCGCATTGCCGGAGGGGACGATGTGGGTTTCCACGGTCGGCGCCTCGGTGTTGCGCAGCACCCGATAGGTGTCGAAGTTGGTCTGCTCGACCGTTCCGTCCTTCAGGGTGACCTGACCGAACAGCGCGCCCGACAGGCCATAGCAGGTGCCGCCCTCCATCTGGGCGGCGATCTGGTCGGGCGAGATGGCGGTGCCGCAGTCGATGGCGGTGACGACCTTGCCCAGCTTCGGAACGCCACCCTCCAGTTTCACCTCGGCGATCTGGGCCACCACCGAGCCGAAGCTCTCGTGAACCGCGACACCGCGGGTCCAGCCGTCGGCCGAGGTGTTGGGCCAGCCCGCTTTCTCCGCCGCCAGGTTCAGCACGGCCAAGTGCCGGTTCGCCCCGGCCTTGGTGTAGAGCGCGCGGCGGTACTCTACTGGATCCTTGCCGGCTTTCTTGGCCAGCTGGTCGATGGTGTGCTCCATCGCGAACGCCGTGTGGGTCGCGCCGACCGAACGCCACCAGAGCACCGGCACGCGGACCTCTGGCTGGATCAGCTGGCCGTCGACGATGGGCGTGGCCTTCAGATAAGGCGAGCCCTTGGCGCCCTCGACGGCGGTCTCGTCAAGCTCGGGCACGCCCATGGGCGATCCCTTCATGATCGACTGGGTGACGATGCGGTGGCGCCAGGAGGCGGGATAGCCGTCCTTGTCCAGCGTCACCTTGACGGTGTGATGGACGAGGGGCCGGAAATAGCCGGCGGCCATGTCGTCCTCGCGGGTCCAGACCAGCTTCACGGGGCGGTCCTTGCCGACCTTCTTGGCGATCTCGACGCACTCGACGACGTAGTCGGACTGGAAGGTCGCGCGCCGGCCGAACGAGCCGCCGGCGAACAGGGTCTCGATCTCCACGGCCCCGGGCAGCATGGCCACCACCTTGGCGGTGTTGAGCTGGTCCAGGGTTGGGATCTGGGAGCCGAAGGTCAACTTCGCCTTGCCCATGCTGACCTGCGCCACGCAGTTCATCGGCTCCATGGTGGCGTGGGCCAGATAGGGGAAGTCATAGGTCGCCTCGAAGGCCTCGCCCGTGGCTTTGGAGATGTCGCCCTTGGACTCGAAGGCCTGCCATTTCAGCTTGTCGGTGGCGGGCGTCTTGCCGGAGGCGAGGTCCTTGTAGGAGGCCAGGATTGCGTCGGAGGAGCGCTTCTCGGCGGCGTCCTCGTTCCACTTCACGCTGAGAGCGTCGCGGCCCTGCTTGGCGGCCCAGGTGGTCTCAGCAACCACGGCGACGCCGCTGGGGATCTCGTAGACCTCGACAACGCCGGGCACTTTCTTGGCCTCCGCGGCGTCGAACGACGCGACCTTGGCGCCGAAACGCGGGGGATGGGCGACCATCGCCACCAGCATGTTCGGCAATTGGACGTCCTGGGTGAAACGCGCCGTGCCGTCGGACTTGGCCTGGCTGTCCTTGCGCCGGACCCGGTCGGTGCCGATCAGGGTGAAGGTCTTGGGATCCTTCAGCGTCGGGGTGGTCGGCGGCGTCACCTTGGCGGCGTCTGGCAGCAGTTCGGCGAAGGTCGCCGATTTGCTCGAACCCGCGTGGCTGACCACGCTGTCCTTGACGGTGATCTCGCCGGCTGGGGCGTTCCACTTGTTGGCGGCGGCCTCGACGAACATCGCCTTGGCTGAGGCGCCGGCCTTGCGGAGCTGGTCCCAGCTGTTGGAAATCGCCGAAGACCCGCCAGTGCCTTGAACGCCCATGCCGGTGTTGGCGTAGACCTTGGCGATGGCGGGAGCCTGTTCGACGCGGACCTTGGACCAGTCGGCGTCAAGTTCCTCGGCGACGATGGCCGCCAGGCCCGCATGGTTGCCCTGGCCAAATTCAATGTGCTTGGAGACGACGGTCACGACACCGTTCGGATCGATGCGGATGAACGGGCCAAAGGCGCCGAATTCCGATTTCGCGCCGACGCTCAGCAGGTCGCCGGGCGAGCAGCCGACCAGCAGGGCTCCGCTGGCCAGGGTGGCGGCGACCACGACCTCGCGGCGGGTGGCGCCGGCGACGTCGGAAGGTTTCACGGGAGCGTTCATGGGCGTCAGACCTTGGCCGGAGCGACGGGCAGGACAGGTACAGGCGGCGCCAGGCCGGCCGCATCCTTGATGGCGGCCCGGACCCGTTGATAGGTCCCGCAGCGGCAGATGTTGCCGTCCATGGCGCCGTCGATGTCGGCGTCGCTGGGCTTCGGCGTCTGGTTGAGGAGGGCTACGGCCGACATGATCTGGCCCGACTGGCAGTAGCCGCATTGCGGCACGTCGTGCTTGACCCACGCGGCCTGCACCGGATGGGCGCCGCCCAGGCTTTCGATGGTGCTGATCTTCGCTGCGGCCAGTCCCTCGATGGGTGTGACGCACGACCGCGTCGGTTGGCCGTCGATCAGCACCGTGCAGGCGCCGCATTGGGCCACGCCGCAGCCGTACTTCGTGCCGGTGAGCTTCAGTTCGTCCCGCAATACCCACAGCAGGGGCGTATCTGGAGCCGCCTTCACGCTCAGGGGTTTGCCGTTGACGTCCAGGGTCATGGCCATGGGTCTATCCCTCCCGATACGAGAAAACGCCGTGATCTTAACAGTGCTCAACTCGCGCGGTAAAGCGGCTCTGCGTGGTGCGCCAATCGGGGATAGGCTAGAAGCGGCGCCAGGCGTCTGGAGAACGAGATGATCCGGGGGATTTTAGCGACGATGTCGGTGCTGGCTCTTGCGGCCTGCGCCTCAACGCCGCTTCCGCTCGCCGCCGACGCCACGGACGCGGCCCATACCTACGCCTGCGCGGGCGGCAAGACCTTCACGGCCGCTTATGATCTGAAGGGCGACCGCGCGAGCATCAGCGCCGGCGGGCGCACCTACAGCCTGCGCCACGTTCCCTCGGGATCGGGTGTGAAATACGCCAAGGACGGCGTCGAACTCCACGCCAAGGGAACCGGCGCCGTGCTCGATGGCGCGGCCGGCTCGCCTTATCGCGACTGCCAGGTCGGCTAGATCCTTTGGACGCTTTCCCTGCCTTCTTTCCCCTGGCCGGCGCAACGGTGGTCATCGCCGGATCAGGCGAGGCGGCCGACGCCAAGGCGCGCCTGTTCGAAGGCTCGCCGGCCAAGGTTGTGCGGCTTGAGGGACCTCAGGCCTTCGTCGCCGGGTCCTATCGGGGCGCGACGCTGGCCTTTGTCGCCAGCAGCGACGCTCTCTTCGCCCAGGCGGCCGCCCGCGCCGCGCGGGACGCCCACGTGCCGGTCAATGTCGTCGACCGTCTGCCGCTGTGCGACTTCACCACACCGGCGGTGATCGACCGTGGCGAGGTGGTGGCCGCCATTGGCACTGGCGGCGCGTCGCCGATGCTGGCGACCATGTTGCGCAACGACATCGAACAGCGGGTGCCGGAGGGCGCGGGCCGAGTGGCCGCCCTGTTCCGCCAGCTTCAGGACGAGATTCGCCAGGCGCTGCCGGAGCTTCACGAACGTCGCGCCTTTCTACGCGAGGCGCTGTCGGGGCCGGCCGCCTCGGCGGCGATGAGCGGCGACATGACGGCCGCCGCCAGCCTGTTGCGCGCGGCCTTAGCCAACGGAACGAAAGCGCTTGGCAAGGTGCAGTTCATCGACGCCTCCGGCCCGGCTGACCTGCTGAGCCTGCGCGCCAGCCGCGCCTTGGCCGCCGCTGACATATTGGCGCCTGACACCGGCGCCGATCCCGTCATCCTCTCGATGGCCCGTCGCGACGCCGAGCGCCTGGCGCCCGGCGCGGCGGGGGTGGCCGCGCTGGCCGATCTTGCGCGAAACGGTCGCCGGGTCGTCCGCCTGCTCACGCGGCCAGCCACTCCGGCCGATGTCCAGGCTTTGGTCGAGGCGGGCCTTGCGGTCGAGATTCTGTTGGCGGCGCCGGCTTCGTGAGCGAGCTCGCGCCGGAAGACTTCGCCGCCGTCCTGCTTTCACTGCAGGTGGCTTTGGTCGCGACCTTGTTCGGCATGCCGGTGGCCCTGGCCACCGCCTTCGCCCAGACCCGCAGCCGGTTCGCCGTACGGGTGGTGCTCGACACCCTGGTCACCCTGCCGCTGGTGCTGCCGCCGGTGGCGACGGGCTATTTCCTGCTGCTGATGTTCGGCCGTCGTGGGGTGGTGGGCGCCTGGCTGGAAAAGGTCGGCGTCGTCTTCGCCTTCGACTGGACCGGCGCGGCCCTGGCGGCCGGGGTCATGGCCTTTCCATTGATGGTGCGGCCGATGCGGATCGCCATCGAGGCCATCGACCGTGAGGTCGACGAGGTGGCGCGGACCCTGGGGGCCAGCGGCTTCACCCGTTTCTTCCGCATCACCCTGCCGCTCGCTGCGCCCGGCGTCGCCGCCGGCGCGATCCTCGGTTTCGCCAAGGCGCTGGGCGAGTTCGGCGCGACGATTACCTTCGTGGCGGCCATCCCGGGCGAGACCCTGACCTTGCCAGCCGCGATCTATGCAGCGACCCAGACGCCGGGCGGCGAAGCCCGCGCTCTGGCTCTCTGCTTGGTGGCTGCCGTGATCGCGGTCGCGGCCGTGCTGGTCTCCGACGCAGTGGGACGCTGGGCAGGTAGGGCCGCGCGCGGACTGCGTTAATATAACCCGGGTAATATTGACGAGGAATAATATCCGGGTAAAAGGCGCTCTTCAGGAGCCGCCGATGTCACACGCCATTCCACCATCCAACCGCGCCGCCGTCGATCGAGCGCTCTTCGCCGCCTTCGGCACGACGGAACTCGACGCCGTGGTCCCGCTGAGCGGCGGGTTGTCCGGCGCGTTGATCTTTCGGATTCGTGTGGGCGGCATCGCCTATCTGTTGCGCATCGAGGGAACGCGCGACGTTTTTCGCGATCCGGCGCGGTGGTATGCCTGCATGGAGATCGCCGCCGAGGCCCTGCTGGCGCCGCGCGTGCGCTATGCCGACGCCGAGGACGGCGTGGCGATCATGGAGTTCATTCAGGAACGCTCGCTGTCGCTTGAGTACGCGGGAACCCGAACGGATCTGCTGGTCGAGATGGGCCAGACCTTGCGGGCGCTGCACGCCGCGCCGGCCTTTCCCCCGTTGGTCGACTATCTGGATGGGATCGACGCTCTGGTCGCGCGGTTCCAGGGCTTTGGCCTGTTGGCGCCGAAGGAGAGCGCCGAACTGTTTGGCCTGCAGGCCCAACTGCGGGCCGCCTATCGCACCGCGCCGCAGGATATGGTCTCCAGCCACAACGACCTGAACCCGCGCAACATCCTCTATGACGGCGCGCGGCTATGGCTGGTCGATTGGGAATCTTCGTTCCTGGCCGACCGCTATGTGGACCTGGCCACCCTGGCCAATGTCTTTGCGTCTGACGCTGAAGAGGAGGACGTGCTGCTGCGCACCTATCTGGGCGCGGCGCCGGATGCGGCTCAATGCGCGCGGCTCTATCTGATGCGCCAGGTCAACCACCTGTTCTACGCGATGATCTTCCTGAACGGCGTCGGCGAGGAGCGGCCCTCCGAGCGTCTGGACGGCAGGCAGGCACGAAGCCTCGCCCAAATTCACCAGGCCTTGGGAGCCGGGGAGTTCGCGCTGGAGAGCCTAGGCGGCCGCATTGAGTACGGCCTCAGCCGTTTCGACGCGGCGCTACAAGGCATGCGGGCCCCACGGTTTGCGCAGGCCCTGGCCTTGGTCGAATAGCTACTGGTCCAGCGGTCGGCCGTTGGTTTCCGGCAGGAACAGCAGGCAGGTGACGACCGACAGCAGGGTGAAGGCGAACGGGTACCAAAGGCCCGAATAGATATTGCCAGTGGCGGCCACGATGGCGAAGGCGGTGAAGGGAACGAAGCCGCCGATCCAGCCGGTGCCGATATGATAGGGCAGCGACATGGCGCTATAGCGGATCCGGGTGGGGAACAGCTCGACCAGGGCTGCGGCCAGCGGCCCGAACAGGCAGGTCGAGGCCACCACGAAGACCAGCAGGATCCCAAAGACGCCGGGCAGATTCATGCGCTCTGGATCGGCCCGGCCGCGGAGGCCGCCACGACCGTGCGTAACGAAGGCGGCTTCTTCCCGGCCAGGTCAGACGTATCTGCGGCGATCTCCGCCATGATGCTTCCCCCGAAACCAATGGAGGCTAGCTCGCCGAACGGCGTTGTGAAAGTGGGCTAGGCGGCCGCTTCGGCGGTCTGATCTTCGGCGCGCCGGGCCAGGCGTGAAATCTCGGCGAGCAGGACGCCGGGGGAGATCGGCTTGCCCACCACGCCATCCATGCCGGCCTCAAGATAGGCTTGGCGCTGGTGCGACAGGACGTTGGCCGTCAGGGCGACAATGGGGGTGGCCGCGACAGAGCCGCCCAGTGCGCGGATGCGGCGGGCCGCCTCCATGCCGTCGATGCCCGGCATCTGAACATCCATCAGGATCAGGTCGAAGCTCCCGCCGGTGGCCGCCTCGACGCCGAGCAATCCATCCGCCGCGGTCTCGACCCCCGCGCCCAGGTTCTGCAGCAGCTTGGAGGCGATCATTCGGTTGGTGGGGTTGTCCTCGACCACCAGGATCTTCATTCCGTCGAGCCAACCTTCATGGGCGCTCGGCTCGGCCAGCCTGGGCTCGCTGCTTTGGGCGGCGACCTCCAGCCAGAAGACAGAGCCCAGTCCCTCGGTCGAGGCGAAGCCAACGGTCCCGCCCATCATTTCGGCGAGCCGCTGGGTGATCGAAAGGCCCAGCCCCGATCCGCCAAAGCGGCGTGTGGTCGAGGCGTCGCCCTGGTCGAACCGCGTGAAGATGCGCGGCTGCACGACCTCGGGAATTCCTACCCCGGTGTCGGCGATCTCCAGCCGCAGCATTTGTCCGGCTTCCCGCTGGCGCAGGTGGGCGCGGACGGTCACCTGGCCTTTGAGGGTGAATTTTACGGCGTTGCCGACCAGGTTGAACAGGGCCTGGCGCAGGCGGACCGGATCGGAAACCACCCAGCCGACATCCGGCTCGGCCTCGACGATCAGTTCCAGGTTCTTGGCGTCGGCCTGTGGCCGCAGCAGGCGCGCGACGCCCTCGATCAGCGCCCGAGGATCCAGCGGCTCTGGGTTCATCTCCAGGTGGCCAGCTTCGATCTTCGAGAAGTCGATGACGTCGTTCAGCAGCTCGGCCAGCATCTGACCGCAGGAGAGCGCCTCCTCCAGCATGCCGCGACCGTCCTCGGACAGGGTCTCGGTCTTCAGCAGGTGCAGCACGCCCATCACCCCGTTCATCGGCGTGCGGATTTCGTGGCTCATATTGGCGAGGAAGGCGGTCTTGGCCTCGCCGGCCGACTGGGCCGCCCTTTGCGCGGAGATCAGCGCCAGCTCCTGGCGCTTGCGCTGGTCGAAGTCCTGAACGAGACCGACGCCCCGCAGCCAGCGGCCTTTGCGATCGGTGGTCAGGTGATGGAAGACGCGGATCCAGCGTTCCTGGCCAGCGTCACTGATCGCGCGCGCCTCGAACGCTTCGCCGGCGGCCCGCTCCCCCTCGCTAAGCTGATTGAAGGCCTTGCGGACTTCCTCCAGGTCGTCTGGGTGGAAGCGGGGATAGCTGAGGTTCAGGGCGCTGTCGTAGTCGGCCTTTTCCTGGCCGACCAGTTTCTTGAACTCGGGGCTGGCCCAGAAAGTCTTGTTGGCGTGGTCGATCTCGTAGACGCCCGCGTCGGCGGCGGTCAGGGCCATCTTCAGCCGGCGAGCGTTCTCCTGGGCTTGGCGACGTGCCTCGGCCAGGGCCGAGATGTCATCGACATAGCAGATCACGCCCTGGACCTTGCCCGCGGCGTCGCGCCACGGACGGGCTTCCCAGCGGACCCACCGCTTGCGGCCCTGGCCGTCGGTGAAGCGGTCTTCTTTCGACGTGACCACCTCTCCGGCGAGGGCGCGGGTCTGGGCGCCCAGAAGGCGCTTGGGCGCGGTTGGGAACACCCCGGCCAGCGGACGCCCGATCGGATCGTCTTCCGAGCGGCTGAAAGCCTGGCGCCAGCTTTCGCTGACCACCATGCAGCGCAGTTGCTTGTCGAACATCGCCACGGCGAAGGGCGAACTTTCGATCAATTGCAGGATCTGCTGCTCGCCGCGCACGGCGGCGTCCCGCGCTTCCACCAACTCGGTGATGTCCTGATGAACGCCTATCAGGGCGTATTCGCCGCAGGGCCGCGGCTCGGTGCGGAAGGTGAGGCGCCAGTGCGACCAATACCCGGACTTGTTCTTCAGCCGGTGCTCAAGGGATTGCGGTTCGCCCCTGATGATGCCGGCCATCAGCGCAGCGCGGACCCGAACGTCGTCGTCGGGATGCAGGATGGCCGCGATCTGCGCCATGGTGGAGATTTCACCGACGGCGTAGCCCGTGAGGGCGAGCATATCAGGGGACCAGACGACCTCGTCGTTCTCGGGCTCGTAGGTCCAGGCCCCGATGCCGGCGGCCTGGCACAGCATCCGGGTGGTGCGCTCGGCCTCGGCGAGCTTTGCGTCGCGTTCGCGCTCATGGGTGGCGTCGCGCATCACGCCGATGACCTGGCCGTCGTCGGTCAGTTGGGCTCGGCCCTCATACCATCGCCAGGCGCCGTCCTTTGTGCGAACGCGCGAGACGTTGTCGCTGAAACCGTTTTCCCGCAGACGCGCCACGTGGGCGTCGACGTCGGAATCCTCGTCGGGGTGCAGGAAGTCGCGCGCGAGCTGACCGATGACCTCAGCCTCGTTCCAGCCGGTTTCCCGCTCGAAGGCGGGGTTCACCAGCTTGAAGCGCTTGTCCGCCCCGATGACAAACATCACCTCGCGGCTGTTCTCGAACAGCCACGCGATGGTCGTCGTCGTTTCCTGCGGCGGCTGCGTCGCCGTCATCGCCCCGTCCCCTTGGTTCACACGAAATGTAACGTGGGTCGGTAAACGTAAAGTTCGGGGCGCGACTTTTATGTCGCTTTAGTTGTGGTCCCTATACTTGCGCGCGCAGCCTAGAAGGCGTTTTCGCCGGTGATGGCGCGCCCGAGAATGAGGGCGTGGACGTCGTGAGCGCCTTCGTAGGTGTTGACGGTCTCCAGGTTCGCGGCGTGGCGCATCACGTGATAGTCGCCGGAAATGCCGTTGCCGCCGTGTATGTCGCGGGCCTCGCGAGCGATGGCCAGGGCCTTGCCGCAGTTGTTGCGCTTCATCAGGCTGATGGCCTCGGGGACCCAGGCGCCCTGGTCGAGCAGGCGGCCTAGCGCCAGTGCGCCCTCGAAGCCGAGCGCGATCTCGGTCTGCATGTCGGCCAGCTTCTTCTGCACCAACTGGCGCGCGGCCAGCGGCTTGCCGAACACCTTGCGGGTCAGGGTGTATTCGCGGCTGGCGTGCAGGCAGAACTCGGCCGCGCCCATCGCGCCCCAGGAAATGCCGTACCGGGCCTTGTTGAGGCAGGAGAACGGCCCGCGCAGGCCGGTGACGCCCGGCAGCATCTGATTTTCCGGCACGAACACATCGGCCAGGGCGATCTCGCCGGTGACGGAGGCGCGCAACGAGAGCTTGTTCTGGATCTTCGGCGTGGTCAGGCCCTCGGAGCCGCGATCGACCAGGAAGCCGCGGATCACGCCGTCCAGCTTGGCCCAGACCAACGCCACATCGGCGATCGGTGAATTGGTGATCCACATCTTCGAGCCGTTCAGGACGTAGCCGCCCTCGACCTTCTTGGCGACCGTGCGCATCGAGGCCGGGTCGGAACCGCCGTCGGCCTCGGTCAGGCCAAAGCAGCCGACGATCTCGCCGCGCGCCATTCCCGGCAGGTACTTCATCTTCTGCTCTTCGGAGCCGAAGGCGTAGATCGGGTACATCACCAGCGAGGACTGCACGCTCATCGCCGAGCGATAGCCAGAGTCGATCGCCTCGATCTCGCGGGCGATCAGGCCATAGGCGACATGGCTGACCCCGGCCCCGCCGTACTGCTCGGGCAGGGTCGCGCCGAGGAAGCCCAGCGCGCCCATCTCGCTCATGATCTCACGGTCGAACCGCTCGTCGGCATAGGCCGAGACCACCCGCGGCAGCAGCTTCTCACGGGCGTAGGCTCTGGCCGACTCCCAGACCATCCGCTCTTCTTCGGTCAGGCGCGAGGCCAGGTCGAGCGGGTCTTCCCAGTTGAAGGTCTTGGGTTGATCACCGGTGTCGAGGGCCATGGCGCGTCTCCTAAGGGATGTTTGGGCCTTATGGCCCCAAATTAGGTGCCCGTGTAGACGCCTTTGCGCTTCTCACGGAACGAGGCGGCCGATTCCTTGACGTCGTTCACCGCGCGGCGGGCGTGGGTCAGGCCGACGGATTCGTACTTTACGGCCGTCTGGAGATCGGTCTCCATGCCGGCCTGCAATACCTTCTTAGCCATCCGGATGGCCAGCGGCGGCCATTGGGCCATCTGTTCGCCATAGGCGACCGCGTCGTCCAGCAGGGTCTCGTGAGCGGTCAGGCGGTTGAGCAGGCCAAGCTTCAGCGCCTCGTCGGCCAGCACCATGCGGCTAGTGAAGACGAGGTCCGCGGCGCTGGCGTAGCCGACGATCCGCGGCAGCAGGAACGAAAGGCCGGAGTCGGGCGAAATCGCGCGCTCGGCGAAGGTGGTCTTGAAGCGCGCGTGCTCGGAACCGATGCGGACGTCGCACGCTAGGGCCCAGCTCATGCCGGCCCCGGCGCAAACGCCGTTGATCGCGCCGATCAGCGGCTTGTCGAAGTCGTGCAACAGACGCGCCCAGCGGCCCATCCAGGCTTCTTCGTCCAGGCGCTCGTTCTGCGAGGGCGGGCCGTCGCGTTCCGGGGCTGGGCCGGTCAGGTCGGCGCCCGAACAGAAGCCGCGTCCGGCCCCGGTCAGCACAAGCGCCCGAACGCCGTCGTCGGCCTGGGCGGCGATCAGTCCCGCCTCCAGATCGCGTCGCAGTCCGGCGGAAATGGCGTTCAGCTTGTCGGGGCGATTGAGGGTGAGGATCCCGATCTGGCCGCGCGTCTCGTAGGTGATCGTTTCATAGGCCATTGGGGCTTCCTCCATTTGCGGCGCACCTTCTCGGCGCGCCACGGCAAAGGCAAGCCCTCAGACCTCGGCCCACATCCGCAGCAGGTTGTGATAGGTCCCGGTCAGCGAGACCAGTTCGGGCGCCCCGGCGCCGACCTTGCCGGCCAGTTGCTGGATGGCGATGTCCATCTGGAACAGCAGGGCGCGGCGGGCGTCCTCGCGCACCATGCTCTGGATCCAGAAGAAGCTGGCGGTGCGAACGCCCCGCGTGACTGGCGTCACCTGATGCAGGCTGGAGGCCGGATAGAGGATGAGGTCGCCCGCCGCGAGCTTGACCTCGTGAACGCCGTAGGTGTCCTCGACCAGCAGCTCGCCGCCGTCATAGTCCTCGGGCTCGCTCAGGAAGAGGGTGGCCGAGAGGTCGCTGCGGATGCGCAGGTCTCCGGTCCGGGTCTGGCGTACCGCATTGTCGATATGGGTCCCGAAGGCTTGGCCGCCGCCATAGCGATTGAACAGCGGTGGGAACACCGTTTGCGGCAGGGCGGCGGTGACGAAGAGCGGGCTCCGGGCCAGGGCGTCCAGTACGCGCTCGCCGGCGAGCCTGGCCGCCTCTGAGCCTTCCGGAAGTTGCTCGTTGCGTTTCGCCAGCGCCGATTGCGAGCCGGAGGTGGCGTTGCCGTCGATCCAGTCAGCGGCGTCGATCAGGGCGCGCAGCTCGGCGACGGCCGGCTTGGAGAGCACCTGGGGGATGTGAAGCATCATGGCGATGACCTTAGGCGCGGGCGCTCCCAAAGGAAAAGGCCTCGCCCTGGGGGGGCGAGGCCTTGCGTCCGTTCCTCTGGGGGGAGGTTAGAAGCGGACGTTGAGGGTGAGGATCGCCTGACGGCCGGGGCCGTAATCAGCGTGGTGAACACCGTTCGTGCGGGCGATGTAGTCCTCGTCTGTGACGTTCTTCACATTGAGCTGAAGATTGAGCGTGTCGGTGAAGCGGTAGGACGCATAGGCGTCGAAGCGCCAGTAGGCCGGGGCGAAGACCGCATTGGCCCCGCCACCTGCGCCGCCTTGGTTGCCGCCGTAGCTGTCGGAGACGTAGTAGGCGCCGCCGCCGAAGCTGAAGGCGTCGGTCAGGTCGTAGGTGGTGAACAGGCTGAAGGAGTGCTCCGGCGTATTGGCCAGGCGATCACCTTGGTTGACGCCGTTGAACGCGCCGCGGACCAGTTCGCTGTCCATGTAGGTATAGCCGCCGAACACCATCCAGGCGGGGGTGACCCGTCCGGTGACGCCGATTTCGAGGCCTTGAACCATGGTCTCGCCGACCTGGGCGTAGATGCCGGTGTCGACCAGGACCTGCGCGTTTTCGCGGGTCATGTGGAACAGCGCCGCCGAGGTGGAGAGGCGCTCGTGGAAGAAGGCCCACTTCACGCCGATTTCGGCCGAGGTGACTTCTTCCGGGTCCAGCAGCACGTTGATCAGGTTGCCGCTGCCGTTGCCGGAGCTGCCGTTCTGATCGCCGCCGCTGATGGTCGGCGGCGTCGAGGAGGTGCCGTAGGAGGCGTAGACGCTGCCGTTCGGGGTCGGCTTGTAGACCAGACCGACCTGATAGTTCGTGAAGCTCCAGTCGCCCTTGCGCGGCGTCAGGGTCGTACCGGTCTGCACGCCCAGGGCGCTGGTCACCGCGACATCGAGGCCTTTGACCGAGTATTCGTCATGGCGGATGCCGAGGTTCAGCAACCACTTGTCGCCGAACGAGATGGTGTCGAAGGCGTAGACGCCGACCGTCTGGGTATAGTTGACCGAGGCGTCAGGACGATTGACCACGCCTTGCCACGGATCGCTGGGGTTCGGCGCGAAGACGCGGGTGCAATCGCCGACGCCGGCGGCGGTGACGTTGTTCGTGAAGCCCGTCGGGCAGGCCGAACCGGCCGTCGTGTAGATCAGGTAGGAGGCGTTGCGGTTGGTCTCGCGCGACAGCTCCAGGCCCACATCATAGCTGTGCTCGATGCCGCCGGTGGTGAACTTGCCATAGAAGTCGGTGACGTTGGCGACCGTCGTGGTCTGGTTCCAGCGCGACTTGGTCCCGCGCTTCATCCACCACTCGCCGGCTACGAACTGAGCCACGCCGCCGTCGCCGGGGTTGGTGACCAGGTAATCGTTCAGGGTCTTGGAATAGCGGAACACGTTTCGGAACGTGATCGCGTCGTTGATATCGTGCTCGGTGATCAGGGTGGCGATGTCGGCTTCGGACTTTTGGAAGTCGCGCGCCGTGAGGCCGTAGAACGAGTCGCGCGGCACATTCAGGACGCCGCTGGCGTTGGCGCGCGGGGCGCCGGGCGTCTTGGTGTACAGCGGCACGCCGTAGTCCGGCATGTTGTTGGCGGTCAGGTGGTAGTAGCTGAACGTCACGCGGGTATCGGTGCCGATGCCGATGCCGGCGGCGATGGCCGCGCCCCAACGGTCGAAATCGACGGCGTTGCGGCCGGGGATGTCGCCCTGCGATCCCATCAGGTTGATGCGGATGGCGCTGGTTTCGCCGATGGGCAGGTTGGCGTCGATGGCGCCGCGCAGATAACTGTCGGTGCCGACCTGGGCCGAGACGTCGATCTGCTCTTCCAGCTTCGGGCGCTTGGTCGTCAGGTTGATGCTGCCGCCGCCCGAGCCGCGGCCATTGTAGGCCGAGTCCGGACCCTTGATGACTTCGATCTGTTCCAGGTTGAAGACCTCGCGGACCTGTCCGCCAGAGTCGCGCACGCCGTCGACGAAGATGTTGTTGCCCGAGGCCTGGCCGCGGATGAACGGGCGGTCGGCGAGCGGCTGGCCGCCTTCGCCGGCGCCGAAGGTGATGCCCGGCGAGGTCTGCAGAATATCCTGCAGCGAGGTCGCCGCCGTCTGCTCGATGATCACGCGCGGAACCACGGTCACGTTGCGCGGGGTGTCGAGCAGTTGCGAGGTGTACTTCGGCGAGGTGGGCTGCAGGGCGGCCTTGCCCTCGACCTGGACGCCGGAGACTTCGGTCGCGGCGTCGGCCGCTGCGTCGTCCGCCAGAGCCAGTTGCGGCGCGAAGGCCAGCCCCGCGACGCCGGCCACTGCGGCTGGGGTCAGCGCTTTGCGAGCGTAGGCGCGCACGCCGCTCGTCCGTCGATTGTCCACGAGAATATCCCGCCTCGATGAGAATGAAACTGAGAGGCGCTATTAGTTACATGGTTTAGGGCTGGCAATGCGAATTAGTCGCAAGTGTGGCGAGTGTGGCTATTTGGTCGCAACTTGTCGCCGAACCGCCCTGGTCGATAAAACCGCGAACTTTGTCGCGCGAGGCTCGCAACCCCCGGCGGTTTGCGCTGTTCACCTTAGGTCCTTCCGGCCAGTTCCAGGAAAGTCCATGGCTCAGTTCAGCGTGTTCGACATCGTCCGCCCGTTCATGTGGATCGGGGTGTTCGCTTTTGTCCTCGGGTTCGCCGGTTACCTATTCATCGGCGCGGGCCAGCAGGCTCTTTACGCCCAGGATGCGCTGGGGACGGTGCAGGCTTCGGCGCCTGCCGCTCCGCCCCCGTTGGACTTGCGAGCGGTCTAGCCGCCGCGCGCCACGAACCACCCGTTGCGGAAGCCCGCATCAGCCTTGCCGTAGACGAAATCCTCGCCCTCAGGCGTCTTCAGTTGGCCACCCGCGGCTTGAAGCACCGCATGTCCGGCAGCGATATCCCACTCCATGGTGGGTCCATGGCGCGGGTAGATGTCGGCCGCGCCTTCGGCCAAGCGGCAGAACTTGATCGAGGAATCCATCGGTTCGCGCAGGTCGAAGCCATATTGGTCCGCAAGCTTCTTCGCGGTCTCTTCTGACATCGTGTGGCTGACCAGAGCGACCGCCGCTCCCTTAGGCCACGGACGCACGGTGACAGGCTCGGCCGCGCCGCCGATCTGGCGTTTCATCGCCTGGCCGCCTTGGGTGAACCAGGTTTCGTCCGAGGCCGGCGCAGTCACGGCGCCCGCGACAGGGCGGCCGTTTTCGATCAGGCCGATATTTACGGTGAAGTTGGGATCGCCGCGCACGAAGGCCTTGGTGCCATCGACGGGATCGACCAGGAAAAAGCGCGGCCCGATGGCGTCAGGCGTGCCGAACTCGCTGGCGTCTTCTTCAGACACGATCGGAATGTCGGGGAACATGGCGGTCAGGCGCTCGACGATGAGGATTTCGCCCCGGCGGTCGGCTTCGGTCACCGGGCTTTCATCAGCCTTGGAGAAGACCGTCAGGCCTGTGCGCCAGAGGGGCAGAATCAGGGCGCTGGCTTCTTCGCAGATGTCGGCCAGGGCCGCGCCGATGTCGCGGCTCATCGCGCGCCTCGCGGATCTTCGCCGATGAAAGTCAGGCGCACGACGTTGGCGTCGATCACCTGTTTGCCTGCGTTTTCGAAGTTCACCGTCACCTTGTGTCCCGCCACCGTCTGCACCTGACCCAGTCCCCAATCGTCCTGGCTCGGGTGCTTGACCAGCACGCCGGGCTCGAGGAAGGGGTCGGGACCGTTCATGCCCGGTTCCTTAGAGTGCTGGGGCGCGTTTGCCAAAGCGCCAAATCAGGCCAAGTTGCAGGCGATGATGGACGGCGACACACCAGAGACGACCCCGGCGGCCCTGCCGCGCACCGCAGAGGTGGCGGCCTTCTTGGCCGCGCGCATGTGTCACGACTTCATCAGTCCGGCCAGCGCCATCGTCTCGGGCCTGGACCTGCTGGACGATCCCAGCGCCCAGGACATGAAGGAAGACGCGATGAACCTGATCGCGGGTTCGGCGCGCAAGCTGACCGACCTGCTGTCGTTCACGCGGGTGGCTTTCGGGGCCTCGGCCTCGGCCGAGACGTTCGACCCCCGCGAGTTGCACAAGCTGGCCCAGGGCGTCTTCAACCACATGCGCGCCCAGCTCGACTGGCAGGTTGATGCGAGCGCGGTGAACAAACCGGCCGCGCGCCTGCTGATGAACCTGGCTCAGATGGGCGGCGCGGCGCTGCCGACCGGCGGAACCGCCACCATCCGCGCCGTCGCTGAAGGCGCGTCGATCGCCATCGCCGTGGAGGCCGTCGGCCCGCGCGCGCGGCTACGCCCCGAAGTCCTGCGCGGCCTGGCCGGCGAAGGCCTGGGCGATGGCCTGCACGGCCACTGGGTGCAGGCCTACTATGTCCACCTGTTCACCACGGACGCCGGCGGGCGGATCTTCGCCGACGTCGGCGACGAGCGGGTGACCTTCGCCGCGACGGTCCCGGCCTAGGAAGACGAGCGCCCCTTGGGGTCCGGTCCGAAGCGGTTCGGGCCTGGCGTGCCGTCCAGCAGATAGAAGATAAACAGCACTAGCTGCCCGATCAGCGGGATGAAGCCCAGCAGGATCCACCAACCCTTGCGGTTGGTGTCGTGCAGCCGGCGGAAGGTCACGGCCAGGCTGGGAACCAGCAGCGCCAGCATTACAGCGAAATGAAGCAGGGCCACCGCCATGAGCGGCCCGCTCATCGGCACGTTGGCCGAGGCGGGGTAGCCCATGAGCAGGTCTTGGCCGCCGACGGCGCTGATCAGCGCCATGAAGACGATCTCGATCAGGAAGATGAGCAGCGCGAAGAGCCAGAACTCCTTGCGGCGGGCTCGTCCCGAGAAGTCCGCATATTTACGGATCGGTTGGAACATCAGCTCCATCTAGCCCTCCCAAGCTAGGTTTTCTGAAACCTAGCCTAGTTGGGCGCGATGGCAACTTTTACGCGTATCGTCTACGGGTTGACGTTGGGCGGGAAGGCCTGACGCTGGCCGTCCTGCTTGGCGACGACGCCGCGATGCATCACGAAGGTCGGATGTTCCAGCTGAGTGACGTCGCTCAGCGGGCTTTTGGCGACGGCGACGATGTCGGCGTCCTTGCCTGGCTCCAGGGTGCCCAGGGTCGAGGACCGGCCGAGCAGATCGGCGGCGTTGACCGTGGCGGTCTTGATGGCGTCGGCCGGGCTCATGCCGGCGTCGACCATCAGCTTGAACTCCTGACCGTTGTCACCGTGCGCCGAGACGCCGGTGTCGGTGCCGAAGGCGATCTTCACGCCGGACTTGTACTGGATGACGTGGTTGGCGAACGCGACCTTGTTGGCTTCCTCGGCCTTGGCGAGCGAGTTAGCCGAGCGCGAGCCGGCGCGGCCCTGGTTCACCGCCGCCTGCGGGGCGAGCATGGTCGGCACCAGATAGGCGCCGGTCTTCTTGAACAGGGCCAGGGTGGCGTCGTCGGTATAGGTCGCGTGTTCGATGGAATCGACGCCGGCGCGCAGGGCTGCGTCGATGCCTTCCTTGCCATGGGCGTGGGCGGCGACCTTGCGGCCGAACATGTGGGCGGTGTCGACGATGGCCTTCATCTCGTCGTCGAAGAGCTGTTGGCCGAGGCCCCCGGCGACATTGGACAGCACCCCGCCGGTCGCGCCGAACTTGATCACCTCGGCGCCCTGCGAGATCTGCGAGCGCACGGCGCGTCGGCAGTCGTCAGCGCCGCTGCAGAGGTTTTCCGAGTTCTCGTGGGCGATGTGGGCCAGTTCGCGGTTCAAGTTGTTCGAACCGTCGCCATGGCCGCCGTTGATCGAGATCATCCGTCCGGCCGGAACGATGGTCGGGCCGGTCAACAGGCCGGAATTGATGCCGTCGCGCAGGGCGGTGACGGCATGGATGTCGCTACCCAGGTCGCGGATGGTGGTGAAACCGGCTTCCAGCGTACGGCGAGCATTATCGATGCCGATGACCATGTTGTCTTCGTAATCGCGGGTCGGGGCTTCCATGCGCCCGCGCACCTTATCGTCGTCGCTGAAGATATGGACGTGCATGTCGATCAGGCCCGGCAGCACGAACTGGTCGCGCAGGTCGAGCACGGGGGCGCCGGCGACGCCGGCGGCTTCCGGGGTCACGAAGCCATCGCGCACGGACTCGATCTTGCCGTTGCGAACCACGATGGTCGAGGCGCCGCGCGGCGCCTGGCCTGGCTTGTCCAGCAAAGCGCCGGCGTGAATGACTGAAATCTTGGCTGGCGCAGCGGTCTGGGCCAGCACCGGGCTGACCGCGGCCATGCTGAGGACGGCGGCGGCGATTGAAGCCGGAACAATACGCATTGAGAACTCCCCCTAATATGCGGCGCACTCTACCTTGAGCAGCCGCCCCGTCCAGACCACAACGGTAACCGAATGACCCAGAGTCTCGCTCTCAGCACCCTTGTCGTGCGCGACTATGACGAGGCGATCGGCTTCTATGTCGATAAGCTTGGCTTCATCCTCACCCGTGACGACGACATGGGGGGCGGTAAACGCTGGGTGGTGGTGACGCCGCCTGGATCCCAGGGTGGGCTTTTGTTGGCCAAGGCGGTCGGCGACGTCCAGGCCGCGCGGATCGGCGACCAGACGGGAGGCCGGGTCGGCTTCTTCCTGCACACCGACGATTTCGACGGCGACCATGCGCGGATGAGCGCGGCGGGGGTGAAGTTTCTCGAGGCGCCGCGCCGCGAGGTCTATGCGACGGTGGCGGTGTTCGAGGACCTCTATGGAAACCGGTGGGATTTGCTGCAACCGAAATGAGAGCTTCTGACTCGCCCTTTGCGCCGATGCGATGTTTGATCATGGCAGCCAAGGGAGATGAGACGATGTCCGCTCTGAAGATCCGCAAGGTGGCCGGCGCCCTCGGCGCTGAGATTTCCGGAGTCGATCTCGGCGCGAACCTGCCGGACGAGGTCATCGCCCAAATCCGCCAGGCCTTTGTCGAGCATCAGGTGGTGTTCTTCCGCGACCAGCACCTTTCGCCTGAGCAGCAACTGGCCTTCGGCCGGCGCTTCGGACCGCTGAACATCCATCCATATGTGGCCGGCATGGAAGGCCATCCGGAGGTGATGGAGATCGTCAAGGAGCCCGAGGACCGCGTCAATTTCGGCGGCGGCTGGCACTCCGACATGAGCTTCCTCGAAAAGCCGTCGATCGGGTCGATCCTCTATGCGGTCGAGATTCCGGAGTGGGGCGGCGACACGCTGTTCGCTAGCCAGGCGGCCGCCTATGACGCGCTGTCGCCAGGCCTGAAGGCGACGCTGGAGACGCTCAACGGCGTCCATTCGGCGGGGCGGGAGTATTCATCCCAAGGCCACTCGGCCCAGGAGCGCAAGACCATGAAGGTGGTCGAGGCTGAGGGCGCGGTAGGGGAGTTCATCCACCCCATCGTCAAGGTCCACCCGGAGACCGGCCGCAAGGCGCTCTATGTGAATCCCGCTTTCACAATGCGGATCGAGGGCTGGAGCAAGCGCGAGAGCAAGGCGCTGCTCGACTTCCTGTTCGAGCATTCCCGCTATGAAGCCTTTACCTGCAGGTTCGCCTGGACCGCCGGTTCGGTCGCCTTCTGGGACAACCGCTCGGTCTGGCATTTCGCGCTCAACGACTATCCCGGCCAGCGTCGCCATATGCGGCGCGTGACCGTGGACGCTTGGCCCGCAGGGGCGAGCGCCGGTACGGTTTCCAGACTAAGGGAGCCGGCCGAATAGGGGCCAGGCGGCCCATTCCAATTAAAAACAAAGACTTTCATTAGGGAGATTTGAGATGAGCGAAGCCCGCATCAATGCTGATGGGCCGTTGAAGGGCCGCGTCGCCCTGGTTACCGGCGCTAGCCGAGGCATCGGCGAATCCATCGCCGCGCGCCTGGCGATGGAGGGCGCCAAGGTGGTGGTGTCCGCCCGGACCGCCGAAAGCGGCGAGAGCCGGTTGCCCGGCACGCTTCACGACACCGTCGAGCGCATCCGAAAGGCCGGCGGCCATGCCGCTTTCATCAAGGCCGATCTGGCCCAAGCCAGCGAGCGTGAGCGTCTGGTCGAGGAAGCCGAGGCCACGTTCGGCCCCATCGATATCCTGATCAACAACGCCGCCATCACCTATTTTATCCCGGTCGAGGAGTTTCCCGAGAAGCGCTTCAAGCTGATGATGGAGGTGCAGGTCTATGCGCCCTTCCACCTGTCGCAGCTGGTGCTGCCGGGCATGCGCGCGCGCAAGCAGGGCTGGATCGTCAACATATCCTCGCCGGCCGGCATCCACCCGCAAAAGCCCTATCGCGGCGGCCGTGGCGGGACGGTCTACGGCATGTGCAAGGCCGCTCTGGAGCGGTTCAGCACCGGCTTGGCCTCCGAGGTCTATGATGACGGGATCGCGGTCAATGTCGTCTCGCCTGGGCTGGTCGATACGCCCGGCGTCGCGGTGCATGGCTTGATCAACGAGGCCACCAAGGACCGGGTGCAGCCGATCGAGTTCATTTCGGAGGCCGTGTACCAGCTGGCCTCGGGGGATCCCAAGACCCTGACCGGCCGCGTCGACTATGCCGAGCCCTTGCTGAAGGAGCTTGGGATCAAGCCGGCGGAACTGGTTTAGGCGACAGCCGTCATCGCCGCTCGTCGGCGATGACGGCTTTGCCAAATCCTAAGTAGCCGGCGCGGGGCGGGCGCGCTGATTGTAGAGCAGCTTGCGGCGGCGCTCCTGTTCCTCGGGGCTGACGGTGGCGGGGTCTTCCGGGGGCCCGGCGACGACGGCCATGCCGCGCTGGACGCCCGGCCGCGCCGACATTTCGTCCCACCAGCGCTTGAAGTATTTGAACTCTCCCATGTCGATGCCCTGCATCTCCCAGCTGGCGGTCCAGGGGTAGGAGATCATGTCGGCGATCGAATAGTCGTCGCCGGCGATATAGCGGCGATCATAGAGGCGGTTGTTCAGCACACCGTAGAGGCGGTGAACCTCGTCGTTGAAGCGGCGCTGCGCATAGGACTGGTCGCCCTGGCCGGCGGGAACCCGGCTGAAATGCCCGCGCTCGCCGAATTTCGGACCCTGATTGGCCATTTGCCAGATCACCCATTGGGTGACCTCGTACTTGCCGCGAATGTCCGTCGGCAGGAAGCGGCCGGCCTTTTCGGCGAGGTACAGCATGATGGCGCCGGACTCGAAGACGCTGATCGGCGGGCCGCCGTCAGCAGGCTCGTTGTCGACCATCGCCGGCATTCGGTTGTTGGGGCCGATCTGCAGGAACCCGTCGGTGAACTGGTCGCCCTTGCCGATGTTCACCGGAACGATCTGGTAGGGGAGTCCGAGCTCCTCCAGCAGGATGGTGACCTTCTTTCCGTTCGGCGTCGGCCAGTAGTGGAGGTCGATCATGGAGAGCCTCTCTTCGAAAACCAGGGGCTGACCGTAGGCGCGCAGGATGGGGCCTCAATCGACAAATTCTGAAAGTGTCGCCAGCAGTCGTACGGCCCCAAGAATTTTCGCCGCGTCAAACCGCTCCTTAACCAACCCTGCGCGAGAAGCGCACGGAGGAGACCCAGCCTTTTGAAGACCTGCCTCGTCGTCGATGACAGCCGCGTGATCCGCAAGGTCGCGCGCCGCGTCCTGGAGGATATCGGCTTCTATATCGCCGAGGCTTCCGACGGGCTGGAGGCGCTTGCCTGGTGTCGCACCGAAATGCCCGACGCCGTGTTGCTGGATTGGAATATGCCGGTCATGACCGGGCTCGAATTTCTCAAGCAACTTCGCGAGGAGCCCGGCGGCGATGCGCCCAGGGTGGTGTTCTGCACGGTGGAGAATGACGTGGAGCGGATCCGCGAAGCGCTCGCCAGCGGCGCGGACGAGTACATCATGAAACCATTCGACGGCGACATCCTGGTGGCCAAGTTCGCCGAGGTCGGCCTGGTATGAAATCCGAGGATCGCGAACTGGTGGCGCAGCTCTGCGCGGCGCGTGCGGGCATTCGGGTGGATGTCGAGAAGGTCTATCTGCTGGAAAGCCGGCTCGGGCCTGTGGCCCGCCGGGAAGGCTTCGGCTCCATCGACGACCTGCTGCAGGCCTTGCGCGCCCGTCGCGAGGATAGATTGGCCTGGACGATCGTCGAGGCCATGGCCCATGCGGAAACCTCGTTCTTCCGTGATCGCGAGCCGTTCACCTTGTTCCGCGACGAGGTTCTGCCGACGCTCGCAAAGCGGCGCGACGGCCAGCCGGTCCGGCTCTGGTCGGCGGCATGCGCTTCGGGCCAGGAGGTCTACTCCCTGGCCATGATCATCGAGGACGAGCGCGCTCGTCTGCCGGGGCTGAAGGTCGAGCTGTTCGGCTCTGATCTCAGCGAGCGGCAACTCGAGAAAGCGCAAAGCGGTCTCTATACGCAGTTCGAAGTTCAGCGCGGCCTGCCGATCCGCCATCTGGTGAGGTATTTCGAACAGGCTGATGAGATGTGGGGAATTTCGCCTCGCCTGCGCCAAATGGTGCGCTGGCGGCGGATTAACCTGGTCGCCGATCTATCGACCGCCGGTCGCTTCGACGTGATTTTTTGCCGATATGTGCTATCGGCCCTGATCGAGCCGATGAGGATGCGCCTGCTGGAAAATCTGGCGCGGGCGCTAAGCCCGGAGGGTTATCTGTTCCTGGGCTCCAATGAGACCGCCGGCAGTTTGGGCGAAGCGTTCCAGCCGCTGGAGGGGCGCCCGGGCATCTACGCGCGCAACCCAGATTTCAGGGTCGCGGCGTAGTTCAAAAAGTAGAGCCCCGCCGAAGCGGGGCTCACCAGATCTAAAATGTTTAGCGCTTGGCGTCTTCGGCGGTGTCGGTAACCGCGGCGCCTGCGGCCTTCACGTCCTTACCTGCGCCGGAAACGGTGTTGCAGGCGGTGACCGAAAGGCTTGCGGCCAGTACGGCCAGAATAACGAGCTTGCGCATGAGCGTTCTCTCTCTTTGGAGGGATGGTGAAACTTGCTGCACCGTAACGACTATGCTGCGGCCTGGTTCCCCACAGCGGCCGCTCGTTTCACGGCCATTTCAGCCGTTGGCGTCGGGAAGACCAGGCGAGCGGTGATGCCGCCCTTTTCGTTCCGCACGACCTCGGCCCGGCCACGGAGCTGACGACCGAAGGCGGTCATCAGGGTACGGCCGACGCCGGAGGTGCTCAGGGCGTCTTCGGGAGCGTTTCCGTCGTCACTGATCTCCAGCGTCGCCTCGTCGCCCTGCACCTTGAAGTTCACGCTCAGCGTGCCCCCCTTGCCGGCGAAAGCGTGCTTCTGGGCGTTGGTGACCGCCTCGACCGCGAACAGGGCCAGCGGCGCCAGCCGGTCGGGGTCGATCACCAGATCATCGACATGAATCTCGGTGCGCACGTGCGCGCCCTGAACCGCCTCGGCGGAGATCAGCTGCGCGGTCAGTTCTTCCAGGAAGGCGCGTAGATCGACCCGCTTCAGGTCCGGTCCCTGATAAAGGGCGCGATAGATAAGTGCGAGCGCGGTGATCCGCTGGCGCGTATCCGACATGGCCGCGCGGGCGGCCGGATCCGACAGCGCCCTCTGCTGCATGCTGAGCAGGGACGAGATGACCTGAAGGTTGTTCTTCACCCGGTGGTGGATCTCACGCATCAGGTCGTCCTTCTGCGCCAGGGAGTCGCGCAGCGAGGCGTCGCGACCGACAATGGCGTCCGCCATGTCTTCCAACGTCTCGGCCAGATCGCGGATCTCGGGCGGTGCGCGGTCGGCGTGAACCGGCCGCACGCTCAGGCGGCCGCGGGCGTAAAGCGCGGCGATCCGCTGCAGATAGGCGATCCAGCGGATGACCACTCGCTCGGTGACGACCGACACCGCCACCAGCGCCAGGATGAAGGTCAGGATCGGGAAGACGATGCTGGTCAGTGGATTGAGCGTGGCCCACGAGAACAGGCCGCCCGACTGCGCCGACAGCACGACATAAAGCTGGTCGCCGACCAGGGGCGCTGCCGAGAATACCCGCTGCTTGCCGCGCAGGTCGCGGTCGTACCAGACCAGCGAACCCTGCTTTTGCGCCTTTTCGCGCCAATCGGCGGGCAGGTCGGGGAATGCCTCCTTGTCGGTGGCGTTGATATAGCCGCCGGCGCCGTCGACCAGCGCCACCTCCGCGCCTTTGGGCAGCGAGCGGTCAGCCGTGCGTGGGGCAAGACTTTCCAGCGAAATCACCGCCACCAGTGCGCCGTCGAAGCCGACACGGGCGTCGGTGGCCGGCACGGCGGCCAGCAGGGCCGGGACGTTGGCGTAGGCGGCGCCGGGGTCGCGGGTGATCACCAGGCTGTCGCCGGCGGCCAGGCTCTGGAACCAGGGCCGAGTGGCGCGGATGGGGTCGCCCGGCACATTGCCAGCGGCGCAGGCCACCCGACCGCGCCGATCAAAGCGGATGAGGTTCGAATAGCCGGGAATCCGCGCGGTCACCTCGGCGAGGCGCTGGGCGCAATTAAAGCCGACGGAACCGGGAGCCAGGGTTTCGAGCAGGATGTCGGCCGCTTCCATCCGCGCGCGGGCGGTGGCGGCGCTGCGCTCAGACGCTGCGGCCAGTTCTTCGCGGAGTTGGACGCTTTCGCGCCGGAAGGCGATTCCCGACTGTACAACGCCAAGCACCAAGACCGGCAAAAGTGCGGCGGCCAGCGCCGCGGTTAGCCGGACCCGGATGGTAGATAGGGAACCCCAAGGCGAGACATGCATCCTCTCAGCCTAACGAACGGTACTCAGCCGCTCCGCGTCGGCGAGAATCGAGCTCATGGCGTCTCCCGCCGCGCTCCCGTCCCGCTCGTATGAGCCGTCTTCCAAAATAGCGTGGAGCGCGCGACGCGCCCGGCTCACGCGGCTTTTCACGGTGCCAACGGCGCAGCCGCAAATGTCTGCGGCTTCTTCGTAGGCGAAGCCGCCAGCGCCCACGAGGATCAGGGCCTCGCGTTGCTCGGGGGGCAGTTGAGCCAGGCTCAGGCGAAGCTCGTCTAGCGCCACCGGAGCTTCCGGATCATCCACCGCGACCAGGGTGCGTTCGGCGGCTTCCTGGTCAAGCTGGGTCTGGCGCCAGGAACGACGCTTTTCGGAATAGAACTGGTTGCGCAGGATCATGAAGGTCCAGGCCTTCATGTTGGTCCCCATCTGGAAGCTGGCGCGAGCGTCCCAGGCCTTCATCATTGCATCTTGGGCCAGATCGTCGGCCCCAGCCGGCTCGCCGGCCAGAGTCCTGGCGAAGGCGCGAAGATGCGGGATGAGCTTGACCAGCTCGCGCTTGAAAGCTTCGTCAACCGCGGGATCTGTTGGCGGCCGGGCCTTGCTGTCGCCCGCCATCAGCCATTCTCCGCGGTCTTCTTGTCGGCTTGACGAAGGATGGCGAGGAACTCGTCCGGGACGGGCTCGCTGACGACCTCATCGAACATTTGACGCAGCCGCACGCCGATCGCCTGCTGGCGCAGCCGGGCTTCGTCCAGCGCCGCCGGCGCATGGCGCCGATCTTCAGTGGCTCGTTGTTCTATCATGGCATCAGCGCCCGGCTTTCGCGGAGCCCGCCCCCTCGGTTCGTTATCGTGGCCCGTCAACGCCTCATCCCACCCAGGGTTCCATGATCCCACATATAGCATGGGGAAAACCAGTTTCTGAGGGAACCGGTTCCCAAAGGCGACGTTTGGAGCACATGATGCGCCCCCGTGGGGGAACGTTCCCCTGTGGGCGTAAAATTTTCATCTCCTAGGGAGGGGTTTTACCTTGAGTCTTCTTGCCCGACTGGCGCCGCATCTGCCCTATGTGCGTCGCTATGCGCGCGCGCTAACGGGCGACCAGACGACCGGCGACCACTATGTTCGCGTTGCATTGGAAGCTGTCGCCGCCGGTGACCGGGTCCTTGAGGACAGCCTCACCCCGCGGGTCGCGCTCTATCACGTCTTCCACGCGATCTGGCTTTCGACCGGCGCACAACTCGAAGCGCCAGGCGATGATGACGGCGGGGTCGATGACGCCAGCCGCCGCTTGATGCGCATCGCGCCGCGCTCCCGCCAGGCCTTCCTGCTCACCGCGCTTGAGGGTTTCACGCCGTCGGAGGCCGCTCAGATCCTGGGCGTCGATTTCCCGGAAGTCGAACGCCTGATCGCTGAGGCCCAGTCCGAGATCGACGCTGAGCTCGCCACTGATGTGCTGATCATCGAGGATGAGCCGGTCATCGCCGCCGATATCGAGGCGCTGGTCACCGAGCTTGGCCATACCGTGGTCGATATCGCCGCGACGCGCACCGAAGCGGTCGATGCGGTGGCTCGTAAGACTCCAGGTCTGGTTCTCGCCGATATCCAACTCGCCGACGGTTCGTCCGGAATCGACGCGGTTAAGGACATCCTGGCCCGCTTCGACGTGCCGGTGATCTTCATCACCGCCTTCCCCGAGCGCCTGCTGACCGGGGAGCGGCCCGAGCCGACCTTCCTGATCACCAAGCCGTTCCAGCCGGAAACGGTGAAGGCGGCGATCGGCCAAGCGCTGTTCTTCCACCCGCGTAACACCCGCAAGGCGGCCTAGCCGGAACGGCGGCGATCACCTCGCGTTCTTGAAGCGCCGCGTCGATCCCGGCGCGGCGTTTTCATTTGCGGGAGAATTTGATGCTGGGTTGGGCTCTGTTGTTCGCCGTCCTCGCCTTGTTGGCCGGCTTTCTGGGCTTCATGGGCCTGGCCGGCTTCGCCGCGACCGTGGCCAAGGTCCTCTTTGTGATCTTCCTGGTCCTGCTGGTGGTCAGCTTCGTGGTCCGGGCGGTCAAAGGGCAGTCTGTGCTCTAGGCGCTTCGTTCGACGCCCACGAAAAAGCGGCCGCCTGATGGGGCGGCCGCTTTTGTATGTCCGACCAGGCTGGTCTAGCTGGGCGGAGTGTTCGGCGATGAAGTGGTCTGTTGGGCCGCCGGGTCGCCCATATTGAAAGCGGCGGCGTCAGCGGGCTGACGCGCGTTGTTGGGGGCGGTGGAGGCTAGGTCGTCGGCGCGCCACGACCAAGCTCCAAACAGGGCGAGTGCGGCCAGGGCAGTCGACACCACCAGTACCCAGAACATATGAACGCCGAAGCGCCCTTGCCGGGCGCTCGTGGCGTTGAGCGTTGAGCGGGAAGTGTAGCGCGAGAGAATGGCCATGGATGTCGCCTCCTGAAGTTAGTGGGGGAGCTGGCTGAACGGGCCGGGCGGCGTCGGTCGGGACGCGTCATTGCGCACCACCGACATCTGGCCCAGCAACGCGCCAGCCAACGCGACCGATAGGATAACCGCCAACGCAATCCAGCGTCGGCGCACCGGTCGGTCACCGGATGAAATGATCAGGCTGTGTGGGTCGTCATGCGTGCCGATCACGGTCTTCGCCCCTGACAAGACGGGCAACGGACCCGCAAGTGGCTAACGTGTCGGCTTCGCGGCTGTTCCCATTCGGGCGTGGGAACACATCTGCATGCGTGGGCTTCGGTTGAGGGGAGGGATCCCCTATCTTAGGGGCATGACTCGTTCGATGATCGCTATGTTCACTGCCGCCCTGTTCGCTTCAGCCGCCGCTCTGCCGGCGCAGGCCCAGGCTCCTTCGGCGTCCGCCCACGGGGTCAACACCGCACAGGGCGGAATGACTGCGGGTGAATTGGTGGGGCGCACTGTCACTGGGCGTGGCGGAGTGGTGCTGGGTGAAGTGGAGCGGGTGACGCTTCGGCGTGACGGCTCGCCGGCCCAGGTGTTGGTCCGACCCAAAGGCCCCCGCCCCGGCGGCCCGCGCAGCCTCTCCTATGCATCGCTTCGAGTGGACGGCGCCGGACTTTCCACGCCTCTGACGCTTGCGGAATTCAACGCCATGCCGGTCATCGACGCCGACACGAAATAGACGCGAAAAATTTTCGCGCGCTACGGGAACGATTGGAATGGGGGCGGGTTTAAGGATTGCGGAGGCGGCGACGCCCCCCCCGACTTGAGGCCGGCCTCCAGGCCGGTCTGCTGCCTCCGCACCCCCTTTTCTCGATGATGCAGACTCAAACAGGCGGACCCGCTGGGCCCGCCTTTTCTTTTAGTAGTCCTAGAGCCTAGGGGTTGCTCAACTCGATGGTGACGTCGGCCCGGCGACGCATGAGGCGCGCATCGCCTTCGGCGGTGACGGCGCCGGTCTGACCCGCCGCGGCAAGATCGAATTCCGGGGTGGGCAGGCCGGTCGAGTTCAGCGAACGGGTCACGGCCGCGGCGCGCTTCTTGGAGATCTCGAGATTTGCAGCCGGGGCGCCGACGGCGTCGGCGAGGCCCATGACGCGAACTCGCTCGATCTTGCAGGACTTAGCTTGAAGCGAGGCTTGGTTCAGCACCGCCTGGCCTTCGCTGGTGACTTCAGAGCTTTCGGGCTCGAAGTAAATCTGCACGGTCACGTCTTCGCAGGCGGCCGGCGCCTTGACGATCTGGTCGCGGGTATTGCTGGAAGTCGCGCAGCCGGAGACGGCCAGGCCGGCGCCAATCGCGACTGCGATGATCGTCGAAGTCCTCATTCCAAGCCCCATAGTCTTCAAGCCCCAAGCGATAATGGAAAGGGCGGTCAGCATAACCGACCGCCCAAGCTAAGCTAGTCTAGACAGAGCCCTCAGCGCGGGCTGCCGTCTTCCCAGAAATACCGTCCCGAACCGGAGTCGTAGTAGTAATATCGACCGGCTCTTTCATCGTAGTATTGGCGATGGTTGGCGCTGGGCTGAGCCCCGCAACCGCCGTCCTGGCGGCAGCCGCGAACCGCGCCGGCGCCGCCGCCGAGCGCCGCGCCGATAGCAGCCCCGGTTCCTGCGTCGCCGCCGCCAACGTTGTTGCCGATCACAGCACCGGCCAGCGCGCCGAGCGCGGCTCCGCCTGCGGCGTTGCGTTCCACGTTCCCCGTGGTGGTGCAGGCGGCGGCCAACAGACCAGCGCCGGCTATGGCGATCAACGGCTTAAGCGAAAGGGCCTTGAGCATATGGGCTCTCCTTGAACATATCCCGTCGGAGCCAACGCACTGCTTGAGGGCCAGTTCCGATCGGAACCCCATTCAGGCTTCACCGTTAGGCAGGACAAGTAAACCGGAGTACCCACCATGCCCCAACGTCGCCATCTGGGCCCAGCCCTGCGCGATCAACTCGGGGCCGAAGGCTGCGTGTGGCGGTCGGCCCGACGAACGGCGGGCTGACGGTCATGGATGTGAAGCCCAAAATTTCCCGCGTCGAAGTGGTGGTGAACACCGCCTCGGGCAGCGTGTCGGCTCAGGCCCCTGACGAAATGCGGGCTCTTTTGTCCGAGCTTGGACTGAAATCGAACGTTTGCGCTCCCGAGAGCGGCGACCTGACCCGCTGCCTGCGCGACGCCGTCGACGCCGATCCCGATCTGCTGATCATCCTGGCCGGCGATGGGACAGCTCGCACGGCCGCCGAGATGGCGGGACCGGACGGTCCGGTCATCGCGCCCTTGCCGGGCGGGACGATGAATATGCTGCCCTATGCGGTCTATGGCGTGACGCCCTGGCAGGATGCTCTGCGCGGCGCGCTGGAGACGGGGCGCGAACGCCCCATCGGGGGTGGGCGGATCGATGGCCGCAATTTCCTGGTCGCGGCGATCCTCGGTTCGCCGGCGCTCTGGGCGCCGGCGCGTGAAGCGGTGCGTGAGCGACGGCTGACCCTGGCTTGGCGGCGCTCACAGCGGGCCTGGGCACGGGCCTTTTCCGGCCGCCTGCGCTACGCCCTCGACGGCGGGCCGAGGGGCAAGGCCGAAGCCTTGGCGTTCCTGTGCCCGCTGGCCTCCAAGATCATGTCTGATACCGATCAGGCGCTGGAGGCTGCGGTGATCGATCCCAAGAGCGTGATGGACGCCGCCCGCATCGGTCTGAACGCCTTGGTGTCGGATTGGCGGGTCGATCCTTCCGTCGAGACGCATCCCTGCCAGACGGCGGGCGTCTGGTCGGCGGGAAGGATCCCTGCGGTTCTGGATGGCGAACCCGTGCGGCTGGCTTCGACGGCCAAGGTCGAATGGCGTCCGAAGGTCGCTCGGATTCTTGCCCCGCCGCCGGAGCCGGCGGCGTGATCAGGATCGCCCATCTGTCCGACATCCATTTCGGGGGCGAGAATGTCGCCGCCGTCGCGGCCGCTGCTGAGATGATCAGGGCGGGGGGCTTTGACCTCACCATCGTCTCCGGCGACCTGACCCAGTTCGGGGCGGTGGGAGAGTTCGAGGCGGCCGCTGCGTGGCTGAAGACCGTGCCGGGCCCGATGTTGGTCTGCCCCGGTAATCACGACGCACCGTACCTGGCCTGGTGGGAGCGGTTCTTCACCCCGTTCGCCCGCTTCAGCAGAATGATCGGACCGGCGGAGGCCCAGACCCATATCGCCGATGGTTTCCTGGTGCGAGGGCTGAACACCGCCCGCGGCGTCCAGCCTCGCGCGAACTGGTCAAAGGGGCAGATATCGCGTCGGCAAACTCGCGAGGCCACCGATTGGCTGTGCGGCGCAGCCGATGGAAAGCTGAAGATCCTGGTCTGCCATCACCCGCTGACTGAGATGATCGGCGGTCCAATGACCGCGAAGGTTTGGGGCGGAAGCGCTGCGGCTCAGGCCATGGCCGAGTGCCGCGTCGACCTGGTGTTGTCCGGGCATATCCACGCGCCGTTCGCCTGGCCCTATCCGTTCGGGGACGGCAAGACCTATGCGGTGGGTGCTGGGACCTTGTCGGTGCGCGAGCGAGGCGTGCCGGCAGGATTTAATATCATCGAAGCCGATGACGCTGAGATCCGGGTCATCGCCCAGGCGTGGGAACGCTCGCACTACACGCCCTATCGGACCTGGTCGCTGGACCGCAGATGCTAAAACGCCCGCCCTAGTGAAGGGCGGGCGTTGCAGTCTCACGTCTTGGACGTCGCGCTATAAGGCGCCGCGCCCTCGAACCATGTGCATGACGAGGGAAACCACGAACAGCACGAGGAAGACGAAGAAGAGAATCTTGGCTACGCCCATCGCGGCGCCCGCAATGGACGTAAAACCAAGTACACCGGCGATCAGAGCGACCACCAGGAAAGTCAAGGCCCAGCCGAGCATGTCGTTACTCCGAATTTGTATCCGGTATTTAGAACGTCTTGACGGCTAAGCAGTTCCGCAGGTCTAGGCCGGGAGCGGGTAGCGCCAGGCTTCGCCCGTGCCTTGAGCGGCCGCATACTGGTCGGCGGCGAAGGACCAGTTGGCCAGGGCGTCAAACCAAGCCTTCAGGAAAGCCTCGCGGTCGTTCTTGTGGTCCAGATAGTAGGCGTGCTCCCACAGGTCGCAGACGATCAGCGGCGTCTGGCCCTTGTTCGGCAGCAGGTCTTCGCCGTCATGGGTGTCGATGATCTTCAGCGCGCCACCCTCGGCCGCCAGCCAGACCCAGCCCGAACCGAAATGGGCGACGCCGGCCTTCACGAACTCTTCCTTCAGCTTATCGAGGCCGCCGAAATCGCGGTCGATAGCCTTGGCCAAGTCACCGTCCGGCGTCTGCTTCGTCGGGGTCATGCAGGCCCAGAAGAAAGCGTGGTTCCAGGATTGGGCGGCGTTGTTGAATAGCTTCTTGGCGTCGGCCTTGCCGGCGGTCTCGCGAACCACGTCTTCGAGGCTGGCGGGCTTCTGGCCCTTTTCCTCAAGGATCTGGTTGGTGACGTCGACATAGCGCTTGTGGTGCTTGTCGTGATGCAGATGCATCGTCGCCTTGGAGATCACCGGCTCCAGAGCGGCGTGGTCATAGGCGAGATCTGGCAATTCAAACATAGGACGTTCCTGGGGGATAGGAGTGGGGCCGAAGCCCGCAGTCCCATTGAAACCCCGAGCATCCGGTTTAGTTCTCTATTTCTTGGCGACGCGGCTGGCGATCAAGGTCGTTATCACCGCGCTGGTGATTTTTGGGTTTTTCATCGCCACGGCGGCCGCCGCGCCGAGCGCTCCAAGGGCGCCAAGCGCGACCCAAGGTTTGTCCCTCGCGAGTTCGAAAACCCGCATGGTCAGGTCAGGCTCCTGGGGTTGTTGCCCCGGCGGATGATGCGGCTTTCCGAGCAGAACAGCCGACAGGATCGCCATCACCGCGAGGGCGGCAGCAGCCACGGCCGCGGCCGACCATGCCGGTCCGATGTTCGGGACGAGCGCGGCGTAAAGCGCGAGCGCCAAGAACACCACACAAACAGTCGCCGCCGCGGCGAGCGCGGCGACGGCGACGGCGTAATAGATCGTCTTCTTCAGGATCAACGGTTACGGCCGCTGGCCAGCAAGATACCGACCAACAGACCAACGCCGAGCGCGGCGCCGGCAGCCACCAAGGGCTTTTCCTTCACGCGTTCGACCACATAGCGTTGAGCTTCATCGAGATGTTCGCCGGCGTTGTCGGCATAGGTGCGCGACTGGGCGCGAATTTGGTCAAGACCCTCGCTGACGACCTTTTCGAAACGCTTGGCGGCGTCGTTGAAGCTGCGTTGCGCTTCGCTCGACAGCTTTTGAGCGGATTCGGCGACCGAATTGGCGGCAGCCTTGGCTTCGTCTTTGTAATCGGCGGCGTTGGTGGCCATTTCAGTCTCTCCAGTACTGCGGGCGGGCTCAAGGGGGCCTTGAGTGTGGCATGTGAGCATTGCCGGAACGTCAGAGACAATAGGCGGTTCCAGGTGATGCGGAAAGCCGTTTGGGATGCGTCAATCAAAAGAAGGCATACAACTTGTGGTTCCTGTCGCTCTGACTCGAACCCGGCTTTATGGTCACGCCATGGCGACGCCCGCCGCTGAACCGAACCTGGACCGTGAGCGCCTGCAGTTAGCGCTGCAATCAGCACGCCTGGGCGAGTACGACTGGGATATGGTCGCCGACGTCCTGCACGTCAGCGAGCGCATGGCCGAAATCACCGGTTTGCCCGCCGGCGAGATCGCCGCCGAGCGGGGCGAGGTCCTTTATCGCGGCGTCCATCCTGAAGACCGCGACAAGACCCGAAAGTTGATGGAAGCGGCCATACGCGCCGAGGGCCGTTTCGAGGTCGAGTATCGCCGCGTCCGCGAGAGCGACGGGCGCGTCGTCTGGGTCAGGTCGTCGGGCATTCTGGTCAGCGACGAGAACGGCCGCCCGTTGCGCATCTGCGGCGTGACCCAGGACATCAGTAATCGCCGTGCCGACGAGGATCGCCGCGGCGCCCTGATGCTCGAGCTGGATCACCGGGTCAAAAACGTGCTGGCGGCGGTGCAGGCCCTGGCCCAGCAAACCGCCAAGCGGACCACGTCGCTCGACAGTTTCCTCAAGACCTTCGCAGGCCGCCTGAAATCCATGGCCTCGGCCAACGAACTGCTGACTGCCGCGCGCTGGCGCGGGGCGGCGGTGGCGCATTTGGCGGCGGCGGAGTTGGGCGGCATCGCGCCCGGCCAGACCCGCTGGGAAGGGCCAGAGCTCTTCCTGACGCCCCGCGCAGCCAACGCCTTGTCGCTGGCGCTGCACGAACTGGCGACGAACGCGGTGAAGTACGGAGCGCTCTCGGTCGAGAACGGCCGGGTCGATGTTCGCTGGACGCGGATCGCCGATGGCGGGTTTGAACTGTTCTGGACCGAAAGCGGCGGGCCGCCGGTTTCCCTGCCGGTGCATCGCGGGTTCGGTACGACCTTGCTCAGCCAGGTCACCGGCCGTGAACTCAACGGCGAGGCGGATGTCGAGTACCGGAGAGCTGGGGTTTGCGTGCGGTTGCGGGCCGGGCCTGCAGCGGTGGTCGACAGCCCAGAGCTGATGCCTGAGGCGCCGACGCCGGAGCGGCTGCCGCCGGCGCCCGTGATCAGCGGTTCCACCGACCTGCGCGGCGCGCGGGTGCTGATTGTCGAAGATGCGGTCCTGCTGGCGCTGGAGCTCGAGACCGGGCTTGCCGAGGCCGGAGCCGAAATCGTAGGCCCCGCCTATGAGCTGGCCGAAGCCATGAGCCTGCTCGACGGGCCGATCGACGCCGCCGTGTTGGACGCAAATCTCAATGGCCTATCGGTGACGCCAGTGGCCGAGGCCCTAGCCGCGCGCGGCGTGCCCTTCGTGTTCGCCACCGGCTATGGCGAGGCTGGCGGCGCTCCGCTGGGCTTTGACGCTCCGGTGATCCGCAAACCCTACGACGTCACCCAGGTCGCCGCCGCCGTCGCAGGCATCCTGGCCAAAACCTAACGGTTCAGAAACTCGATCATCGCCGGGACCGCGGCGCGATCCTGCAGCATGAACATGTGACCACCCTCGAAGAAGCGCAGTTCGGCGGCGGGGATACGGCCGGCCATCAGTTCCAGGCTCTCGGGTTTGGCGATGCCGTCATAGCGGCCGCCGACGACCAGGGTGGGCGCGGTGATCTGCGGCAGGCGCTCCCAGGTGTCGTGATCGGCCCGGGCCTCCAACTGGCGTTCGGCGCCTTCACGGCGGCCGGGTTCACCGGCGAACGGGTCGGCGGCGGTCATCGCGATCAGCTTGGCGTAGGCGTCCGGATTGGCGGCGGCCCACGCTTCATCACGGCGCGTGTCGGAGATGGGCGTCAGGTATTTGGCCCGGGCCTCGCCGGCCAGGTGACCGATTTCGTGGAAGGCGAACGACGAGCCCCCCGCGCCGCCCGGAGAGGTGCAGGCCAACACCAGCCGACGAATCTTGGCTGGATGCCGCAGGGCGAGCTCCTGGGCGACCATGCCGCCAAACGAGACCCCGACCACATGAGCGTGATCCCACCCCTGGCTGTCCATCAGGGCGGCGGCGTCGTCGGCATAGTCGGCCATGGTGTATCGGCGATCTGGCTTGTCGGAACGCCCCAGACCTCGTTGGTCGTAGGAGATCATGTCGAACGCCTTGCCCAGCGGCCCGTCGAACTGGTTGGGCTTGTTGCGCAGGTCCCCGCCAGTGCCGGAGATGAACAGCAGCGGCTCACCCGACCCCGCCCGTTCGAAATAGAGCGAAAGGCCGTTGACGGCGGCGATGGGCATGGGGGCGGTTCCTCTTGGTTTTCCCCATGGGCGGCGCCGGGGCCTTGGCGGTCAACTGGTCTTCGCATTGACAGCGCGCGATCCACCCAGAAACCTCGCCCAGGATTGGGAGGGGCATGAACCAGATTCTGCGTATCGCCGTCGGCCAGAGTCAGGTCGGCCTTGATCACCACGCCAACGGCCGCGAGGTTCGCCGGTTGATGCGCCAAGCGGCCGATATGGGCGCCCAACTCGTGCAATTCCCCGAGGGCGCGGTCTCCGGCTATCCGTCCGGTGAGGGCAAGCTGAGATTGGCCGGCTGGGCTGTCGACTGGGCCGGTTTGAAGGCCGAGCTTGAAGAGACCGCGGCGCTGGCCGACGAACTTTCGATCTGGGTGGTGGCCGGCGCCAACCACCGGCTCGGCGCGCCCAATCGTCCCCACAACAGCCTCTATGTCATCGATGACCAGGGCGCCCTGGCGACTAGGTACGACAAGCGGCGGCTCTCCAATACAGAGGTCACCGGCTGGTACGCGCCGGGGCTGGAACCCGTCATCTTCCCAGTGGGCGGGTTCTCGTTTGGCCTGTCGCTCTGCATCGAGATCAATTTCCCGGAGCTGTTTCTCGACTACGCCGCGCGCGGGGCCGACGTCGTGCTGTTCTCGAGCTTTTCCGAAGATCCGATGTTTGGCGTCATGGCCCAGGCCTATGCCGCGGCCACCAATTGCTGGTTCGGGGTCAGCGTCCCGGCCCAATGCAGCCGCGCGATGGCGTCGGGCGTCATCGGCCCGCACGGACGCTGGCTGGCGCGGTGTCCGGGCGACGGGAGTTCGGGCGTCGTGGTCGCCGATCTCGACCGGGCCGCGCCGAGCCTGGATGTGGCGCTGAACAAGGCCAAACCCTGGCGCGAGATCGCCCGCCGTGGCGAAATCTACGCCGCGGCCAGAGTGGCCGATCCGCGCAGCGACGAACGCCGAGAGTTCTGAAGGGGCGGGAATGAGCACCGAACACCAGGCTCGGCGCGGCGTTGCCTGACGCCTAGACGACTCCCTTGGCGCGCAGCTCGGCGATCGCCTCGGATGTGAGGCCGGCGCCGGCCAGCACCTCGTCGGTATGCTGGCCCAGGCCCGGCCCGGGCCAACGGACCGCGCCGGGGGTTTCGGACATTTTCGGGAAGGCGTTCTGCATCTTGATCTTGCCGAACACCGGATGGTCGGTCTCGACGATCGACTCGCGAGCCTTGAACTGTTCGTGCTCCAGCATGTCGGGCGCGCGGAAGATACGGCCGGCCGGGATGCCCTTGGCTTCCAACAGTTCCAGCAGGGCGTCCAGAGACTGGGTCCTGGTCCAGCCGCTGATGATCTGGTCGAGTTCGGTTTGATTGGCGCCGCGCGCAGCGTGATCGACGAACTTGGGATCGCTCGCCAATTCCGGCCGCCCCATGGTCTCGCACAGCCGAGCATAGACCGTGTCGCCATTTCCGCCGATCAGGATCATCTCGTCGTTTGCGCACGGATAGACGTTGGATGGCGCGATGCCGGGCAGGACCGAGCCTGAGCGCTCGCGGACATAGCCGGTCAGGTCGTATTCGGTGACCAAGTTCTCCATCACCGCCAGCACGCTCTCATAGAGGGCCGCGTCGACGACCTGGCCGCGGCCGGTGCGCTCGCGGGCATGCATCGCCATGGTGATGCCCATGACGGCATGCATGGCGGTCAGGCTGTCGCCGATGGAGATGCCGGCGCGGGCCGGGGGGCGGTCCGGCTCGCCGGTGACGTGCCGCAGTCCGCCCATCGCCTCGCCGATCAGGCCATAGCCCGCGCGGCTGGCATAGGGGCCGGTCTGACCAAAGCCGGAGACGCGGGCCATGATCAGGCGCGGGTTGCGGGCGGCCAGGGCCTCATAGCTCATGCCCCACTTTTCCATGGTGCCGGGTCGGAAGTTCTCGATCAGCACGTCGGCCCCGTCGATCAGGGTCTCGGCGATGGCGCGGCCCTCGGGCGTGCGCAGGTTCAGGCCGACCGATTTCTTGTTGCGGCCGATCACCGGCCACCAGGGCGACAAGCCCTTGGGCAGGCTGCGGCCCCACTGGCGCATTGGGTCCCCGACCTTTGGGTCTTCGATCTTGATCACGTCCGCGCCGAAATCGCCGAGGATCTGGCCGCAGAAGGGGCCGGCGATCAGGGTGCCCATCTCGATCACCCGCAGGCCTTTCAGGGGGCCTTCGTTGGCTGGCGCGGCGGCGCTGTTGGCTTCGGTCACGTTTTCACCCTCCCCGGAACTCATCACGCATCCGTGAGTTTGGAGACGTGCGCAGCTTGTTTGGAGCCGCGTGACCCTTCGTATGTCAATGCCAGGAGTAACCCATGACTCGTCCCCTGTTGATCGCAGGCGCGGCCATCGCCGCCCTTTCGCTCGCCGCCTGCGGCCAGAAGACCGAGACCAAGGGCGCCGCGACGCCCGCGGAACAGGCTGCGACGCCAGACGCCAATCCCGCCGCCACCATCGCCACCCCGGCAGATGAGGCCTCCGCTCCGGTCTTCGTCGAGAAGGCGTCGGCCAGCGACCTGTTCGAGATCGAGGCCGCCAAGCTGGCCCAGGCCACGTCCAAGAACGCCGAGGTGAAGAAGTTCGCCGCCGACATGGTCGCGGCGCATACCAAGTCCACCGCCGCGCTCAAGAAGGCCATTGCTGACGCGGGCCAAACGACCCTGGTGGTCGTGACGGTTCTGCCCGCCGACCTGCAGGCCAAGCTCGACGACCTCAAGAAGGCCGCCAATTTCGATAAGGCCTATATGGAAAATCAGGTCGATGCTCACCAGAGCGCGCTGAACCTGATGCAACGCTACGCCCAGGACGGCGACGTCCCGGCGATCAAGGCCTTCGCGGCTTCCACCGCGCCGGTGGTTCAGCAGCATTTCGACCACGCCAAGACCCTTCGCGACGCCACGAAGTAGGCGCGGGGCCCTAAGGGGCGGCGGCGGGGGTTCACAGAATGAACCTCCGGGCGTATGGCGGCAGTTATGACCGCCTACGTCCTGCCGCCGCCCGCGCCCACAACCGCGCCCGTCGAGGGGGAGGCCGCTGTTTTCCCCATTCGGCGAATCCTCTGTGTGGGCCGCAACTACGCCGCTCACCGCAAGGAAATGGGGGGCGATGACCGCGACCCGCCATTCTTCTTCGCCAAGCCCGCCGATGCGATCGTTCAGCCCGGCCGGCCGGCGCCCTATCCTCCGCTAACCAGCAACCTGCATCATGAGATCGAACTCGTGGTGGCGTTGAAGGGCGGAGGTCGCGACATCGCCGTCGATCAGGCGCTTGACCTCGTCTACGGCTATGCGGTCGGCGTGGACCTTACCCGCCGCGACCTGCAGAACGCCGCCAAGGACAAGGGCCATCCCTGGGATGCTGCCAAGGGCTTCGACGCCTCGGCCCCGATCTCGGCGATCCGCAAATGGGACGGCGCGCCGCCGCAGGGCCGCATCGCGATCTCGGTCAACGGCGAACTTCGTCAGCAGGGCGAGGTCTCCGACATGATCTGGAACGTCGCCGAAATTATCGCCGAGGCTTCCAAGCTCTGGACCCTTGCGCCGGGCGATCTGATCTTCACCGGCACGCCTGAGGGCGTTGGTCCTCTTGAACCCGGCGATGTCGTCACGGGCGAGATCGAGGGCGTGGGAGAGCTGACCTTCACGGTGAGCGCATGACCCTCACGCTGCACTCATACTGGCGCGCCACCGCGCCCTATCGCGTCCGGATCGGGCTCCAGCTCAAGGGGCTCGACTACAGCTATGTCGGGGTCAACCTGCTGAAGGGCGAGCAACACGCCGCCGACTATGTCGCGACCAGGAACGCCCAGCATCTGACGCCGGCGCTGGAGGCCGATGGCAGGGTCCTGACCCAGAGCCTGGCCATCCTGGAATGGCTGGAGGACGTTCATCCCGAGCCGGCCTTGCTGCCGAAAGACGTCTTTGACCGCGCGACCGTGCGGGCCATGGCCGCCATCATCGCCAGCGACATCCATCCGCTGAACAATATGCGCATTCAGAAGGCGCTGACCGACCTGGGCGTCGATGCGCCCGGCCGCGAGGCGTGGAGCCAGCGCTGGATCGTCGATGGCTTCACAGCGCTGGAACCGATGGTCGCAAGGCATGGCCAGGGCTTCGCCTTCGGCGATCAACCCACCATCGCCGACTGTTGCCTGATCCCGCAGGTCTATTCGGCCGGCCGCTACAATGTGGATCTGACGCCGTTCCCGGCGATCCGCGCGGTCGCCGATCACGCCGCCCAGCATCCCGCCTTCATCGCCGCCCAACCCGACAATCAACCGGACGCCGTCCATGCTTGAAGACCTGAAAGAGAACAACCGCATCTGGGCGGCCGGAAAGCTCTCCGTCGATCCGGGGTTCTTCAAGCGACTGGTCGCTCAGCAGAGCCCGGAATATCTCTGGATCGGCTGTTCCGACAGCCGCGTGCCGGCCAACGAGATCGTCAACCTCGATCCCGGCGAGCTGTTCGTTCACCGCAACGTCGCCAACCTCGCCCCGCCGCAGGACGCCAACTACCTGTCGGTGCTGCAGTTCGCGGTCGACGTGCTGAAGGTGAAGCACATCATGGTGGTGGGCCACTATGGCTGCGGGGGCGTGGCCGCCGCCGTGGACGGCAAGCGCCGCGGCCTGGTCGATCACTGGCTGCACCCGATCCGCGAGGTCTATGCCGAGAACCGCGTCGAGCTCGAGTCGCTGCATGACCATGAGCGTCTCGACCGGCTGATCGAGCTGAATGTCATACGCCAGGTGCGCAACGTCGCCTCCGACGTCTTCGTCCAGGACGCCTGGGCGCGGGGCCAGGACCTGTGCGTCCACGGCTGGGTCTATTCGATCGCCAACGGACTGGTCACGGACATGAACTGCGCGATCTCCGGACCTAAGGCGTTGGAAAAGATCATCGACGAGAGCTGAGGCGGCTAAGCGTCGCTGCGCGCCGCCCCCTCACCTAACCTCTCCCGGGGGAGAGGAATGTCTCTTCTCCTCTCCCCGTTGGGGAGAGGCCGGGTGAGGGGTCTTTCTTCTCTATCCCTTGATCCGCACCCTGGCCGTCGCCTTGCGGCCCTCACCGTCGACGACGGTGATCCGGTAGAATCCCGGCCCCTTGGGTCGCCAGATCACCCGCCCGCTGACCGGATCGGGGGCCAGCGGCTCCCCGGCCACATACCACGACAGGTTCTCGCCGCCGGCCGCCAGCGCCAGCCCCCGCGAGGTGGGGCCGAAGGCCTCGACCTGCACGCTCGAACCGTTCGGCGGGAAGATCAGCCGGGGGCCCTCGTTGCGTTGCTCCAGCTTGGCGAGCGCTTCAGGCGCGGCGCGCGGCGCGATCGGGCGCGGAGCCGAGGGCGGGGCGTCGATCAGGTCGGCGGTGTCAAACAGCAGCGGCAGGGCGGCGTCGCGACCGGTCAGCCCACCGCGCGCGCCGCCATCCGCACGGCCGGTCCACACCACGATCACATAGGGACCCACCACCCCGGCGGCCACGGCGTCGCGGAAGCCGTAGGAGGTGCCGGTCTTGAAGGCCATGACCGGCCGTCCCTTGGTCAGGGCGGCGGGGGTCGATCCGGCGGGTGGCGGGGTCTCGCGCAGGATATCCAGCACCTGGGTCGCCGCTTCAGCCCGCATCAGCCGGCGTCCGCCCTGGCGACGGCGGTGCTCGGCCTGATCTTCCGTCCAGGCCAGCGGCTTGGCGACTCCGCCATCGCCGAGCGCGGCGTAGAGCACCGCTAGATCGCGCATGGTGATCCCAACCCCGCCGAGGGCGAGCGCCAAGCCTGCCGAGCGGGTCTGGGCCTTGGGGCGAACCAGATTGACGCCGACTGCATCGAAGCGCGCCTCGAAGGCGCCGGGACCGACCTTGTCCAGCAGTTCCACGGCCGGGACGTTCAGCGAGTTGGTCAGGGCCTCGCGCGCAGTGACCTTGCCGCGAAACACACGGTCGAAGTTCGCGGGCTGATAGTCGCCGAACCGGCGGGCGGCGTCCTCGATCTGGGTGTCGGGCGCAGCGATGCCGTCGTCGAACGCAAAGCCATAAATGAACGGCTTCAGCGCCGAGCCCGGCGAGCGCACGGCGCGGGTCATGTCGATCCAGCCGCCTGGGCGCTGCAACCCGCCGGAGCCGACGGCGGCGCGGACGGCGCGGCCTTCGATCTCGACGACCAGGATCGCGGCGGTGGCTTCCGGCCCTTGGGCGCGGGCGACCTGGGCGGCGAGCGGTTCCAGGCGCGTTTGCAGGCCAGCATCTATGGTCGAGACGACCGAGGCCTGGTGGTCGGGCGCGGCGCGCGCCAACTCGCCGGCGACGTGCCAGGCCAGGGCCGGGAAGGGCGCGCGGCCGGGCAGCGGCTCCTCCTGCGCCTCGGCGGCGTCGACCTCGGTCAGGGCGCCCATGCGGACCATCTTGTCGAGCACCTGCTGGCGTGCGGCGCGGGCGGCCTCAGGGCGACGGTCTGGCCTGCGGGCCTCCGGCGACTGCGGCAGGGCGATCAGCAGAGCCTGTTCGCCGGCCGTCAGTGTTTCAGGCTCATGGCCGAAGTAGGAGAGACTGGCGGCCCGCACCCCCTCCAGATTGCCGCCATAGGGCGCCAGCGTCAGATAGAGCGCCAGGATCTCGCGCTTGGAGAGGCGCGCCTCAAGCTGCACGGCGCGGACTATTTCGATCAGCTTGGCGGGCAAGGTCCGGGGGCGGGGTTCGAGCAGGCGCGCGGTCTGCATGGTCAGGGTCGAGGCGCCTGAACTCACCCGGCCGGAAGCCACGGCCGATCCGGCGGCCCGGACGACAGCCAAGGGATCGACGCCGGGGTGCAGCCAGAAGCGGCCGTCCTCGATCTTGATCAGGCGCTTGGTGAAGGTGGCGTCGGTGCGGTCCAGATCGGCGCGGATTCGCCAGCGGCCATCTTCCACCGGCAAAGCGCGCAGCCAGGCGCCCCGCCGATCGAGGGTCACGGGCGACGAGCGTTCGGCCCGCGTCATGTCGGGCGGGAGCAGTGCGTCCAGCGCAAACGCCGCCACCTGCGCCGAGAGCAGGCCGATCAGGCTGAGGGTGATGACGCGAGTTTTTCCTCCCGCATTTATGGGGGAGGGGGACCGCGAAGCGGTGGCGGGGGCGAGACCGGGCTCGGCGCCTGGGGCCGCCCCCTCCACCACGCTGCGCGCGGTCCCCCTCCCCCGCTGCGCAGGGGAGGAAAGCGACCAGAGTCTCCTCATAGCCCGGGCGCGATCACCGTGCGGTCGGCGGCGGTGCGGGCGTTCAGGCTTGGGCGGTACATGTCGTGGGCCTGGGCGCCGGGCAGGAGGAAGTCGCCCGGCGTCACCGCTCGCGCAACATAGGCGAAGGTGAAGCTGGACTTGCCGGCAAGGTCCATCGAGGCGACGTAGCGGTCGTCTCGCGCCTCTTGGACGTCGGCGCTGGATAGCTCACCCAGGAACTTGAACGGCCCGCTCTGGGCGTCGTCGGGACCGAGCACGGTCTCGATTTCGAAGCCGGCCGGCAGCGGGTCGTCCACCACCAACGCCATGGTCCGCGCCTGAGCCGAACGGCCCGACACCACCACGATCACCCGGTCGCCCTGGGTCAGGCTGGCGGCATCCACCGATCCGCCCGAGAAGCCGACCAGCCGCTTGGAGAGCGAGAGGCCGTTTTCCTCAGCCGCCGGCGCAACCACCGGCGTGCCGGTGACCGTGACCATCCGCCAGAGCGCGCCCTTGCCGGCGTTCACGAACTGAGCCTCGGCCAGCTTGCCGACCGCCCAGCGGGGGGCGCCGCCGGTCGCGCCCAGCGGGATGGCCCCCTTGGCGTCGATCTTGATGGCGCCGGCCGCCTTCAGCATCCAGTGGGCGGCCTGCAGCAGGCGCGCTTGTTCCTGGGTGTTGAGGGAATCTGGATCCTTCACGGCGTTTTCCAGACGGGTCTGGAGGCTGCGGGCCAGTTCGACGTCGCCGGCCTCATAGGCCAGGGCCACAACGGCGGCCACGTCGCGCAACGGGCTTTGATACCAGTCGCTGTCGTCCCGGAAGCCGAGCGAGCGAGCGGCCTGACGCATGGCTGAGCGGGCGCGCGCCTTGTCGCCCATGAGGGCGAGGCCTGCGCCGACCTGGGCCTTGGCCAGCGGCGAGGCCTCGTTCTTCATCTGCACGTCGTGCCACCAGCGCAGGCGGGCCAGATCGCCGCGTCCGCCCTTGGCCAGCACATAGAGCGCATAGGCCGAGGCGCGGCTGCGCATCCGCTCTGTCGCCTTCTTGGAGGCTTCGGGCGAGCCGGCCCACCACTGCGGATATTCCATGCGATAGGACACCGAGGCCCAGCCCTCCGGTCGCGAAACTTGGCGCATGGCCGACAGCGCCCGGTCGATGGCCTCCTGCGGCACCGGGGCGCCGGCCTTCTGCGCCTCGAGCATGAAGTCGGTGACATAGGCGCCGAGCCAGGGGTCGGCCTCGCCGTCCCCGACCCGCCAGAGGCCGAAGGCCCCATCCAAGGTCTGCCGATCCAGCAGCCGCCCGACCGCGCCGCCCAGCGCCGCCGAGGACCGCTTGACCTTGGGGTCGCTGGAGACCTCGGCTGCGTAGAGGAGCGGATAGGCGGCCGATACCGTCTGTTCTGTGCAACCGAACGGATAGCGCGACAGCGCCACGGCGATGGGGCCAGGATCGAACCCGCGGAACGGCGAGTAGCTGACTTGCAGTGTGGTGTCGCCGGCCGCCAGCCCGGCCAGCAGGCCCGGCGCGGGGGTATAGGCCGCGCCCGGCTGTTGCAGTTCAAAGGTCGTGCGGGTGATCGGGCTCCAGCCCAGCCGCGTCTGGATTGGATAGTCGCGGGCGGTGGTGAAGCCGGGGCCGGTGACCTTGAAGCCGATCTTGCCGATGCCGGCGCGATTGGGGGCGTTGAAGGCGATCCGCTCGGCGATCCGCTGCCCGAGCGCCAGTTCGAAGGCCTTGCGGAACGGCGCGATGACGCCGCCCTGCGAGGTCAGTTCGGCGATGTAGGAGCCGACCCTGCCCTCCAGGTTGTGGAGTTCCAGGGTCGCGAAGGCCTTGTCGCCCGGGGCCAGGAAGCGGGGCAGGGAGAGGTCCGTCACCACCGGCTCTCGCACGGTCAGCGGCTTGGAGGCTGAGCCGACTGCGGTGTCGGTCCAGGCCACCGCCATCAGCCGCAGTTCGCCGTTGAACTCTGGCGCTGGCAGCTTGATCACCGCCTTGCCGTCCATGCCGGTCTCGACAACGCCCGACCACAGGGCGACGGTCTTGATCGGTGTGACCGTCAGACCCTCGCCGCCGATGCCGTCCGCGCCGAAGTTCACATTGGCCGGGGCTCCCAGATTGGGATCGAGCAGGCGGCCATAATCGTCGCGGTAGTTGAGCGTCAGGGCCCGCTTGCCGAAGTACCATTTCACCGGATCGGGGCTCTGGAACTTGGTGAGCTGCAGGATGCCCTCGTCGACGGCCGCCAGGGTCACCCGCGCGCGGCCGCCAAAGCCGGCGCCCTTGATGGTGATCGGGATCTCCAGCATCGCCTTGGAGTCGACCTTGGCGGGGGTGTTCAGCTCGACGCTCAGCTTCCGATCCTTGGGATCGAGCGGCACGTAGACGAGGCCGAGCGCACGGCGCGGCTTGGGCGAGGCGACGGGATCGCGCGGCTGCACGACGCTGACCAGCACATAGGCCCCGCCGCCCCAGGCGGCGCTGGTCTTGAGGCGCACGGTCGCGCCGTCCTTGCCGACGGTAACGGTCTTGAAGTCGATCAACCGGTCGGTGGCGACAGCGATCTGCGCCTCGCCGGCATATGGCGGCTTCAGGGTGATCTCGACGGTGTCGCCTTGGGCGTAGGTCTTGGTTCCGGCGCTGACGCGAACGAAGTCCGGCGCCTCGACGTCCTTGGCGGGCGAACCCCAGCCGGAGGCGAAGCGGATGACGCTCTTGGCGCCGCCCGCACCGGTCAACTCCAGGCGATAGTCGCCCCAGCCGAGCCGGCGCGAGATGCGCGCGGGTTGGCCCGCAGCGATGTTTATCGTGCCGCGCGCCACGACCACGTCGCGGCTGGTGCGTCGCCATTGCCAGCGGCCGTCCTGCTGGAACCAGTCATAGTCCCAGTTCTCGGCGATCAGATTGTAGGTGACGCCGTTGGCGGCGACGCGCTGGCCGGTCGCGTTGGCGGCGATCAGGTCCACCGAGATCGTGGGGTCACCGCCGGCGGGGGCGTCGCCCTGGTCGATCTTGGCGCCCAGATAGACCGGCTTGGTGCGGACCTTGAGGTTCAGCCCTTCGCGGACCGGCCGCCCGCCGGGCTCGAATACACTGGCGGTGAAGACGGCCAGCAGCGGCTGGGGCGTATCGCCGGCTTCCTCCGACGACAGCGCCAGGATCGCGCGGCCGTCGCCGTCGGTGACGGTCTGGCCGAGTTCGAGGAATTTCTCCTCGAACGGCTGGCGCTGGTCGCCCCACTGGTAGCCTTCGAACTGCGGGAAGGGGTTGGGATCGACGCGCAGCCGCGCCTCGCCCTGGGTTTGCAAACCCGCGCCGGCCGCGCCGTAGAGGAAGCGGGCGGTGACGTCGATCTTGCGGGTCTCACCGCCCTTCAGCGGGACCTGCTCTTGGCCGACGGCGGTGACCGCAAGACGCTGGGGTGCGAAGTCTTCGACCGCGAAAGAGATATCGCCGGCGGGCTTGTCCAGGCCGTCGATTTCCAACCGCGCGCTCCAGCGGCCGCGCGGGGCGCTCTTGGGCAGGGCGATGTCGGTGGCGATCGCGCCCAGCGGCGCCTTGTCGAAGGCGTAGCGCTTGAATTCCACGCCCGAGGGGCGGCGGACGACGATCACGCCCTTGCGGTCCTTGACCGCCTTGGCCTCACGGTCGCGGAGCAGAGCGTTCAGGTGGACGGTCTCGCCGGGGCGATAGATGCCGCGGTCGGTGTAGAGGTAGCCGTCAACGGCCGAGCCGACCGATCGACCCGACGTGCCGCTGGCTTCATCGGCGCGCCCGCCGACGCCCTGCTTCGACAGATCGACCGGCGCGCGGTCCAGGTCCAGCACCGCCAGGTCACCGTCGGCGCCGTAGGCCATCACCATCTTGGCGTCGGCCGCGCCCTCGCCGTCGAGCAACGGACGGTCGAACCGCACGCGCCCCTGGGCGTCGCTGCGGGCCTCAGCCAGGTCCTCACCGTTGCGGGCCACCAGCGCCACACGGACGCCGGGCATGACCTTGGCGGTCTTCAGCGAGCGGACCACGACGTCCAGCGCCTCCGAACCGTCGTAGGCCAGCAGCGCCATGTCGGTGAACACCACCCAGCGCCGGGCCTGGGCCGGCGGATTGGGGTCATAGCCGTCGTTATCTCCGGTCTTGATCGCCCGGCCGCCGGAGCCGTCGCGGACCTTGATGACATAGGCGCCGGGTTTCATTTCCTTCAGCACTGCGCCGAGCGGGAAGACGGTGGTGGTGCGCTCGCCGGCGCCCTGTGCGGTGACCGGGAGCTCGCCCTTCCAGACTACGCGGCCTTCGTCATCCGGGCTGTCGGAGCCGTAGTCGTCGGGATACTGGCCCTCGCCGGTCGGATCGGGGGCGCTGATCGACTTGCGGACCAAGTTACGGTCCACGACGCGCCAGACCTCGACCTGCAGGCGGCTGACATTGACGGTCTCGATGCCGATGCCGTCGGCGTCCTCGCGCGGCAGGATCACGCCCTCGCCGGCGAAGCCGACATAGGGCGGCTTCTCGCCGAAGGTGAAGTCGATGTCGGCGTTGGCGGCCAGGGTCTCGCCGCCCTTGGCGGGCAAGCCCTTCAGCAGGGTGACGCGGCGGTCGGTGAAGCCGGTCCCGGCCACGCAGAGCTCCGCGCCCTTTACCGAGACAGCGGGGCTGGAGCCGAGGTCGGGTGAGACCAGCACGAAGTCGGCGTAGGACTTTGAAGGATCGAGCGGCCGGGTCAGCTCGACGCAGGCCTGCGGCTCGGCGCGGCTGGTGTCGATGCGGTGGCGCCAGACGGCGAAGCCTTCAGGTTTGGGAATGCCGCGACGGGCGGCGCCGGCCGCGCGCGGCTTGCCGAACAACGACCAGCCTTGTGCGCCGGGCTCCAGCTTGGCGCTGGCTTCCGGCTTGCCAAACGAGAGACCATCGAAGCCCTTGGCCGCCAGTACGCCGCCGCCGAACGCCGCAACCAGAAGGCCGGCCGCCAGCAGTCCTGAGACCCGGCTGGCGCGGATCTTGGTCCACCAGTTATGGCGGGGCGTTTGTGAGCCCACGGTCGGCGTCTCGTCGCTCGGCATAAGGCCCCTCTCGACTGGCAGAATGTCGCAAGGGACGCGAAAGGGGCCGAGGCGTCAATTGATGGTGGCGATATCGGGCGCCGCGCCTCTTCCCCTCCGCTCGTCATCCTCGGGCTCTTGTCCCGGGGATCCATACACGTCGCCTATCACGGCAAACCTCAACCGCGGTGTCTATGGATGGCCGGCTCAAGAGGCCGGCCATGACGAACCGAAGGGGGGTGTGTCAGCGCAGCGCCAGGGTTAGGGCCTTCGCCTGCAGATAGTCGTCGATCCCATAGGTCGAGCCTTCGCGCCCAAACCCCGACTGCTTCACGCCGCCGAAGGGGTTGGCGGCGTTGGAGATCAGGCCCGAATTGATCCCGACTATGCCGGACTCGATGGCGCGTCCGACCCGCATGGCGCGGTTCAGGTCGTCGGAGAACAGGAACGCCGCCAGGCCGAATTCCGAGGCGTTGGCGCGGGAGATCGCCTGTTCCTCAGTGTCGAAGGTGAAGACGGGGACCAGCGGGCCAAAGGTTTCCTCGTGGCAGAACAACTCGTCGTCACCCCCGGCGATCACCGTGGGTTGGAAGTAGCTGCCGGTCATTCGTTGACCGCCCGTCAGGACCTTGCCCCCGGCCGCCACCGTGCGGGCGATGTGGTCTTCAACCTTTGTCACGCCCTTCTCGTCGATCAGCGGTCCGATCTCGGTGTCGGGCGCAAAGGGATCGCCGACCTTCAGCGCGGCCACTCGCATGGTCAGCGCTTCGAGATAGGCGTCCTTGATCCCGGCCTGGACGTAGACCCGGTTGGGGCAGACGCAGGTCTGGCCGCCGGCCCTGAACTTGCCGGCCACCGTGCCGCTCACCGCCACTTCAAGGTCCGCGTCGTCGAACACCAGCAGGGGCGCGGCGCCGCCCAGTTCCATCGACATCCGCTTGAGCGTCGGAGCGCACTGGGCCGCCAGCTTGCGGCCGACCGAGGTCGAGCCGGTGAATGAGAGTTTGCGGATCAGTTCGGACCCGGTCAGACGTCCGCCGACCACGTCCTGTCCGCCGCTGACCACCGAGAAGCACTCGGCCGGGATCCCGGCTTCCAGCGCCAGGGCCGCCAAGGCCAGGCCTGTGAAGGGCGTCGCCGAGGCCGGCTTCAGCACCACGGGGCAACCGGCGCAAAAGGCGGCGGCCGCCTTGCGGGTGATCATGGCGGCGGGGAAGTTCCAGGGCGTGATGGCGGCCACCGGGCCAACGGGTTCGCGGAAGGCCAGGATCAGGTCCTCGCCGTTCGGGCTCTCGATGGCCTTGCCGTCCAGCCGTTCGGCCATGCCCGCGAACCAACGGATGAACGAGTTGGCGTAGCGCACTTCGTCGAGCGCCTCTTTCCACGGCTTGCCGTTCTCCAGCGAGATCAGGGCCGCAAGGCCATCCTCATTCTGTGTGACCAAGTCTGCCCAGCGAGCCAGGATGTCGCCTCGCGCCTTGCCCTTGGTCCGGGCCCAGGCAGGGAAGGCGCCTGCTGCGGCGTCGATCGCCTGATCGACCTGCGCGGCGGACAACTTGGGCACGCGCCCCAGCAGAGACCCGTCAGCGGGGCTGTGGACTTTGATGGCGTCGTCGCCGGCTGGAATCCACTTGCCCGCGACCAGGGCGGCTTCGCGGACCAGCGCCCGGCCCTGAGCCTTCAGGTGGTCCGCAGGCGGTTGATCTGACATCGAAATTCCTCCATCGGCGCTCGCCTGACTATTAGCGCGAAGGGTCCCGATAGGCTCCGATCAACTTTTTCGTGTTGCGGCGCACTTTCCGCAACGCTTGACTCAGGTGGGCGTTGTGGTTGTCATTGAACCGACATGCCGCATTGCAGCATAGATTTGTGGAGGCGTTTATGACGGATTTTCCGTTCGCCTACTCCCTGGCCCACGCCGAATCCGGCTGGACTTGGCGGATCTTCGACGAGGAGGGCGAAACCGTCGCCCAGGGCCTCGATCTAAGTCAATCGGCCGCCCAGGCGGCGGTTGAGAGCGCGATTCGCATGGCGGCCTCGGAGGCCCGCGCCTAACCACGAACCTTGACGGTGGATCAAGCTGGCGCTCCTCTGCGGCCAGCGCGGCGCATGCCGCATTCTCCGCTCAGGGACGTTTCTGATTATGAAATCCCAATTGCTGGCCGCTACGGCGGTCGCTCTGCTGGCCTTTGGGCCGGCATCCGCCCAAGGCTCCAAGCCAACGGCCGCAGAGGCCAAGGCGTTCGTCGATAAGGCCGAGGCCGAGTTGGCGGCCTTCAGCCCCTACGTCAATCGCTCGTCCTGGGTGCGCGCCACCAATATCACCGAGGACACCCAGTGGCTGGAAGCCAAGGCGACCAGCGAACAGAACGAACTGGTCACGCGCTATGCGATGCAGGCGGCCAAGTATAACGGCGTGGCGGTTGATCCGGTCACCGCTCGTAAGCTGAAGCTGCTGAAGCTCTATCTGGTCTCGCCGGCCCCTGACCGACCCGGCGCGGCGGCCGAACTGGCGACCCTGACCACCCGCATGGATTCGACCTATTCCAGCGGCAAGTTCCAGCACAAGGGCAAGACCCTGACCTTGAACGACGCCGAGGACATCCTGGCCGATAGTCGCGACCCGGCCGAGCTGAAGGCGGTGTGGGAGGGTTGGCACTCGATCGCCAAGCCGATCAAACCGGACTACGTGAAATTCGCCGCGCTTTCCAACGAAGGCGCCCGCGGCCTGGGGTTCAAGGACACCGGCGCGCTGTGGCGGTCAAACTATGACATGGATCCCGACGCCTTCGCCGCAGAGACTGACCGCCTGTGGAAGCAAGTCGAGCCGTTCTACAAGAACCTGCACTGCTATGTACGCGGCCAGCTCAACGACAAGTACGGCGACGCCGTGCAGAAGCGTACCGGTCCGATCCGCGCCGACCTGCTGGGCAATATGTGGGCTCAGCAGTGGGGCAACATCTATGACGTGGTGCAGCCCAAGGGCGCGGCCTCCAGCTACAGCCTCGACAAGCTGCTGGTCGCCAAGGGCTATGACCCGATCAAGATGGTGAAGACCGGCGAGAACTTCTATTCGTCGGTGGGGATGAGCCCGTTGCCGGAGACCTTCTGGGCGCGCTCGATGATCACCCGTCCGCGCGATCGCGAAGTCGTCTGCCACGCCTCGGCCTGGAACATCGATGACCGCGACGACATCCGCATCAAGATGTGCACCAAGGTCAACGGCGAAGACTTCTACACCGTCCACCACGAGCTTGGGCACAACTACTACCAGCGCGCCTACAAGGATCAGCCGTTCCTGTTCAAGAACGGTGCGAACGATGGCTTCCACGAAGCGATCGGCGATTTCGTCGGATTGTCAGCCCTGACCCCGACCTATCTCCAGCAGATCGGGCTGATCGATCAGGCTCCGGGCGCCGACGAGGACATTCCGTTCCTGATGAAGATGGCGCTCGACAAGATCGCCTTCCTGCCGTTCGGCCTGATGGTCGATCGCTGGCGCTGGGAGGTGTTCTCCGGCGAGGTCACGCCGGACCACTACAACGACGCCTGGTGGAAACTGCGTTTGAAGTACCAGGGCCTGGCTCCTCCCGGGGACCGACCGGCCGACGCCTTCGATCCGGGGGCGAAGTACCACGTGCCCGGCAACACGCCCTACACGCGCTACTTCCTGGCTCACATCTACCAGTTCCAGTTCCACCGCGCGGCCTGCCAGCAGATCGGCTGGAAGGGACCGCTGCATCGCTGCTCGGTCTATGGCGAGAAGGAGATGGGGCAGAAGTTCAACGCCATGCTGGAAATGGGCGCCTCGAAGCCCTGGCCTGAGGCGCTCGCCACCTTCACCGGCGAGAAGACCGTCGACGCCAGCGCTGTGGCCGATTACTTCCAGCCGCTGAATGCTTGGCTGACGGTCCAGAACAAGGGCGAAAACTGCGGCTGGTAAAGTCGTGACGGCGCCAGACCCCGAATAAGCTCTGCCTTAACCCTGTCTGGCGCCGCTTCCTTTACCGTGCTCTGCCAAGCTCCCCGGGATTCCTCAAAAGGGGGCCGGGCGTGCAATATAAAGACATTCCATCGGAGCGACTCCTGTCGCGCCTGAAGGCGCAGCTGCAGGTCAAGTTGAAGGCTGGCTTGCGTGACGAGCGTGGCGCGACCGCCGTGTTCTTCGCGGTCGGCTTGGTGCTGTTGGCGCCCGCGGCTCTGGGCCTGGTCGATGTCTATCTGACCACCACCCAGCGGGCGGAGCTTCAGGACGCGCTGGACACCGCGACGCTATACGCCGCGCGGTCGGACAAGATGACCGACGCCGAACTGAAGACGGTCGGGCAGGCGGCTCTCGTGTCCAACCTCAGGCTGCCTGAAGGGCAGAAGCTGGTTTCGTCCGACTTCAAGCTCGCGGCCGACAAGATCACCGTCGTGGGCACCGCCCAGATCGAGGCGCCGGGCGTCGGGCCAAAGCTTTGGGAGCGGGCCGACCTTACGGCCAATTCCGAAGTCCTGCGCAACTCGAACAACGTCGAAGTCGCCCTGGTGCTGGATACGACCGGCTCGATGTCAGCCAACATGGCCAACCTGCGCACCGCCGCCAACGACCTAGTCACCCTGGTCATCAAGGATCAACAGAAGCCGTACTACACCAAGGTCGCCTTGGTGCCCTACGCCGTCGGCGTAAACGTCGGCTCCCTCGCTGACGCCGCCCGCGGCGTGCTGGTCGGGCCGGTCAAGATCAGTTCCATCGCGCTGAATGGTACGCGTGTAGAGGTCACGACGAGCACACCTCATGCTCTCGTGACGGGGGATCGTGTTTTGCTCGCCAGCACCGGAAAGAGCATCACCCCCAGCAACGGCAGCAAGGTCTCTCTTGATGCCGAATATGTCGTCACTTGGCGCGCTGACAACAAGTTCTCGCTCGACGGCGTGACCGGTGCGTTGAGCGGCACCCTGGGGTCCAGCGCTGCATCACAGTGTCTGCAAGAGGGCTGCAAGCAATACAGCTTCGTCAGCGCCTCGAATAATGCGCGTAAGCTATTCGCAAGCACCAACTGCGTAAGCGAACGGGTTGGGAGCGAGGCCTATACGGATGCGGGACCCGGCGTGGCGGGTGTCGGACGCCTCTATCAGCCGCCCAGTAATCTCAATAACCCCTGTTCGTCGGCGGCGATCATGCCGCTGACCTCCAGTAAGGATTTGCTGAAACAGCGGATCGACGGTCTGACCGATTCAAGCTCAACAGCCGGCCAGATTGGCCTAGCGTGGGGCTGGTACATGGTGTCGCCGGAGTGGGGTTCGTTCGTCAACGCCGTGAGCGCTGATAGCGTGCCGGCGCCCTACAACAAGCCCCAGACGCTGAAGGTGGTTATCCTGATGACCGACGGCGCTTTCAATACACCCTACTGCAAGGGTGTCATCGCTTCGGACGCCGGCAGCGGTAGCGGCAACGCTTCCGACCACATCAAATGCTCGGCGACCAACGGCGATCCGTTCGCCCAGGCCGACAAGCTCTGCAAGAATATCAAGGAAAAGGGCGTGTTTATCTACACGGTCGGGTTCAATGTCGGCAGCGACGCCAAGGTCAAGAAGCTGATGAACGACTGCGCGACCTCGGCCGAGTACGTCTACATGCCGGCCAACGGCACGCAGTTGAAGGTAGCGTTCCGGGCGATCGCCCAGGACATCAACTCGCTTCGGATCTCGAAATAGCAGAGCGGCGCGCCGGGACCCGGCGCGCCGAACTTGCATCAGCCGATCCGCTCGGGACCGTCGCCGCCTTCGACCAGTTCGGCCTGGGCGGCGAGCTTGCGCAGGCTCTCTTCGTGGCCCTCGCGGGTGATGCGATAGAGCGAGACGCAGAGGATGGCCGCGCCGTAGAGCGCCGCCAGGACCACTAGGTACACAAGCCCCAGATTGTTGACGACCTCCTGGCCGACCTGGCCGGGCTTGGCGTCCTGCGGGAAGCCGATGGCCAGCAGGATCATGCTGGACGCGAAGATCCCGACGCCTGAGACCGCCTTGGAGATGAAGGCGGCGGCGGAGAAGAATAGGCCCTCCGAGCGGCGACCGGTGCGCAATTCGGAATCCTCGACCACGTCGGCGATCATCGAGGAGATCAGGATCGCCGAGGTGATGGTGAAGCCTGTCGAGAACACGGTCTGGACGAACAGCAGCGGCAGCACCGCGCCCTCGCCATTGTCCGGGAACACGCCCAGCAGCCGCAGGCCGATGGGGATGATGGCGATCGTGAAGGCCAGGATCTTGGTGGTCTGCGCCGCCGCCTTCTTGCCCATTTTCCTGGACAGCGGGGCCGCGATCGCGAAGGCCAGGGCCGCCGAAATGAAATTGCCCATCGCCAGGATGGCGATCTGGCCCGATGGGAGCTGCCAGAAATAGGTGTTGAAGTAGAGGTTCAGCGACAGCACCAAGCCGCCGGCCATGGCGTTGAACAGGCCCGCCCCCATCAGCACCAGGAACGATTTGTGCGTCAGGGTGCCGAACATCTCCTTGGCGAGCTGGCCAACGGAGACCTTGCGCTGGGGCGGCATCTTGAAGCGGGCGATGTGGCGGTGGGTGCCGACCGACGAGATCACGATGGCGGCCAGCATGACGGCCGAGGCGACATAGGCGTAGGTCTGGTAGCCGTGTCGATTGAGCTGGCCGATCGGGTTTTCGGCGTCGGGCGTCAGGAAGACCTTCAGCGCCAGGACCGTCATGGTCAGCCCGCCGAACCAGGCGAAGAAGTGCCGATAGGCCAGCACCTTGGTCCGCTCGTCGTAGTCGCTGGTCAGCTCCGGGGCCAGGGCGGCCGATGGGATCTCGTACATGGTGATGAAGCTGCGGATGATGATCGCCACCACGATCAGGTAGACGAACAGCGCCTCATGCGACCAGTTCAGCGGCGGGTTCCAGAGCAGCAGGTAGGAGACCGCCACCGGTATGGCGGCGGCGTACATGAACGGGTGGCGGCGGCCCCACCTGGAGCGCCAGTTGTCGGAGACCTGCCCCATGATCGGGTCGAGGAAACTGTCGGCGATCAGGGCGATCATGATCGCCAGGCCGACGGTCGCCGAGGGCAGGCCGACCACCTGATTGTAGAAAATCAGCAGGAGATAGGAAAAGCCTTGGTCCTTCACCCCGAAGGCGACGGATCCAACCCCGTAGAAAAGCTTGGTGGGAACGCTGAGTTTCCCCGATGTTTGAGCTTTGGGTACGGCTTCGGCCACGGCGTTTCCTCGGGGTGATTTCCTGATTTGTAGACGCGACAGGCTAGCCTAGGGAAGTGGAAGGTTTCGCGCTCCCTACTCGGCGAGGCTGGCGGCCGCGTCCAGCGTGGCGACGTTCCGCTCATGGGTGTCCTTGTCGATCTTGTAGAACAGCAGGACCAGGATCGAGAGGGCGTTCACGGTGAAGGTCAGGGGCAGGTAGATCAGCGCCAGATGGCGCATCACCTCCGGGGGCGCCGATCCGGCGGCGGCGTCGATCGGGAAGGCGACGACGGTCAGCAGGACGCCGCTGAGGAACACGCCGATGCCGGCGGTGAACTTGGGCAATAGGCCGTTGGCGGCGAACAGCAGGCCTTCGGAGCGAACGCCGGTGGCCACGGCCGCGTCCTCTACCACGTCGGCGATCATCGAGGAGATGATGATGAAGCCGCCGATGGCCAGGGTGGTGGCGATGAAGGCGTCGATCCAGAGGATCGTGAACACCCAGGGCGAGCTGTTGAGCGGCATCAGGCCGAGCAGCCGCAGCAGGATCGGCAAGGCTGCGGTGGTGGTGGCCACGCCAAACAGACCGATCATTGCGTGCTTCTTGCCCCAGGCCCGAGAGGCCGGCCCGGTGATGGCGATGCCGGCGAACGAGGCCAGCACCGAGGCCAGGGCGAGGTAGGAGATGTGCGAGGCCGTCAGGCCCCAGAACTCCAGATAGAAGTACTGGCTGAGCGCGCCGGTCATGCCGGTGGCGATCCCCGAGCAGAGACCGGAGATCATCACCACGACGAGCGAGCGGTTGGACAGGGTGCCGCCGATCTCGCGCAGCAATTGCGAGAGTTTGACCTGGCGTTGGGGCGGAACGGCCAGCCGTGGAATGTGGTGATGAGTTCCGATGGCCGAGACGAGGATCGAGATCGCCATGACCACCGCGGCCAGTATGCCGTAGTGGCCGTAGGCCTCGCGGTTGAGGATCCCCCCGTTCTGCGGGCTGAGGAAGAACTGGTAGAGCACCACGTTCATGCCAAAGCCGCCGATCACCCCGAAGAAGAACCGATAGCTGAACAGGCTGGTGCGCTGATGGTAGTCGCTGGTCAGCTCAGGGGCGAGCGCCTGGCTTGGCACCTCGTAGAGACTGACGCAGAGCCGCAACAAAACCAGCATGCCGATCAGATAGAGGCCGAGCGCCTCCTTCGGCCAGTCCGCCGGAGCGTTCCAGAAGCCGATACAGGCGGCGGCCACCAGCGGCGCGGCGGCGTACATGAAGGGATGGCGCCGGCCCCACTTGGTCCGCAGCTTGTCCGACCATTGCCCCACCGCCGGGTCGATGACGGCGTCGAGCATCAGGGTCAGCATGATGGCCGTGCCTACCCAGAGCGCCGGCAGGCCGATCACCCGGTTGAGATAGGGTTGGAGCACAGCCGAGGAGAGGCCCAGGGTCGAGACCCCGAAGGCCACCGACCCGATGCCATAGAAGGTTTTGGAACGAACGCTGAGCCGCGTGCTCGATCCATCGGCGGCGTTCGCCGCGCTGGCCTTGCTCATCTCATCCTCCCCAGGCGAGTCGGGGCTGAGGTCTGCGCCTCAATCTCCCATCGTTCGAATATTCGGTATGAATTCGACGATGGCAAGAGGTTCGATGAGCAAGGTTCTCCGACCCGCTAGGGTCTTGGGGTCACCGGGCTGAGATCGCCGGCCGGTCCGGAGGCCGCCGGCGTGCCCGTTTCGATCTGGGCGTCGGTGGTGCGGGCTTCCAGAACGCCTTCCTGCAGGATGCGAAGGTTCTCTTCGTGGACCGACTTGTCGATCTTGTAGGCGAACAGACAGGCGATCGCGACGGCGTAGAACGCGCCGATCGTCGGCAGGTAGATGAGCGCCAGATTGCGCAGCATGTCCGGATCGACTTCGTTGGGCTTGGCGCCTTGCGGGAAGGCCACATAGGTCAGCAGCACGCCCGAGACGCCAACGCCGACGCCGGAGACGATCTTCTTGAACAGGTTGTCGGCCTAGAACAGCAGCCCTTCCGAGCGCCGACCGGTCTTGACCTCGCTGTCCTCCACGACGTCGGCGATCATCGATTGCAGCATGACGCCGGTCATGATCGCCATGATGCCGTTGGCCATGAAGTCGATGATCAGGATGCCGAACAGCAGGTTGGTGCCGTTGGCGGGCATGACACCGATGATGCGCAGGCCGATAGGCAGCAGCAGGGCGATCACCGCGCCGAAGAACATGGTGATGGCCGCGTAGCGCTTGCCGATCTTGCCGGCGATGATCGGGGCCAGGGTGACGCCGACGATGCTGGCGAGCACGCCGGTCACGGTCATGATCGCGAGCTGGCCCTGGGTCAGGCCCCAGAAGTAGAGGTTGAAGTAGAGCTCCAGCGCGGTCTTCAGGCCCAGCGACACGTTCATGAACATGCCGGAGATGGCCAACACCACGAACGAGCGGTTGTTCAAGGTGGCGCCGACTTCGCGCAGCATGGCCGGGATGGTGATCTTCCGCGCCGGCGGTTGCCGCAGATAGGGGATCTGGTGGTGGGTCGCGGTGGACGAGATCAGGATGATCGTGAAGATCGTGATCGCACCGACGATCGAATAGGTCTCCCAGCCGCCACGTTCCAGCAGCCCGCCGGTGCCGTCCGGGTTCTTCTTGAGGAAGACCTGGTAGACCAGCAACTGCATGATCAGCCCGCCGGCGACGCCGCAGAACGAGCGGATGGAAATGATGCTGGTGCGCTCGTTGTAGTCCTGGGTCAGCTCGGCCAGCAGGGCGGACGAGGGGAGTTCGAAGAAGGTGTCGAACAGCCGGATCGTGAGCAGACAGACCAGCATGTAGAAGAACAGCGCCTCGTTCTCCCATCCGATCGGCGGGTTCCAGATCAGGTAGAAGGCCAGCGAGACCGGCAGAGCCGCGGCGTACATGAACGGGTGGCGACGACCCCAGCGGCTACGGGTGTTGTCGGAGATCTGGCCGACCAGCGGATCGACGAAGGCGTCGAAAACCAGGGCGAGCATGATCGCCGTCGACACCATCGTCGGCGGCAGGCCGACGACCTGATTGTAGAACAGCAGCAGGAAGGTGGTGATGCCCCGCTGCTTGATGATGCTGGCTGAAGCGCCAAGACCGTAGAGGGCCTTGGTCTTGAACGTGATGGGCGGGCGCGGCGGCAGGCCGGCGGCGTCGGTCGCAGTCATGTCGGCGGCCTTTTAAGCTTTGGAACCAAGGGGCGTGGCGTTTCCGCCCACGCGGGTCGTTGCGCTGGCGTCTTCGCCATCCAGCACGCCTGCGGCCTCGCCGGCGTCAGCCAGCTCGCCCAGGCGACGGAGATTGTCCTCGTGCTTGGCCTTGTCGATGTTGAAGGCGAACAGGCACGCGATACCCAGGGCGAACAGCACCCCGATCGTCGGCAGATAGATCAGGCCCATGGCCTGGATGATCTCAGGATCGACCTGGCCCCGTTTGGCCCCCTCCGGGAAGCCGATGAAGGCCAGGATCGTGCCGGAGATGAACACGCCGACGCCGGAGACCATTTTCTTGACGAGGTTGTCGGCGCTCATCAGCAGACCCTCGGAGCGCCGGCCGGTCTTGACCTCTGCGTCCTCGATTACGTCGGCGACCATCGAGACCAGCAGCACGGCGGTGCCCCCCGCGAAAGCGGTGTTGATCAGGGTCTCGACCATCAGGATCGCGAACAGTTCGGGCGTGCCGTTGGCTGGCATCCATCCCATCAGGCGCAGGACGATCGGGGCGACCCCGATGGTCAGGGCGCTCGTGTACATGAAGATCGCGCCGTACTTCTTGCCCATCCGCCGGGCGACATGAGGCGAGGCGACCATGCCGATCGCGCCGCCAAGCACGCTGACGGTGACGAGAGCCGCCAATTGGCCCTGGGTCAGCTCCCAGAAGTAGAGACCGAAATAGATCTCCAGGCCGTTGCGGGCGCCGGTGGCGACGGCGACGAACATTCCGGTCAGGGCGGCGACGACGAAGGCTCGGTTGTTGAGGGTCTGGGACACCTCGCGGACCATGGCCTTGAAGGTGATCTTGCGGGTGGGGGCGGCGCGCAGATACGGGATCTGGCTCTGGGTCCCGCGAGTGGAGAGCAAGATCGTGGTGAAGATCAGCACCGCGGCGGTCAGCGAGTAGAGGAAGTAGCCGTCCCGGGCGAGAACGCCGCCGCTGCCATCAGGGTTCTCTTTGAGGAACACCTGATAGGCGAGGATCGTCATGCCCAGGCCGCCGACCACGCCGAACAGCATCCGCAGCGAGATCAGCTTGGTGCGATCATCGTAGCTCTTGGCCAATTCAGGGGCGAGGGCGCTGTGCGGCAGTTCAAAGAAGGTGTCGCAGAAGCGCAGGGTCAGCAGGCAGACCAGCAGGTAGAAGAACAGGGCTTGCTCAGACCAGCCCTGGGGTGGGTTCCAGAGCAGGAAGAAGGCCAGCGAGAAGGGGACCGCTGCGGCGTACATGAACGGGTGGCGCCGGCCGAGCTTGGATTTGAAATTGTCGGAGATCTGTCCGACCAACGGATCGATCAGGGCGTCGAAGATCAGGGCGATCATCAGCACCAGGGTGACCGTCTGCGGCGCCAGGCCCACGACCTGATTGTAGAAGATCATCAGGAAGGTCCCGAGGGACCGGAGCTTGATAGCGCTGGCCGTGGAGCCCACGGCGTAGAGGAGCTTGGTCGAAAGCGCCAAGGGCGGTCGGTCGGCGGCGGTGGCCGTCGCGGTCATGAAGGGCTCCGATGGGAAATCAATCTCGTCTGGCCGCGTCCAAAATCGAGTGTCGGCCAGGTGCGCCGGAGTCCGGCGGGTTCGAATGGGTGAGTCAGTACGGTGGCGCAGGGCGTATGTGCGCCCCTCGGAATCGGCATGTGAAAGCCGTCAGCCACCAAATCCTCCCGCCGCGCGAAAAATGCTGCGCAGTCATTATTATCGCTTCGGCCAGACCAGAGCCTTGAAGACTTGGCGTGGCCGAACATGAATTGGCTAAATCGTGAGGGACAGGTTCCCCACCGTCAACGGCTTTGATCTTACGATCCTGACATAATTTGCCCGTTGGCCGGCAAGGCGTTGGGGTGGGTCCGAGGTTTCGGGTCGGTGTTCCCGAAACATTCCGCAGGCAAGAAAAAGGGCGCGCGAGCCTTGTGGCCTGCGCGCCCCTCTCGTGGATGGCGAAACCTAGAAGCGGTATTGCAACTCGATTCCGAACGTCCGGGGCGGGGTCATGTAGAGGGTTCGCAGCGAGCCGCCGTTCTCCGGGCCCGTCTCGATGCCGTCCAGCAACTCATCGTCGAACACGTTCCGGACGTAGCCGATCACCGTGTAGCGGCCGCCGGCGCCGACCCAGATGGCGCGCAGGTCGAGTTGATCCTGCGACGGGGCGATCTCTGGCGAGTAGTCGAAGATGCCGTAGCTGACCTTGTCCTTCCAGGAATAGGTCCCCGAGAACGTCAGGGAGCCTGGCTCGAAGTCGAAGCGGTAGGTGCCGTTCAGCGCCAGCTTGTTCTTGGGCGAGGAGGGCAGGCGATTGCCCGACAGGTCCTGGGCCTGGCGCCCGGCGATCAGCGGGCCAGACGGATTGGCGTTGACGTCGGTGGCCAGCAGATCGGCGGAGTTGACGATGCAGCAGGCCTTTTCGATCGTGGCGTCCAGGTAGCTGTAGTTCAGCATCACCCGGATCTGATCGATGGGCGCCCAGACCACTTCCAGCTCTGCGCCTATCGACTCCGACTCCGCGATATTGATGAATTCCTGCTGGTTCACCGCGTTTCGCACCACGGTGACCGGCACCTGGGCGCCCTCATACTGGTAGTAGAAGACGGCGGCGTTGGTCTGCAGGGTTGTCCCGAAGTTCTTCTTCACGCCGATCTCGTAGGCGTCGAGGGTCTCGGGTTCGACGGAGGGGCGTTCGGCCAGAGCGCCGAGGTTGAACCCGCCCGACTTGTAGCCGCGGCTGTACTTCGCATAGGCCATGGTGCTGGTGTCCGGCGACCATTCGGCCCCCAGCGTACCGCTCCAGGCGTCCCACTCACCGCTCAGATTGCGCGAAGCCGGTCCCCTGCCGCCCGAGGCCGCGGTGACGTCGATCGAGCCGCCCAGCGCGCCGAGGGTGAGCGGGTTGAAATAGACCAGCCGCGAAGTCTCCAGCGCGTCCTTCTCATCCTTGGAGTAGCGCAGGCCCGCGGTGACCTTGAAGCTGTCGTTGAAGGCGTAGTCGATCTGGCCGAAGGCGGCGGTGGCCTTGGTGTCCAGATCACCGAAGCTCAGGAAGACGATGCGGTCCGGGTTCGGGGCGGCCGGCAGGAAGAGGTACCCGGGCGTGGTCGCGGCTCCGATGCGCGGCGTCTCGATCTGCGCCTGGAACGGCGCATAGAGCGTGATCGGCTGACGGAATTTCTCGCGGTAATAGTAGAGGCCGGCGATCCACTGGAGGGGACCATCGTGGATGGAGCTCAGGTTGAGTTCGTTGCTCCAGAACTTCTTGTCCTCGATATATTCGGCCGTGATGCTCGGGAACACCGTCGTCCCGACGATCGGGGTTGGGTACGAGATCCGCGCGGTGGCGTCATAATCGGTGACCTGGGTGAAGGTGTACTGGTTGTAGCCCCCGATGTATTTCAGCGCCGCCCAGCCCAGGTTCCACGATAGCTCGGCGACCAACTGGTGCTGGTCGTCCAGCTTTCGCGATGATGGGGTGTTGGTCGAGAACTCGCGGTGGTCGTCCACCCCCGGATTGGGCGTGTTGTAGAGATAGAGCGAGGAGGGGAAGAGGCCTTCCGGGCGCATGAAAGCGTTCGGCCCCCTAGGGTCGCCGTCCAGGAAGATTGGACTGGTGGTGTTGTAGTAGGGGCTGACCATGTTGCTGGTGCGGCCACGCTGGTCCCAGCTTGAGGTCGAGTAGCGGATCCAGGCGGTGGCGTTGTCGCCGAGGTCGGCCTCGACCTGAACCTCGAACCAGGTGTCGTCTGTGACGCCGCCTTCGCTCGGCCCGCCGGCCACGTTCTTGAAGTAGCCGTCGTCCTGCTTGGTCCACAGGCCGCCCAGCTTGGTGCGCAGGCCCTCGGAGAGCGGGATGGAGACTGATGCCTCGACCTGCTTGAAGTCGTAGTTCCCGATGCTGGCGCGAACCTCGCCGCCAAAGGTGTCGTCCGGGCGCTTGGAGATGACATTGATCGCGCCGCCGATCGAGTTGCGGCCATAGAGCGTGCCTTGCGGTCCGCGCAGGATCTCGACGCGGTCCACGAACAGGGTGCTCTTCGCCGCCTCGCTGTTGGAGGCGGTGTAGAAGCCGTCGGCATAGACCGCCACGCCGGGGTCCGATCCCAGCACATTGGTCAGGCGACCGACGCCGCGCAGGCTCATCCGGTCGCTGCCGGCGTTGAAAGATAGACCCGGCGTAAAGGTCGCGAAGTCCTGGATTGAGCGGATGCCGACGATGTCGCGGGTCTCGTCAGTGAAGGCGGAAACTGCAACCGGAACGTCCTGGAGGCTCTCTTCGCGCTTCTGCGCGGTGACCACCAATTCCTCGATCATATTCGAACCTTGGGTCTGCGCCGAGGCTGCAGTCCCCGCGACGCACGCCACGATTGCGCTCGACAACAACAACTTGATTCTACGATTCATGTTCTTCGTGCCTCCCCGTTTTGCCTGTCGTCTAACGCTATCCTGCGTTTATTCGAACTTGTGGTACGACGGTGGCGGCGTCAATAATTTTTGACGGACCTGCATTTTATTGAAATGGGACGGTGGCGCGGAGCCTTGTCGACGCGACGGAACCTACCCGTTGTTCGAAATCCGCGTTGCGCGGGGCGGGGCGCTAGGGGATGGTTTGCGCAACGCCTCGTTGAGGCGCACCAGGTGAGGAGCGTCTTTTGGGTCGGCTGAAGAACAAGGTGGCGGTGATCACCGGTGGGTGCTCAGGAATTGGGCTGGGCGCGGTCGAAGTGTTCGTGGCGCAGGGCGCCAAGGTCTTTGTCGGTGATATCGACGACGAGGCCGGCGCGGCGCTGGCGGCGCGGTTCGACGGCGCGGTCGCCTATCAACATTGCGACGTGATGGACGAGCGTCAGATCGAGGCGCTGATGAGCGGCGCGGTGGCTCGATTTGGCGGGCTCGACATCCTCTTCAACAACGCCGGGGCCGGCGGGACGCCGAGCCGCATGGAGGACATGACCGGCGAGGGCTGGGACCAGACCCAGAACCTGCTGCTGCGCTCGGTGGCGCTTGGCATCCGCTATGCGATTCCGCACATGAAGGCGCGCGGTGGCGGATCCATCGTCAACACCGCCTCAATCGCCGGAACCCAGGCCGGGTATGGGCCGATCGCCTATTCGGTGGCCAAGGCCGGCGTCATCCACCTGACGCGCGTCGCGGCCGCCGATCTGGCGCGCGACCGGATCCGGGTGAACGCCATTTGCCCAGGCCTGATCCTGACCAACATCTTCACCCCGCCAGATCGGGTGCCGGCAGGCATGGCTGGAATGGTCAAGCAGACCATGGCTCAGAGTGCGCCGAACACTCAGCCGATCGAAAAGCCCGGCCTGCCCGAGGACATCGCCCATGCGGCGCTGTTCTTCGCTTCGGACGAAAGCGCTTTCGTCACCGGCACGCACCTGATGGTGGACGGCGGCCTGTTCGTGGGGCCGCGCAATTCCTGGGACCCCGAAATGCGCGCCGAGCGCCAACGCCTGGCCGACGAGCGCCTGGCGGCGTTCGAGGCCGCGCAGGCGAAGTAGGCCGTGGCGGCTCCTCCCCGAGGGGAGGAGCGCCTGATCATTCGGCGATCAGCATCACCTTGCCGACGTGGCTTCCGCCCTCGAGATAGGCGTGGGCGGCGGCCGCTTCAGTCAGGGGGAAGGTCTTGTCGATCTGGGGCGTCAGCTTGCCGGCCGCGATCCAGGGCCAGACCTGGGCTTCGATGGCGGCGGCCAGTCGCGCCTTTTCGTCGGCGTCGCGGGGACGCAGGGTCGAGCCGGTGACCAGGGCGCGCTTGAGCATCAGCTTAAAGATCGGCAGGGCGACTTCGCCGCCGGCCTGGGTGGCGATGTAGACGATACGGCCGCCGGTGCGGATCGAATCCAGGCCCTTGGCGAAATAGTCGCCCCCGACCATGTCCAGAATCACATCGACGCCGCCTTGCGCCTTGGCGATTGCGGTGAAGTCCTGCGTGGTCACGTCAACGCTGACATCGGCCCCGAGCTTCAGGGCTTCGGCGGCCTTGCCGGCGCCCCGGCTGGTGGCGATAACCTTCGCGCCAGCGGCCTTGGCCATCTGGATCGCCGTCGTCCCGATCCCGGACGTCGCGCCGTGGACCATCAGGATCTCGCCGCTCTTCAGGCTGCCGTGCTCGAATACGTTGGCGAAGACCGTGAAGACGGTCTCGGGCAGGGCGGCGGCCTGCACATAGTCCATGCCCTCGGGGATCGGCAGGGCGTGACGGGAGTCGCACACGGCATACTCCGCATAGCCGCCGCCGCCGAGCAGGGCGCAGACCTTGTCGCCGACCTTCCAGCGGCCGGCGGCGACCAGAACCTCGCCGGCGACTTCCAGGCCCAGTGTATCGGGCGCGCCGGGCGGCGGCGGATAGGCGCCGATGCGCTGCGCCAGGTCGGGACGGTTCACGCCGGCCGCATGGACCTTGATCAGGATTTGGCCGGGACCGGGAACTGGGCGGGGGATCGTGGCCGCCTTCAGGTTTTCCGCAGGTCCTCGCCCGCCCTCCACAGTGATGGCGGTCATGGTGTCGCTCACGGGTGTGCCCTCCGGTCGTTTTGCGGGTAAAGTTTCTCAGTGCTCAGATAGACGTCGAAGGACGCCCGGCAAAGGGAGGCTCTTGATGGAAGAACCGGTGGAAACCCGCGTTGGACGCGGTCAGCGTCTCACGGAGGCGATGCGCGAGGATCTCGAACTCTACGCCGTTGTGGAGTTGGAGGAGCGTATCGAGGCTTTGGAGGCCGAGATCGCCAGGTGTCGTGCCCAGATTGAGCGTAAGCGCGCGGGCCGCGCCGAAGCCGACGCGCTATTCTCAAGGCCAAGCTGACCTGCGTATACGGATAACCGAACGTAAACGCGGATCATGGATAACCGATGTTTAGGTTTGGCACGGGGGTTGCACACCCACCGGTCCGAGCGCCGCATACCAAGCGGGCGAAGCTATTAGAGGCTCAGTGCTTTGATGACCGATGGATTTGCCCCTGCGGGCGCCTGGCGAGCCGATGTGATCCAGGACTTCGCGCGGTCTGAATTGTTCGACAGGACCTTCCAGGAGGGCATGGACCTTGTGGAAGAGACCGCGGGCTATCTCGACGGCTCCGGCCGCCAAGAGTCGAAGCTTTTGTCGCGCAATGCGGCCCTGGCCTATGCCGGTGAAAGCATGCGCCTCACCACCCGCCTGATGCAGGTGGCCTCCTGGCTGCTGGTCCAGCGCGCGGTGCGCGAAGGCGACATGCCCCCGGAAGGCGCCTGCGAGGACCGGTACCGATTGGGCGCCGAAGACGTCTGCCGCGGTCCCACCACCGAAGATTTGCCGGTGGGCCTGCTGGCCCTGCTAGACCGGTCAGAGCGTCTCTATGAGCGCGTCCGCCACCTCGACCGCCGGATGTATGTCGAGGACACCACCATCGAGATCCCGAACCCGGTGCTGTCCCAATTTGACCGATTGCAGGCCGCCTTCGGCCGCTGAGGCCTAGCGGCGTCCGTCATCAGGGTGTCATCCCGGCAAGCGCCAAGCGCTTGTCAGGGTTTCGTTCGCACTGAGCGCGCCGAGTAGGCCGCTAGGGCGTCATCCACCCACAGCAAAAAACGCCGCGCACGGGACGCGGCGTTTTTGTAGCTGCTCGCAAGGACCTGCTGCGCGACGAACGCGCAGGGCAGGTCCTACTTGCGGGTGAAGCCGCCGAACTTGGCGTTGAAGCGCGACACGCGACCACCACGGTCCAGCATGTGCTGGTTGCCGCCGGTCCACGCCGGGTGCGTCTTCGGATCTATATCCAGGTTCAGCGTCGCGCCTTCTTTGCCGAAGGTCGAGCGCGTCTGATAGCTCGTGCCGTCGGTCATCACCACGGTGATGAAGTGATAGTCGGGGTGGGTGTCTTGTTTCATCGAAAGGGCAACCGACGTAAAGGAGCGGCAGGAATATATCGCGGCGCCACGGATGGCGGACGCGAGGAAGCCGCGCGTATACAGGAAAAGGCGCGGGAAGAGCAAGGGCGCTAGTTTATATGAGTGATCTGGCCCACGAGGCCCCCGCCCCCGGTCGCCCCAGCGCGGGCGCCGCAATGGCCCAGGATTTGAGCGAAGCGGCCGATCGCCGGGCGCGCAGCCGGAACGTCAAGGCGCTCGGCCGCCTGATGCCGTTCCTGGCCATGCACAAGGGCGACGCCGCCTGGGCGGGCCTCTTCCTGCTAACCGCGACCGCTTCCACCCTGGGTCTCTCCGGCGCCGTGCGGCTGCTGGTCGACCACCTGACCGACCCCAAGGCCAGCGCGGCGACGGTCGATCCCTGGTTCTGGCTCATCGGCGGTGTGGCCCTGGCGCTCGCGGCCTCCAGCGCCCTGCGCTACTTCTTCGTCACCAAGCTGGGGGAGCGGATCACCGCCGACCTGCGCAAGGCGGCCTACGCCCACATCCTGACCCTCGATCCGACCTTCTTCTTAAAGACGCGCACGGGCGAGGTGCTGTCGCGCCTGACCACCGACATCCAGATCGTCGAGAGCCTCCTCTCTACCTCTATCTCTGTGGCGCTGCGCAATCTGCTGACGCTGATCGGCGCGCTGATCCTGCTGGTCATCGTCAGCCCCAGCCTGACCGGCCTGGTGCTGGGCATCTTCCCGTTCGTGCTGGCGCCGCTGTTCTTGTTCGGCAAGCGGGTCCGCAAGCTGACCATGTCGACCCAGGATCAGTTCGCCGCCGCCGTCGGCCATGCCGGCGAGACTCTTGACGCGCTTGAGACCGTCCAGGCCTTCGGGCGCGAGGACGCTGGCGCTGCGCGGTTCGGCGAGGCGGTCGAAAGCTCGTTCCAGACCTCTCTGCGCCGGATGACCGCGCGGGCGATCATGACGGCCCTGGTCATCGGCCTCGTCTTCGGCGGCGTGGTGGTGATTTTCTGGCTCGGCGTCCATGCCGGCCTGCGCGGCGAGATGACCTGGGGCGCGCTGTTCCAGTTCGCCTTCCTCTCGGTGATGGCCGCTGGTTCGGTGGGCGCCCTGGGCGAGACCTGGGGTGACGTCCAGAAGGCCGCTGGGGCCATGGAGCGGATCTCCGAGCTTTTGGCCGCCAGGCCCACTATCGCAGCTCCTGCGGCGCCCAAGGCGCTGCCGGTTCCGGCGCGCGGCGAGATCGAGTTCGAGCGTGTCGACTTCGCCTATCCAGGCCGCCCCGACGCTCTGGCGCTCAGCGGCTTCTCCCTGAAGGTCGCGCCCGGCGAGCGGGTGGCCCTGGTCGGGCCGTCGGGCTCGGGCAAGAGCACCGTCTTCCGGTTGCTGCTGCGGTTCTATGACCCGCAGAGCGGGACGATCCGCCTGGACGGCGTGGATCTGCGTGACGCCGATCCTGCGGAGGTGCGGGCTCGCATGGCGCTAGTGTCGCAGGACTCGCCGCTGTTCTCCGGTTCGGCCGCAGAAAACATCCGCTTCGGGCGTCCGGACGCCGACCTTGATTCCATTCGCGCCGTCGCTTGCGCGGCCCAGGCCGAGGGCTTCCTCGACGCCCTGCCGCAGGGCTTCGAGACCCCGCTGGGCGACCGCGCCCGCAGTCTGTCGGGCGGTCAGCGCCAGCGTCTGGCCATCGCCCGCGCCCTGATCCGCGAAACGCCGATCCTGCTGCTCGACGAGGCCACCAGCGCTTTGGACGCCGAGAACGAGCAACTGGTCCAACGGGCGCTGGAAGGCGCCATGGTCGGCCACACCACCCTGGTCATCGCCCACCGGTTGGCCACTGTACTCAAGGCCGACCGCATCGTGGTCATGGACGGCGGCAAGGTGGTCGAACAAGGGACCCACGCCGAGCTCGCCGCCAAGGGCGGGCTCTATTCGCGCCTCGCCGCCTTACAGTTCGGCGACGCTGCGGCCTAGGGCTCAACTCCGAGCAGCGACGGCCATGGCTGGGAAGTCGCTGAACACGCCGTCGACGCCTGCGGCGTAGAGGGCGTGGAACACGGCTTGGGCGTCGCCGTGCTCGGCCGGTGAAGTTCCGCGGCGCAGCTTGGCCGGCAGGAAGCGGTTCTCCGCTCGGACGGTCCAGGGATGGACGAGCAGGCCGGCGGCATGGGCGTCCTTCACCAAGGCGCTCGCGGGACCTAAAGCGCCGTCCACGGTCGGGAGGACCATCGACCAGTCGGGGCCGACGCCGTCGGCATAGGCCGCGATAGCCTTCAGGCCCTGCGCGCTGATCATGGCCGGGCTGCCGGCCCCGACCAACTGCACGCGCCGGGCCTTGGAGAGCGTCTTGAAGCTCACCAGGGCGGCCGGCTCGAAGCACTGGACGAAGACTGGGGCGCTGGCGCTGTCCAAGTCATTGCTTTTCAACGCCGCCGCGAGCCGCGCCTCGATCGGCAGACCGATGCTGGCCAGGAAGGCCGGATGCTTCATCTCCGGATAGAGGCCGATGGTGCGGCCCACGCGGCGGCTTTCCGTCCTGGCGAGGTCGATGACTTCCTGGAACGTCGCGATCGGTTCGCGGCCGTCGAACTTGGCGCTGCCCGGACGCAGGTCGGGCATGCGCTCGCGTGCACGCAGGGTCTTCAGTTCGGCGAGCGTGAAGTTCTCGGCGAACCAGCCTGTGATCTTTTCGCCGTCGATGAACTTGACGGTCTGGCGGGCGGCGAACTCCGGCCGCGAGGCCACGTCTGTGGTTCCGCCGATTTCATTCTCGTGGCGAACGACCAGGACCCCGTCCATCGACAGGACAAGGTCGGGCTCGATGAAGTCGGCGCCCTGATCAATGGCCAGGCGATAGCCCATCAGCGTGTGCTCAGGGCGCTCGCCGCTCGCGCCCCTATGGGCGATGACGATCGGCTTTTGCACGGGCTTGGCCATGGCGGGGGTGGCCGTAAGGGCGGCGGTGGCGGCGGTGAAGGCGCGGCGCGTCAGATGCATGAGAACGATCTAGCCGTCCTCGGCGCCGCTTTCGTCAAGGCCAAGCTTTGAGCTCAGCCTCCACGTGCGGCTGGGCGCCCTAGCCGGCCGCTTTCAGTTTATCGAGCATCAGCGGGTGCAGCTCAAGATTAGCGGTGCAGATCGAACCCTTGGTCAGCATGTCCTCGCCGCCGTCCATGTCGGTGACCTTGCCGCCAGCTTCCTGGATCATCAGCAGGCCCGCAGCCATGTCCCAGGGCTTCAGGTCGCGCTCCCAGAAGCCGTCCATGCGACCGGCGGCGACATATGCCAGGTCCAGGGACGCCGCGCCGAAGCGACGAACGCCGGCCACGCGCTGGCTGATCTGGTGCAGCTCTTTCAGGAAGCGGGCGTGCTGGCCGTGACCGAGGAACGGGATGCCGGTGCCCAGCACGCTTTCGTCCAGGTGTTTGCGGCCAGCGACGCGCAGGCGCTTGTCGTTGACGAAGCAGCCCTTGCCCTTTTCGGCCCAGAACAACTCGTTGGTGACGGGGTTGTAGGTCACCGCCGCCACGATTGCGCCTTCGCGCTGCAGGGCGATGTTGATCGCGAAGTGCGGGATGGCGTGCAGGAAGTTGGTGGTGCCGTCCAGCGGATCGACGATCCAGGTGTGGGTCTTGTCGGTGCCTTCGATCAGGCCGCGTTCCTCGCCGAGGAAGCTGTAGCCGGGGCGGGCCTTTTCCAGCGCTTCGAACACCGCCTGCTCGGCCTTGATGTCCGCGGCCGAGACGAAATCAGCCGGCGCCTTGCGCGACACCTGCAGCTCGGAAAGCTCGCCGAAATCACGGTTCAGGCCCCGGGCCGCCTTGCGGGCGGCGTCGGACATCACTTTCAGAAGGGCGGTTTGCGTCGACACAGGTGGTTCCAGTTCTAGCGCCAAGGGTGCGCTAAACGCGCCGGAAAGGCGGAAATTCGAGGCGCGGAACCTAGTGGGAGCAGGGCCTCAAGGCAAGGATAGGCCTCAACCGCGTTCCGACAAGCCCTGGGCGATGGCCGCCTCGATGGCCTTCACCCCCGCGGCCGGGCCTTGCGGGTGCGCCCAGACGCCGGCCGAAACCGCCAGGAAGTCGGCGCCGGCCTTGGCTAGGCCTGCAGCGTTGTCGGCGTTGATCCCGCCGATGGCGACGCATGGGGTCTCCATGAACTGCTGCCAGATGGTCAGGATTTCCGGCTCGGCCTGGGTGGGGGCTTCCTTGGTGGTGGTCGGGAAAAAGGCGCCGAACGCGACATAGTCGGCGCCGCCCTCGGCCGCTTCCATCGCCAGGTGGCGGCTGTCATGGCAGGTGACGCCGATCATCGCGTCCGGCCCCATGATCTTGCGCGCGTCCTTTAGCGGCGTGTCCGACTGGCCGACATGGACCCCGTCGCAGCCGAGCTTGGCGGCCAGGTCCGGGCGGTCGTTCAGGATGACCGCCACACCGCGCGCCTGGGCGATGGGCGAGAGCGCGTCGACCGCCGCGGCGATCACCTGATCAGGTTGATCCTTCAGGCGGATCTGCAGGGCGGCGACATCTCCGGCGTCCAGGGTCTGGGCGAGCAGCCGGCCGAAGGCGGCGAGGTCGTCCAGGCGCGGCGGGGTGATCAGATAGAGGCGGCAATCGGCGGTCATGACCGCCTTCTAACCCTGCGGATAGTCCGGCAACAGCGCCTTCATCGTATAGGCCACGATGGCGGTGACGCTGGTTGCGGCCACAGCGATGCCGAAGAACCAGGCGAGGCGCTTGTACCACGGGGGCAGGGGATCGCCCGGCTCGGGCGGGGGCTCAATGATATCCCGCATCGGCCGTCACCTTGCCTCTGAACAGCCAATAGACCCAGATCGTATATCCCAGGATTACCGGCAGCAGGATCGCCACCCCAACCAGCATCAGGGCCAGGGCGTTGTCCTGGTTGGCGGCCTGACGATAGGTCATGTCGTAGGGCACGATGTTGGGGAAGAAGCCCGCCGCCAGCCCAAAATAGCCGGACAGAAACACTAGGCTCGCGCCCAGATGCGGCCAGCCGTGCGAGCGACGCGACAGGCCGATCGCGATGATCGCCAAGCCCGCCAGCCCCAGCAGCGGGATCGGCAGGTGGGGCAGGAACCTGGCCATGTCCAAGGCTCCATCCACATAGCCCCAGCGTTCGGCCACCCGCGGATGGACGAGCAGCGTAGCCAAGCTCACCGCGCCAAGCAGCACGGCGGTGGCGCCGCCCGCGATCCAGGCCCAGCGCCGGGCGTCGCCATGCAGTTCGGCCTCGGTCTTCCAGACCAGCCAGGTCGCGCCGAGCACGGCGTAGCCGGCGACCAGGCCGGCGGCCACCAGCAGGGTGTAGGGCGTTAGCCAGTCGAACGGGCCGCCGCCAAAGGCCAAGTTCTCGTCCAGCGTGATGCCCTGGATGAAGCCGCCGAGGATCAGGCCCTGGGCGAAGGTCGCGCAGATCGAACCGCCCGCGAAGGCCGCCGTCCAGAAGGCTTTGCCGCGCCGACGGCCCCGCAGCCGGAACTCAAAGGCCACGCCCCGGAGGATCAAGGCCAGCAACATCAGGATGACGGGGATGTAGAGCGCCGGCAGGATCGCCGAATAGGCGAGAGGGAAGGCGGCGAACATGCCGCCGCCGCCCAGCACCAGCCAGGTCTCGTTGCCGTCCCAGACCGGGGCGATGGAATCCATCATCGCGTCGCGGTCGGCGGGCGTGGCCGCGAAGGGAAAGAGGATGCCGACGCCGAGGTCGAAGCCGTCCAGCAGCACGTAGAGCAACACGGCCGTGGCGATGATGACGGCCCAGATCAGCGGGAGGTCGAGAGTCATGGCCGGTCTCCCCAGCTCGCGGAGTTGTGGCCTGGATCTTCCGGCGCGGCGGCCAAGGCCGAGCCGGGGGCTCGGGCGCCGGCGGGAGGCGGCTCGTCGGAACCTGCCACCGGTCCCTCGGCCATCAGCCGTATGATGTAGAGAACACCGACCGAGAAGATCACCGCGTAGACCACCAGGAAGCCCAGGAGCGAGGCCGAGACTTGGCCCGCCCCAACCGGTGACACCGCATCGGCGGTGCGCAAGACGCCAGTGACCACCCAGGGCTGGCGTCCGACCTCTGCGACAATCCAGCCGGAGATCACCGCTACGAAGCCAGCCGGCCCCATGGCGACGCAGGCATGAAGGAAGGGCCGGGATTGTTCAGGCGCCGCGCGCCAACACAGCCAGACCCCCCAGGCGCCCAGGGCGATCATCGCGATGCCGAGCCCGACCATCACCCGGAAGGACCAGAAGACGATCGCGACCGGTGGTCGGTCTTCCGGGGCGAACGCCTTCAGGCCCTTGACCTCGGCCTTGGTCGAGCCGGCGGTGATCAGGCTGCCAACCTTGGGGATGGAGACTTCCCACCGGTTGCTTTCGGTCGCGCGATCGGGCCAGGCGACGATGTGGAAGGCCTGTTCGGGGCCGGTTTCCCAGAAGGCCTCGATCGCCGCCAGCTTGGCCGGCTGCAGGCGCAGCACATCCTTGCCCGAAAGGTCGCCGACCAGCAGCTGCATGGGGGCCACAATGGCCAGCATGCCGACCGCCATCCGCAGGCTCATTCGGGACTCTGGCTCCTCGGGCCGCTTCAGCAGGCGCCAGGCCGAGGCCGCCCCCACGACGAGAGCGGTGGTCAGGTACGCAGCGAGCGTCATGTGCATCAGCCGCGAAGCGAAACTCGGCGAGAAGATCACCGCCATCCAGTCGGTCGCGATCAGACCACCCTCGGGCGTGCGCGCAAACCCGGTTGGATATTGCATCCAACTATTGGCCGAGATGATCCAGAAGGCGGAGATCAGCGTGCCGACGGCGACCAGCACCGTGGCGGTGAAGTGAAGGCCTGGCCCGACCTTCTTCCAGCCGAACAGCATGATCCCCAGGAAGCTCGCCTCCAGGAAGAAGGCTGTAAGCACCTCGAAGGCCAGCAGCGGCCCAATGACCGGGGCGACCACCGTGGAGAACACGCTCCAGTTGGACCCGAGCTGGTAGCTCATGACCACGCCGGTCACGACGCCCATGCCGAATGAGATCGCGAATATCTTCACCCAGAAAAGATAGAGGGTCTTGAACACCTCGTTCCGTGTCGTCAGCCACAGCCCCTCCAGAACCGCGAGGTAACTGGCCAGACCAATGGTGAAACTGGGAAAGATGATGTGGAAGGCGATAGTGAACGCGAACTGCAGTCGCGACAGCATCAAGGCGTCGACGTCCATGACGTTCGGTCCCCAGCTCTGAAACTGCAATCGCGATTGACTGCGGTTGTCATCACATCATGCCGAACAACGTGCCGGGCCAAGCTCCAAGCATGCGACAAACTGACGCATGGCGTCGGGTTACAACTTGCAAATGATTTGCAACGGCGTTCGCAGTTGCTAAATAGGACTCCTGGTCGGGAGAAGTCCGTCTTGTACGTTTGTAACTGTAACGGGATCCGGGAGCGCGAAGTCCGCGCCGCCATCGAGGCCGGCGCCAGCCGTCCGGCCGAGGTCTTCCGCGCATGCGGTTCTCAAGCCCAATGCGCTCGTTGCGTCTGCGACATGCGCAAGATGATCAGCGAGCAGGATCAGGCTCTTCGCTTCGCCGCCGAATAGGGCGTTCATCTGGAACGCCGAACTATTCGCAAGCTTGCGAACGAAACGCGGAATCACTTGCAAACATAGGCTTTGACTCGTCTCGCCCCGAGTAAGAGTTTGCCCCTCGAAAACGGATTCGAGGAGGTTCCCATGCAAGGCGACAAAGCCATCATTCGGCGTTTGAACGCTGTGCTCACCAATGAGCTGACTGCGGTGAACCAGTATTTCCTGCACGCCCGCATGTATGAAAACTGGGGCTTCACCCGGCTCGCCAAGATCACCTATGACGAGTCCATCGGCGAGATGAAGCACGCCGACAAGCTCATCAAGCGCATCCTCTTCCTCGACGGCCTGCCGAACCTGCAGGACCTGCATAAGCTGAAGATCGGCGAGAACGTGCCCGAGTGCATGACCTCCGACCTGTCAGTCGAGGTCACCGGCCGGGTCGATCAAATTGCCGGCATCAAGGAGTGCGAGGCTGCGGAAGACTACGTCACCCGTCAGATCCTGCGCGAAATCCTCACCGACACCGAGGAGCACATCGATTTCCTGGAGACGCAACTGTCGCTGGTGAAGTCGCTCGGCGAGCAGAACTATCTGCAGAGTGCGCTCGGCGAACTCGAAGGCGGCGGCGGCCACTAGGGCGGTCTACCACCCCACGGATCGTCATGGCCGGGCGAAGTCCCGGCCATCCATAGACTCTGTCAGAGCAGGCCGGGAAACAGGTCGTCCCAGTGCGGATTGTCTTGCTCAATCAATGCGATCTTCCAGTCGCGCTTGTACTTCTTCAGCCGCTTCTCCCAACGGATGGCCTCAACCACCGTGAAGCAGCGTCGAAACCAGACCAAGCGTGTCACGCCGTAACGGCTGGTGAATCCCGGCGTCGTGCTCTCGCGGTGCTCATGTATGCGTCGGAGCAAGTTTGCGGTCACGCCGACGTAGAGCGTGCCATGTTTGCCGCTCGCCAGAATGTAGACCGCGTTGTTGGCATGCACGGGATCCATGGCCAAGCTTGGTGCGTATAGATGGCCGGGACAAGGGCCCGGCCATGACGAACTGGTGGGGTCTACGCATGTGCCCCAGCCGCGATTGGTCACTCCCCCCGCGGATCGTCATGGCCGGGCTCTTGACCCGGCCATCCATAGACACCGCATCTTGGGGTAGAGGTTACCCACCGTCGGCCGGAACAAGAGCTTCGGCGCCAACGGACGCCGTCCCCGACGAACCGCTTCCAGATTTCCCCGAAATCCCGCTAGGCTCTCCCCCAACAAGAAGAGGCGGGGGATAGGATGGCCGAGGCGGTGGCGGGCGACAGCGTCGTCGAGAAGACGAACCACCGATTGGTGATCGGCGCGGCGTCTGCCGGCACGGTCTTCGAGTGGTACGACTTCTATCTTTACGGCTCGCTGGCCGGGTTCATCACCCAACACTTCTTTTCCGGGGTCAATGAGACCACGGGCTACATCTTCGCCCTCCTGGCCTTCGCGGCTGGGTTCGCCGTGCGACCCTTTGGGGCGCTGGTGTTCGGACGGCTAGGCGACCTCTGGGGCCGCAAGAACACTTTCTTGGTAACCATGTTGCTGATGGGGGTCTCGACCTTCTCGGTCGGCCTGCTGCCCGGCTACGACCAGATCGGCGTTCTCGCCCCCATCCTTCTGATCGTCATGCGCTTGATTCAGGGCCTGGCCCTCGGCGGCGAGTATGGCGGCGCGGCGACCTATGTCGCCGAACACGCCCCGCCCGGTAAGCGCGGCCTCTATACGAGCTGGATCCAGACCACCGCGACGCTCGGTCTGTTCCTCAGCTTGTTGGTGATCCTGGCTGTGCGCTCGATGACCGGCGAGGAAGTGTTCAAGGCCTGGGCCTGGCGCATCCCATTCCTGGTTTCGGCGGTGCTGCTCGGTGTCTCGCTTTGGATCCGCCTGAAGCTGAACGAGAGCCCGGTCTTCCAGAAGATGGTCGATGAGGGCACCACCTCGAAGAAGCCGCTGACCGAATCCTTCGCCAAGTGGCCCAACCTGAAGATCGTGCTGCTGGCGCTGGTCGGGCTGACCGCGGGCCAGGCGGTGGTCTGGTACACTGGCCAGTTCTACGCCCTGTTCTTCCTGGAGAAGACGCTGAAGGTCGATGGGGCGCTGACCAACACCCTGGTCGCTTGCGCCCTGATCCTCGGCACCCCGTTCTTCGTGGTGTTCGGCTGGCTGTCGGACAAGATCGGCCGCAAGCCGATCATCCTGGCCGGCTGCCTGTTGGCCGCCTTGACCTACTTCCCGATCTTCAAGGCGCTCACCGCCGCGGCCAACCCCGCGCTGGCGGCCGCCTCGGCCAGCGCTCCGGTGCGGGTGATCGCCGATCCCGCCGATTGTTCGTTCCAGTTCGATCCGGTTGGCAAGACCGCTTTCTCCACCTCCTGCGATGTGGCCAAGGCCGCCTTGGCCAGCGCCGGCGTCACCTATGAGAACGTCGCCGCGCCCACCGGGACTGTCGCCGTCGTCAAGATCGGCGAGGTGCAGGTTCCGAGCTTCCGAGGCGAAGCCCTGCCGAAGGCCGAGTTCGCGGCGAAGAAAGCCGACTGGACGAAGGGCTTGTCCGCCGCCCTGCATCAGGCGGGCTACCCAGCCAAGGCCGACCCTGACCAGGTGCACAAGCCGGCGGTGGTCGGCCTGCTGTTCCTGTTGATGCTCTATGTGACCATGGTCTACGGCCCAGTAGCCGCGGCCCTGGTGGAGATGTTCCCGGCGAGGATCCGCTACACTTCGATGTCCTTGCCCTATCATATCGGCAACGGCTGGTTCGGCGGCTTCCTGCCCACCACGGCGTTCGCCATGGTGGCGGCGACCGGCAACATCTATTTCGGGCTCTGGTACCCGATCGTGGTGGCGGCGGTGACCGTAGTGATCGGCGGACTGTTCGTGCGTGAGATGCGCGGGGCGAACGTGGACTAGGGCTTTCGACGCGGGGGATGGTTCACATCATAGGGCTCGTCATAGCCCCGCCGCGATGAGTAGAAGGCCAGCCACATCAGGCCGCCGGTCAAGGCGCCCACCACGACCAGTCCCCCAATGACGTACAGCAACACCGGGGAGAGAGCGCCCCAGCCGCCCCCGATCCTGGAACCCGCATAGAACGTCCAGCCCGCCAGTCCCGCCAGGGCGGCGACGCACACGAGGGAGGCCAGCACGATGAGGCCGTTCTTCATTCCCTAGGAAGCTGCGAGGGGCACGAGTGGTTCCGCCACGCAGAAAGCCGCCGCCCTTGCGGGCGACGGCTTTGCTTTAGTTCGATGTGGGGCGACGACTATTCGGCCGCTTGGCGCGAGAGGTCGATCTTGGGCGCCAGTTCGCCCGAGGCGTAGCGCTTGGCCATTTCAGACAGCGGGATCGCCTTGATCTTGTGAGCCTGGCCGGCCGTGCCGAACTCCTCGAAGCGCTGGACGCAGATGGCGCGCATGGCTTCCTTGGCAGGCTTCAGGTAGCCGCGCGGATCGAACTCGCCCGGCTTTTCGACGAAGACCTTCCGGATCGCCGCGGTGATGGCCATCCGGTTGTCGGTGTCGATGTTGATCTTGCGCACGCCGTGCTTGATGCCGCGCTGGATCTCTTCGACCGGCACGCCCCAGGTCTGGGGCATCTCGCCGCCGTACTTGTTGATCAGGTCCTGCAGGTCCTGCGGCACCGAGGAGGAGCCGTGCATCACCAGGTGGGTGTTGGGCAGACGGCGGTGGATTTCCTCGATCACGTTCATGGCCAGGACGTCGCCGTCCGGCTTGCGCGTGAACTTGTAGGCGCCGTGGCTGGTGCCCATGGCGATGGCCAGGGCGTCGACCTGGGTGGCCTTCACGAAGTCGACGGCCTGGTCGGGATCGGTCAGCAGTTGGTCGTGGCCGAGCTTACCCTCGAAGCCGTGGCCGTCTTCCTTCTCGCCCATGCCGGTCTCGAGGCTGCCCAGCACGCCGAGCTCGCCCTCGACCGAGGCGCCGACCCAGTGGGCCATGTCCACGACGCTGCGGGTGACGCGGACGTTGTAGTCATAGTCGGCCGGGGTCTTGGCGTCGGCCATCAGCGAGCCGTCCATCATCACCGAGGTGAAGCCGTACTGGATCGCCGTCGCACAGGTGGCTTCGTTATTACCGTGGTCCTGGTGCATGCAGATCGGGATGTGCGGATACAGCTCGGCCATCGCGTCGATCAGGTGCTTCAGCACGATGTCGTTGGCGTAGGAGCGGGCGCCGCGGGAAGCCTGCATGATCACCGGCGAGTCGGTGGCCTCAGCGGCCTCCATGATCGCCAGCGCCTGTTCCATGTTGTTGATATTGAACGCCGGGACCGCGTAGCCTTGCTCGGCCGCGTGATCCAGAAGTTGTCTCAAGGTAACCCGGGCCATGCCCTGCCCTCCGTAAATCAGTTAACTGGCAAGCGCCGCCACGCCGGGCAGCTCCTTGCCTTCCATCCATTCAAGAAACGCGCCGCCCGCCGTGGAGACGAACGTGAAATCGTCGGCGCAGCCTGCCGCGTTGAGGGCGGCGACTGTATCACCCCCGCCGGCGACGGCCACCAGCTTGCCTTCCTTGGCCAATTGCGCGGCGTAGCGCGCGGCGGCCATGGTGCCCTTGTCGAAGGGCGGGATCTCGAACACGCCAAGCGGACCGTTCCAGATCAAGGTCTTGGAGTTGGCCATGGCGCGGCAGAGACGCTCAACGCTCTCCGGGCCGGCGTCCAGGATCCGCTCATCCTCATCGACCTCGCCCAGGCCGCGAACGCGCGCCGCAGCGCCGGGCGCCATCTTCTCGGCCACCACGATGTCGACCGGCAGGAAGAGTTTGCAGTTGTTCTGGCCGGCCAGGCGAATGATGTCGCGCGCGGTTTCGGCCAGGTCTTTCTCGCAATAGGACGCCCCGACGTCGTGGCCTTGGGCGTAGAGGAAGGTGTTGGCCATGCCGCCGCCGATGGCCAGCTTGTCCAGCTTGGTCACCAGATTGCGTAGCAGGTCGAGCTTGCTCGACACCTTGGAGCCGCCGACAATCCCCATCACCGGGCGCTCAGGATTGCCCAGCGCCTTGTCGAGCGCGGTCAGCTCCAGCCGCATCTGCTCGCCAGCATAGGCCGGCAGCAGATGGGCCAGGCCTTCGGTCGAGGCGTGAGCGCGGTGCGCGGCCGAGAAGGCGTCATTCACATAAAGATCGCCGTTGGCGGCCAGAGCCCTGGCGAAGTCCGGATCGTTCTTTTCCTCGCCCGCATGGAAGCGGACGTTTTCGAGCAGCAGCACGTCGCCCGGCTTCAGGGCGGCGACAGCGTCCGCGGCCACCGGCCCTACGCAATCATTGGCGAAGCCGACCGGCGAGCCCAGCACCTTGGCCAGCGCGATGGCGATCGGCGCCAGGCTCATCTCCGGCACACGCTTGCCCTTGGGGCGGTCGAAGTGCGCCAGCAGGATCACTGTGGCGCCGCCGGCGCGCAGTTTTTCGATGGTCGGCACTGCGGCCCGCAAGCGCGTGTCGTCCGAAACTTCGCCGTCGTGCATCGGCACGTTGAGGTCAACGCGGACAAGGGCGCGTTTGCCGGCCAAATCAGCGTCGTCGAGGGTCTCGAAGGTCATGCGATAGGCTCCGGCCGCCCAGGGGGGAGGTCTATCCCCGGGGGGCAGTTGGATCCGAAAAACGAAACGGGCGCCGTCTCTCGAGGCGCCCGTCCCAGGGTTTAGATCAGTTTGGCCATGGCGAGGGCGGTGTCGCTCATGCGGGTCGAGAAGCCCCACTCATTGTCGTACCAGCTCAGCACGCGGCCGAGGCCGCCGTCGATCACTTGGGTCTGGGCCAGAGCCACGGTCGAGGAGGCCGGAGCATGGTTGAAGTCGATCGACACCAGCGGCTCGTCGCTGACGTCCAGGATTCCCTTCAGCGGGCCGCTGGTCGCCGCGGCGATCAGGGCGGCGTTGATCTCTTCCTTGGTCAGGGTGCGGCCGGGCACCCAGGTCAGGTCCACAACCGAAACGTTCGGGGTGGGCACCCGGATCGAGGAGCCGTCCAACTTGCCCTGCAGTTCCGGCATCACCAGACCCAGAGCCTTGGCTGCGCCGGTCGAGGTCGGGATCATCGACATGGCCGCGGCGCGGGCGCGGTAGAGGTCGGAGTGCATGGTGTCCAGGGTCGGCTGGTCACCAGTGTAGGAGTGGATCGTGGTCATGTAGCCACGCTCGATGCCGGCCAGCTCGTGCAGGACCTTGGCCACCGGAGCCAGGCAGTTGGTGGTGCATGAGGCGTTGGAGACGATCAGGTCTTCGGCGGTCAGGGTCTGGTGGTTCACGCCGTAGACGATGGTCTTGTCGGCGTCGCCGGACGGGCCGGAGATCAGCACGCGCTTGGCGCCGGCTTCCAGGTGAGCCTTGGCCTTGTCGCGGGCGGTGAAGATGCCGGTGCATTCCAAGGCGATATCGACGCCCAGTTCCTTGTGAGGCAGTTCCGCCGGATTGCGGACCGCCGTCACCTTGATCTTGCCGCGGCCCACGTCGATGGTGTCGCCGTCAACGACGACCTTGCCCGGGAAGCGGCCGTGGACGCTGTCGTAGCGCAGCAGGTGGGCGTTGGTCTCGACCGGGCCCAGGTCGTTGATCGCGACGACCTCGATGTCTTGTCGCGCATGCTCGACGATCGAACGCAGGACCAACCTGCCGATACGGCCGAAACCATTGATGGCGACGCGAACGGTCATCGAGAAACTCCTGAGCCAATTGATTTGGGTCGGTTTCTTGAGGTCAGGGCACGGGGAGTCAAGCCCTAGGCGGCTTTCTGGGCGTTTCAGACGCCGAACTGGCGCAATCTGTGGGAACGGGATCGCGCCTAGAGCGCTCCTTCCAACGCCGGGACCTGATCTCGCCCGGCGCCGATCGGGGATCGCTGGCGTGGCGAAACTACATATTCTGACGACCGTTGGCGCTGCGGCCTTGGTCGCCCTGAGCGCCTGTAACCGTGCGCCGGAGAAGGCGGCGGAGGTCAGCCCACCGGCTGACACGACCTTCATCACCTATGTCTGCGAGGACGGCCGCACCGTGCGGGCGACCTATCCCGATCCGGACACCGCCATCGTTGATGTCGGCGGGGTGAAGCGAACTCTGAAGATCGCCATCTCGGCCAGCGGCGCCCGCTATATCGGCGAAGGCGTCCAGTGGTGGTCAAAGGGCATGGACCAGGGCCAGCTCAGTCCGCTGGCGGCCGGCGAGGACATCGCCACGGCGCCGGGCGTCAATTGCCGTGTGAAGGCCGCGGGCGAGGCCGCAGCCGTCACGCCTCCGCCGCCTGGCAGCCCCGGCGGCTTGCCTGACGACCGGACCCCGGTCTCCGAGGCCGGGTTCACGCCGCAGAGCGCCCAGGGGGCGGCCAATGTGGTGCAGACCTATTTCGCCCTCGTCGCCGACAAGAAGTTCGATGACGCCTGGAAGCTCTGGAGCGACAGCGGCAAAGCCAGCGGGATGAGCGCCAAGGACTTCGCCGCCAGCTTCGCCAAGTACGCCAGCTACAATGCGCAGATCGGCGCGCCTGGTGAGATCGAGGGCGCGGCGGGCTCGTTGTTCGTCGAGGTTCCGGTCGTGGTCTACGGGACCATGAAGACCGGCGAGCCGGTGAACATGAAGGGCAAGGTGCGTCTGCGCCGGGTCAATGACGTGCCGGGCGCGACCGCGGACCAGCTGAGCTGGCACATCGCCGACACGGCCCTCAAGCCCTCGCCGGGCGGCTAGCCGGCGACAGGCTTTACGCAGGCGGCGGCCGTGCGTGCGCGCTCGCGGGCCAAATCGACATCGGCGCCGCGCGCCAGGGCCACGCCCATGCGGCGGCGTTCGAAGGCCTCGGGCTTGCCGAACAGACGCAGGTCCGCGCCGGGGACGCTGAGCGCCTCGGCGACGCCTTCGAAGGCGATTCCTTGCGCGTCCATCCCGCCATAGATCACCGCGCTGGCGCCGGGTTCACGCAGATCGGTGCTGACCGGCAGTCCGAGGATCGCGCGAGCGTGCAGGGCGAACTCGCTGAGGTTCTGGGTGACCAGGGTGACAAGCCCGGTGTCGTGCGGGCGCGGGCTGACCTCGGAGAACCAGACCTCGTCGCCGCGTACGAAGAGTTCGACGCCGAACAGGCCAAGACCGCCCAGTTCGGTGGTGACGTCGCGGGCGATCTGTTGGGCTCGGTCCAGGGCGGCCGGGCTCATCGCCTGGGGTTGCCAGCTTTCGACATAGTCGCCCTTCACCTGGCGGTGGCCGATGGGTTCGCAGAAGCTGACGCCCACCTGACCGTCCGCACCGACCGAGCGTACGGTCAGCAGAGTGATCTCGAAGTCGAAATCGATCTTGCCCTCGACGATGACGCGGGTCTGTTCGACCCGGCCGCCCTCCATGGCATAGCGCCAGGCCTCAGTGATCCCCTCGGGCCCCTCGACGTAGGATTGGCCCTTGCCGGACGAGGACATCACCGGCTTCACGAAGCAGGGGAAGCCTGCGACCTGCGCCGCGGCGGCGGCCAGTTCGGCTTCCGAGGACGCGAAAGCGTAGGGCGAGGTCGGCAGGCCAAGTTGCTCGGCCGCCAGCTTGCGGATGCCCTCGCGGTTCATGGTCAGTTGGGCGGCGCGGGCCGTCGGGATGACAGTCGCCAGCCCTTCAGCCTCGATCGCCACCAGCTCGTCGGTGGCGATCGCCTCGATCTCCGGCACGATCAGGTGCGGACGCTCGAGCTCCACCAGCGCCCGCAGCGCCGCAGCGTCAGTCATCGCGATGACGTGGCTGCGGTGGGCGACCTGATGGGCCGGGGCGTTCGGGTAGCGGTCGACGGCGATGACCTCGCAGCCGAGCCGCTGCAGCTCGATAGCGACCTCTTTGCCGAGCTCGCCCGAGCCGAGCAGCATAACCTTCACGGCGGTGGGCGAGAGCGGCGTACCGAGGCGCATGGTGCTTAGCCCAGCTTGGCTTTGGCGGCGGCGACAACGGCTTCGGCGGTGATGCCGAATTCCTTGTAGAGCCGCTCGGCCGGGGCGCTGGCGCCGAAGCCCTTCATGCCGACGAAGGCGCCGTCCTCACCGATGAACCGCTCCCAGCCGAAGCCGAGACCGGCCTCGACGGCGACGCGGACCGGCGCCGTGCCGATAACCTCGGCCTGGTAGCTGGGCGATTGGAAGCCGAACAATTCCCAGCAGGGGGTCGAGACGACGCGGGTGGCGACGCCTTCAGCTTCCAGGGTCGCGCGGGCGGCGACGGCGATCGAGACCTCGGTGCCGGAGGCGAAGATCGTCACCTTGGCCGGGCCGCTGGCGGCGACCAGCTCATAGGCGCCCTTGGCGCAGAGGTTCTCAGGGGCGGAGTCGCGCACCGCCGGCACCTTCTGCCGTGACAGGGCCATCACCGAAGGCGTCTTCTTGGTCGAGAGCGCCAGCTTCCAGCATTCGGCGGCTTCCACCGCGTCGGCCGGACGATAGACGTTCAGGTTCGGGATCATCCGCAGCGAGCCGACATGTTCCACCGGCTGGTGGGTCGGGCCGTCTTCACCGACGCCGATCGAGTCGTGGGTCATCACGTGGACGACGCGGGTCCCCATCAGGGCGCCGAGGCGGATCGCCGGACGGCTGTAGTCGGAGAACACCAGGAAGGTGCCCGAGAACGGGATCACGCCGCCATGCAACGCCATGCCGTTCATCGCTGCGGCCATGCCGTGCTCGCGCACGCCGTAGTGGACGTAGCGGCCGTCATAGTCAGGCAGGTCGAAGGCCTTGGTGCCCTTGACGAAGGTGTTGTTGGAGCCAGTCAGGTCGGCCGAGCCGCCGACCAGTTCCGGGATCGCCGGGACCAGGTGGTCCAGGGCCGAGCCGGAGTGCTGGCGGGTGGCGGCGGCGGGCTTGGTGGCCGCGGCTTCGGCGATATGGGCGTCGATGCGCTCAAAGGCGCCGGCCGGCAGGTCGCCGCGCATGGCGCGTTCGAACTCACCTTTCAGCGCCGACTTGGAAAGCTGGGCTTCCCACTTCTTGCGGACCTTGCCGCCCTTCTTGCCGGCGGCGCGCCAAGGCTTGAGGACTTCTTCCGGCACCACGAAGGGCTCGGCGGTCCAGCCCATGGCCAGACGGGCGTCGGCAATCTCGTCGTCGAACAGCGTGTAGCCGTGGCTGTGGGGGTCGCCTTCCTTGCGGCCCGCGCCCTTCGAGATCTTGGTCTTGCAGGCGATGAAGGTCGGGCGGTTCTGGCGGGTGGCCCACTTCATGGCCGCGGCGATCTTGCCGGGGTGGTGGCCGTCGACTTCCTTCACGGCCCAGCCATAGGCCTTGAAGCGGGCGAGCTGGTCGCCGGTCTCGGAGATCGTAGCTTCCCCGTCGATGGTGGTGTTGTTGTCGTCGAACAGCACGGTCAGCTTGGCCAGCTTGAAGCGGCCGGCGATCGAGGCGGCCTCGTGGCTGACGCCTTCCATCAGGCAGCCGTCGCCGGCGATCACCCAGGTGCGGTGGTCGACAAGGTCGTCACCGAAGCGCGAAGCCAGGTGGCGTTCTGCCATGGCCATGCCGACGGCGGTGGCGATGCCCTGGCCCAGCGGACCGGTGGTGGTTTCAACGCCGGGGGTGTGGCCGTACTCCGGGTGGCCGGCGGTGTTGGAGCCCCACTGACGGAAGTCGCGGATCTGGTCCATCGTCACGGCCTTGAAGCCGGTCAGGTGCAGCAGCGAGTAGAGCAACATCGAGCCGTGGCCCGCCGAGAGCACGAAGCGGTCGCGGTCGGCCCAGTCGGGGCGGTTGGCGTCGTACTTCAGGAATTTGGTCCAGAGCACCGTGGCGACATCGGCCATGCCCATGGGCATGCCTTGGTGCCCCGACTTAGCCTTGTGGACGGCGTCCATCGAGAGCACGCGGATCGCGTCGGCCATGGTGTGCTGCGGTGCGGACATTATCTTTTCCGGTCAATCTGGGCGGGATTTGCGCGCGGCGTCGCACGCACGGCCTGAAGAATCAAGGAAGCGTCACGCCACAGGGCGGGTTTCAGTGCGCGCCCGGCGCAGTCTATAGATTAACGGACACACTTTCGGAGCGTCGAATCATGCGGGAGCCGGCGGGCGACAACCCCCTCGATCAAGCTGTGAAACGTCTGGAACGGGCGATCTCCCAGTTGGAGCAACGCCTGTCGGGGCAGGCGGGCAAGCCAGGCGCGGAGATTGGCGGCCTGTTCGATCAGGATAGCGCCAAATTGGCCGCCGAACTCGATCAGTCCCGCCAGCGCGAAAAAGCGCTGGAGGAAGCTGGCGCCGAAGCGTCTGCGGCGCTGGGTCGCGCGATCGCCGAAATCAAGGCGGCGCTCTCCAGTGACGACGCCGACGAAAATACTCAGTCCCAGACCGAGGAGGCTTAAACCCCCATGGCTCAGGTCAACATCACCGTGAACGGCCGGCCTTACGCCGTCGGCTGCGAAGATGGTCAGGAGGCTCATCTGATCGAACTCGCCCGGACCTTCGACCGCCAGGTCCGCCAAGTCTCGCAGGACATGGGGCAACTGGGCGAAACCCGCCTGTTCCTGATGGGCTCGCTGCTGCTGGCCGACGAGTTGACGGACCTTCGGGCTCGGCTTTCGGTCGTGCAGGCCGAACTCGCCCGCGTGCAATCGGACCATGCCCGCGTCGAAACCCGGGCTGTCGGCGCGCTCGAGAACGCCGCCAAACGCATCGAAAAGCTCGCGGCGGGCTAAAGTTCATCCCTCATGAGCGGGGATGAATTTAAGCGCCGCTTGTTACTGGGACCTCGCGGCCCTACCTTGCGTAACGGCGGGTCTGCTGCGGCTCTCGTCGAAGGCAATCTATCCCAGCGACCTTAATCGTCTCTAAGGGAGCTGTCCCTGTCTGGACCCGTGGGTTCAGGCAAACGGCGCCCACCTGGTTATCCAGGTCCGAGGGGATAAAACCGTCCTTCACGGCTCTCGCGGCGCCGCCACCGTTCGCCTATAGCGAACAGGTGAGCACTCCCATATCCAAGTCGAAACTGCGGGCGGCGATGCGGGCGCGTCGTCGCGAACTGGCGCGGGCGTTTCCGGACGCCGCCGAACGCGCCGCCGAGCATCTGCCCCTGGAGGTGCTGCCGGCCTTCGCCTGCTTCAGCGGCTATCACGCGCTGGGCGACGAGCTTGATCCAAGCCCGCTGATCCGCCGGTTGGCGGGGACGGGCGCTATGTTCGCCTTGCCGGTCGCCGATTTCGCCGATGCGCCCCTGATCTTTCGGGCTTGGGACAGCCGCGATACGCCCATAACCGACCGCTTCGGCGTGCCGGCGCCGCCGCCCTCCGCCTCGATCCTGCACCCGGACCTGATCGTCTGCCCGCTGCTAGCCTTTGATCGCACCGGCGCGCGGCTGGGGCAGGGGGGAGGCCACTATGATCGAACCATTGAGGCGCTCCGAGCGATCAAGCCGGTGTTCGTGCTCGGCCTGGCCTATGCCGGCCAGGAGGTCGAGGCGATCGCCGCCGAAGATCATGATCAAAGGCTGGACGCCATTTTGACGGAAAACGGGTATAGGCCCGTGTCAAAGGACTGAAATTCAAATGCGCTTTGCTTTCTTCGGGGATGTCGTGGGCCGCTCGGGTCGCGAGGGCCTTGCCGACCATCTGCCCGGTCTGCGTCGTCGGCTCGGGCTCGAATTCGTCATCGTCAACGCCGAGAACGCCGCCGCCGGCTTCGGGATCACCGAGAACACCGCGCGCGAACTCTTCGACGCCGGGGCTGACTGCCTGACGCTGGGCAACCACTCCTGGGACCAGAAGGAGGCGATGACCTACATCGTCCGCGAGCCTCGTCTGATCCGGCCGCTCAACTACCCGATCCTGGCCGATGCGCCGGGCCGGGGCTCGAACCTGTTCGAGACCCAGGACGGCAAGCGCATCGTGGTCATCAATCTGCTTGGCCGGGTCCATATGGACTCGCTGGACGATCCGTTCGCGGCCGTCGATCGCGAACTGGACAAGGCGCCGCTGGGGATGGTCGCCGACGCCGTCGTGGTCGACATGCATGCCGAAGCGACGTCCGAGAAGATGGCCATGGGCCACTTCTGCGACGGCCGCGCCAGCCTGGTCGTCGGCACCCATACCCACGTACCGACCGCCGACTGCCAGATCCTGAACGGCGGCACCGCCTACCAGACCGACGCCGGCGCCTGCGCCGACTATGACAGCGTCATCGGCAACCAGAAGGAAGAGCCGCTGCGGCGCTTCACAACCCGCATCTCCGGCGGTCGCTATAAGCCCGCTGAAGGCCCGGCCACAATCTGCGGCGTCTATGTCGAGACCGACGACAAGACCGGCCTGGCGACCCGCGTGGAGCCGATCCGCATGGGCGGCCGGTTGAGCGAGACCATTCCCGAGCCAGCGGCTGTGTTGGTCGGCTAATTCATTCCTCTCCCCAAGGGGAGAGAAGAACGGCCGTTACAGCCGCGGACGCAGGGCTTCGATCGTGAGCTTGCCGTCCTTGTCGGTGTCGAGGATCTCGAACCGGCGGCGGGCGGCCTTGGCCCATTCCTCCGAACTGACCCGTTGGTTGAGATCTGCGTCGGCGCCACGCACGGGCTGGGCTTCGTTCAGGAGCGAAAAGCGCGCCGCGCCGACCTTGGGCTCTTTGCGAACCGACTTGTGAATGAGCGGCTTTTTTGGCGGCGGTCCGCCCATCGGGCCGCCGAGGCCGAAGTCCGGTCGGGTGATCTCCGGCGCGATTCTGGTCTCGTACCGGCTGTTTTCGGGGCCTTCGATCGAGCCGCTGCCATCCACGTCCAGCACCTTGAAGAACCGCATGGCGTCGTCGCGGAATTCCGGCAGCGTCAGAGCGCCATCGTGATTGGCGTCGGCGCCCGCGAACCATTCGGCCAAGCCGTCCTGGCTACGGAACGGCTCGCCCGCCGGGCTGATGAACAGACGCGCGCCGGAGTCTATGGCTGGAGACTGGCCCTGCTGAGGGCGCTCGCCGACTGGAGGGCCGCCGCGATGCGACCCGCCCGGCGGCGGGCCCATCGGTTGAGCAAGGGTTGGAGACGCCATGGCGACCAGGGTCGCTGCGACGACGACAAAACGATACATCAATTGGATTCCTGCGCGCCCGTCCGACGCTCAAGGTCAAGCTGATCGGCCGGTGCGGCTAAAGCGGGGCGGGCGTGTAACCGCCCTGAAATGCATCAGCCGCCAGCGGCGGCGCGCTTGGTGCGCTCGGCGACGCTGATCCCGGCCGCGCCCCAGTTTTCCGGCGGCACTTCGTCGATCACCACGAAGGTGGCGGCAGGGTTCTTGTTCAGGACCCTGACCAGCAAGTCGGTTGCCCCGGCGATCAGCTCCGCCTTCTGTTCGTCGGTGGCGCCGGCGGTGATGCGGATGTTGACGTAGGGCATGGGATCTCCTCGCAAGGTTGCGGCCGACAGTTAAGGGCGCGTAGCTTCGCTGCAAGCTTCATGGAGTTTCCGCATGGTCCGATTTCTCGTCCGCGCCGTCGTCGCCGCCCTCGGCCTGGCGCTCGCGGCCTACATGCTGGCGGGCGTCAGCTATGACGGCTTCGTCGATCTGCTGATTGCAGCCGTCGTGCTGGGGGTGGTCAACGCCTTCCTGCGGCCGGTGCTGTTCATCCTGACCTTGCCGCTCACGGTCGTCACGCTGGGCCTGTTCCTGCTGGTCCTCAACGCCCTGATGATCATGCTGGTCGCCTGGATGCTTCCCGGCTTCCATGTCGCCGGGTTCTGGAGCGGCGTGGGCGCAGCGATGATCACCGGCGTCGTCAGCTGGATCGCCGCCATCGTCATCGGCGATACGCGCAAGCAGCCGCTCTAGACTGCGGCCATAGAAAAAGGGCGGAGCCTTGCGGCTCCGCCCTCGATCTTCTTCAAGCGTCTGAACGCTTGAGCGTAGGACTTAGAAGTCCATGTCGCCCATGCCGCCCATGCCGCCCGGCATTCCGCCGGCGGCCGCGCCACCCTTCTTGGGGGCTTCGACGATCGCCGCTTCGGTGGTGATCAGCAGGCCGGCGACCGAGGCCGCGTCCTGCAGAGCCGTGCGGACAACCTTCGCCGGGTCGATGACGCCGGCTTGGACCATGTCCACATACTCTTCGGTCTGAGCGTTGAAGCCGAAGGTGGGGGAGTTGTTTTCCATCACCTTGCCGACCACGATCGAACCTTCGACGCCCGCGTTTTCCGAGATCTGACGGATCGGAGCCTGCAGGGCGCGACGCACGATGGCGACGCCAGCTTCTTGGTCGTCATTGTCGCCCTTGAAGCCGTCCAGGATCTTGGAAGCCTTCAGCAGAGCAACGCCGCCGCCGGGGACGATGCCTTCTTCGACCGCAGCGCGGGTCGCGTTCAGGGCGTCGTCGACGCGGTCCTTCTTTTCCTTAACTTCGACTTCGGTCGCACCGCCGACGCGGATGACCGCAACGCCGCCGGCCAGCTTGGCCAGACGTTCTTGCAGCTTTTCCTTGTCGTAGTCCGAGGTGGTGTCCTCGATCTGACGCTTGATCTGGCTGATACGGCCTTCGATCGCGTCCTTGGCGCCGACGCCGTCGACGATGGTGGTGTCGTCCTTGGTGATCGTGACCTTCTTGGAGCGGCCGAGCATGTCGATCGTGACGTTCTCGAGCTTGATGCCCAGGTCTTCGCTGATCAGTTCGCCGCCCGTGAGGATGGCGAGGTCTTCCAGCATGGCCTTACGGCGATCGCCGAAGCCCGGAGCCTTGACGGCCGCGACCTTCAGGCCGCCGCGCAGCTTGTTGACCACCAGGGTGGCTAGGGCTTCGCCATCGACGTCTTCGGCGATGATCAGCAGGGGACGGCCCGACTGAACGACGGCTTCCAGGACCGGCAGCAGCGGCTGCAGCGAGGAGACCTTCTTTTCGAAGAGAAGGATGAGGGGCTCTTCGAGCTCAACTTCCATCTTGTCGGCGTTGGTGATGAAGTACGGCGACAGGTAGCCGCGATCGAACTGCATGCCCTCGACGACGTCGAGTTCGGTTTCCAGGCTCTTGGCCTCTTCAACCGTGATGACGCCTTCGTTGCCGACCTTGGCCATCGCCTTGGCGATCATTTCGCCGACTTCGGTGTCGCCGTTGGCCGAGATGGTGCCGACCTGAGCGATTTCGGAGTTGGTGGTGACCTTCTTCGAGGAATTCTTGATTTCCTCGATGACCTTCAGAACGGCCTTGTCGACGCCGCGCTTCAGATCCATCGGGTTCATGCCGGCCGCAACCGACTTCAGGCCTTCGACGACGATGGCTTGGGCCAGGACCGTGGCGGTGGTGGTGCCGTCGCCGGCCTTGTCGTTGGTCTTGGAGGCGACTTCACGGATCAGCTGGGCGCCGAGGTTTTCGAAGCGATCAGACAGTTCGATTTCCTTGGCGACCGACACGCCGTCCTTGGTCGAGCGCGGAGCGCCGAAGGACTTTTCGATGACCACGTTGCGGCCCTTAGGACCCAGGGTCACCTTCACCGCGTTGGCGAGAGTATTGACGCCGCGCAGCATCTTGTCGCGCGCGTCGGAACCGAAATAGACGTCTTTAGCGGCCATTTTCCTGCTCTTTCAGAATGTTGTTGTTGGGGAGGGAAGGCGTCGGGGTGGTTATTCGACCACGCCCAGGACGTCGCTTTCCTTCATGATCAGGAGATCCTTGCCGTCGATCTTGACCTCGGTGCCCGACCACTTGCCGAACAGGATGCGGTCGCCAGCCTTGACGTCGAGCGGCTGGATCTTCCCGGAGTCGTCACGGGCGCCGGGGCCAACGGCGACGACTTCGCCTTCCTGCGGCTTTTCCTTGGCGGTGTCGGGGATGATGATCCCGCCCTTGGTCTTTTCTTCTTCCTCGACACGCTTCACGAGGACGCGGTCTCCCAGAGGACGAAACGCCATATTGAAAGTCTCCGTTCGGGACGTTTGAAATGCGGTGCGAAAACGCCCGGGGCCGACCATTAGCAGCCGAGGCCCCTGAGTGCTAACGCAGGGCGGAGGTAGGGACAGGGACGCTGGGAGTCAAGCGAGGCCGGGGCGTTTCGGATTCGGCTTTGTTCTCCAGCCCCCACCCAGATAGGGTCCGGCGCGAGGGAACCACCAGGAGATATATTTCATGCGCCGCTTAATCGCGCTCGCCGCGCTGTCGGCTATGGCTGTCGCCACGACCGCCCAGGCCGAGACTTGGAAGTCCTACGCCAAGACCCCCACGGGTCTCGAATGGTCCTATGACACCGACTATTCCTATCGCGACACCCAGACCGGCAAGGTCGTGGTCATGCAGGCCGTGGGCAAGCCCGGCGCCGAGCCGCGCATGGGGCCGTCAGGTCCTGGCAAGGCCGATGGCGTCGGCTTCGTCACCGCGATCGACTGCAAGAACAAGTCGCTGATCAGCCTCGGCGGCTATTCGCCGAAAAAGCCTTTGGAACTGTCGGGCAACTGGCGCACCGCCACGAGCGCCCTGGCCAAGAGCGCCGAGGACAAGGCGCTGGTCGAGAGCGCCTGCCAGGGCGCCGACCAGCTCACGGCGAAATAGGGCGGCGGGCCTGGCGGGTTGCTGACACGATCTGGCGTGTCGGTCGTTAGTCTCTCCAGCCATCCAAGCTGGAGGAGATCATATGCTTGATCATGTTGGACTGACGGTCAGCGACTTCGCCAAGGCCCGCGCCTTCTACGATGCTGCGCTGAAGCCGCTCGGCGTCGCCGTGGTGATGGAGGTCACGCCCGAAATGACGGGCGGCGGATCTCATGCCGGCTACGGCTCGGACGGAAAGCCATATTTCTGGATCGGCACGGGCAGCTCCCCCGGCCATGTCCACCTGGCGTTGGCGGCGCCCGACCGGGCCAGCGTCGACGCCTTCTACGCCGCGGCCATGGCGGCTGGCGGCGTCGACAACGGCCCGCCGGGCGTGCGGGCCGAATACCACCCGAACTACTACGGCGCCTTCGTGCTCGATCCGGACGGCCACAATATCGAGGCTGTCTGTCACACAGTCTAGCTAGGGCGACACGTGTCATGGCCGGGCTTGACCCGGCCATCGATCGACTCCGCCCGAGCGGTTCAGCGCAGCCTATCGACCGCCGCGGTTCAGACTTGTGTGAAAAATTGAAACGCTTGTTTGATTTTGGGCGAATATGCGCCAAAGCTAGCGGCCTATCGTCTGTCGCGAGACTGATGACACCGAATTTGGCCCTGGCGAGACGGGGCCGCGCGAATGAACCGCAGTGGGAGAGACCAGATGACCCAAGCCCAGGACAAGGCGCAGTCCAGCTTCAAGCTGAACCCGATGGACGAACTCAACGACCTGCGGATGAGCGAGAAGGCGATGCCGCTGCTCGAGCATGTGAAGCGGTTCATCAAAGAAACCGTCCAGCCAATGAGCGAAGAATTCCATCGCCTTGGCGAAGGCAAGACCGACATCTGGAGCTACGCGCCGGGTCAGCTCGAAGTGCTCGAAGTCGCCAAGGACAAGGCCAAGGCCGAGGGCCTCTGGAACTTCTTCCTGCCTGACGCCCACACCGGTGAAGGCCTGTCGAACCTCGATTACGCCTATATCGCCGTCGAGCTTGGCAAGAACCCGATGTCGTCGGAAGTGATGAACTGCGCCGCGCCCGACACCGGCAACATGGAAGTGTTGGAACGCGTCGGCACCCCGGCCCAGAAGAAGGAGTGGCTGGAGCCGCTGCTGGCCGGCAAGATCCGTTCGGCCTTCGCCATGACCGAGGTGAACGCCGCCTCGTCCGACGCCAAGAACATCAACACCCGCGCCACCCTGGTCGGCGATGAATACGTGATCAACGGCGAGAAGCACTACATCTCCGGCGCTGGCGACCCGCGCTGCAAGATCATGATCACCATGGTGCAGACCAGCCCGGACGGTCCTCCCCACCTGCGTCAGTCGCAGATCCTGGTGCCCACCGACGCGCCCGGCGTGAAGATCCTCGGCCCGATGAACGTCTTTGGCGATCCCGACGCGCCGCACGGCCACATGCACATCGTCTTCGACAATGTGCGGGTGCCGAAAGAAAACATGCTGCTGGGCGAGGGCCGCGGCTTCGAGATCAGCCAGCTGCGCCTCGGCCCCGGCCGGATCCACCACTGCATGCGCGCCATCGGCCAGGCTGAAAAGGCCCTGGACCTGCTGGTCACGCGCGGCCTGACCCGCGAGGCGTTCGGCAAGCCGATCATCCAGCTCGGCGGCAATATCGAGATCGTCAGCCGCGCTCGCATTGAAATTGAGGCCATGCGCCTGATGGTCCTGAAGGCCGCCAAGGCCATGGACGTGCTGCCGCGCGATGAGGCCCGGATCTGGATCCACATGGTCAAGGCCATGGTGCCGGAACGCGTCTGCCTGATCATCGACCAGGCTATCCAGATGCACGGCGCCCTCGGCGTCAGCCAGAAGACTCCGCTCGCCCGCATGTACACCTCCACCCGCACCCTGCGCCTGGCCGACGGCCCGGATGAGGTTCACCACATGGTGGTCGGCCGCAACGAGGTGCGCCAGTACCGCGAAATGCCGGCCGATCCGTCCACGGCGGCTGTCTTCCGGAACTAGTCTTTCGATCCGACCCTGTCGGTTTCGTGGAAAAGGCCCTGGCGTTCGCCGGGGCCTTTTTCTTTGCATGCGCTCAGCCCTCGACGGCCACGCTTGCGCGGGTGTAGACCGAACCACGTTCCTGGGATGTCAGGTCTGATCGCCAAGGCGCGATCCCTGGCTCGGAGACGAGCGCCTTCCTCCGGAGGGTGAGCGGGCGGACCCGCACTCTTTCGCGCGCGACGCGCAGCGGGTCCGTGACCGTGGGTGGCCTGTGTCCACCATCGGGGCGGGCCGCAACCCGGAGGACGACCCCTGTGAGCATTCCCGCGGCTCTTTTCATCATCATACTCGGCTTTGTCACGGCCACCTTGTCAGGTGTGTTCGGCATGGCCGGCGGCCTGGTTCTGATGGGCGGCCTGGCCCTAGTCCTGCCGGTGTCGGCGGCTTTCGTCACCCACGGCATACTGCAACTGGTGGTCAACGGTTGGCGCGCGATCCTGCACGCCAAGCACGTACGTTGGGACATTGTCGGCTGGTACGCTCTGGCCTCGGCCTTGGCGGGCGTGGCGGTGGCCCTGATCTCGCTCGTGCCTTCCAAGCCGGTGCTCTACCTGCTGATGGGCCTGGTGCCGGGCCTGCTGTGGCTGCCGCAGCGGATGATCAATCTGGACGCCGCCCACCCCCCGCAGGCATTCGTGTCCGGTTTGCTGGTCACGGGCCTGAACCTGACGGCCGGTGTCGCCGGGCCTCTGCTGGACCTCTTCTTCGTCCGCACCAGTCTGACCCGTCACGCCATCGTCGCCACCAAGGCCGCGACCCAGGTGTTCGCCCACCTGGCCAAGATCCTGGTCTATGGGGCGCCGCTCCTGACCAGCTCGTCACACGACATGCCGCCCTGGTGGATGTTCGCCCTGGCCGTGCCGCTGTCGATGGCGGGCACGGTGGTGGGAGGCCGCATCCTCGACCGCATGAACGATGTGGACTTCAAGAAGTGGACGAAGTGGATCGTGACTGCGATCGGCCTCCTCTATCTGCTCCAGGCGGCTCAATTGTTCGCACGAGGCGTTGGATGAAGATCGAGACCAAGATCCTGGAGAGCCGCTTCGTGCGGCTCGAACCGATGGGCGAGCAGCATCGCGAGGATCTGCGCGCGGCCTGCAACGCAGACCAGGCGATCTGGACCGAGCTCTACCCCTTCTCCTGGGCCGGCGAGCATTTTGATCCTACATGGGCCACGTTGACCGCCCACATCGCCGATGGGACGACAGTGAGCTTTGCGGTGATGGTGGAGGGGCGTTGCGTTGGGCTGACCTGCTTCAGCAGCATGGATAGCGCCAACGGCGTGCTGGAGATCGGTGGCACCTATTACCGGCCCGATGTGCGCGGCGGTGCGGTCAATCCCGCCGCCAAGCGGCTGATGATGGGCCACGCGTTCGAGTGTGGCGCTAGGCGCGCCGTCTACCGGGTCGATGCGATCAATCTGCGGTCGCGCGCCGCGGTGCTGAAGCTCGGGGCGGTGGAGGAGGCGTTGCTGCGGCAGGACCGCATCACCTGGACGGGCCGTATCCGCGACACGGTGCTCTTCTCGGTCCTCGACAGCGAATGGCCAGGCGTACGCGACGGCCTCGACGCGCGGCTGGCGGCGTTCGCAGCCTAGTCATCGTCATCCCCCGGATCGTCTTGCAGACGTCCGGAGGATGACGAGGTGGTGTTTTAGGCGCTGGCTGCGGTCTTTTCAGCCGCCGCCGGGAAGAACACCTCGGCAGCATGCTCGGCCACATCCTGAGCGGTGTAGGGCCGGCCCGGCTGGAAGCCGTCGGTCTGCACCATCTTGATCTCGCGCACGCCGCGCGAGGACACGCCTAACACCTTGCCGGTGTGATCGGCCGCCAGGTCGGAGGCCATGTAGAGGACGCCCGGCGCGATGTTCTCGGGCAGGGCCATGGCGTCCGGTTCCTTGTCGCGGAAGCCCGGCAGGTCGGAGGTCATGCGGGTGAAGGCGCCCGGCGCCAGGCCCATGACCCGGATGCCGTACTTGCGCCCCTCGATCGAGAGCACGCGCATGAAGCCATAGATCCCGGCCTTGGCCGCCCCGTAATTGGACTGGCCGAAGTTGCCGTAGAGGCCCGAGGTGGACGAGGTCATGATGATCGTGCCGGGCTTGCCGTTGTCCTTCATCCACTTCCAGACCGGCATGGTGCAGCAATAGGTGCCCTTCAGGTGCACCTTCACCACCAGGTCCCAGTCCTGTTCGGAGGTGTTGGCGAAGCTCTTGTCGCGCAGGATGCCGGCGTTGCAGACGAGGATGTCGACCTGGCCGAAATTGTCCAAGGCCGTCTTCAGGATGTTCTCGCCGCCCTGCATGGTCGATACGTCGTCGCCATTGGCGACAGCCCGGCCACCTGCGGCCACGATGTCGTTGACGACCTTCTGCGCCGCTGAGGTGTCCGCGCCCGAGCCGTCGCGCGGCCCGCCCAGGTCGTTGACCACGACCGCTGCGCCTTCCTTGGCGAAGAGCTTGGCGTAGGCCTCGCCCAATCCGCCGCCCGCGCCCGTAATGATGGCGACCTTACCGTCCAATAGACCCATGGGGGTTCCTCCTAATGATCTAATTTTCGGGCATCATCGGACGGAGGGTCTCGGGATGGCAAGCCATTCTCCTCTCCCCCTCGGCGAGAGGCCGGGTGAGGGGGCGCGGCCTATCCAACTGCATTCTGCGCATCAGAGGCGGCCCCAGAGCGGCGCTTGCGCCGCCCCCTCACCTAACCTCTCCCGTGGCAGAGGGATTGGAGGCGGCTTATTCGACCGGTCCGCGTTTCTTGCGCCGGGCGCGGAAGAAATCCTTCAGCAGGACCGAGCTCTCTTCCGCCAGCACCCCGCCGGTCACCGACGGCCGCCAGTGGCAGGTCGGCTGTTCGAAGAATTTCGGCCCATGGATCACCGCGCCGCCCTTCGGGTCCTCGGCGCCGAACACCACGCGGCCGATGCGGGCGTGGCTTATCGCCCCAGCACACATGGCGCAGGGCTCCAGGGTGACGACCAGCGTCAGGTCTGTCAGCCGGTAGTTTCCCAGCTTCCGGGCCGCCTCCCGTAAGGCCACGATCTCTGCGTGGGCGGTCGGATCGTGGCTGCCGATCGGGCCATTGGCCCCCACCGCGATGACTTCCTCAGTCGTTGGATCCACAATTACCGCCCCAACTGGAGTCTCTCCATTTGCGGCGGCGGCTTGCGCGGCTCGAAGCGCGATGCGCATGGTGCGTTGATCATGATCCACGACCCCCAACGAAACGATGAGACGGCCTCCGGTCAAGGTGAGCGCGTCGCAAAAGCCTTGGCGAGAGCCGGTGTTGCGTCCCGCCGCGATGTCGAAAAGCTGATTGAAGCTGGCCGCGTCGCCCTGAATGGCGCCGTTCTCACCACCCCGGCCGTCAAGGTCGAACCTGGCGATATCCTGACTGTGGACGGCGAGGTGGTCGAACAGGCCGAACCGACGCGCGTGTTCCGCTATCACAAGCCCGTCGATCTGCTGACCACGCACAAGGACCCGAAAGGGCGCCCGACCGTGTTCGACGCCCTGCCGCCTGGACTGCCTCGGCTGATCTCGGTCGGCCGCCTGGACATCAACTCCGAGGGTCTGCTGCTGCTCACCAACGACGGTGAGCTGGCGCGCGCGCTGGAGCAGCCAACGACCGGCCTGGTTCGCCGCTACCGCGTCCGCGCGCGGGGCCGCATCACCCAGCCCGAACTCGACAAGCTGAAGGACGGCGTCGTCGTCGAGGGCGTCCAGTACGGCCCGATCGACGCCAAGATCGACAAGGCCAAGGAAGGTCCGCAGGGCGCCAACATCTGGCTCACCGTGGTGCTGGCCGAGGGCAAGAACCGCGAAGTCCGCCGGGTGCTGAAGTCGCTGGGCCTGCTGGTCGGCCGGCTGATCCGCCTGTCCTACGGTCCGTTTTCGCTCGGTACGCTCGAGATGGGCCACATTGAGGAGGTGGGGCCCCGCGTGATCCGCGAACAGCTCGCCGAATATATCGACCCCGAGGACATGCCCACCGGCGACCGGCCGCTGTTCACCGGCAAGGCCGGCCCGTCCGGCCGCCGTGGCGTCAGCGCTCCGTCCGATGGCGTGCCAAAGCCCAAAGCCGTCTACAAGGCCGGCTGGGCGACCCCGAAGATCGAGGTCAAGGTCCACAGCGGCAAGGCGCGTCGCGCCCCGCGTCCCGGCCAGGATGACGCCCAGGTTCCGGTCGCGCCGCGCATGCGCTCCTCGCGTCTGGCTGAAGACAAGCCCGGCGGCATCCGGACCTTCACGCCGGGCCAGATTCCGGCCGTTACGCGTGATCGCCCGCCGCGCGCCGCCGGCAAGCCCATCTATGGCCGCGCCAAGAGCTTTGACGGCAAGCGCGACGATGGTCGTTCAGGCAATGCGCGCGGACCCAAGCTTTCGTCCGCCCCGCCGCGGTCCGGGGGCGAGCGTTCGAGTTCCCCCCGCTCGGCGAGCGGCGTCGACTATGTCCGCTCGGGCCCCCCGCGTGATGGCCCCGCACGTTCGGGCCCTCCGAGATCTGGTCCCCCGCGTTCAGGTCCGCCCCGCTCCGCTGCGGCCGGCGAGTCGTCGAGCTATACCCGTTCGGGTCCGCCCCGTTCGGGAGCGTCCGGTGGGGCTCCGCGTTCGGGTCCGCCGCGTGACGGCGCCGCACGCTCGGGTCCGCCGAGATCGGGGCCACCCCGCTCATCGAGCGGCGAAGGCTATGCCCGTTCCGGGCCTCCACGTTCTGAGGATGGTGCTTCCCGTTCTGGCCCGCCGCGCTCGGGGCCGCCCCGCGACGGCGCCGCAAGATCTGGCCCGCCAAGGTCCGGGCCGCCGCGCTCGGCGTCCTCGGATGGCGCTCCGCGCTCGGGCCCTCCGCGTTCAGGGCCGCCCCGCGACGGGGCCGCCCGCTCAGGTCCTCCGAGATCTGGTCCCCCGCGTTCGGGACCGCCCAAGGATGGCGCATACAAGTCCGGGCCGCCGCGCTCCGGTGCGCCACGTTCGGGGCCCCCGAAGTCGGGCGCTCCGCGTTCCGGTCCGCCTAGGTCCGCCCCGCCCAAATCTGGTCCGCCCAGGTCTGGCCCGCGCGGACCCAAGCGCGACTGATGCGGATCGTCTCCGGGGAATTTCGCGGCAAGGCGATCACCACGCCAGCCGGCGACAAAACACGTCCGACGTCGGACCGCGCGCGCCAGGCGGTGTTCAACATCCTTGAACACGCCGCCTGGTCGCCTGGGGTTCGCGACCTGCGGGTGATCGACCTATTCGCCGGCTCCGGCGCGCTGGGCTTCGAGGCCCTGTCGCGCGGCGCGGCCTTCTGCCTGTTCGTCGAAACCGACGAGCTGGCGCGCGGCGCGATCCGCCAGAATGTCGACGCCCTGGGACTGTTTGGCCGCACGCGCGTTCATCGTCGCGACGCGACCGATTTGGGGGTCCGCCCCGGCGCGGACGGTCCGGCCTTCAATCTGGCCTTCCTCGACCCGCCCTATGGCAAGGGGCTGGGGGAAACCTCGTTGGTCCGTTTGGCCGAAGGCGGCTGGCTGGCTGATGGGGCTGTGGTGATGTTCGAGCGTGGCTCCGACGAGCCGGATTTCGCGGTCGATGGCTTCGAAAAATTGGACGCGCGCGACTATGGCGCCGCGCGCGTCCACTTCCTCAGGTTCTCACCAGGCTTTCATTGAGGTCCGGTTGTCGAGCTGACTGCGGAGATTGAGCAGGCCTTCCCTGGTGATGAGGTAAGGCTTGCCGTCCCGGCTGGCGATCAGCCGCTTCTTCTTCAGGCTCTTGAAGACAAGCAGATCGCAGTCGCTCAGCGCCCACCCGTCGCGGGTGATGCACTCGGCGGCGATCAGATCGCCGCGTTCATTGCGCTCAATGACGATCTTGCCCCCTTGAGCCAGGGCGTGCAGCGTCCGTTGCTGCGGTTTCGAGATGTTCAATGGAATGTCCGACGTTCAGGCGTGACGAGACGCACCCGCCCAGGTCCCTGGGGACCGCGGGTACGAACGAACGGACCTGACAGCCGATTTTAGGCGAGGACGCCGGTTCGGCGGTTAGGCCCGGGCCTCGAACGCAATCTCAGACATAATCTCTTTCCTGGCGGAGGTTGCGATCATGGCGAAACCGCGCGCCGACGTCCAGTTTCCAGCGGCGCGCGGCGCAAACACCCGATTGACCTGGTCCCTGGGACCGCCCCGATAAGCAGAGCGGTCAGCCAACAACGAGGTGATTCGTGAGCTCTTCCGCCCAGTTCCTGAACCCGTCGCAGGCCGCTCGGCGGCTCGGCGTCTCGACAAAAGCCCTGCGGCTCTACGAACAGCGCGGCCTAGTCGACCCGGCTCGCACCGCCACCGGTTGGCGGGGCTATGGCCCAGATGACATGGCGCGGGCCAATGAGATCGTGGCCTTGCGCACCCTTGGCCTAAGCCTGGCTCAGGTGGCGCGGGTGCTGGCCGGTGATCCCCAAGGTTTGGAGCCGGCCCTGGCCGCGCATCAGGCGACCCTCGAAGAGCGGCTGCGCCAGATCGCCGACACCGTCGAAAAGGTCCGGGGCGTGCGGGCGGATCTTGCGCTGGGGCAGGCGCCGGCCGCGGGTGAGGTGGCGCGGCTGCTGGAGAGCGGGCTGAGCGTCGCCTTCGATCTCCCCTGGCCCTGGGGCGGCGAGCGGTTTGAGCTGCGGGACATCCGCCCGCTGAACTACATCACTGGTCCGCTGGGCTGCGGAAAGACCCGGCTGGCCATGCGCCTGGCTGAGATCCTGCCCGGCGCCGCGTTTCTGGGTCTGGAGCGATCGGCGGATGGCGGGGCTGGCGCGCGGGCTCGTCTCGTTGCGGATCTGGACCTGAAGTCGCGGGTCGATCAGGTGCTGGCCTGGCTCACTGAAGACGGCGCCACAATATCTGAGGCCTTGCTGGCGCTGCTGGTCGAGCTGGAGCCCGCTGGAGCCGGCGCCCTGGTCGTCGACATGGTGGAGCAGGGGTTGGACGAGCCAACCCAGGAAGCGCTGATCGCCTACCTGCGCCGCCGCCGACCAGACGCCCGTCCGCTTTTCCTGATGACCCGATCCTGCGCGATTCTCGACCTGGCGGCGGTGGGGCCTGGCGAGACGATCATCTTCTGCCCGGCCAACCACAGTCCGCCGATCTGCGTGATCCCCCATCCCGGCGCCCCAGGCTACGAAGCCGTCGCCACCTGCCTTGCTCCCAACGAGGTGCGAGCGCGGACGGAAGGCATGGTCGCCTGGCGGCCGCTTTCTCATTGAGCCGTCTTGGATATCGAAATGCTTAAAGTGTATATTCAATACAATTGATAATGACATTTATATGTACATTTTATAACAGTGTAGTTGTGGTGAGTTATAATAATTGAGCGCGAGATTCACTCGTCATTAGTCGAGCTTGTCTAAAGCCCCGCTTGAAACGCGGAAGGCTTCCTGATGAGCGCCATTCTCCTCGACCTGATTCAGCCGGTGGCGCCGATCTCGCCGCAGACTCTGGGGCAGGACGTCTACGACCGCTTTCAGGCCGAGCCGGAGACCCTGGCCATCGCGGTCGTGGACGCTGAGGGGCGGCCCGTGGGCCTGGTGGAACGCAACGCGTTCTTCGTGGCCATGGCTGCGCACTATGGCCGGGCGCTCTACGGATTGCGCCCGGTCTCGCTGTTGATGAATCCCAATCCCCTGACCGCCGAGGGCGACACCGACGTGGCGGAGTTCTGCGGCGAGGTGCTGGCCGAACGCTCCGACGAGGTGATGAAGGGGTTCGTGGTTGTCAGCGGCGGACGCTACGCCGGCGTCGGCTCCACCCTGTCGTTGCTGAAGGCGACCAGCGCAGCGAACCGGGCCCACGCCGAAGAGATGACCCGGCTGGCCGAGACCTTGAATCAGGCGAGGCTTGAGGCTCAGAGCGCCCTGACCGCCAAGTCGCAGTTCCTGGCCGTGATGAGCCACGAGATCCGCACGCCGCTGAACGGGGTGCTGGCCATCGCCGACATCCTGGAGCGTAAGCTGAGCGATGCAAGCCTGCAGCCCTATGTGGCGACGATCCAGGACTCCGGCCAGACCTTGCTGCGCCTGCTGACCGATGCGCTTGACCTGACGCGAGCCGACGCCGGGCAACTGGAGTTGTCGGAGGACGGCTTCTGCGTGCCGGCCCTGCTCGACGACCTTGCAGCCCTTTGGTCGGCGCGGGCCGAACTGAAAGGGTTGAGCCTGGTCTTTTCCTATGACGGAGCCCCAGGCCAGTGGGCGCTGGGTGACGCGGTGCGGATCAAGCAGGTGTTTAACAACCTGATCGGCAACGCCTTGAAATTCACCCGGCAGGGCGGTGTCGAGGTGGCGCTACGGGTGCGGCGAGAGGACATCCATGTCCACTTGGAGGGCGCGGTGCGCGACACGGGGGTCGGTATTCCCGATCAGCGCCTGGCCACCATCTTCGAACCTTTCAGCCAGACCGAGGCCGGCGTGCGCGAGGGCGGGGCGGGCCTGGGCCTATCGATCTGCCGCCAACTGGTCGCCCAGATGGGCGGAACGATCGAAGCGCGCGGCAACGTCAGCGCCGGCACGACCTTCCGGTTCGAGTTCCCGCTGTTCGACGTGCCCGCGCCGACCGGCGAGGAAGCGGCGGTCGAGCAAGATCTGACAGTGGCCGCTCCTGGTGGCCTGCATGTCCTGATCGCCGACGACAACGCCACCAACCGGCTGGTGGCCGAGACGCTGTGCGCGATGTTCGGCTGCACCTGCGAAACCGTCGAGGACGGCGAGCAGGCCGTCAGCGCGGCCGCCAGCGGCCGGTTCGATCTGGTGCTGATGGATATCAAGATGCCGAACCTCGATGGCGTCGGCGCCACCCGTCGCATCCGCGCGATGGCCGGCCCGGCCGCCCAGGTTCCAATCTTGGCTCTGACCGCCAACGCCGATCCCTGGGACGCGGCGAGCTATCTTTCCCAGGGAATGGACGGGGTGATCGAGAAGCCGATCAAGGCCGAACGCCTGCTTACGGCCATCAACGCCGTGTTCGCCGACGAGACCCGGCGGGTGGCCGCCTGAGGTTGCGCGTGCCTGCGGCTTAGGCGAGGGTCTGCGCCTTCGAAGCGGCCGGGAGGGCGCAGATGGCGGGCTACAAGGATCGGCTGCAGGCCGATCTGGACAGATGGATCGACCAGGGGCTGGTTCCGGCCGGCAATCGCACCGCGATCTTGTCCAGCGTGGCCGACGGCCGGCGCGTGGACGCCTCGGTCGCCCTGGCGGTGATCGGCGCTCTGCTGCTTGGCGTGGCCGCCATCGCCTTTATCGCGGCCAACTGGGACGTCATCCCGAGGTTGGCGCGGTTCGGCCTGATCCTTTCGCTCTTCTTGGCCGTGATCGGGGCGGCGACCTGGTCGGCCAGGGACGGCGCGCGTCCGATCCTGACCAACACCCTTCTCAGCGTCGCGGCGCTGATCTATGCCGGCGCCATCGGCCTGACCGGCCAGATTTTCGACATCGCCGGCGACCCACAGCGGGCTTTGCGCAGCGCCGGGCTGGCGGCGGCGCTACTCGCTGTCGCCGGACGCTCCAGCGGCGCGGGCGTCGCGGCGCTGGCCCTGATCGGCCTTGGCGAGTTCGCTGGTGGGTTCGAGACGGGGACCAGCCGCTGGCTGATCTTCGCCGCGCCGGTCGGCATGGCCCTGGCTTGGTTTTGGAATTCCAAGCCGCTGGCTCACATGGCTGCTCTCTCCCTGATCGTCGGCCTGCTCTCGGCGCTGTCGTTCTATGAACAGACCTGGGGCGCGGCAGGCTTGATCGGCGGCGGCGTCGTGCTGGCTTGCCTAGCGGGCGCGGCGCGCCAGGCGCCCGACCGGAGCACGGCGAACATCTTCTTTCTGTGGTTTGTCTGGGGCGCCCTGGCGCTGTTTGCTGTCGGCGGCTTCGACGAGATCAAGGGCGGCTATCTGATCGCTCACCGGGCCGCGTGGCTGGTGCTGGCGGCGGGTGTCATCGCGCTCGGCATGCACGATCGCCAGAGCATGATCACGGCGGCTGGCGTGGTGGCGATGATCGCCGGGGTCTGCACGATCCTCTTCGATCTTGGCCTTGGCCTGATGACGGCGGCGGGCCTGTTCGCCGCCTGCGCCCTGATCGCCCTGGTCGCGGGCTTCCTGACCCGCTCACGCAAGGTGGCGGCATGATCAGACAGTTCCCCGCCCGCATACTTGGCGCCGGCCTGCTGCTGGTCGCCATGCTCGTCGGTCTGGTCATCTTCGAGAGCCGCGCCCGCACGGCCGGTAAGGAGGTAGTGCTGGCCATGGAGGCGATCGATCCGCGCAATTTGCTGACCGGCCACTATGTCTCGCTGCGTCTGACCCAGGCGCTGCCGCCTGGCCAATCCTGCCCGCCGCGCACCCAGCCGTTCAGCGAAGGCGGGTGGTTGGCCTTGCGCGCCGACGGCGCCCACCACCGGTTCGTGGGCGCTGGCCCAACGGGTGAGGCTGCCACGGCCAGCGGCGGCGACGTGCTGATCCGGGGCGGGGTCTATTGTTCGCGGGTGGCGGTCGGCGAGGCCGGCCAGAGCCGCGAGGCCGTGACCCTCGATATCGGCGTCGACCGCTTCCACGCCGGCCAGGATCAGGCCGAGGCGATGGAAAAGGTTCTACGGGATCGTCGCGATCCGGCCGCCGCGCCGGCCTTCGCGGTGGTGTCGGTCGGAGATGACGGCCGCGCCCGCCTGAAGGGCGTCATCCTCGACGGGAAGCGCACCGATCTGGATTGGTGGTGAGCCGCTACCGCCGCCCGAACAGCCGCTCGATGTCGGCGAGCTTGAGCTCCACATAAGTCGGGCGGCCGTGGTTGCATTGGCCCGAGTGAGGCGTGGCCTCCATCTGGCGCAGCAGAGCGTTCATCTCCGGTGCGTTCAGCCTTCGTCCGGCGCGGACCGAGCCGTGGCAGGCCATGGTCGAGCAGACCTCTTCCAGCCGTTCCTTGAGCGCCAGGGCCTGGCCGTTCTCGGCCAGATCGTCGGCGATGTCGCGGATCAGGCCGGCGACGTCGGTTTCGCCCAGCAGGGCAGGGGTTTCGCGGACCAGAATCGCGCCGGGACCAAAGGCCTCGACCATCAGGCCGAGCGCGGCCAGTTCGTCGGCGCGGGCGGCGACCCGCTCGGCCTCCGCGGGATCGAGCTCGACCACCTCGGGCAGCAGCAGAACTTGGCGCGAGACGCCGCCCTGCGCCATCTCCACCTTCATCCGTTCGTAGACCAGCCGCTCGTGGGCGGCGTGTTGATCGACGATCACGACGCCGTCGCGGGTCTGGGCGACGATATAGGTCTCGTGGACCTGGGCGCGGGCCGCCCCCAGCGGGAAGTCGACCGGATCGAAGGCCATCGAAGGGGCCGGGGCCTCTTGAAGCCCGGGCTGTTGGTTGTAAGACGTGGCGGCGGGCCAGTCCTGAGCCGGTTCGGCGCGGGCCGAGACCTCGGTCAGGCCGGGTATTGTCTGGGCGGCGGCCTGGGCGTTCTGCGCCCAACCGCCCATCTGCCAGGCCGAGAAGCCTTGAGCCGATGGAGCCTGCGGCGACCAGCCTGGGCGCAGGTTGTTCAAGGTTTCGCTGGCGACGGTGGTGGCCGCCCGGTGTCCGGCGCCGGCCAGGACGTGACGCAGGCCGCCGACGATCAGGCCGCGCACCAGGGCCGGATCGCGGAACCTCACCTCGGCCTTGGCCGGGTGGACGTTGACGTCGACATAGCTGGGATCGACCTCAAGATAGAGCGCCACTAGCGGGTGGCGGTCGCGAGCGAGGAAATCGGCGTAGGCGCCGCGCAGCGCGCCCTGCAACAGGCGGTCGCGCACCGGCCGGCCGTTCACGAACAGATACTGGTGGGCCGAGTTGCCGCGATTATAGGTCGGCAGTCCCGCGAACCCCGTCAGCCGCACGCCCTCGCGTTCATGATCGATGGCCAGGGCGTTCTCGGAGAATTCCCGTCCCATGATCGCCGATAGGCGGGCCAGCCGGCCATCGGGCCCCTTGCTCTCCGCCGGCAGGCGCAGGGTGCGGCGGCCGTCCAGGTCCAGGGCGAACGACACATCCTCATGCGCCATGGCCTGGCGCTTGATCTCGTCGGCGATCGACAGCGCCTCGGACCGCTCGGACTTCATGAACTTCAGGCGGGCGGGGGTGGCGTAGAACAGGTCACGCACCTCGACCCGCGCTCCGTGCGGGCCAGGGAAGCCAGACGGCGAGACCGCGCCGACCGCGCCGCCTTCGACCAGTATGGCGTGGGCGTCGGCTGATCCCTTGGCCCGCGAGGAGATCGACAACCGTGCCACCGAGCCGATCGAGGGCAGGGCCTCGCCACGGAAACCGAGGGTGGAGATGTGCAACAGGTCGTAGTCGCCGGCGTCGTCCGGGCTGAGCTTGGAGGTCGCATGGCGCTCGATGGCCAGCGCCAGTTCGTCGGCCGAGAGGCCCGAACCGTCGTCGGCGACCAGGATGCGGGTCAGCCCGCCGCCGTCGGCCTGCACCTCGATGGAACGAGAACCGGCGTCCAAAGCGTTTTCCACCAGTTCCTTCACGGCGCTGGCGGGACGTTCGACCACCTCGCCGGCGGCGATGCGGTTCACGGTCTCTGGGGGAAGGCGGCGTATAGGCATGGTCACGCTTTGGTTAGGCCGTCACTATATGGCGATTCCGGGGGGCAAGTCTGGAAGGTGACTTCGTGAAACGCGTCCTCGGCATTGCGCTTGCCGCCGCTCTCTTCGCATCGGCGGCTCCGGCCCCAGTGCTGGCTCAGGTTCCGCTCACGCCGAGCGCGCAGCTTCCCGCCGGCGCCGTCGATCCCAACGAGACTCTTGTCGAAGAACTGGTCGTGACCGCGCGGCTGCCTGGGCCGGCCTGGTGGCGGGTCTCTGACGGCGACTCGACAGTCTATGTCCTGGGCGCGCCGACCGTGGCGCCCAAGCGTCAGCAGTGGGATCAACTGCAATTCAACCGCCGCCTGGAAGGTGCCAATGCGGTGATCTTGCCGTTCACGGGCCTGAAGGTGAAGCTTGCCGGCGCGCCGGGTGCGGCGATCAGCTATCTGCGCTTGAAGTCGAGCAAGCCGTTCGAGGACAGCCAGGATCCGGCGCAGCGCGAACGTTTCGCCGCCGTTCGGACAAAGCTGGGTCAGCCGGCCGACCACTACAAGACCAATCATCCATTGGCCGCGGCCCTGATGCTCACCGACGACTATCGGGAGAAGGAGGGGCTGACGACCGCCGACCCCACCAAACTGATCAAGTTGCTGGCCCAGCGCAGCGGCGTGAAGATCGTGCAGCGTTCCTACGACCTCGGCCCGTTGCTGGGGGCTGTTACCCGCACCTCGAAGGCCGCAGGCTCGGCCTGTCTGGACGAGGTGATGGGCGAGATCGAGGCCGGGCCGGGCCGGACCCTGGCGGCTTCGCGGGCCTGGGCCGTGGGCGACGTGGGCGGGGCCCTGGGCGCCGAGCGCAGCTATGAGCGGTGCATCGCCGTCACGCCGGGGGCGCTGACCTTCGACGCCCGCGTGAAGCGCGACCTGACGAACGACATCGAAGCGGCCTTGAAGACGCCAGGGCACACGATCGCCGTGGCCCCGTTGCGGACCCTGCTGGCCCAAGGCGGCGTGCTCGATCAGCTCCGCGCCAAGGGCTACGAAGTGAAGACGCCTGGAGATGAGGATTGAGACCGAAAGTTCCTCTCCCCGCCGGGGAGAGGAATAGATCGTGGAGCCTACAGGCCCGGAAGTTTGATGCGCGATTGCTTCTCGCGCGAGATGACCACGGCTCCACCGCCGGTGAGCGGCTTGACGCGGTCTTCTTCAGCGGCCGGATCGATCGGGGCCGGGACGTTGTCGGCCGCCGCGGCGGTCGAGGCCGCGCTCGGCTGGCCGTTGTTCCAGAACATAACCTTGTCGGCGAACGACTTTTCCTTGTGCGCCAGGGCGCCGGTTTCGTCATCGACGACGTAGCGGATCAACGGGTCGGCCTTGTCGGCGCCGGCCTTGGCGACCAACGCCTTTTCGCCGTCCGAGCGAGCCTGGGCCTCGCGTTGGCCGAGCAGGGCCACGCGCGCGGCGCTTTCCGGCTGCAGTTCTTGCGGGCGCGGTTCGCCGGGAGCCGGCGGGCGCAGGGCATAGTCAGGCGGCACGACGAGCGGCGCCTTGGACACGACGCGGAATTCGTCGGGCGTGACCTTGCTCATGCCGAGCGCATTGCGGGTCGAGCTGCAGCTGGAGAGACCCACGCCGGCGGCCGCCACCAGAGCGGTCGCGACAAGCACACGGTTCAGACTCATGTAACGAAGCTCCGAAAGCCGCCCCTGGCGGTAAGGGATGGTTGAATAGCGCATAGGGCGATACCCGCCAATGCGATTAAGACGCCGATTCCTTACGCATGGAATCGAGCAATAAGAAGACCACGCCGATCGTGATGGCGCTGTCGGCCACGTTGAACACCCAGGGGAAGAACCCCAGGCGTTGGAAATCGAGGAAGTCGGCGACTGCACCGAAGCGGATGCGGTCGATGACATTGCCCAGCGCCCCGCCGATCACCAGACCCAGACCGACGGCCATGAACGGCCGTTCGGCCTTGCGCGCCCAGGCCGCCAACACGATGGCCACGATCACCGAGAAGGCCGCCAGCAGCCAGCGGACCAGGTCCGCGTCGGCCCGGAACAGGCCGAAGCTGACGCCCCTGTTCCAGACCATGGTCAGCGAGAACGGTCCGGCGATCGGAACGGAGAAGCGCGACGGCAGGTCGTAGACGAACAGGATCCAGTGCTTGGACAACTGGTCGGCGACGATGACGAAGGCGGCCAGAGCGTAGGCCGTCCAGCCCAGTTTCGTGACTGACTTCATGCTCAAGCCCGAACCGCGTCCCAGGCCGCGACAGCCTCTGCGTCACGCAGGCTGAGGTCGGGGTAGCGAGGATCGGAACCGACTTCCGGCAGGATGCGCCACGAGCGGGCGCACTTCTTGCCTTCCGCCCGCAAAGGTTCGACCGCGACGCCAGGAACGTCGGCGAGAACGAACGCGCCGGCCGGACCTTCGCCCGCAACGAGGGTCGCTTGGCTGGTGCGGAACACCTCGGCGGCGTCGAGGCCGTCGAAGGCCGCGAGCAGGTCGGCGTCGGCCACGTAGACGCGTGGCGCTGCTTCCAGGGCCGCGCCCATGCGCTTTTCGCGACGCTCGATCTCAAGCGCGCCAGTGACGACCGACGTCACCTGCTGGACCTTGGCCCAGCGGGCGGCCTCGGCGTCGTTGCGCCAGTCAGCCGGCGTTTCCGGTATCACCCGCATGCAGTTGGAATGGGCGTCCGGGTAGCGAAGGGTCCAGGCCTCTTCCATGGTGAAGGGCATCAGCGGGGCGAGCCAGGCGGTGAGCCGCTCGAACGCCGCGTCCATCACGGTGCGCGCCGCGCGCCGACGAAGTTCGCCGGGCTGGTCGCAATAGAGGCTGTCGCGGCGAATGTCGAAGAACAGCGACGACAGGTCGGTCTGGCAGAACTCGATGATCGGACGGATCACGTCCTGGAACACGTAGCCTTCGTAGGCGGCGCGAACCTGTCCATCCAATTCCCACAGCCGGTGCAGGACGAACCGCTCCAGCGGCGGCATCTGCTCCAGCTCAACCGCCTCGTCTGGCGAGTAGTCAGCCAGGGCGCCGAGCATGTAGCGCACGGTGTTGCGGAGCTTGCGATAGGCGTCGGAGGTCGTCTGCAGCACGGTCTTGCCGATGCGGCTGTCGTCCGAATAGTCGATCATCGCGGCCCACAGCCGGATGATCTCGGCGCCGGACTCGCGGATCACTACCTCAGGATCGACCACGTTGCCCTTGGACTTCGACATCTTCTCGCCGGCCTCGTCCATGGTGAAGCCGTGGGTGAGGATGGCGTCGTAGGGCGCGCGGCCGCGCGTGCCGGAGCTTTCCAGCAGCGAGGATTGGAACCAGCCGCGATGCTGGTCGGAGCCTTCCAGATAGAGGTCGGCGGGCCAGCGGGTGTGCTCGCGATTTTCGAGCGTGAAGGCGTGGGTCGATCCGCTGTCGAACCAGACGTCGAGGATATCGTCGATCTTCTCGAAGCGTTCCGGATCGTGGCTGCCCAGGAAGTCGGTCACCGGGCGGTTGAACCAGGCGTCAGCGCCCTCGGCCTTGATGGCCTCGACGATCCTGCGATCGACTTCCGGGTCGTGCAGCGGGTGGTTCGTCTCCTTGTCGACGAACATGGCCAGCGGCGCGCCCCAGGCGCGTTGGCGGCTGATCAGCCAGTCGGGGCGGCTCTCGACCATTGAGCGGATGCGGTTCTTGCCGCCGGCCGGATAGAAGGCCGTCGCCTCGATGGATTCCAGCGCCGTCTCGCGCAGGGTCCGGCCGCCGTTGGCGGGGGTGTCGATCGGCTCATCCATGCGGATGAACCACTGTGGCGTGTTGCGGAAGATCACCGGCGCCTTTGAGCGCCAGGAGTGCGGATAGGAGTGCTCCATCCGGCCGCGGGCCAGCAGGCGCCCGGCCTCGATCAGCTTGTCCATGACCGCGCCGTTGGCCGGTCCGAACTTGCCGGCCTTCTTGCCTTCGGTCTCCAGCACCTTCAGCCCGCCGAACAGCGGCACGTGCGGGTAGTAGGCGCCGTCCTGGTCGACGGTGTCGGGGATTTCGCGGTGGCCGTGGGCCAGCCAGACCAGATAGTCGTCGGCGCCGTGGCCCGGCGCGGTATGCACAAAGCCGGTGCCGGCGTCATCGGTGACGTGGTCGCCCTGCAGCAGCGGCACCGGAAATTCGTAATGAGCGTCCAAGGCGTGCAGCGGATGCTCGCAGACCATGCCCTGGCAATCGATAGCCTCGACCCGGCGCCACTTGGCGATCTTGGCGGTCTTGAAGACGTCCTCGGCCAGCTTCTCGGCCAGGATCAGGCGGTCGCCGGCCTTGGCCCAGGGCTCGAACTCCAGGCCCTCTTCCATGGCTTCGACCTGATAGACGGCGTAGCTGATCGACTCTGAATAGCTGATCGCCCGGTTGGCCGGGATGGTCCAGGGCGTGGTCGTCCAGATCACCACGCTGGCGCCGACAGCGGCGTCGGAGCCCTGCACAACGGGGAACTTCACCCAGATCGTCGGCGAGACATGGTCATGATACTCGACCTCGGCGTCGGCAAGGGCGGTGCGCTCGACCGGGCTCCACATCACCGGCTTGGAGCCGCGATAGAGTTGGTCGGTGGCGACGAACTTGTGGAACTCGGCCACGATCGCGGCCTCGCTCGAATAGTCCATGGTCGCGTAGCGGTGCTCCCAGTCGCCTAGAACGCCCAGGCGCTTGAAGCCGGCCATTTGTACGGCGATCCATTTGGAGGCGTATTCACGGCAGCGGGTGCGGAACTCGGCCTTGGAGACCTCGTCCTTGCGGCGACCCTGGCCGCGCAGCTCTTCCTCGATCTTCCACTCGATCGGCAGGCCATGGCAGTCCCAGCCCGGGACGTAGTCGACATCGTAGCCCAGCAGGAACCGCGAACGGACCACGAAGTCCTTCAGTGTCTTATGCAGCGCGTGGCCGATGTGAATGGCGCCGTTCGCATAGGGCGGGCCGTCATGCAGCACGAACAGCGGGGCTCCGGCCCGTTGCCGCTCGGCGCGGATGGCGTTGTAGAGGTCGAGCTTCGCCCAGCTCTCCAGGATCTCGGGTTCCTTCTTCGGCAACCCGGCGCGCATCGGGAACGCCGTATCGGGAAGGAAGACGGTTTCGCGGTAATCGCGCGAAGGCATTTCGGCGTCGTCGGCCATGGGACTTTCCAGCTTGGCTCGGAACTTGGGGACTTAGACGGGTGGAACCCGGCGCGCGCTGGAGCGATCGTCCGGCGGCGTCACGCCGGGCGGATAATTCGTAGGGTTTTCCGAACCGAAGTCATGTTCGGGCTGTAGCAGAGGGCGCCGCCGCGCGCGAGCCCCCAATGGACGCCAGACGGTCACCGGCCGGGGATTTGACTTCCGAGGCGCGCACCCCCACTATCTAGGTGCGATGAGTATTTGCATGAACATGCCGCGCCGAGCGCACCATGCGGGCCGCCTAGTCCAAGGAGACTAGCCCCGAACTCATATCGGCTGTGCGCCGAGGGTTCGGGGATGCTTCCTCAAAAATCCTGATCACTATCCCGATAACCGTGACGTTTCGTCACGCGGAGCATCGTGACCATGTCGAAACAGAAGAAGTCTCCCGCAGATACTGCGGGTGTTCTTTCCCGTGCGCGAAATGCGGACCAGCCTACTGCCGAGGTTGTGCCGTTCCGCCCGCGCCGTGAGGCCGCAATCCCCGACCCCGATCCCGACGACCAGCCGCCGCCTTCGGCGGCCTGACCCCAATTTCAAGGAATTGAACATGACCACCAAGACCAAGGCCCGCCCAAAGGTGCGGGTGACCGAAGCCGATTTCGAGAAGCTGGCCGCCATTGGCCGTGCCTCGCGCTCACCGATGCCCGGCGCGACCCTGCTGCTTGAGGAGCTGGAGCGCTTCGCCATTGTTTCCGAGCAGAGCGAGCGCCGCTCGAAGTTCGTCCGCCTCGGATCGCAGGTGACCTATCGCGATCTGGTTCTCCAGCGCGAACGCACGGTCCGCGTCGGCCTGCCTGGGGAAGCCAATGTCGACGAGAACCGCATCTCCGTGCTCGCCCCGGTGGGCGCGGCCTTGATGGGCCTGTCGGTCGGCGACGTCTTCCGCTGGCTGGGACCCGACGAAAAGCCGCGTGAGATCGAGGTGCTGCAGATCGAGGACTAGAACTCGGGCAACAGCAGCGCCCGGGCCTGGGCGGCGTCGGCCATGACCTGAGCGGTCATGGTCTCGAGGCTGTCGAACTTCTCTTCCGGGCGCAGGAAGGCGATCAGGTCGGTCTCGATCACCTGGTCGTAAATGTCCTCGTCGAAGTCGAACAGCCAGACTTCCAGGCGCGGGGCGATCTCGCCGGCGACGGTCGGATTGACCCCGATATTGGCGACGCCGGCGATCTCGCGGCCATCGGGCAGGCGGGTTCGCGTGGCGTAGACTCCAAGCTTGGGGATCACATAGTCGGTCAGCGCCACATTGGCGGTCGGGAAGCCCAGGGTGCGGCCAAGCTGACGACCGCGTTCGACCGCGCCTTCAATGGCGAACGGGCGGCCGAGGATGAAGGCGGCCTGTTCCGGATATCCGTCCCGCAGCGCCTCGCGCACGCCGGTCGAGGAAAACTTGGTGTCGCCCTGGCCCAAGGCTTCGGCGACCGACACCGTGAAGCCGAGCTCCTTGCCATATTTCCCCATCAGTTCCGGACTGCCGGTGCGGCCCTTGCCGAACGAGACGTCGAAACCCACGGCGACGTGGCGAACGCCCAGCCCCTGGGCCAGCACCTGGCTTGCGAACTCGTAGTCGGTGAGGTCGGCCATTTCGCGGTCGAAAGGGAGCACATGGAAGAAATCGACGCCGAGCGCCGCGAGGGCGCGCGCCTGCTGGTCGGTCTTCATGATCCGGAACGTGGGAGCGTCCGGCTGGAAGATTTGCCGGGGATGCGGATCAAAGCTGATGACGCCGAGTGGCGCCTTCAGCGCCTGGGCTGCTTTCGCCGCCTGGGCGATGACCTTCTGGTGGCCGCGATGGACGCCGTCGAAATTGCCGAAGGCGACGGCGGCGCCGCGATCGGTGGCCTCCAAACCCTTCCAGCCGTGAACGATACGCATGGCTAGCCGGCCTTCGTGGTGTTGCGGCGGGGAACCATCACCACGGCCTCGCCATCGACGACGGTCTTGCCATCGACCTGACAGACGGTGGTCAGGGTGGCGTGGGCGCGCCGCTCGTCCAGCGCCTGGACGGTCACGCGCGTGACCACGGGGTCGCCGATCTTGACGGGGCGCCGGAAGCGCAGGGATTGGGTGAGATAGATCGCGCCGGGACCTGGCAGCCTCGTGCCCAGCATCGCCGAGATATAGGCGCCCGATAGCATGCCGTGGGCGATACGGCCCTGGAACGGCGTTGTCAGAGCATAGGCTTCGTCCAGGTGGACCGGATTGGTGTCACCAGACACAGCGGCAAAGGCCTCGACGTCCGCCGCGCCCACGATCTTCGTGGTCTCGGCCGACTGACCGATGGTCAGATCCTCGAAGAAAATCCCCTGCACGCCCACCACTCCTGACAGTTCGAGCCCTAGTTAGCGGCTTTTGCTCACCACGCCAGATCGGCGATGGCGTAGGTGGCCCGCGCGCCGTCCTTGGCGAGCAGGCGCTCGACCGCCGAGGCGTCGAGACCGTCCTCGCCAATCGTCTCGGCGCCATGGATGCCGCTGGCGACGAACAGCACGTCCAGCTCCTGGTCGTTCGCGCCCTTGGCGTCGGTGGCCACGGCGTCTCCGATGCAGAGCACGCGCGAACGGTCGATATGCTTGCCGAGCAGGACCTGGGCCTCACCGAGGCAGAGATCATAAATCGGGGCGTGCGGCTTGCCGGCCATGATCACCTGGCCGCCGAGCTGCTCGTAGCGCTGGGCCAGCGCGCCGCCGCAGTAGATCAGCTTGTCGCCGCGCTGCACCACGATGTCCGGGTTGGCGCAGATCATCGGCAGACCGCGCGCGATGGTCGTCTTGAAGCGCTCTTCGTAGTCGTCCGGGCCCTCGACCTCGTCATCGACAGGGCCGGTGCAGGAGATGAAGGCCGCGTCCTCGGGACCGGCGAAGGCCAGGTCGAGACCCTCATAGAGGACGAAGTCGCGATCAGGGCCGATGGCCCAGGCCGGCCCAGGCGCGCGGCCGCTCAACAGGATGCGGGTGGCGTCGCCCGACGAGACGAAGGCCGACCACGCCTCGCGCGGAACGCCGAGTTCGTCGAGTTGCTCATGCACGGCGCTCGATGGGCGCGGAGAGTTGGAGATCAGGATCACCGGGCCGCGCTCGGCGCGCCAGCGCGCCAGCGCCTCGCAGGCGGCGGGGAAGCTCTCGCGTCCGTTGTGGATCACGCCCCAGACATCGGAGAGCAGCACGTCGTAGCGGTCGGCCACGGCCGAGAGGCCGGAGATCAGGACAGGTGCGGTCATGCTCGGGCGGTACCGGGCCGTGCGACGAAGGTCAATGCGCCGAAGCCGGTCAGCCCCTGGCCCCGACCCGCCTGCGCGGGTTCGGATGCAGGAACTCAGCCGGGGGATCGGTCTCGGCCAGGACCGCGTCGCGGATGGCGCGGGGCTCGCCGAACAGGTGGCCTTGGCCAAAGGCGATGTCGAGTTCGAGGATGTCGACGATCTGGCGCTCGCTCTCGACCTTCTCGGCGATGAGATCGACGCCGTAGCGGCGGGTCAGCGAGGCGAAATCCTGGGCCGCGAGGTCGGGCATCGAGCGGAACACCAGGCCATCCTCGGTCTCGAGCAGCTCTTCCAGCAGGAAGGGCGCGCTGACCTTCAGGAACTTCACGTCGGCGCGGGCCAGGTCGTGGAAGTCGATGTCGAGGTCGTGGACCTTGTCGAGGGAGAAGCGGAAGCCGAGCTCGGCCAGCCGGCCCATGTTGCGGGCCTCGACCGCGCCTCGCGCGTCGAAGGCGGCTTGTCCCAATTCGAAGATCAGGGCGCCGGCCAGGTCACGGTTGTCGGCGAGCAATTCCAGAAACTGCGGGAAGAAGGTCTCGTCCGCGAGACTGGCGATCGAGATGTTGCAAAAGATGCCGACCTTGCGGTCCTGCTTGGCCAGCCGGCGTACGATCTGCACGCAACGGAACAGCAGCAGGTTGTCGATCGAGGTGACCAGGCCTTCGGGCTCGGCGACCGCCAGATACTCGGCCGGCATCAAGACGCGGCCGCTTTCATCGCGCAGCCGCGAATAGCTTTCGTAGAAGACGGTCCGGCGCTGAGGCAGGCCGACGATGGGTTGCAGGTAGAGATCGACGCGGTTCTCGGCCAGGGCCGCGCGAACGGTGTCGAGCAGGGCCGCCGATTGGCGGGCCCGGGTATTGGCGTCCTGACGAGCGGCGAAGGGCGCGACCGTGACGCGCTCTTCCAGCCGGTGGCCCATGCGCTCGACCAAGTCCTCCAGCATGTGGACTTCGTCGGACAGCGCCTCGGAACGGTTCACGTCGTCGCTGACCGCGTCAGCGACTTCGCTCATTCGCGCGTCCACCAGTTCCATTTGGCCGAGCATGATCCGCTGGGCGTCGCGCAGCGATTCCAATTCCTTGCGGACGGCGCGCAATTTCAGGGATTGGGCGACCAGACCATGGACGGCGAAGCAGAGGCCAAGACCGCCGACCAGAGCGGCGACGCCCGCAGCCCAGCCTCCTCCGTTCCGCCACAGCAGCAGGGCGACGATCAGAGCGAGACAGAGGTAGGTGGCCGAAAGCGCCACCGAGGTGAACTGCCGCATGAGCCCGCGTGTCCGAATCACCCGGAGTATCGGACGGCGAAGCTGGACAAGTCGAATGGATTAACGGCTTTGCGCCCAACCTGGGCGCCAAGGCGCCTCTATCGCGTCGGAACCGGCGTCTCGCCGCGATAGTCGTAGAAGCCGCGGCCGGCCTTGCGGCCCAGCCAACCGGCCTCGACGTACTTCACCAGCAGCGGGCAGGGACGGTACTTCGAATCTGCGAGGCCTTCGTAGAGCACGTTCATGATCGACAGCACTGTGTCGAGCCCGATGAAGTCGCCGAGTTCCAGCGGACCCATCGGATGATTGGCGCCCAGCTTCAGGGCGGTGTCGATGGCGTCCACCGTGCCCACCCCTTCGTACAGGGTGTAGATCGCCTCGTTGATCAACGGAACCAGTATGCGGTTGACGATGAAGGCGGGGAAATCCTCGGCGTTGGCGGTGGTCTTGCCCAGCGACTTGGCGAAGTTGACGGCGGTCTCGTAGGTCGGCGCGTCGGTCGCTATGCCGCGGATGATTTCCACGAGCTTCATCAGCGGCACTGGATTCATGAAGTGCAGGCCGATGAAGCGCTCGGGACGGTCGGACGCCGCGCCCAGGCGGGTGATCGAAATCGAGGAGGTGTTCGAGGCCAGGATGGTGTCCGGGCCGAGGTGCGGGGTCAGCGCCTTGAAGATGGCCTTCTTGACCTCTTCATTTTCGGTCGCCGCCTCAATGGCCATGTCGGTCGCGCCGATGGCCTGGAGCTCGGGGGCGCCCTTGATGCGGGCGATGGCGCCGTCCATGGCGGCCTGGTCGATGATGCCGCGCACGACCTGCCGGCTGAGATTGCGCTCGATCAGCGACAGGCCCGATGCGATCTTGTCTTCGCTGACATCGTGCAGCAGCACGTCGTAGCCCGCGAGTGCGCAAACATGCGCTATGCCCGATCCCATTTGGCCCGCGCCGATGACGCCGACCGACTTGATCTGAACCATGCCGAAAACTGCCTCGAATGACACGGATACGGTCTCAGCCGCAGCCGCTTGTGACGGGTTTCTAACATGGGGAGCGGCGCTGTCGCCAAGGTTTTTGCTGCGTCGCAGCGTAACTGCGGCGGTGAAAATAGCCTTAGGAAGCTGAGGCTTCGACCTCAGCCCGCAACCAGTCGCGCAGGGCGTGTATGCGCCGAAGTTTCGGGTTATCCGAGCGCCACGCGATGAAGAAGGCGTGGTCGTTCTCAACCGCGTGCGGCAGCAGTCGGACCAAACGTCCGGTGGCCAAATCCTGTTCGACCAACCCGCTGCGGGCAAGGGCCACCCCCATGCCGTGAGCGGCGGATTCCACCACAAGGATGGAGTCTTCAAACTCCAGGCCGTCGCCTGGATCGGTCAGGCCATAGGCCGAGAACCAGAGGTTCCAGGCGCGGTGGCGGTGGCGTAGCAGCGGCGCCTTGAGCAAGTCGGCTGGGGTCCGGAAATCATGCCTCGCCGCCAAGGCCGGGCTTGCGACCGGGAAGAGTTGTTCCCGCAGCAGCAGGACGCTTTCGACGTCCTGTCCGGGGCCTGGCCCGTAGCGAATCCCCATATCGACCCCGTCGGTGACGAAATTCGCCAGCCGGGATTCCACCACGAGATCGACATTCGCCCCGGACGGATCGGCGGTCAGCCGCGGCAGGCGAGTGGGCAACCAGCGGGCGGCGAACTGCGGATCAAGGCTGACGACCAGCGGGTCACGCTCGGCGGCCTGGGAAAATGCTTCGACTGCATTCTGCAGGATGTGCATCGCCCGTTCGATTTCCCCTGCCAGCCGGTCGGCCTCGGGCGTCGGGATCATAGCGTTGCCTTTGCGGGCGAACAGCCGCGCGCCGAGGTCTTCCTCCAGCCGCCGGATCTGCTGGCTGACCGCGCCGTGGGTGACCGACAGTTCTTCAGCCGCGCGGCTATAGCTGCGCAGGCGCGCAGCGATGGCGAGAGCGCGAAGTGCGAAGAACGGCGGTAGGCGAGCCATGTCGGGTTGTTAGTCTCGCTAACAGCCCTGGGCAATAACCATCGTTCGTAACAGGGGGCGATCAGGCCGATATCGATGGGGCGGCGCCGCTCCCCTCCTCGTTTACCAGGAACGACCTCATGAAAGCCCAGCTTCTCCTGCTGAGCGTGGCTGGCCTGCTGTCCGCCGCGCCTCTCCTTGCTCAGGCCGCGCCGGCCAATGTCGAACGATATGTCGCGACCGCGGCCGGCGACGCCAATGAACGTCTGGCCGACCGTGGCGTGGACCTTGGCGGCCGGACCGTGACCGTGCGCGCTCGGGTCGGTCTTGACCGCCTCAACGGCGCCCAGGTGGTCGGCGCCAGCGGTTCGGCCGAACTCGACGACCAGGTCGCTGCGGCGTTGCGCAATGTCCGCACCACCAAGGCGCCGCCGGAGCTTGTCGGGCGCGAGGTCATGCTCACCCTCGGCCAGCCGGCGACGACATCTGCCATCGCAAAGCGCTGACCCCACACCAGCGCAGGCGCGAAAAAGGGGCGGTTCCTTGCGGAGCCGCCCCTGATCGCATTTCAAAAATGTAGTTGAGCGCTGTCGGCTATTTTCCGGCCGCGGTCAGGGCGTCCATCAGTTCCGGCACGGCGGTCTTGTAGTCCGCCACCAGACCGAAATCGGCCACTTGGAAGATCGGCGCGTCGGCGTCCTTGTTGATCGCAACGATCACCTTGGAGTCCTTCATGCCGGCGAGATGCTGGATCGCGCCGGAGATGCCGATGGCCACGTAGAGCTCGGGAGCCACGACCTTGCCGGTCTGGCCGACTTGGTAATCGTTGGGGGCGTAGCCCGCATCGACCGCCGCGCGGCTGGCGCCGACCGCCGCGCCGAGCTTGTCGGCGAGCGGTTCGATGACCTTGGAGAACTCTTCAGCCGAGCCCATGGCGCGGCCGCCGGAGACGACGATCTTGGCGCCGGCCAGCTCGGGACGAGCCGACTTGACCAGTTGTTGATCGACGAACTTGATCTTGGCCGAAGCGGCGCCGGCGGCGACGTTCTCGACCGAGGCCGAGCCGCCTTCACCAGCCGCCTTGAAGGCGGTGGCGCGGACGGTGATCACCTTCTTGGCGTCGGACGACTGGACGGTTTCCAGCGCGTTGCCGGCGTAGATCGGGCGCACGAAGGTGTCGTTGCTGACGACTTCGACGATTTCCGAGATCTGCGCGACGTCCAGCTTGGCCGCGATGCGGGGGCTGAAGTTCTTGCCTTGCGAGGTGGCCGGGGTCAGGACGGCGTCGTAGCCCCCCATCAGCGGCAGGACCGTGGCTTCGACAGCTTCGGCCAGGCCTTGGCCCAGCTCGTCGCTTTCGGCCAGCAGCACCTTGCGGACGCCGGCGATCTTGGCGGCGGCGTCGGCCGCTGCCTTGGCGTCCTTACCAGCGACCAGCACGTCCACGTCGCCCGAGAGGACCAGCGCGGCGGTGACGGTCTTGTTGGTGGAGTCCTTCAGCGACGCGTTGTCGTGATCGGCGATGACGAGAACAGCCATTAGAGCACCCCCGCGGTCTTCAGGTTAGCGACCAGGTCGCCAGCAGTTTCGACCTTGATCCCGGCCGAGCGCTTGGCGGGCTCAGCGACCTTCAGGACCTTCAGGTGCGGCTTCAGGTCGACGCCCAGCGTGGCGACTTCCTTGACGTCCAGCGGCTTCTTCTTCGCCTTCATGATGTTCGGCAGCGAAGCGTAGCGCGGCTCATTGAGGCGCAGGTCGGCGGTGATGATCGCCGGCAGGGTCGCTTCGATGGTCTGCAGACCGCCGTCGACTTCGCGAGTCACCTTGGCCTTGTCGGCCGACAGTTCGATGGCCGAGGCGAAGGTCGCCTGGGGCCAGTCGAGCAGGGCCGCCAGCATTTGGCCGGTGGCGTTGTTGTCGCCATCGATGGCTTGCTTGCCCATGATGACGACGCCGGGGGCTTCTTCGGCGATGACCGCCTTGAGCACCTTGGCGACTTCCAGCGGCTCCAGATCCTGGTCCGACTGGATCAGGACGCCACGGTCGGCGCCCATGGCCAGAGCTTGACGCAGGGTTTCTTGAGCCTGTGCCGGTCCAATCGAGACGACGACCACTTCCGTGGCGACGCCCTTTTCCTTGAGGCGAACAGCCTCTTCGACTGCGATTTCGCAGAAGGGATTAATGGACATTTTGACGTTGGCGAGGTCGACGCCCGATTGGTCGGACTTCACCCTAGCCTTGACGTTTGAATCGATCACCCGTTTGACCGGGACCAACACCTTCATGGGTTGCTAGCGCCTCAAATTTGCATTGCGAAAAAATCGGTCGGATGCGGCATAACGCTTCCGACGCGCTTTGCAAGTCGGTGGCGGGTCACACTTCGCCCCAATTTCGGCGGATCGCATCGCTAGCAGCCGCCTTAATCGATGAATAGAACGACGCCATGAACCGTACGATCGACCGGCTTAAGCTGATCTTCCTCGCCGCTTTCGCCATCCTGAGCGCAGGCGCTTTCGCCTATCACATCGGCTGGGTCTGGCCGGGCCAGAAGTGCGAAGCTGCGGGTGACTGGTGGGACTGGCGCAGCCGGACCTGCGCGAGCCCGGTGCTGATCTCCGACATCACCGGCCGGGTCATCAAGAACGACGAGACCCGCAACGCGGCGAAGGCCGACGCCGCCAAGGCGCGCGCCGCTGGCGATACCGAAGCTCGTCCGGCCGCCAAGGCGGCCGAGGCCGCGCCCGCCGCCAAGAACTAGCGGGTCGCGCCGGACTTCCAGAACACCTCGGCGCGGCCCTGATCGTTGGCGTGACGCGCGGCCACGAACAGGAAATCCGATAGCCTGTTCAAATACTTCATGGCGGCTGGGCTGACCTGCTGCCCGGACTCCGCCAGGGCGACGGCGGCGCGCTCGGCGCGTCGCGAGACGGTCCGCGCCAGGTGCAGGTTGGCGGCCGCGGCGGTGCCGCCCGGCAGGATGAACGAGGTGAGCGGCGGCAGTTGCGCGTTCATCGTGTCGATCTCGCGCTCCAGCCGCTCGATCTGGCTATCGACCATGCGCAGGGTGTGGGTTTCGTCCTTCAGCGGCGGGGTCGCCAGGTCTGCGCCCAGGTCGAACAGCTCGTTCTGAATGCGCGCCAGCATGGCGTCGAACTCAGGGTCGGCGGCGGTGTGCAACCGCGCCATGCCGACGCAGGCGTTGGCCTCGTCCACCGCGCCGTAGGTCTCGACCCGGAGCGACGATTTGGAGACCTGCTCGCCGCTGGCCAGACGGGTGGCGCCGGCGTCGCCGGTCCGGGTGTAGATTTTATTCAGCGTGACCACATCAGCCGCCGGCGTTGTGCCGCCACCAGACGGCGCCGACCAGGACGAGAATCGCGACGGCCTGCAGCAGCACGCGCAGCCGCATCAGCTTGTTCGAATAGGAACGCCCGAAATCGCCGCCTCGGAACAGGGCGAAGAGGCCGACGAACAGCGTAAGGGTCACCGCCGCCAGGCTGATCGGAATGAGGTAGGTGAAGAGGTTCATGCCGCTAGTTTAGCCTGGAACACCGCCTCGGGCCTATCGGCTTAAGCTGGGGCCGGGCGGAATCCGTCCGCCAGCAGGCCGATATGGCGGTCCATCACCGCGCTCATGGTTTCGGCGTCGGCGTCCTCCCAGGCGGCCAGGCGGTAGGTCCAGGCGTAGGAGGCCAGCAGGGCGTCTACCACCAGGTCGAGATTGATGTTGGGGCCGACGTCGCCGCGGGTCACGCCTTCGGCGATGCAGTCCCGGATGACCTGCTTCAGGCGCGGCGTGCGCCCATAGGGCCGGCTGGTAGGGCTGAGCGTCCAATTATAGGCCGCGGCGATATGGGCCAGGAACAACCGCGTACGGCGGGTCTCGAAGGCGTAGTGGATCGCGAAGATCGAGCGCAGGCGGTCGGGCGTAGAGCCGCGCAGGTGGGGTACGACCCGGTCGAGCTCGGCGTAGAGCGCGTCCAGCCGGTCGGCCATGACCTGGCTGAGTATGTCGCCCTTGGACGAGAAGGTGGTGAAGACGCTGCCCACGGACACCAAGGCGCGCTTGGCGATTTCACGCACGGTCGTCGCCTCGTAGCCGTCCGACTCGAACAGCTCCCTGGCGGCGTCGAGAACGCGCTGACGCGTCGCTTCTTTCTGAGACTTTCGTGCGCTCAAGTATTTTCCCCGGCCCACATCAAAAGCGTGCGCTCCCGCCTGTTGGTTACGGCGAATCCGGCTCAGGAATGCAGTGTGGATATTGATGCGACAGTTCGTCGCGGGGCAAAAGCCCGAAATTGCTGAGCAAACCAAGAGCGAGATCTGATCTCGCTGGATCAAATCTCGCCCTGGCCTCAGCTAATCTAGTTTTCAGCCGCGACGAGCGCCGGCCAGGATCACGCGAATCTGATCTTTCGCCTTGGCTTGAAGCGCTTCAAGGCTCCAGCCGCCGAAGATCGCTTCGTTGAAATTGGACAGATAGCAGTCGAACAGCATCTGACTGCGAAGCTTGGCTTCTGCTTCTTGGGAAAGCTCGCCGCGTTCGACGCCCAAGGTCAGTTGTTCGGTGAAGAGATCTTGGATCATCTGCACCGGCTGCAGGTCGCGCAGTTCCGCACCTTGGTCAGGCTGCCAGGAGATGCTGAAGGCCGCGCGGGCCAGCGGCAGGCGGCTCTTGTAGAAGGCGTAGCCAGCCATGAAGAGCTTCAGCAGAGTGTCGTCGACGCCGCGACCGCGAGAGACGCCGTCACGCATGGCTTCGACCAGCGACTCCATGTCGGCGACCATGATCTCGCGGAACAGGTCGGACTTGTCGGCGAAGTTGGCGAACACCGCGCCGGTCGACATGCCCGCTTCGGCGGCGATGTCGCGGATGGTGGCGCCTTCGTAGCCCGACTCAGAGAACAGGCGACGCGCGGCCGACAGCACCTTGGCGCGGGTTTGTTGCTTGGCCAGGGCGCGACGGGTGGGGACGCGGACCTCGGCTTCGCCGGCGACTTCAATATTGCCTGAGACGTGTTTCATCGGGCGATGATCCTCGCCATGGCCGGTGTCGCTGGCTGTTCGAACTTTACGCAAAACTCTTCCACAATTCTCTCGAACAGCTCGACGAGGCGCAGCGCGACGCGCGCCCCGGTCTGGGAAGCGGCGCGCAGACCAGCGGCGAACTGACCCACTTCAACTTCGGATTGGCTGCCGCCCGGGGGGAGTCGGACAGCGGTGTCGTAGGTCATCATGACCACCTGTTCCTCTTAGCCCTTCGAAACGGCGCGTCCAAGCGAAGGGTTTTGTTGATCGTGTTCAACGAACTCGTTCCGCGATACGAATACCCTCTGGGTCTAGACCACCAAGTACGGCTTGACCGTGTGGCGCGACGTCGCAGATCGGCGTTTTGCGGTCACTTTCAGACGTTTTCAGGCCGCATCACAAGACTTCGAAAGATTCTCAATCGCTGAGCATGCTCGTATAACGTTGAAACATAAAGAGGCAGGGGTCCTGCCAAAAGGTCGGGTGGCCGGCCCAGCATTGAAAATTTGTAATGCGAAGCGGGCCTATGGAGGGCGCGCGCGAAGGGCTAGTTCGCGCCTTCAAGCATCCGGCGCGCGATGACCTGGGCCTGAATTTCGCCAGCGCCCTCGAAGATGTTCAGGATCCGAGCGTCGGCCAGAACGCGGCTTACCGGCTGCTCGACCGCAAACCCCGTCCCGCCGTGGATCTGGACAGCGTTGTCGGCGCAGGCCCACGCGACCCGTGCGGCGACCAGCTTGGCCATGCCGGCCTCAAGGTCGCAGCGACGCCCCTCATCCTTCGTGCCGGCCGCGAACCAGGCCAGGCGGCGAGCGCCGAGGATCTCGGCCGCCATATAGGCGAGCTTGTTGGCCACCCGGGGGAAGTCGGCGATCGATTGGGTGAACTGACGCCGGGCGAGCGCATAGTCGAGGGCGAGGTCGAGGGCTGACTGCGCGACGCCGATCGCCCGCGCCGCGGTCTGGATCCGGGCGCTCTCGAAGGTGGCCATCAGTTGAGAGAAGCCTTGGCCCTCCTGGCCCCCGAGCAGGTTGGCGTGCGGGACAGAGAAGCCGTCGAAGGCGATCTCGTACTCCTTCATGCCGCGATAGCCGATCACCCCGATCTCGCCGCCGTCCATGCCCGCGGCCGGGAAGGGCGCGGCCACCGTTCCGCGCGGTTTCTCCGCCAGGAACATCGACAGTCCGCGATGGTCCTTCGAGCTTGGATCAGTCCGCACCAGCAGCGTCATCAGGTCGGCGCGGGCGGCGTGGGTGATCCAGGTCTTGGCGCCCGTCACCTGCCAGGCATCGCCATTGCGAACAGCGCGCGTGCGCAGCGAGCCGAGGTCGGATCCAGCTTCCGGCTCGGTGAAGACGGCGGTCGGGATGATCTGGCCCGAGGCGATGGCCGGCAGGAAGCGCTGCTTCTGCTCATCGGTGCCGTGGACCAGGATCAGTTCGGCCGCGATCTCCGAGCGGGTGCCCAGCGAGCCGGTTCCGATCCAGCCGCGAGACAGCGCCTCGGACACCACGCACATCGCCACCTTGCCTAGACCCGATCCGCCGTAGGCCTCGGGGGCCGTCAGGCCGAAAACGCCGAGCTCCGCCAACTCTTCGATGAGCGGCAGGGGAATGAGTTCGTCGCGCAGATGCCAGCCATGGGCGTGCGGCGAGATCTTTTCGTTGGTGAAGGCGTGGAACTGATCACGGACCTGTTCCAGGGTTTCGTCGAGGCCGCTGGCTTCCAGCGAGGGGCGCCCGCGCGCGGCTTCCAGCAGCGCGACGATCCTGGTCTTCACCGCCTGGGATGCGCCGGGCCGCAGGCGTTCGATGATCGGCGCAAGGTCACCGGCGTCCAGGCCAAGGTCCCCGGGGCGGAAGGTCTCGCCCTGGTTCATCGGCACCCCGCCGGCCAGTTGGCTCAGATATTCAAAGGCGAGCAGTTGCGCGGGCAGGGCCTCGGCTTCTCCCAGCCGGCCCTCGGCGTCCAGCGCCTTAGCCCAGGCCGCAGTCTGGCGAAGGGTCTCGGCATAGGACGCCGCCCAGGCCAGGCCGTGGGCGACATGCTGTTCGGCGTCGAGCGCGCGCCGGTCGAGGCGGCCCTCGGAGCTGACGCGGGCCATGGTCGCCTGCTTCATCCGGGCGACAAGGGCTTCGGCGGAGTCGGCGGCCTCTGTGAGGCGAGCGGGTAGGTTCTGCAAGATCATCCGCCAACTATAGGCGAAGCTTGTCGCCCGTCACGCTGGCCTGTACGCCTCGAGAACAGAGAAACCGGAGCCGGCCATGATCGTCGTTCATCACCTCAACGACTCGCGCTCGCAGCGCATCCTCTGGCTGCTGGAGGAGCTCAAGCTTCCCTACGAGATCAAATCCTATCAGCGCGACGCGACGACGCGGTTGGCGCCGCCGGAGCTGAAGGCGGTGCATCCGCTCGGCAAGTCGCCGGTGGTCACCGAGGGCGCGGCGACGGTCATCGAGTCCGGCGCGATCATCGACTACGTCCTGCGCCATCACGGCGCGGGCGACCTGGCTCCCGCCGCCAATACGCCCGAATACGACACCTATCAGCAGTGGCTGCACTATGCAGAGGGCTCGGCCATGCTGCCGCTGATGCTGTTCATGTATGTCGGGCGCCTGGGCGAGGCCGGCGCGCCGCTGCACCCGCGCATCGAGAGCGAGATCGCCAACCATCTCGGCTATGTCGAGGGCGTGCTTGAAGGCCGTGACTATCTGATGGGCTCGGAACTGTCGGCGGCTGACATCCAGATGAGCTTCGTCGGCGAGATCGTCGGGGCTTTCGGCCGCTACGCCGCCTATCCGAACATCGCCGCCTGGGTGAAGCGCTTCCAAGACCGCCCAGCCTACCGCGCGGCGCTCGCCAAGGGCGGCCCCTACAACATGGGTCCGAAGGACTAGGCGGGCCGGAAATATTCTACTCCTCTCCCCGCTGGGGAGAGGTCGGGGGAGGGGCCTTCTTTGAGCAGCTCTACCGCGCCCAGGGATCGTCGAGCACACCGTCGATGAAGTCGAACACCGCGGCCTTGGTGAGGGCGTGCGGTATGGCCGAGAAGTGGTCGCAGCCGGGGATGATCACGCCATGGCCGTGGGCGAACGCCTTGGCCAGGACTTCCGGATCGCCATTGGTCTCGCGCTGGCCCGCCACCGCCAGAACCGGCATCGGCAGGGTCGCGAAGCTGTCCGTGTCGAGGGGTGGATTTTCCACCTGAACGAAGGCGGCGAGCGCCTGGCGGTCCTCGCCCTGTTCGTCGGCGAACTGGCGGAAGCTGCGCAGGAAGGGCTCGGTGATGCTCTCGGGATCCTCGGCCAGCATCGCCTGGGCCATCACGTCGCCGCGCGCCGAGGGGCGCTCGCTCAGCATCTTGTCTCCGACCCCGCCCAGGATGAGGTTGGAGAACCTGTCAGGGGCCACCAGCGCCGCGGCCGAGGCGACCCGCGCACCCATGGAATAGCCGAACAGATCGACGCGGTTGATTCCCAGGTGGTCGATCAACTCCACCACGTCGCGGGCCAGATTTTCACGTCGATAGGCTTCCGGCTCATGCGGCTTTGCGCTCTGGCCGTGGCCGCGTTGGTCCAGCGCGATGACGCGGAACCGTCGCCGCTCCAACGCCGCGTACCATCCGGTGCGCTTCCAGCCTTCGTTGCGGTTCGACGCAAAGCCGTGGACCAGCAGGATCGCCCGCTCATAGCCCTCCGGCGCGATGTCGTCGTAGCTGACCGAGAGGCCGTCGCTGGTCGTAAAGTCCATGGTGTCCCCGCCTAGCTGCGCCAACGCAGGGTGGCGGCTTCCACGGGATTTGCAAAGGGCCGACCGGCCTGACGGCTGGCGGTCCATTCACGCTTGAGCTGCTGGTACCACTTCGCCTGGCGATCGGCGTCGTCGATCCACAGCAGAGCAGGGTCGTAGCGCAGGCCCTCGTTCTGCAGGTTCACCATGTCGCCGTCCTGGCGCAGGAAGGCGCGTGCGCCTGCGGCGATGAACGGCTTCAGGAACAGGAACGCCGGGTGATCTGACCAGACGATCTGGGTGATCTTGGTCTTGGCCTCGTTGATCGGGGTCAGGCAGGTCAGCGACAGCACCTGGCGCTGGCCGACGGTCACGTGCTCCCAGCGCATGCCTGGGATACGGAAGGTGATCTCGGTCAGCGGCTCGCCGCCGAGCACGGCGTAGGCGCGGCTGTTCTTCGACGGTTCATGGCGGACCATGGCGAAGCCCTGCTCGCGGGGCTCGAACTTCTTGGCCTTCTCGTGCTGGCTCTTGGCCGAGCGCCACCACCATTGCTGATGCACGTAGGGGCCGTGCGCCGGGTCCATCAGACCCACCACCGCGTGGTCGATATGGGCGTCGAACTCCATGCGGTCGACCAGCTTGGGGCCGCCGCCGACCACGCCGGGGAAGACCGGCGGCGGTTCGGACGGCTCGCCCGTGAAGCGGGGATCGGAGCTGATCCAGACGAACACCAGCCCTTGGCTCTCGGTGGCCGGATAGTTGCGGACCCGGATGCGGCTGACGTCCATGGCCTGGTCGTCGACCAACGAGGGAATGGCCGCGCAGGCGCCGTCTGTCCGGAATCGCCAGCCGTGATAGGGGCATTCGACGCTTTCGGCGCCGTCGGCTTCCCGTGTCAGCTTGCCGGCCGATAGCGGGGCCGCGCGGTGCGGACAGATGTCCTTCAGCGCATAGACCTTGCCGGCTCGGTCGCGGCCAAGCAGCACCGGTTCGCCCAGTAGTTCGTAGCGCTGCAGCTTGCCGGCCTTCAGGTCGCTGGAAAGCGCCGCGAAGTACCAGATGTCGTGCAGGAACCCGCGGCCGAACTTGATGTCGGCAGTGGGGGTGCGGGCTTGCTTTGTTTCGCCGTCGGCCATGGGCCTCTTCTAGCGCGTCAGGCGAGCCGCAGGAACCGGGCGGCGTGAGGTCCCAGGTGCAGGGCCGCGCCGTCGAGACTGGCCTCGCCAGTCGAGGGCGTTAGGAGTTCGCCGCCCGCCAGCCGCTCGTCGCCGAAGATGGCCGGGGCGGCGCTCATATTGAATGCGCAGGCGATGCGCTCTGCGCCCTCGTAGCGGATGAAGGCCAGCACCGGCTCGGGCGTGGTGATCATCTCGATCTCGCCGACGGTAAGGGCGGGCGTAGCCTTCCGCAGGGCGATCAGCGCCCGCGAGAAGGCCAATGTGGAATTCGGATCACCGTCCTGGCTCGCCGCCGACAGGCCGACGTGCTCCGGCGCGGCGGGCAGCCAGGGCTTGGCGGTCGAGAAACCGAGATTGGCGCTCTCGGTCCAGGGCATCGGCGTGCGCGAGCCGTCGCGGCCCTTCGAGATTGGCCAGTAGAGATCGCCCACCGGATCGCGGATTTCCTCCCGGGTCAGGCTGCGGGCCTCGGGCAGGCCTAGTTCCTCGCCCTGATAGAGCAGGGTGGTGCCCTTCAGGCTGAGCAGCAGCGCCAGCATCAGCCGGGCGACGTCCTCGCCGCCGCCGAACCGGCTGGCGGTGCGCGGGATGTCGTGGTTGCAGAACGAGATGCAGGGCCAGTGGTCGGGGAAGCGTCCCAGCGTCTCGTAGTGTTCGCGGAACACCTGGGCGGCCAGTTTGCGCGCGTGCAGCAGCACGAAGGTGTAGGCCGAGTGCAGGCCCTCCTGCGGCGTGCAATAGGCTCCGCAGCGCTCCTCCTCCTCGGAAAACTCGCCGAACACGAACCGCTCGCCTTCGCCGTCGTTGTTGTGGGCGTCCACCCGGCGGCGGATCACGTCCAGCAGCGGGATGTTCTCGGCCAAGTTGGAGTCGTGCAGGTGGCGCTGCATTTCGCTGGCGTGGGACCAGTGATGGCGGGTGCGTTCGGCCGGCGGCACAGCGGGATTGTCGGTCAGGGCGTCGTCGTGGAGGAAGGTGCCGGCGACGTCGAGCCGGAAGCCGTCGATCCCCTTGGCCAGCCAGAAGTCGAGCACCTTCAGCGCCGCCTCCTGGGCGTGCGGCTGACGCCAGTTCAGCTTGGGCTGCTGGCGCAGGAACTTGTGGTGATAGTGCTGGCGGCGCGCGGGTTGGTAGGCCCAGGCCGGGCCGCCGAACACCGACAGCCAGTTGTTCGGCGCGGTCCCGTCCTGCGCCGGATCGGCCCAGACGTACCAGTCGGCCTTCTCGCCTTCGGCGCCGCCGTCGCGGCTCTGGGCGAACCAGGCGTGTTCGTCGGAGGTATGGGCCAACACCTCGTCCAGCATGACCTTCAGGCCGCGCGCATGAGCGGTGGTCACCAGGGCTTCCAGATCGGCCATCGTCCCGTAGTCGGGATGGACGCCCTCATAGTCGGAGATGTCGTAGCCCCAGTCGCGGTTGGGCGAGGGGTGGACAGGCGAGAGCCAGATGGCGTCGACGCCAAGGCTCTCGATGTAGTCCAGTTTTGCCAGGACGCCGTTCAGGTCGCCGTGGCCGTCGCCGTCCGAGTCGAAAAAGCTGCGGACATAGACGTGGTAGACGACCGCGCCCTTCCACCAGGGCGCGGCCATCACCTTAGGCCTCGGTGGCGTTGTTGATGATCTTGGACACCAGCCCGTACTCGACGGCGGCCTCGGCCCCCATCCAGAAGTTACGCTGGGTGTCCTTGACGATCTTGTCGTAGGGCTGGCCGGTTTCCTTGGCGATCATGCGGTTGACGCGCTCGCGCATCTTCACGATCTCCTCGGCCTCGATCTGGATGTCCGAGGCTTGGCCGCGCACGCCGCCCATGGGCTGGTGCAGAAGGAAGCGGGTGTTGGGCAGGCAGAAGCGGCTTTCCTTCTGGGCGCCCAGGAAGATCGAGGCGCCGGCGCTGGCGACCCAGCCGGTCCCGATCACCTTCACCTGAGGACCGCAGTAGCGGATCATGTCGTGGATGGTGTCGCCGCTCTCGACGTGGCCGCCGGGAGAATTGATCACGACCTTGATCGGCTTGTCGCTCTCTGCCGACAGCGCCAGCAGCTGAGCGGTCACCCGCTCGGCCAGGCGCATGTCGATTTCGCCGAACACCAGCACGGTGCGCGACTTGAACAACGCATTCTGGACGGGCCCAGACGTCATAGGCATGTCGGGCTTGCGGGCGTTCTCGTCGCCGTCGTCGTCTTCGTCCAGGCGCCAGTTACGCATAGGGGAGGTCTCCAATTCGATAGGACTGGAACGTGCGATGCGCAGCGCCAGTTCGCAAGTGCCCGAGCGCTATGCGCAGGCGGTTATTGCCAAAGCTTGACGGGTTTCGGTGATTTTATCTGGCTTGGCGACCTAGCGCAGCTTGAGCGCCAGTATGACCAGCAGGGCCGAGACGCCCAGATGGACCAGCATGAAGCGCACCAAGACCTGGGTGTTCGACCAGCCCAGCTCCTTGCGACAGTGGTCGTGCAGGGGAAACCGCACCCCGGCGAGGATTTTCAGCCCGAAGAAGCGCATCAGCGCGACCTTCACCAAGCCGGTCGCGCCGTTGAGCAGGATCACGGAGCCGATCAGCAGCAGGAACAGCGGGTTGTTGGTCGCCACCACCAGCATGCCGATCAGCAGGCCGATGGGCCGCGAGCCGGCGTCGCCCATCAGCACCAGGCTGGGCGTGGCGTTGTACCAGAGATAGCCGCCGATCGCCCCGACCATGAGGAAGGCCATGATCGCCCAGCTCGCCCCTTCGCGATTTGTGGGGATGTTCAGGTGCTGGGCGACGATCTCATTGCCGATCACCGTATAGAGGAGGCCGCCCAGCAGCAGGATGGCGGTGCCGGTCAGGCTGCCCGAAACACCGTCCACTCCGTCCGAGCAGTTGGTGGCGTTGATGGCGAGCCAGATGACCCCAGTCGCCAAGGGAATGGCGATCCAGGGGGCCAGGACGATGACGCCCTTCCAGCCTGGCAGCCAGATGGTGGCCGGGGCCAGGGCGTAGATCACCATCGAGGCGCCCAGTGCGATGGCTAGGTCCATCACCGCGAGCTGATATTCGCTGAAACCGCCGCGGCGGTCGTCGAGATAGCCGACGACCATCGCCGCGACCACGAACGGCAGGGTCAGCAGGCTGCGGGCGCCGAAGGGGACGAAGATCAGCGATGCGATGCAGAAGATGCTGACGAAGACCAGGCCTGCGCTGAGCGGCTTGCCGACGCTTTGATCGGCGTTCACCGCGAAGGCGCGGCCACGGTCGGTCGGGAGCCTGGACCATACGCGCGGCAGGACGATCCAGGTGGCCAGGGCGCTGAAGGCGAAGCCGATGGCCGCGAGGAAAAAGAACGAGTCGAAGAGCCGCAACGGGCCCCACGCATGGCCGAGGGTGGCGTAGATCCAATTCAGCATCGAGGCGAGGTCCGGCGCAGTGAGGTTAGGACGGGATTTCCACCAATCCCCGGCCGCTGTCGACCCGGCTCCTCAGCCGGCGGCCGTGGCGATCAGCCGGGCGTAGAACTGCACCGCTAACCCAAGGTTCTCCAGCGTCATGTGTTCGTTGGTGCCGTGGATCATCTGGGTGTCCTTCAGCGCGAACTTCATCGGCTGGAAGCGATAGACGTCCTTGGCGACCGGCTGCATGTAGCGGCTGTCTGTGCCGGCGGTGACTAGGCCCGGGGCGACCGGCGCCTTGGCCATATCGCCGGCCAGGGCCGCGATGGCCTTCCAGCCGTCGGAGCTGGTCGAGGAGACTGGCGAAGGCTCGTCCGGCGTTTTGGCCCAGGCGATGGTGACCGGCAGGTCCCCGGCCGCGGCCTTGGTGTAGGCCAGCACGCTGGCGGCGGTGTCGCCAGGCGCGATGCGGTAGTTGATCCAGGCCGTGGCGTCCTGCGGCAGGACGTTTTCCTTGGGGCTGCCCTTGAGCATGGTCGGGGCGATGGTGGTGTGCAGCAACGCGGCCCCGGCTGGGGTGGCGGCGGTTTGCTTGACGATCAGCGGTTCGAACAGCCAGCGGTTGGCGACGGCCATCCGGATCGGCCAGGAGCCTTCCGGCGCCAGGACCTGCAGCATGCCCGCGCCGGGGCCGTCCAGCTTCATCGGGAACTGCGCGTCGGTGATCTTCACCAGCGCCTTCGCCAGAGTAGCGACGCCGCCCGAATCGGCTGGCGGAGCCGAGGAGTGGCCGCCGGTCGCCTTGGCGGTGACCTCCAGCGTGCCATAGCCTTTCTCGGCGACGCCGATCAATGCGACGGGGCCGCCCATGACGGGGTTGTCGGCGATGATCGCCATGCCCTCGTCCAGCACGAAGTCAGCGGTGATTCCGCGGGATTTCAGCAGGGCTGCGGCGGCGCGCGCGCCCTGGCCGCGCACTTCTTCGTCATGGCTGGACACGATGATCACCGTGCGGCGGGGCTTGAACCCCTTGGCGGCCAGCGCCTCGGCGCCTTCGAACAGCGTGATCAGCGAGCCCTTGTCGTCGATGGCCCCGCGACCCCAGACCGCGCCATCAGCGATCAGGCCGTCAAAGGGCGGATGCTTCCAGTCTTTCTCGGTGCCCGGGGTCACGGGCACGACGTCCTGATGGGCCATCAGCACGATGGGCGAAAGGCTCGGGTCCGAGCCCTTCCAGGTGTAGACCAGGGTGTGGTCCGAGATGACTTCGCGGGTGGTTGCGGCGTGGATCGCGGGATAGGTGGCCTGCAGCCAGGCGTGCAGTTTGTCCCACTCGGCCGGCTGGTCTTCCGACTTGTCCTGGTGGCTGACGGTCTGGAAGCCGATGGCCTGGGACAGGTGCTCGGCGGCCTTGGCGGTGTCGATCGCGACAGGAGGGGCCAGTTTGACTTGGGTGAGGTCCGCGGCCGATGGCGGCTTATAGGTGATCGTGCGGATCGCCACGACGGCGGCCAGGATGACCAGCAAGCCGATCAGGCCCAGAGTGATCTTGCCGATGAGTTTCATGTTTCGCTCCCCAACCCGCGGCGACCATAGGTCGATGACGAACGGTAAGAAAAGCCCACTGAACCGAAGGGGCGTCTGACCGTTCGGTGCGCGTGGCCAAGGTTCCCGTTTCCTCTCCGCAAAACGTCTGGCTGGGCGCAGTCTGGACCACCCTGCTGGACGTCGCGCTCGTCGCGATTGCGACGCTTTGGTGGATCGACGCCGCCGCCCCGCCGCAGGATCTGCCCTGGAAGCCGCTAAGGCTGGAGGACCCGCCGGGCTTGGCGACGGCGGCCAAGTTCTCGACCGCCGCGCAGGATCGCCGGCTGTGTCGGGCCATCCTGCGCGAAGGGGGCGTGCGCTTCGCCGAAGTGGCCGAGCAGGTCGACGGCTCTTGCGCGCAACTCAACGCCGTGCGGCTGACAGGCGGGGTGACCCGCTTGTCGCCGGCGGCTCCGGCGATGACCTGCCCGCAGGCCCTGAGCTACGCCTTTTGGGATCGGCACCGATTGCAGCCGGCCGCGCGCCGGCTCCTGGGCCAGCCAGTGACCCAGGTCGATCACCTGGGGACCTATGCGTGCCGCAACATCTACAATCAGGCGGAGGGCCGCCGCAGTGAGCATGCCTTCGCCAACGCTCTGGATGTCGCCGGCTTTCGGACTGCGGACGGCCGGCGCCTGACCGTGCTGGGGGATTTCGCGCGTGAGGACGAGCGTGGGCAATTCTTGCGCGCGGCGCGGGACGGCGCGTGCGACTGGTTTCGCGCGACGCTCAGCCCTGACTACAACGCCGCCCACCGCGACCATCTGCACCTGGACTTCGGTCGCTACCGCACGTGCCGCTGAGGCTAGAGCGAGGCCAGCCAGGGCAATAGCCGGGCGTTGACCTCTTCTGGGCGCTCCTGCTGGGTCCAGTGGCCGCAGCCGGGAAGGATGTCGGCGCCGCGCAGGTCGGTCATCTCCGCGCCCATGATTTCCACCAGATCGCCGCGGCCCAGCATGCTCAGCACCAGGTCGCGCTCGCCGCCGATGAACAGCGACGGCTGCTCGATCTTCCGGCCTTCGAACTGCGAGAGATACTCGAAGTCCCGTTGGTGGTTGCGATAGCGGTTCAGCGGGCCGGGGAAGCCGGAGCGCTCGAACTCGGCCGCGTAGTAGTCGAGGTCGGAGTCGGTCAGCCAGGCGGGGAAGGGATCGGGATCGACCAGGCCTTCCAGCAGGGTTGCGCCATGGGGCTTGTCGTTCGGCCAGGTTCCGTCCGGCGCATCGCCGCTGATGGCGTAGTAGAATTTGCGCAGCGAGGCGCGCGGATCGGCCTCCAGCTCGGCCTCGGCCGGCCCGACGTTCTGGAACCAGGCCTGGTAGAAGAACTTGCCGCGGCTGGTGAAGACGTTCTCGATCAGATCGGTGAACGGGCGCTTGGGGACGCCCGTATAGGGCACCGATAGGCCGGCGACCGCACGCACGCGGTCGGGGCGGATCAGGGCGGTGTTCCAGACGATCGGCGCGCCCCAGTCGTGGCCGACCAGAACGGCAGGGGCGTCCGGGCTCAGCGTTTCGATGACGCCGGCCACGTCGGCGACCATGTGCTCCATGTCATAGGCTTCGATCGCCTCGGGCCGCGAGGAGCCGCCATAGCCGCGCACGTCGAGAGCGCAGACCTTGAAGCCGGCCTGCGCCACCGGACCCATCTGGTGACGCCAGCTATACCAACTCTCCGGAAAGCCGTGGACCATGACCACCAGCGGGCCTTGCCCTTCAATCGCCGCCCGCAGGCTGACATCTGGCAGGTCGATGGTTTGGAAATTCGGCATTGCGGGCTCTCCAGAGGCCAAGCTTGACCCAACGTCGCCCTGTGCGGCAAATGGCGACACACAAAATCAAACACGTGTTTAGAGGGAACGCCATGGGCGAGTTGTTCGATCTGGCCGGTAAGGTCGCTGTCATCACCGGATCCTCGCGCGGGATCGGCAAGGCCATCGCCCAGCGCATGGCCGAACACGGCGCCAAGGTCGTCATCTCGTCCCGCAAGGCCGGCCCGTGCGATGAGGTCGCCGCCGAGATCAACGCCAAGCACCCCGGTGCGGCCATCGCCATCCCGGCCAGCATCTCGTCGAAGGAAGACCTGCAGCGTCTGGTCGACGAAACCGTCAAGGCGTTCGGCAAGATCGACATCGTGGTCTGCAACGCTGCGACCAACCCGTTCTTCGGCCCGATGTCGCAGATCAACGACGATCAGTTCCGCAAGATTCTCGACAACAACATCATCGCCAACAACTGGCTGATCCAGATGGCCGCGCCCCAGATGCGCGAGCGTCGCGAAGGGTCGGTGATCATCATATCGTCGATTGGGGGCCTGCGCGGATCAACTGGGATCGGCGCCTACAACATCTCCAAGGCGGCCGACTTCCAGCTGGCCCGCAACTTGGCGGTCGAGCTTGGCCCCGACAACATCCGCGTCAACTGCATCGCGCCGGGTCTGGTGAAGACCGACTTCGCCAAGGCGCTGTGGGACACTCCGGAAGCCGAGAAGCGTTCCAGCGCCAATACCCCGCTGCGTCGCCTGGGCGAGCCGGACGACATCGCCGGCGCGGCGGTGTTCCTAGCCTCCAAGGCCGGCTCGTGGATGACCGGCCAGGCCATCGTCGTCGATGGCGGCTCGACCTGCTGATCGACTGAGAGGCGTGTTTCCTCCCCTGCGAAGCGGGGGAGGGGCGCCGCCCGTAGGGTGGTGGAGGGGGCAAGCCGCAAGCGCTGAGCCCAGTCTCGCCCCCTCCACCGGCTGCGCCGGTCCCCCTCCCCCATTAATGGGGGAGGAGAGATAGATATCGATTCAGACTCACATGCGCGGGGCCTCAATGAGAAGGACAGCGCTTAACCCTTCCGCGACAGGTCCCGCGCCTTGGCTAGGCGCTCGACGCCGGCGTCGAGCGTCTCGTCCTTCTTGGCCAGGCAAAGCCGCAGGATCGTCGTGACGTGGTCTTCCTCGTAGAGGGCCGAGACTGGAATGCTCGCGACGCCAGCTTCCCGAACCGCGCGCAGAGCGAAGGCCCGATCGTCTTCGGTGACGCCTGAGGCGGCAAGATCCACATTGAGGAAATAGGTGCCTTGGCTCGGCAGGACCGCGAAGCCTTCGCGCTGCAGGCCCGCGGCCAACCGGTCGCGTGAGCGCTGCAACGCCTTGGGCATCGCCTCGAACCAGTCGCCGCTATTTTCCAGGCCGAACGCCACCGCCGCCTGCAGGTTCGGCGGGGTGGTGAAGGTCAGGAATTGGTGGGTGCGCGACAGCACATGGGTCAGGACGGGCGCGGCGCAGAGGAAGCCGACCTTCCAGCCGGTCAGGCCGAACATCTTGCCGGCCGAACCGATCTTCACCGTCCGCTCGCGCATGCCGGGGTAGGCCATTAGTGGGCGGTGGACGGCGCCGTCGAACACAACTTGCTCCCAGACCTCGTCGCAGATGGCGATGGCGTCATGACGCACGCAGAATTCAGCCAGCAGGGCCAGGTCGGCGTCGGGCAACACCGCTCCGGCCGGATTGATCGGATTGTTCAGCACCACAAAGCGCGTCGCCGGCGTGAACGCCGCCTCAAGCATGGCGCGGTCGAACCGCCAGTTGGGCGGGGACAGCTTCACCAGCCTGGGCACGCCGCCGGCGCGACGGATCAGCGGCAGATAGGCGTCGTAGAGCGGCTGGAAGACCACCACCTCGTCGCCGGGCTGGATCAGGCCGAAGAACGCCGCGGCCAGCGCTTCGGTGGCGCCCGAGGTAATGGTCACCTCGCTCGTCCAATCGAGGTCGAGCCCTTGCGTCCTGGCGTAGTGACCGGCGACGGCTTGACGCAACTCCGGCAGGCCGGCCATCGGCGGATACTGGTTGTAGCCGTTCATCACCACGTCGGCGGCCTTGGTCCGGATCGCCTTGGGGCCGGGGTCGTCCGGGAAGCCTTGGCCCAGATTGATGGCCCCGTGTTCGCGGGCCAGGCCCGACATTTCCTCGAACACGGTGGTGGGCAGGTTTGCGAAGATCGGATTGGCCATGATGGTTGCCTAGCATAGCGGGGCGCGGGATATTTCGCCTATGCGGATCATAGCTTTCGAACCCCGTCACGCTCAGGCTTGGCGGTCCCTGAACGAGGCTTGGATATCGAAGCACTTCGCCATCGAGGCGAAAGATCGCGCCGTGCTGGACGATCCTAAGGGCAAGATCCTGGATCGCGGCGGCCACATCTTCATGGCTGAGCGCGATGGCGAGGTCATTGGCTGCGTGGCCCTGATCGCTATGGCCGACGGCGGCTATGAGGTCGCAAAGATGACCGTGACCGAGGCCGCGCGGGGGACGGGCCTGGGCCGGCTGCTGATGCAGGCCTGCATCGACAAGGCGCGGGCCGATGGCGCGCCGCGGCTCTACCTCGAGACCAATTCCAGCCTCGCCCCCGCGCTCGGCCTCTATCGCGCCATGGGATTTGTCGATCTCGACCCGGCCATGCGACCGCCGAGCGATTATGCGCGTTGTGATGTCTGGATGGAGCGCCCGGTCTAGCTTGGACGCTCCGGTGGGCAGGAGGCGGTAGGCAGATGGCGGGCGTGGCGTTGCAGCCATCCAGAGCGCGCTACTTCGCCTACGGAGCGGTCTCGATCCTGCTGGGATTGACCCAGGGCTTGGGCTTCAACCTCATCAATAACAACCTGCCCTGGATTCAGGGTTCGTTGGGCGCCTATTCCAACGAGGCGGCGTGGCTGGCGACCGCCTATACAGCCACCAATGCGACGATCGCCCTGCTGGCGATCAAGTTCCGGTTCCAGTACGGGCTGCGGCTGTTCGCCGACATCGGCCTTGGGCTGTTCATCGTCGTGGCTCTAGCGCACCTGTTCACCGACGACCTGCGCTCGGCCATTGCGGTGCGCGCGGCGGCGGGCGTGGCGGCGACGGCGCTCAGTACGCTTGCCCTGCTCTACATGATCAACGCCGTGCCGGAGGCCAAGCGGCCCATGGGCATAGCGCTCGGGGTCGGGTGGAGCCAACTGGCTGCGCCGCTATCGCGACTGGTCTCGTCCGACCTGCTGCAGATCGGCCAGTGGCACGGTCTTTACCTGCTGGAGATCGGGCTCAGCCTGCTCTGTCTGGCGGCGGTGAACCTCATGCCGCTGCCGCCCATCCCCCGGGTGAAGATGTTCCAGGCCCGCGATTTCCTGACCTTCGCGCTGTTCGCGCCCGGCGTGGCGCTGCTGTGCGCCGTGCTGTCCCAGGGGCGCTTCGTCTGGTGGTTCAATGCACCCTGGCTGGGCTGGTCTCTGGTGGCGGCGATCATCCTGCTGTCGGCCTCGGTCCTGCTGGAGTTGCACCGCGAGAAGCCGTTGCTGCACGTCCGATGGCTGACCACCTCCGACATGCTGCGTCTGGCGGTGATCATCCTGCTGTTCCGGATCGTGCTGTCGGAGCAGGGGGTCGGGGCGTTGGGCTTCCTCCAGGCGATGGGCGTCAACAACGACCAGATGCGAGGGCTGTCCTGGGTGATGTGCTGGGCGACTCTAGCCGGGGTGATCGGGGTGGCGGTGACGATCAATCCGGCCCGGGTCTCCACTCCGGCCCTGATCGCCCTGCTGCTGATCGCGGCGGCGGCATGGTCCGACAGCCGACTGACCAGTCTGACCCGGCCCGAGCAGATGTATGTCAGCCAGGGACTGATCGCCTTTGCGAGCGCGCTGTTCCTGCCCGCCGCGATGTTGGCGGGCTTTTCCCGCGCCATGCGCCAGGGGCAGGAGTTCATCGTCAGTTTCGCGGTGATCTTCGGCGCCGGCCAGAGCCTGGGCGCGTTGGCCGGCTCGGCTTTCCTCGGCACGCTGCTGACCATTCGCCAGCGGGCCTACACCAGCCAGATCGTCGAGCATCTGACCCTGGCCGACCCCCAGGTCGTCGCCAGGCTTCAGCAGTATGCCGGGGTCTATGCGGGGACGGTGAGCGACGCGGCGATCCGCCAGGCCGAAGGCGTCGCGCTGCTGGCTCAAGTCGTAACCCGCGAAGCCACGGCCTTGGCCTATGGCGACGTATTCCGGGTGATCGCGGTGTTGTCGCTATTGGTGTTCTTCTACCTCCTGGCGGTGCGTCTACGCGAGGACGCGCGCACGCGTCGCGCCAACGCCCTCATTCCAGCAAAGGCTGTTTGATCTTGAGCGACACGCCTGAAACCGCCCCGGCGCCCGTGCGCAGACCCTGGTCACGCGCCGCCATTCCGATCGTGGCCGCGGCGATCGGCGGTGTGTTGCTGGTGTTGTTCGCCTGGCGGCTGCCGCCCTTCGACACGGGGATCCAGAGCACTGACAACGCCTATGTTCGGGGCAATGTCACCCTGATCAGTCCCAAGCTGGACGGCTATGTAACCCAGGTGCTGGTCAAGGATTTCATGCAGGTCGCCAAGGGCCAGACCCTGGTGGTGATCGATGACGGGAACTATCGCGAAAAGTTGGAACAGGCCCGCGCCGGCTTGGCGTCGGAAAAGGCCAACCTCGCCAATTGGGATCAGCAGCGCCGCCGGGGCGAGGCCAATATCAGCCTGGTCGGCAGCGAAGGCGCCAGCGCCAGGGCGGCCCTGGCCAAGGCCAAGGCCGACTACAATCGGGCGCGGCCGCTGGTTGACCAAGGGTGGCTCGCCCCGACCGAGCTCGACCGGCTGCGGCTGGCGGTGCAGCAGGCCGAGGCCGGCGTCGCCCAGGCCGACGCCCAGGCGCGCGTTGCGCGAGAGGACCTGACCTCGGTCGATGTCAGCCGTGCGGCTCTGGAAGCGGCGGTCGCCAGGGCGCAGGCGGCGGTCAAGCTGGCCGAGATCGACCTGCAGAACACTAAGATCACCGCGCCGATCGCCGGTCAGGTGGGGGAGGTCGGGGTCAAGGTTGGCCAGTACGTCACGCCCGGCACGCAATTGATGGGCTTGGTTCCCGAAACAGTCTGGATCACGGCCAATTTCAAGGAGACCCAGGTGGCCGACGTCGGGGTGGGCGAGCCGGTACGAATCCGCGTCGATGCTCTACCGGGCGTGACCTTGTCTGGGCGGGTGGAACGCATTGGGCCGGCGACCGGATCGGAATTTTCGATCATCAAGGCCGACAATGCGACCGGCAACTTCACCAAGGTGGTTCAGCGGTTGCCGGTCCGTATCGCGATCGATCCGGACCAAGAGGCGGCGGCACGGCTACGGCCGGGGATGTCGGCGGTGGTCAGCATCGACACGCGACGCAGGTAGCGTGTTTCGCCCTAGTGGTGGGTGGCGCTGCGCAGGGCTTCGCCCAGCGTGTGGCGCGTGAGCGGCTTGCCAAGGAAACCGACAGGGTTGATCGCGGCCATCGCCACGCGGAAGTCGTCGGTGATCGAGCCGGAGACGAACAGCGAGCGAACGCCGAGCTGATCGTAGAGCTTGCGAGCAAGCTTGCCGCCATCGGTGTTCTTGGCCAGGCGAATGTCGACCAGAGCAAGGTCCGGAGGGCCACCCTCGGCCAGCTCCCAGGCCGTTACGGCGTCTGCGGCCTCGGCCACCACCTCGTGGCCCATGTCTTCCAAAAGGCTCACAATGTCCAATGCGATTAGTGCGTCGTCTTCAACAACCATAATGCGCATCGGCCTACTTACTCCTCGGGAAGAGCACCGCGAATGCGGCGCCGGCTTCCGGTCGTTCAATCTCGAAACGCCCGCCTAGTTGTCGCGACAGAGCCTCGATGGCTCTCATCCCCAAGCTCTTTTTGGCGTGTGGCGTAAAGCCCTCCTGAAGGCCGTCGCCATCATCTGACACAGACAAGCGATAGTCGTCGCCTTCGGTTCCAAAGGTGACCTTGATGCGGGACGGCCTGTCGGGCGGGCAGCCGTACTTCAAAGCGTTGGTGATCAACTCATTGAGGATCAGCGCCAACGGCACGGCCTGGCGCACATCCAGCACGGCCGACTGGATATCCGTCTCCAGGACAATGTCGTCGCGGCCTAGCGACTCGACCAGATCATGGGACAGCGCCTTGGCGTAGTGGCCCGCGTCGAAGGCGCCGATTTCCCCGCCGGTCTTGTAGAGTTGTTCGTGTACCCGGCCGACGGCGATGATCCGGTCCAGGGTCTTTTCGAGCGCCTCGCGAGCGTCGGTGTGTTCGACAGTTCGCGACTGCAGGCGCACCACGCTCGCGATCTGCTGCAGCGAGTTCTTCACCCGGTGGTTCACCTCATCGAGGAGCAGGGTCCGGTCGGCCAGCAGTGCGCGTAGGCGTTCGGCCGTGTCGGCCTCGACTTCCCGGTCGAGGCTGATGTCGCGGAGGGCCTTGAAGAACAGCATCGCCAACAGGGCGGCGAAGATCAGCGTGGCCGCGATCAGCACGGCGCGAACGGTGGCGACCTGTCTCGATCGAACCGCCTCGAGCCTGGCTTCTTCGTGTTCCAGCTCGGTGGCGATCCGGCGCACGCCGTCCATGGCCGCCATGCCTTCACCGCGCGCGATGATCTGGATCGCCGCGCCCACCGTGCCCTGCCGGCGGGCGTCCATGGTTTGATCTATGATGTTCAGCCGTGTCGCCATCAGGCGACGAAGCTCGTCAATCCGGCGCTGCTGGAGCGGGTTGTCCTGGGTCAGTCGGTCGAGAGTGTCGATCTGGCGGTGAGCGAGCTTGCGACCGGTTTCGACGCGTCCGGCGAACTGGCTGTCGCCGGTTAGGATGAAGGCCCGCTGAGCGGACTCCGCGTCGGTCAGGGCCTGGCGGAGGCCGTCGATGCCGGTGCGGACTTCATGAGTATGAGAAACGGCGGCGGCGGCGCGATCGTACCAGACGAAGGCGCCGCCGAGCGCCGCAAAAGCTAGGAACAGGGCGGTGACGGTAAGCGCGAGCAGGCGAAACGCCCGCTCGCGCGCGAGTTGTCGGTTGGAACCCGAAACCTCGGCCGGATCGCCCCGCGCTACTACTCCTCCTTGACGCGACGCTTGCGGAAGGAGGGGTTCAGAACCTGCTTGCGCAGGCGGATCGACTTCGGCGTCACCTCGACCAGCTCATCTTCTTCGATATAGGCGATGGCCTGTTCGAGGGTCATGCGGCGGGGCGGGGTCAGGCGCACCGCTTCATCCTTGCCGGAGGCGCGGACGTTGGTGAGCTGCTTGGCCTTCATCGGGTTGACGTCGAGATCGTCGGCGCGGCTGTTCTCGCCGATGATCATGCCCTGATAGGTCTTCTCGCCGGCGCCGACGAACATCGTCCCACGCTCTTCGAGGTTCCAGAGGGCGTAGGCCGCGGTTTCACCATCGGAGTTCGAAACGAGCACGCCCTTACGGCCGGCGTCGATCGCACCCTTGTAGGGCTCATAGTGGCTGAACACGCGGTTCAGCACACCCGAACCGCGGGTGTCGGTGAGGAACTCGCCCTGGTAGCCGATCAGCGAGCGCGACGGCGACATCAGGCTGATGCGCGTCTTGCCGGCGCCGGACGGCCCCATGTCCTTCAGCTCGGCCTTACGCGCCGAAAGCTTCTCGATGACGATGCCGGTGAACTCTTCGTCGACGTCGATCATGACGTCTTCGATCGGCTCCATGCGCTGGCCGGTTTCCTCGTCGGTCTGGAAGACCACGCGCGGACGGCTGATGGAGACTTCGAAGCCTTCGCGACGCATGCCTTCGATCAGCACGCCGAGCTGCAGTTCGCCGCGACCGGCGACTTCGTAGGCGTCCTTGTCCACCGTCTCCGTCACGCGGATGGCGACGTTGGACTGGGCTTCCTTCAGCAGGCGGTCACGAATGACGCGGCTTTGGACCTTGTCGCCTTCGCGGCCAGCCAGCGGGCTGTCGTTCACCGAAACCGTCATGGAAATGGTCGGCGGGTCGATCGGCTGGGCGGGAAGCGGATCGGTGACTTCCATGGCGCACAGCGTGTCGGCCACGGTCGCCTTGGCGAGGCCGGCGATGGCGACGATGTCGCCAGCTTCGGCGTCTTCAATCGGCTGACGCTTCAGGCCGCGGAACGCCAGGACCTTGGTGATCCGGCCCCGTTCGACTTCCTTGCCGTCGATGCCGAGGGCGTGGATGGCGAGACCAGGCGTGGCCTTGCCGCTTTCGATGCGGCCGGTCAGCAGGCGACCCAGGAAGGGGTCGTTTTCGATCAGGACTGACAGGATCTTGAACGGCTCGTCCTTGCGGGCGACGGCCGCGGGCTCCGGCACGTGGTCGACGATCAGGTCGAAGAGCGGGGCCAGGTTGTCGTTAGGTTGGGCCAGATCCATCGTCGCCCAGCCGTTCTTGCCCGACGCATAGATGTGCGGGAAGTCGAGTTGTTCGTCGCTGGCGCCCATGGCCGCGAACAGGTCGAAGGCGTCGTTGAGGACCCGGTCGGGATCGGCGTGGGCGCGGTCAACCTTGTTGAGGCACAGGATCGGGCGAAGGCCCATCTTCAGCGCCTTGCCCAGAACGAACTTGGTCTGGGGCATGACGCCCTCTTCGGCGTCAACCAGGAGGACGCAGCCGTCCACCATGCCAAGGATCCGTTCGACCTCGCCGCCGAAGTCGGCGTGGCCTGGGGTGTCGATGATGTTGATGCGGGTTTCACCCGCCTTGCCGTGCCAGAGGACGCTGGTGCACTTGGCGAGGATGGTGATCCCGCGTTCGCGCTCCTGGTCGTTCGAGTCCATGGCGCGCTCTACCGTCGCCTCATTGGCTCGGAAAATGCCCGATTGGGCGAGCAGCTGATCCACGAGCGTTGTCTTGCCGTGGTCGACGTGTGCGATGATGGCGATGTTGCGGAGCGACATTGATTTGGCTTTTGAACGCCCTATTTGGGGAAGCGCGCGCTTTTAGGCGACGAATGGCCAATTAGCCAGCGCCTTCTCGCCGCAACGCCGAACATTGCTATTTTCTGATTGTGCAGCGCAGCATTTTGAGTGCGCGGTTTGGCGGCCGAAATCGCACTGATTTGTAACGTGATTTTTCAGAGGTTGCGAAAAACGTGATCAGGAAGTCACAAAAGTGCTTGGCATTTTGTGCGTCGCACTCTATAACTCGAATTGTGAGGCGTCGCTGACGCCTCTGCCCTTCCTGGGCGTTTCCTCCCTAATGAACTGCCGGGCCCTCGGGTCCGGCTTTTTTTTTGGCCTGCGCCCTTAGCGCATGTTCCTGGCCGCCGCTAGCTCGATCGCGCGACTCCGATTATAGAACGGAGCATGAACTTAGACTTCTTCCTTATCGCCCTCATCGCCGCGCTCGTGGCGGCGGCGCCGGCGATCGCCTGGGCCCTGATGGAGCGCAGCCGCGCCAACCGTGCTGAGGCAAGGGCTTGGGATCTCCAGGACGCCGCGGCGCGGGTGCGGGTCATGGAAGAGCAGAGCGCCAAAAACAGCGCCTTCCTGCAGGCGGAGGCCGCCGCCACCATCGCCGAGCAGGTGATGAAGCGCGCCGATGAGACGTTCCATAATAGAGAGCAACTGGCGCAGGCTCGCCTCGAGGCGCAGCTCAAGCCCGTCGCCGACAGCCTGGCCAAGTTCCAGGAGCAGGTCGTCGCGGTTGAAAAAACGCGCGCCGAGGAAACCGGCGGCCTGAAGGAACAGATCAATCAACTGCTGACCGCCTCGATCGCCACCCAGAGCGAAGCCCGGAAGCTGTCTGCGGCGCTACGTCGCGGGGCCGGCGTCCAGGGGCGCTGGGGTGAACAGACCCTGCGGAATGTGCTGGAGGCCGCCGGCCTTCATAATCGCTACGATTTCGACGAGCAGACTTCGACTGACACCGAGGAAGGGCGCCGGCGTCCGGACGTCACCGTGCGCCTGCCGGGCGGGGCTGTGTTCGTCATTGACGCCAAGTGCTCGCTGAACGCATTCCTGGACGCCCAGGACGCGGTGGATGATGCGACGCGTGAGTCTTGCTACGTCCGTCACGCTCAGAGCGTGCGCGCTCACATGATGGGGCTATCGGCCAAGTCTTACTGGGATCAGTTCAATCAGGGCTCGCCCGACTTCGTCGCCATGTTCATTCCTGGCGACAGCTTCCTGGCGGCGGCGTTGGAGCGTGCGCCGGAACTGATGACCGAGGCCATGGATCGTCGGGTGCTGGTCGTGACGCCGACCACCTTGTTCGCGCTCTGCAAGGCCGTGGTCTACGGCTGGCGCGTGGAAGAGCAAGCTGCCAACGCCCAGGAGATATCCAAGCTGGGTCGTGAACTCTACAAGCGTCTGTCGGTGATGGGCGGCCACGCCGCTTCTGTGGGCAAGGCGTTGGAAGCCGCGGTGGGCCGCTATAACCAATTCGTGGGCTCGCTGGAGACCCAGGTCATGACCCAGGCCCGCCGGTTCGAGGATCTGAAAGTTGATCATGAGGGCAAGGAGATTGCCGAGCTCGCACCGGTCGAAACCGGGATCAGGCCGCTGACCAAGCTCGCCGCCGACGATGGCGACGAACTCCAGGGACGCCCCGCCGCCTTGACGGCAAAGGGTCGCTGACCTACCTGCGTTCCTATGGCTATACGTGAAATCCTTGTCGTTCCCGATCCCGTCCTGAAGCTGGTGTCGCAACCGGTCGAGAAGGTCGATGACGATCTGCGCGCGCTCATGGATGACATGCTCGAGACCATGTACGACGCCCCCGGCATAGGCTTGGCCGCGATCCAGATCGGCGTGCCCAAGCGGGTGATTGTCATGGACATCGCCGGCCCCGACGATCCCAAGGCGCCGCGCTATTATGTGAATCCGGAGATCGTCTGGTCGTCGGAAGAGACCGCGCCTTACGAAGAGGGCTGCCTCTCGATCCCGGATATCTACGACGAGGTCGAGCGCCCGGCTCGCGTGAAGCTGAAGTACCTGAACTATCAGGGCGAGGAAGTCGTCGAGGACGCTGAGGGCCTGTTCGCCGTCTGCATCCAGCACGAAATGGATCACCTCGAAGGCGTGCTCTTCATCGATCACCTGTCGCGCCTGAAGCGTGAACGTGCGGTCGCCAAGGTGAAGAAGCAGTCCCGCGCCGCCTAGCGGGCGACAACGCTAGGCGCGGCGTCGCCTGACATTTTCGAATATCTTTGGTATCTCTGCGCTTTGGCGCCGCTCTGTCGGCGCGCCCAAGCGATGGGAGATCCCCATGCCGGAATTTGTCATTGAGCGAAACATGCCGGGCGTCGGGGCTCTGGGGCCAGATGACCTGAAGAGTGCGTCGCAAACCTCATGCCTGGTGCTGAACGAGCTGGGACCCTCCATCCAGTGGGTCCAGAGCTACGTCACCGCCGACAAGATATACTGCATCTATCGCGCGCCGAGCGAGGACCTGCTGCGCGAGCACGCGCAGAAGGCCGGTTTCCCGGCCAACGCCATCTCCCAGGTTCGTACGATCATCAGCCCGACTACCGCCGAGTAGACGTGGCGGACGCCCTGGCTTTCAACAGTCTCGCTTGCAGCGCTGGTTCTCGTTAGCCTCGGCGAATGAACCTTGACCTTGTGCTGGCCCGTTTCGACGCCGAGGTGCGCGCCAATCCTGCTCCCCCGGCTGGGATCGCCGTCGAACGACGCGATGGGCTCGTCCTGCTGACTGGCGGCTTCAACTACGTCTCGGCCTGGGATTTGACGACGCAGACCATGGGCGGGGCGGTGGGCGAGCAGGTGGCCTGGTTCCGCGCGCGGGGTGAGGAGCTCATGTGGCGCGTCTATGATCATGACGGCCCGCCGGGCTTGGCCGCTTGCCTCGCCGAGGCCGGCTTCGAGCCTGCCCCGCCCGGCACCCTGATGTTTTTTGATCTCGCCGGCGATGTGGCCGGGGCGCCGGCCGACGGCGTTGAGGTGCGAAGGGTGCGGACCCTGGAGGATCTGGACGGGTTCGTCAGCGCGGGCGGCAAGGCCTTTGGCCACGAAGAGGCGTGGCAGCGCGCGGCCTTCGCCAAGCAGTTGGACGATCCCGACATGGCGTTGTTCATAGCCTGCGTCGCCGGCGAGGCGGTCGCGTCGGCGCGGCTGGAGATGGCGCCGGGGCGCACCTTCGGCCAATTGTTCGGGGGCGGCGTCGCACCCGCCCACCGACGGCGGGGCCTCTATCGGGCCTTGGTGGCCGCGCGGGTCGCCGAGGCCAGGGCGCGCGGCTTGGCCTATCTCAGCATCGAAGCGCGCGACACCAGCCGGCCCATCCTGGAGCGGTTGGGCTTCGTGCCTGCAGGCCGGGAAACCACCTGGACGCTGCGCCCCTATGGTCTTCCCGAGGAGGCCAGCGCGGCTAGTTCGTAGGGGCTGCCGGAGCCGGCGTCGGGGCGGTCGCGTCGTGGATCGCCGCCTTGGTGTCCCGGGCCGCGGCGCGCGCGGCGCCCTTGGCCTGGACGGCGGCGTCCTGAGCTGCGGTCCGGACCCGCTCGCGGGTCTGTTGGGCTTCAGGACTGGTCGCGGCGGCCTTGGTTTCAGTCGCGACCTTGGACGCCGCGGCCCTGGCCTCGGCGGCGGCCTTCTCGGCGGTGGCCTTGGTCTCGGCGGCGGCGCGGTCGGCCGTGGCTTTCGCCTGTTCCTGCTTGGCTTCCGAACATGCCGAAAGGCTCAGACCGGCGACGGCGAGGCTGATGATCACGAGGTTGCGCATGGAGTATCTCCCTACCCGAGCTTGCAGTTGAACGGCGAAGCTTGCGTGTGGTTCCTAAATCCGTGCTTCGCGTCTAAACCGAGAGGGATGCGTATCGCCTTTCTCGGAACCCCCGACTTCGCCGTCGCCGCCCTGGACGCCTTGGTTCAGGCCGGTCACGAGGTCGCGTGCGTTTACTCCCAGCCGCCGGCCCCCCGCGGGCGGGGGCAGGCGCTGAAGCCCTCGCCTGTGCAGGCCTATGCCGAGGCGCGCGGCCTTCCGGTGCGGACCCCGGTCTCTATGCGCGACCCTGAGGAAATCGAAGCCTTCGCCGCCCTGAACCTGGACGCCGGCGTGGTGGTCGCCTTTGGCCAGATCCTGCCGGCCGCCGTGTTGAACGCTCCGAAACTGGGCTGCTTCAACCTGCACGCGTCGCTGTTGCCGCGTTGGCGGGGCGCCGCGCCGATCCAGCGGGCGATCATGGCGGGCGACAAGGTGACCGGCGTCGAGGTCATGCAGATGACCGAAGGCCTGGACGAAGGGCCGGTGCTGTCATCTGAAAGCGTGCGTATCGACGCCCTGGAGACCGCCGGAACCCTGCATGATCGCTTGGCGGAGGCCGGCGCGGCCTTGCTGGCCCGCACTATGGCCGCCGTCGAGCGTGGCGAAGCCAGCGCCACCCCGCAGCCGCAGGACGGCGAGACCTACGCCAAGAAGATCCGGCCTAAGGAGGCTCGGATACGCTGGGCCAAGCCGGCCTCGGAAGTCGATTTCAAGATCCGTGGGCTCTCGCCATTTCCCGGCGCTTGGTTCGAGCTTGCGACCGAGAAGGGGCCGCTGCGCGTGAAGGCGCTGCTTTCCCGGCGCGAGGACGGCGATGGCCCGGCCGGCTTGGCGCTGGACGACGCCCTGCTCATCGCCTGCGGGGAGGGCGCGGTGCGTCTGCTGCGAGTACAGCGCGAGGGGCGCGGGCCACAGGACGCCGAGACCTTCCTGCGCGGGCTGGCGGTTCCGGCAGGGACCCAGCTCAGCTGATGCCGCGCTACCGCCTCACCATCGAATATGACGGCCAGCCCTATAAGGGGTTCCAGGCGCAGGAGACCTTGCCTTCGGTGCAGGGTTCCATCGAGCGCGCGGTCAAGGCGTTCAGCGGCCAGACCCTGCGCCTGCAGGCGGCGGGCCGCACCGACACCGGGGTCCATGCGACAGGCCAGGTGATCCATATCGACCTGGAGCGCGAATGGCGGCCGGAAGTCGTGCGCGACGCTCTGAACGCCCATCTGATGCCCGAGCCGATTGCGATCATCGACGCCCAGGTGGCGGAAGGCGATTGGCATGCGCGGTTCTCAGCGACCGAGCGGCGCTACATCTACCGCATCCTCAATCGCAAGAGTCCGCCGGCCCTCGACCGGGGCAAGGTCTGGCACCTGAAGAAGCCGCTCGACGCCGAGGCGATGCACGACGCTGCTCAGGTGCTGATCGGCAATCACGACTTCACAACCTTCCGACACATGCAGTGCCAGGCCAAGTCGCCGATCAAGACCATGGACGTGGCGCGGGTCTGGCGCGAGGGCGAGCAGGTGCTGCTGGAGTTCGCTTCGCGCTCATTCCTGCATCGTCAGGTCCGCTCGATGACCGGAACCCTGGCTGAGGTGGGGATCGGACGCTGGAGCGCCGCGGATGTGAAGGCGGCGCTCGACGCGCGGGACCGCAAGGCGTGCGGGCCGGTCGCCCCGGCCGATGGCCTATATCTGGTGGGCGTGAAGTACGAAGCTGGCCGCCTTGCCTCGTCACCGTCCGGTCAGCCGCAGGCGACCGGAGGATGACGAGCGAGGCTGGGGGCGTCAGCCGAACTTGCTGAAGTAGCGCTCGATCACGCGCTCGTAGACCCGCTGGAGATCGCGAATTTCCTGGACCGGCGCGCGTTCGTCCACGGCGTGCATGGTCTTGCCCACCAGGCCCAGTTCGACCACCGGGCAAAGGTCGCGAATGAAGCGAGCGTCGGAGGTGCCGCCGGTGGTGGAAAGTTCAGGCGCAGAGCCTGAGACATCCTGGACCGCGGCGGCCACCACGTCCGTGAACGCGCCAGGCTCGGTCAGGAACGCTTCACCGCTGACGACGGGTTCGACCTTGATGGTCCCGCCGAAACTCTCGGCGGCCTTGGCGGCTTCGGCCTCGATCCAGGCGGCCAGCTCGGCGCCCTTGTGCGAGGGGTTGAAGCGGATGTTGAGACGGGCCTTGGCTTGGGCGGGGATGACGTTCGTAGCGCCGTTGGCCACATCGACCGTGGTGACCTCCAGGTTGGAGGGCTGGAAACCGGTGTAACCCTCATCCAGCACGTGGTTTTGAAGCTTGGCCAGCAGGTCGATCAGCACGGGGATCGGGTTGGCGGCGCGGTGCGGATAGGCGACGTGGCCCTGGCGGCCATCGACCGTGATCCAGGTGTTGATCGAGCCGCGCCGGCCGATCTTGATCATGTCGCCGAAGGTCTCGGCGCTCGACGGCTCGCCGACGATGCAATGGTCGAGGATTTCGCCCTGCGCCTTCAGCGCCTCGACGACCATCTTGGTGCCGTGGGTGGCCACGCCTTCTTCATCGCCGGTGATCAGGAAGGACAGCGAGCCCTTCACCTGGCCCGCCGCGATGGCCTTGCCGGCGGCGGCGGCGAAGGCGGCCACCGCGCTCTTCATGTCGACCGAGCCGCGGCCGATCAGCATGCCGTCGACGATCTCGGCGGCGAAGGCTTCGCGGCTCCAGGCCTGGGCGTCGCCCACCGGCACCACGTCGGTGTGGCCGGCGAAGCAGAGGTTCGGCCGCGCGGTTCCGTAGCGGGCGTAGAGGTTCTCGATCTCGCCGAAGCGCATCCGCTTACAGGCGAAGCCGAGGCCTTCCAGGGTGCGCTGGACGATGTCCATGGCGCCTTCGTCGGCGGGGGTCACCGACGGGCGGCGAATCAGTTCCTGGGTCAGGGCGATGGGGTCGAGCTCGGACATGGCTTGCTGGTAGCCGGGGGCGGGGCGCGGAGCAATGGGCGAGGCGGGGCCGGCGACCCGCCAGCCCGGAATGGGTAGGCGACGAGGTCGCCCCCGCCCGAAATGGGAACCCATCACATCGACCCGGCGCGGCCGATGGCCGATTAATCATCTGCCGTCGGGGCCGAAGTGATGTTGATGTTTTTCCGCAAGAGTGTCGCGCAGCCGCCGCAGGAACGCGGTGAGAGCATCGCCGATCTCCTCGCCTGGTGCGGGGCGGGCGGCCGGAGCGAGACCTTTGTCCGCGACGCGGCCGCCAAGTCGGCGCGCCAGGTCTCCGCCAGCGACCATCTTTACTTCGCCGCACGGCTCGTCGCCGCCGACGGTCGCCAGCAGGTGATGCAGTACGCTTTCGTGGATGATCGAGGGAATGTGGCGTTCAGCGCCTTCGTGCGCTCCACCAGCCCGGCGATGGTGTACGGCGGGGCGGCGAGCGAGGACCTGCTGGTCGAGCCTATCAGCGACGCGCTGTTTGGGCAGTTGGCGATCAAGCTGTGCGCGGGCGCGACCCTGGTTGGCTTCCACCGAGTGCTGCAGTCGGGAATGCTGCCCGATCAGGCCGTGGCGGCCGCGGCTGGCTCCGAGTGCGCCTGGCGGCGGTTCCAGGCCGTCGCGCGCCAGCGCGGGATCGGGTTGTCGCGCCGCGAGCCGCTGACCCTCAACGATTGTCTCGAGAAGCTGGGTCTCGCGCCGTTGGAGACCGAGGACGCGGCGCTACGCGCCCTGGCCATCCGTGCGCTGTGGCGCAAGCTCGACGGCGCGGAATAGCCGCCGGAAGGCAGGCTATTTCTCAGCTTGGACGGTCTCGCCCAGCAAGGGCTTCAGGTCGTCGAAGAACTGGCTGGCGTCATAGGCCTCGCCTAGCGTGAACAGGCCATCGCCCTCGCGGACCAGATAGCCCCGCTCGACCAGGGCCAGAAGTTTGCGCCGGGCGGTCTCGCGCGGGATCTGGGTGATTTCAGCCAGGCTGAGCGCATTCAACCCGCGGCGGCGGCGGAAGGTCTGTGGCGGGCGCGGGCCGCGCGGCATCGCTTCGGACAGCTCCGCCAGCAGGAAGATTAGGTAGAGAAGGCACTGGTCCAGATCTCCGTCGAACTTCGAGCGGATGCGAACCAGCGCGGTCGAGAGGTGGCCGCCCCAGCGGTAGTAGGACCGCATGGTCTCCACATCCAGGGGGCCGATCGAGGCCTCGGCGAGGGGCTGCTCCCCGCGGGGCTTTGAGGACGCTACGACTTTGAGCGAAGGCGCTGAATTCATGGTGCGGGCCTTGCATTAAAGTTAATTCGAGTTAACCGTGTTGTCAGCAACAGTCTTTCTCTCGATCAAAACAGCATTGATTCTCCGGAGGAGAGTCCTGCCATTTCAAGCGCTAGCTCGGTTACGTTGCGTGTAGTGCGGTGTTCGATAGGTAAGCTACTGATTCGCCTCATGGGCGAGAAGCGATTGCTATGGTAAACGCCGCCTGCGGGTATGGTTGCGGGCCTTTTCCTGTGGATGACTTGGTCTGTGGCGGCGGGAAACGCGGTCCAGACCGCCCCTCCAGCCCAACGCACATACGAAAACAGGCCCGCAAGCGGGCCTGTTAGCGAATCAGTTGATGGGCTGTGGAGGACGCGGGGATGCGTCCGGCGCGATCAGTCGCGCAGCAGCTCGTTGATTGAGGTCTTGGAGCGGGTGCGCTCGTCCACGGTCTTGACGATGACCGCGCAGTTGATCGAGGGCAGGCCCTCGCCGAACGGGCTGGGCATCGAACCTGGCATGATCACCGAGTAGGGCGGAACCTCGCCCATGAACACTTCGCCGGTCTTGCGATCGACGATGCGGGTGGTCGAGGTGATGAAGGTGCCCATCGACAGCACGCTGCCCTCGCGGACGATGACGCCTTCGGCGACTTCGGAGCGCGCGCCGATGAAGCAGTTGTCCTCAATGATGGTCGGATTGGCCTGCAGCGGCTCCAGCACGCCGCCGATTCCGGCGCCGCCCGACAGGTGGACGTTCTTGCCGATCTGGGCGCAGGAGCCGACCGTGGCCCAGGTGTCGACCATCGTGCCCTCATCAACATAGGCGCCGATATTGACGAACGACGGCATCAGCACGGTGTTGCGGGCGATGAAGGCGCCGCGGCGGGCCACGACGCCGGGCACCGCGCGGAAGCCGGCGGCCTCGAACCGGGCGGCGTCCCAGCCGGCGAACTTCGAGGGGACCTTGTCCCAGAAGGGGCCGGGCGCCGGGGCGTCCATCAGCACGTTGGGGCTCAGGCGGAAGGACAGCAGGATGGCCTGCTTGGCCCATTGGTGGGTGGTCCAGACGCCGTCGTCGCCGCGGGTGGCGACGCGCAGGGTTCCGGCGTCCAGTCGGCTCAGGGTCTCTTCGACGGCTTCGCGAACGGCGCCTTGGGTTCCGGTGTTGATATCGGCCCGGGCTTCCCAGGCGGCTTCGATCACGGACTTCAGGTCGTCGGACATCAATTGGCTTCCTTGAGGCGCGCCGCCGTCAGGAACGGCGTCAGCTTATCGGTGCGGTAGTGGACAAAGGGTGCGGTGGAGGCGAGCGCCTTCGAGCCGACCAGGACGGTGGTCATGCCGAGGTCCGCCGCCGGCTTCAAGTTATGCTCCGAGTCCTCGAAGAACGAGGTCGTGGAGGGGCTCAGGCCGTGGGCGTCGATCATCCGCTGGAAGCCCAGCGGATCGGGCTTGGGCGCGAACCCAAACGAATGGATGTGGAAGACGTCGTCAAACAGGCCGCGAAGGCCCAGGTGGGCCAGCACCCGTTCGGCGTGCTTGTCGTCGGCGTTGGTGAAGATCAATCGGCGGCCCGGCAGGCTGGCAATGGCCGCGACCAACTCCGGATCCTGGGCCAGGAGCTCCAGGGACAGATCGTGGAAAAGGGCGTGGAAGTCGGCCGGATCGACGCCGTGGTGCAGCATCAGGCCCTTCAGGGTCAGGCCGTGCTCGGCAAGATACTTCTTCTGCAGCCCATAGGCTTCCTCCATCGGCAGCCCAGTGACCTTGGCCACGAAGGCGGTCATCCGGCCCTCGACCTGACCCATGAACCCGGACTCGGCGGGATACAGGGTGTTGTCCAGGTCGAAGAGCCAGGTGTCGATGTGAGAGAGGTCTGGCCTCATGCGCGGATGAGCGTCCCCGAGCCATGTTCGGTGAAGAGTTCGGTCAGCATGGCATGCGGGCGTCGGCCATCAAGGATGACGACGGCCTCGACGCCCGACTCCACCGCCGCGATGGCGGTTTCCAGCTTCGGGATCATGCCGCCGGTGGCCACGCCCGAGGCGATGGCTTCGCGGGCCTCGGCCAGCGTCATCTGGCGGATCAGGTCGCCATTGGCGTCCAGCACGCCGCGCACGTCGGTCAGCAGCAACATGCGCTTGGCGTTCAGTGCGCCGGCCAGGGCGCCGGCCACGGTGTCGGCGTTGATGTTGTAGGTTTCGCCCTCGACCGAAACGCCGATCGGCGCGACCACGGGGATGTAGTCCTCGTCGGCATAGATCAGGGCTTCGATCAGCTTGGGATCGATGCGGGTCGGCTCGCCGACAAAGCCAAGGTCGACGACCTGTTCGATCTGGCTGTCGGGGTCCTTCTTGGTGCGGTGGGCTTTTTCGACGGTGATCAGGCGAGCATCCTTGCCCGACAGGCCCACGCCGCGCACGTCGGCCTCGGCGCCGGCCAGGGTGATCCAGTTGGCGATCTCTTTGTTGATCGCGCCGGACAGCACCATCTCGGCCACTTCCATGGTGGCCTCGTCGGTGACCCGCAGCCCGTCGATAAAGGTCGACTTCACACCAGCCTTGTCCAGCATGCGCGAGATCTGCGGTCCGCCGCCGTGGACCACCACGGGATGGACGCCCAGCATCTTCAGCAGCACTGCGTCGGCGGCGAACAGCCTGGCGACGCTTTCCTCGCCCATGGCGTGGCCGCCGTATTTGATCGTCACGACCTCGCGGTCGTAGATCTGGATGTAGGGCAGGGCCGTGGCCAGGGTCTTCGCGGTGGCCCAGCCCTGTTCTTCGGCGTCGTCGGTCAAGGCTTTCGGCCCTCCAAGAGCCTCTCGGGCTCCAAGTCGAAGAGTTAGGACGCGCCAGCCGCCGGACTCGGCGTCCAGGTTCGGCCAATGCGCCCTAGTCGGAGCGCTCCGATAGCGGACCCTGACCCGCGTGTCACCGTCTCGACGCGCCGCAATGGCGTGCTAGCGTCACTGTTCGTCAGGTCGTTAGGGGATTTCATGCGCTCCACAATGCTCGCCGCGCTCGCCGCGACGCTTCTCGCCACCACCGCCAACGCCGCCACCGTTGCCGTCAGCGCCGACAGGCTGATCGACCCGGCCACGGGCAAGGTCGCCGACAAGCCGCTGGTGATCATCACCGATGGCCGGATTACGTCGGTGGGTCGGCAGGGGGACGCCATTCCGGCGGGCGCGACGCAGGTGAGCTTGCCGGGCGTGACCCTGCTGCCCGGCCTGATCGACATGCACGTACACCTGACCTTCTCGCCGCTCTATGGCGGCTATACCGGCTATCAATTCTCGGACGCCTTCTGGACAGCGATCGGGACCCGGCACGCAAAGGATACGCTGGAGGCTGGCTTCACCACCGTTCGCAACGTCGGTTCGGCCTTCTATGGCGATGTCGGCCTGCGCGAGGCGATCGACAACGGCTTCATTCCCGGCCCGCGCATCGTCACGGCCGCCTATTCGTTCGGCGCCACCGGCGGCCATTGCGATGAGACCTTCTTCCCACCCTCGATGGAGCAGAAGTCGCCCTACAACGCCGACAGTCCCGATCAGGCGCGCCACTCGGTGCGGACGCTGCGCAAATATGGCGCGCAGGTGATCAAGATCTGCGCCACCGGCGGGGTCTTCTCCCGCGGCGACGCACCCGGCGCCCAGCAGATGACGCTGGAGGAGATGAAGGTCGTTGCCGACGAGGCCCACATGGCGGGGATGAAGGTAGCCGCCCATGCTCACGGCGCGGCCGGCATCAAGGCCGCTATCCTGGCTGGGATCGACACCATTGAGCACGCCAGCCTGGTCGACGACGAGGGCGTCAAGCTCGCGGCCCAGAAGGGGACCTGGTTCGGCATGGACATCTACAACACCGACTACACCCAGGCTGAGGGCAAGAAGAACGGCGTGCTGGAGGAGAACCTTCAGAAGGATCGCGACATCGGCGAGATCCAACGGCAGAACTTCAAAAAGAGTCTGAAGGCCGGGGTGCGGCAGATCTATTCGACCGACGCCGGGGTCTTTCCCCATGGCGACAACGCTCGTCAGTTCGCGGTGATGGTGCGCTATGGCGCGAGCCCGCTGCAGGCGATCCAGGCTGCCACCGTCAACGCGGCCCAGGCGCTGGGCCAGGAGCGCGATGTCGGGCGCGTGGCGCCTGGCGCCTACGGCGACATGGTGGGGGTGATCGGCGACCCGCTCAGCGACGTGACGGTGTTGGAAAAGCCGGTGTTCGTCATGAAGGGCGGCGACGTGGTCAAGCGGCCCTAGCAGCGATCAAAGGGCCACTTCGGGCAGCAGCCGTTCGAAGTGGTCTTCGACGGCCTGGTAGCATTCGCAGGCGGCGCGCTCGAGGCCGCGCCGTTCAATGATCTCGACCCGTCCACGTTGACGGCGCAGCAGGCCCTTGGCCTCGAGGTTCTGGATGACCGCGGTCACCGTGGTGCGCTGGACGCCGAGCATTTCGGCCAGCGATTCCTGGGTGAGCTGGATGATCTGGTCGCCGGCTCGGTCATGGGTGGCCAGCAGCCAGCGACAGCAGCGTTCCTCAACCGAGTGCAGGGCGTTGCAGGCCACAGACTGCATCATCTGCGCCAACAGGGCGTCGGCGTAGCGGGAGAACAGTTCTCCAAACCGCGGCGAGACGTCCTTGATGTTCTCCAAGGCGGCCGTGGGTATGGCGAGCGCGAGGCCGGCGATCTGGACGACCGCGCGACCAAAGGCCGGCTTGTTGCCCGCGCTGACGATGCCGCCCACCGCACCCTCGCGGCCGATCGTGGCGGCCTCGATCTCGTGGCCGTCGCGCGTGATGATCAACAACGAGACCATCGTCTTGTGCGCCGGGAAATAGGTGGTGATCACGTCGTCGCCGGGTTCGAACAAGACCTGTCCGCGGTTCAGGGTGACCACCTCTAGGCGGCCGACAAGTTTTTCGAAGTCCGCGACGCTTACCGCCGCGAGCAACCGGTTGGCCACGCGTGGCTCAAGGCCCAGGCGTTTCCGGTCCGAAGGTGGATCGACGGTGCTGATGCTCATATTGTGACCTCTGACCGAGCATACGCTGCGAACGGGCCAGCGCATACAACGGCCACGCTAGCTTCACCGTCGGGTTCACGACTGACTTGGTCAGCCTCAGATTGAGCGGGCCACCACCTCCTTCATGATCTCCGAGGTGCCGCCATAGATGCGCTGCACGCGCGCGTCGCGCCACAGGCGGGCGATGGGATACTCGTTCATGTAGCCGGCCCCGCCGTGCAGTTGCAGGGCGATGTCGCAGGCTTCCCACTGCAGTTCTGTGTGGAACAGCTTGGCTGCGGAAGCTTCGGCCGCCGTCAGTTCGCCCGCCACGTGGCGCGTGATCGCCCAGTCCAGGTGCGCCCAGCCGACCTGCAGCTTGGCCTTCAGGGCCGCCAGAGTGAAGCGGGTGTTCTGGAAGTCGAAGATCGACTGTCCGAAGGCCTTGCGCTCCTTGGTGAACTTGACCGCCTCGTCGAATGCGCGCTGAGCGCCGGCTTGGCCGGCCACGGCGATCTGCAGGCGCTCTTGCGGCAACTGTCCCATCAGATAGGCGAAGCCTCGACCTTCCTCGCCCAGGCAACTGGTGATCGGCACACGCACGTCGTTGAAGAACAGCTCGGAGGTGTCGGCCGAGTGCTGGCCGACCTTGTCCAGGTTGCGGCCGCGCTCAAAGCCCTCCGCGCCGCGTTCGACCAGGATTAACGAGATCCCCTTCGAGCCAAGCGTCGGGTCGGTCTTGGCCACCACGATCACCACGTCGGCGTTCTGGCCGTTGGTGATGTAGGTTTTCGAGCCGTTGATCACGTAGTGATTGCCGTCACGCCGGGCGGTGGTCCGGACCCCTTGCAGGTCTGAGCCAGTGCCGGGTTCGGTCATGGCGATGGCGGTGATGATCTCCCCGGAGACCATGCCGGGCAGGAAGCGCTTCTTCTGTTCCTCGGACCCGTAGTTGATCAGGTAGTCGACGGTGATGTCGGACTGCAGGGTGACGCCGGCCGACGAGCCGGCATAGGCCAGCTCTTCGCCGATGACCGCGTTGAAGCGGTAGTCCAACTCCAGGCCGCCGTATTCGGATGGAACCTGCGGGCAGAGCAGGCCGGCCGCGCCGTAGGCCTTCCAGAACTCGCGATCGACGATGCCCTCGGCCTCCCATCGGTCGAGGTGGGGGTAGAGCTCCTTGTCGAAGAACTTCCGGACTTGATCGCGGAACAGCTCGAGATCGGCGTCATAGGCCGTGCGGCCGGCGGTGGAGAGCATGATGGCTGGCCCTGTGGTTAGGTTGGGCCAGTTGTTCCATGCGGGGCGTTCAGCGGAAAGCGTGACCCTGCGTCATCATTGGCAAACCACTTCGTCATCCTCCCGTCGTCTGAAAGACGATCCGGGGGACCCAAGCGGGCTAACCAGCTTTGCACCTCAGCTTGGGTCCCCCGGAGCAGCCTTTGGCTGCCCGGAGGATGACGAGCTTGGTGTTGTGGCTAGGGCCGGACTTCGCAGGTGGTCATGATCTCGGCGCGCAGTTCGGCCAGGCCGTCGCCCTTTTCCGAGGACGTGGCGAGCACGCGGGGGAAAGCGGCCGGACGCTTGGCGATCGCCGCCTCAGTCTTGATGCGGGCCGCCTCGACCTCGTGCGGCTTCATCTTGTCGGCCTTGGTCAGGATGATCTGATAGGAGACCGCCGCCTTGTCGAAGGCGTCCATGGGCTCCTTGTCGACTTCCTTCAGGCCATGGCGCGCGTCGATCAGCAGATAGGCCCGCTTCAGGTTCGCCCGGCCGCGCAGGAAGTCGCGGCCAAGGTTCTGGAACTTCTTCACCGTGATCTTGGAGGCCTTGGCCCAGCCATAGCCGGGTAGGTCGACCAGCCGCAGCTTGTCGTCCAGCACGAAGAAGTTCAACTCGCGGGTGCGGCCCGGCTCGTTGGAAGCGCGAGCCAGACCCTTGTGACCCACCAGGCCGTTGATCAGCGACGACTTGCCGACATTGGAGCGGCCGGCGAAGGCCACTTCAGGCAGGTCGCCCGGCGGCAGGCCGTCGATGGCGACGGCCCCCATCATGAAGGTGGCCTGGCGTGCGAACAGCACGCGGGCCTCCTCCAACTGTTCTTCGGTGAAGAGCGGGTCCTCGTTCACTAGGCGATCTTCGACTTCTTGCCGGTCAGCTTGGCGATGATCTGGTCGATGGGGTTGTCCACCTTGAAGCGGCGCATGATCAGGTACTGCTGCAGGATCGTCAGCACGTTCGACCAGGCCCAGTAGATCAGCAGGCCGACCGCGAAGGGCGCCATGATGAACGTGAACATGATCGGCATGAACTGGAAGATCTTCTGCTGCACGGGATCAGCCTGCGGCGGGTTCATGGCCGTCGAGAGGTACATGGTCACGCCGTAGAGCAGGGCCAGCGGGCCCAGGTGCAGGAGGTCGGAGTTCAGGAACCCGCCGATGACCGGGACGGTCGCCGGGTTGTAGGGCAGCAGGCCGAACAGGTTCCAGATGGTCAGCGGGTCGCGGGCCGAGAGGTCCTGGATCCAGCCGAAGAACGGCGCGTGCCGCATTTCGATGGTGACCGTCAGCACCTTGTAGAGGCCGTAGAAGACCGGGATCTGGACCAGCATGGGCAGGCAGCCCGTCAGAGGATTGATCTTTTCCTTCTGATAGAGCGCCATCAGCTCCTGTTGCTGCTTGGCCGGGTCGTCCTTGAGGCGCTTGCGCAGCTCTTCGACCTGCGGCTGCACCTTCTTCATCTTGGTGAGCGACTCGTAGCTCTTGTTGGCCAGCGGGAAGAAGATGAGCTTCACAGCGACGGTCAGCAGCAGGATGGCGATGCCGAAGTTGCCGACGTGGCGGAAGATGAAGTCGAGGAAGGCGAACATCGGCCGGGTGATGAACCAGAAGTTCCCCCAGTCGACGGCCATGTCGAAGTGCGGCACGCCCAGCTTGGTCTCGTAGTCCTTCAGCACCGGAACCGTCTTGGCGCCGGCGAACAGGCGGGTGGTCTCGGTGATCTGGCGGCCGGCGGGGATGACCCGCGGCTGGCCGATATAGTTGGCTTCGTAGATGTCGGTCGCACCGGCCTTGGTCACCCGGTACTGGCTTTGGATGCGCTCTTTCTGATCCGGGATCATGGCGGCGAGCCAGTACTTGTCGGTGATGCCGGTCCAGCCGCCGGTGGAGGTGATCGGCGAGCCGCCGCCGTCCTTCAGCCACTTGGCGTACTTCACCTGGCGCAGTTCGTCGCCGAGCCAGCCGATCGCGCCTTCATGGACGATCTGTATCTTGCCCAGGCCGGCCGGGATGCCCTGGCGCTGGACCGAGCCGTAGGGAGCGAGCGTCACCGATCCCGTGCCGGTGTTGGCCACGGTGTCGGTCACCGTGAACATGAAGCGGTCGTCCACCTCGATCTTGCGGGTAAAGGTCAGGCCCTGGCCGGTGCTGGTGCGCAGCGTCAGCGGTTGGCCGGGCGCGAGGGTCGAACCCTCGACCAGTTGCCAGACGGTGTCTGCGGTCGGCAGGCCGGGCAGGTTGGCGCCGGTCCAGCCGAACTCGGCGAAGTAGGCGTAGCGCGAGCCCTCCGGGCGCAGCAGCTCCACCGGAGGCGAGGTCTTGTCGACCGTCTGGCGGTAGTTCTTCAGGAACAGGTCGTCGATCCGCGCGCCGCGCAGGGAGACCGAACCGCTCAGGGCCGGAGTCGTGATCGGCGCCCGGGTGCTGGCTGCGGCGGCTTGCTCACGCGAGACCACCACGGTTCCAGGCGTCGCGCTGGGGAGCACGCCGGGCTTCTGGGTCTCCACGGTCGCAGCCTTTTGGCGGACCATGTCGGCGTTCCGCCGCTTGGTGGCGGGGTCCACGACCAGGAACTGGTAGGCGATCAGGATCAGAACCGCGCTGACCACGAAGATGATCGTATTGCGGTTGTTGTTCTCTTGCATAAGGACGCGCGCTCAGGCGGAGGGGGAAGGAGGGGCGCGCGGCGAAGCGCGGGACGGGCTGTCGCTATCGGCCGCGAGGCTTATCAGCGCGCTTTTCACATCGTCAAGCAAACGCGGCCATGGGCGCGTCGGCGCGCCGTTGCGAGCGATCAATACATAGTCGAAGCCGGGCTTGGCGAGCTGCGGCAAAAGCACCCTGGCGGCTTCACGCATGCGCCGCTTGGCGCGATTGCGGACCACCGCCCCCCCGACCTTACGGGTGGCGGTGAAGCCGACTCTGATCAAGGGGGTGTCGTCGGCCCGATTTCGGGCCTGCAGTACGATCGCGCCTTTGGCGCACGAAACAGCGCGCGCCGCGGCGAGAAAATCAGGGCGCTTTTGCAGGCGCTCGATTTTTAGGGGGGCGTCGGTCATGGCCCGACACCTAAGCCGTCAAGACGTGGAACGTCTTAGGCGGTCAGGCGCTTGCGGCCCTTGGCGCGACGGCGAGCCACGATCTTGGCGCCGTTCTTCGTCGCCATACGGCTGCGGAAACCGTGACGACGAGCGCGCACCAGTCGGGACGGTTGGAAAGTCCGCTTCACGTGATTAGCTCCGGCTCGAAAACAAGGCGCGCTTCCTAGGGGAGGCGGCGGGACGTGTCAACCGCTGCGACCCTCAACACGCGCTATTCCGCATGGTTTGAGCGTTCGAAGCAGCATTAATGTGATCCGCGGGGTTCGTCACCCCTCCCAGGCCGGTCAGGCCAGGGTCAGAATCACTGGCCCGCGCTTGGTCGCCACGAGGGTGTGTTCGTACTGGACCGTGGGCTCGCCGCCTGGCGGGGTGAGCGTCCAGCCGTCGTCCAACTCCTCCACCCAGTCGGCGCCGAGCGACAAGAACGGCTCGATGGTGAAGACCAAGCCCTCGTGAATACGGCGGCGGTCGCCGCGTTCCCACCAAGTCGGAATCTCGCTGGGGTCGTCGTGCAGCGAGCGGCCGACGCCATGGCTGGCGAGGTTCTTGACCAGGCTGTAGCCGTGCTTGTCCGCGAAGGTCTCGATGGCTTTGCCGATCTCGTTCAACTTGCCGCCTGGGCGCACAGCGCGGATGCCGCTCCACATGGCGCGGCGGCCGTCGCGGCACAGTCGCTCGATCTTTGCGGTCACGGGAGGCACGGCGAAGCTGGCGCCGGTGTCGCCATAGAAGCCGTTCAACTCGGCAGAGACGTCGATATTGACCAGGTCGCCCGCGGCGATCTTGCGGTCGTCCGGAATCCCATGGGCGCAGTCGGGGCCGACGGAGATGCAGGTCGCGCCCGGGAAGTTATAGGTCAGCTCCGGCGCCGAGCGGGCGCCTTCCAGTTCCAGCATCTGGCGGCCCAACTGGTCCAGCTCACGCGTGGTGATGCCGGGCTCCAGGGCCTTGCTCATGGCGTCCAGCGTCCGCGCCACCAACCGGCCGGCCGCCTTCAGGCCCTCGAGTTCTTCTTCTTTTTCAATGGTCATGGCGGAGCGCTATCCTATAAATCCGGCCGCACGATGGTTTTGCCGACCACTTTGCGCGTGGCCAGGGAATCGAACGCGGCGCGCCACTCGTCCAGTCGATACTCGTGATCGACGCGGGGCTTCATCTTATCGGCCATCGCCCAGATGGCGGCGGTGTTCTCGCGGCCCTTTTCAGGGAATTGGCGGCCGTACTCCCCGGCTCGCACGCCCATCACCGAGAAGCCCTTGATCAGGGCTATATTGACCGGCAGCACCGGCTGGCGGCCGGACGTGAAGCCGATCGAGAGGATGCGGCCGTTGAAGGCGATGCAGCGCAGGCTCTCGTCGAACACGTCCCCGCCCACCGGATCGTAGATCACGTCGGCGCCGCGTCCGCCGGTGATCTCCTTGACCTTTTCCCGGAAGCCGCCAGTCACGTTCACAATGGCGTCAGGCTGGTACTCGGCCTGCAGGATGGCGAGCTTCTCGTCCGACGCCGAGGCGGCGATCACCTTGCAGCCCAGGTGCTTGGCCATGTCCACGGCGGCCAGGCCGACGCCTCCGGCCGCGCCATGCACCAGCACCCACTCGCCAGCCTCGACCTGGGCGCGGCGCACCAGGGAGACATAGGCGGTGAGATAGGCGGTCGAATATCCGGCCGCCTGGCTGAACGACAGGCTTTCGGGCTTCTTACGCAGGATCGCGGCGGGGGTGATCGCGTACTCAGAAAATCCGCCGATCCGGGCGCCGCCGACCACCGCGTCGCCGACCTCGAACTCAGTCACGCCTTCGCCCAAGGCCGACACCTCGCCGGCGACCTCCATGCCGGGAATGAACGGCAGGGGCGGCTTGTGTTGATACTCGCCGCGGGTCTGCAGCAGGTCGGGGAAGTTCACCGCCGCCGCGCGCACCTTGATCTGCACCTCGCCCGGACCGGGGGCAGGGGTCTCGATCTCCTTCAGGACGCAGCCGCCGTAATCCGGGGCCAGTTCCTCAACCAACAGCGCGCGCAATACGTCCCTCCAGGCCTTCGCGGACCAGGCCCGCAATTTCACGACAGGCCACGTCGGCGCAAGGGACGACACCTGTGAAGGCGGTGAAACCGTGAGCCTGGCTGTCGTAGCAACGATAGGCGACGGGCACGCCGGCGGCGCGCAGGCGCTTGGCGTAGGCCTCGCCCTGATCGACCAACGGATCGAAGCCCGCCGTCACGATGACCGCCTGCGCCAGGCCGGAGAGATCACCCTCGCGGATCGGAGACAGGCGCGGATCGGCCGGGTCTGCGCCTGGGCCCATATAGTGGCCCATGAACCACTCCATCATCGCCCGCGACAGTGGGAAGGCGTCGGCATAGGTGGCCATGGAGGCGGTTTCGCTGACCACATCGACGCACGGATAGATGAGCAGTTGCAGGGCGGGCTGCGGCTCGCCGGAGCGTCGAAGTTCCTGGCAGACCACGGCGGCGAAGTTGCCGCCCATGGAATCGCCCCCAATCGCCGCGTGGCCGGCCGGCGCGCCGAAACTGGCCGCATGCTCACGGGCGTAGCGGAACGCGCCCAGCACGTCCTCCAGGCCCGCCGGGAAGCGATGTTCGGGTGCGAGGCGGTATTCCACCGACACTACCGGCGCGCGGGCCAGCTTCGCCAGGATCCCGCAGAAGGCGTCGCAGGTGTCGAGGTCGCCGATCACGCCCCCGCCGAAGTGCGCAAACACGATCACCGGAGCGGCCGGGTCCTGGTTTTCCGGGCGGTAGGCGCGCGCGGGGATCGAGCCGTGGGCCGCAGGTATCGTGAGCGCCTCGGTACGCACGCCTGGTTCGGGCCTGCCGCCATAGATCGCGGCGGCCTGGGCGCTGGCCCTGCGCGCCTCCTCCGGACTGAGCGTCGTCATCGGCGGCATATGCGCGGCCTGGGCGGCCATGAACTGGAGCCGCGGATCAAGGGTGCGACCGCCGCGATAGACCACCGATCCTCCCGACATCAGCCTCAGGATCGGAGCGGGCAGTGACAGGACCGTGCGGGCGAGGAACCGCTGAGCCGATCCGCCAGGCACGACTTCAGGCCTTGGACTTTGGAAGGCCCTGAAGACCTCCCTGGATCATGGCGACGGCGAATTCCGTGGCCCCCTGCGTGTCGATGGGACGGCGGGTCAGCATCCGCTCGCCGACGTCGCGAGCGATCGCGATGCAGGCGGCGGCGACATAGTCGGGGTCGGCCGCCGGGGCGCGGCCCATGGCGATCTCATCGACAATGGCTTCACGCACCTCGTTGAACACCGCCGCCATTTCTGGGGTTTCGCCATGCACGTGGGGCACCACCTCTTCAGGCGGGCGGCGCGCGAGCCAGGTCTTATGGGCGTCGCTGAGGAACAGGAAATAGGCGCCGATGGCGGCACGGACGAATTCGTTCCAATCGGCCGATTGCGCACGCTGGGCTTTCAGCAGCGGCGCGAACTGCCGCGCGCCTTCGGCCGAGAGGGCGAGGTACACCTCGTCCTTGGAGCGATAGTAATTATAGAAGGTGCCGGCTGCGAGCCCTGTACGCCGGATGATGTCGCGCACCGTGGCGGTCTCGTAGCCAAGCTCCCCGAACACTTCGCGTGCAGCGTCCATGATGGCCTGCCGATTGGCGACCTTGGTCAGCTCGCGCTTGCCGGCGGGGAGGTAGGCGATTTCGGACATTCTGATGTGACTCAAGAAACGTGACGCCCGTCATTGTAGGGCCAGCCGGTGCGCCAAGCCAAGGCTGAGCATCGCCGGGCCGCGCTGACCGAATGGGTCAAACCGTGCGAGCGGCGCGGTCCTTGGCGTTGGTGGCCGAAATCGCCTCCCGCGCCGCCGTCCATTCGGCGTCGCCCCAACTGCGTAGCCGAGAGAAGTTGCCGCCGGTGGCTTGCCAGGCCGCGCCGTCGATGGCGATCGTCTGGCCGTTCACATAGGCCGACAACGGATGCAGCAGATAGACGGCGAGGTTGGCCAGTTCGCGCATGTCGCCGACCCGCCCCATCGGGTTGCCGGTCATATCCGAATAGGCGCCGCCGGTGTCCTCGGCTTGGCTGGGATTTAGCCGCGCGCTCATGCCCTCGGTGGGGAAGGGGCCGGGTGCGATATTGTTGAACCGAATGCCGTAATCACCCCATTCGACCGCCAGCGACTGGCTCATGGTGGCGAGCCCCGCCTTCGACATGGCCGAGGGCACGGTGTAGGGGCCGCCGTTCCAGACCCAGGTGGTCAGGATCGACACCACCGAGGCCCGCTTGCCCTCGGCGATCCAGCGCTTGCCGCAGTCGAGGGTGACGAAGAACGAACCCCGGAAGACGATATTGGCGATGGCGTCGAAGCCGCGCGGGCTGAGGTCCTGGGTGCGGCTGATGAAATTGCCGGCCGCGTTGTTGACCAGGCCGGTCAGGGCGCCGCCGTCGCTCCAGATCTTGTCCAGCATTTCCGAGATCGCTTCCGGCACCCGGATGTCGCAGGCCAGGCTGACGACCTTGCCGGCGGCCTCGGGATGGGCGGCCATCAGTTCCTTGGCGGTGGCCTCCACGACGCCGCCGCGACGACCGCAGATATAGACCTCGGCGCCCAGGATCAGGCAGGCCTCGGCCATGACCTTGCCCAGGCCGGTGCCGCCGCCGGTGATCAGGATCCGCTCGCCCTTCATCAGGCCAGGGCGGAACATCAGGTCGTCGGGTGTCAACTCGGCCATGGCGCGTCCTCCGCATATGTTGGGAGGATGTCGCGGCTCCTTACGCCGCGTCGGTCAAGCGGGCAGGATCTCGTGTGCGCGGTGGTTTTCTGCGACGCCATCGATGAAGATCACGTCCCCTTCGGAGTGCTCAGTCCGCAGCGGCAGGATCGCCTGATAGGCAGGCGATTCGTACCAGTCGCGCGCGGCCCTGCGGTCGGCGAACTCGATCATGATCAGGTCGCCGGACCAGTCGCCCTCCAGCACTTCGGCCTCGCCACCATGGACGCGGAACTTGCCGCCGAAGGGAGCCAGGGTGGCGTCGATCCGGTGTAGGTACTCGACGATGGCCTCACCCATCACAATGTGGCGGAGTTTGGCGATGGCGTAGGTGGACATGGGAACCTCGTGGTCAGTGGACTTGGCTCCACGAACCTGTCCTCTCCCGGCGCCCGGATCGATTACGCGCGAGGTAATGCTCAGGCGCTTTTTTTGGGTCGCGGAGGACCATCAGACCGCCAACGAAAAAGGGGCCGCCTCGCGGCGACCCCTTGGTCTCTTCCTGGACGTCTTGTTCTTAGAATTCTTCCCAGGTGTCTTCGTCAGCCTGGGGGGCGTAGGCGAGGGCGTTCGCCCCACGCGTCGCCGGTCGTTGCGACTGGCGTTGCTGGGGCGGGGCGGCCCGGCGGGTCGCGGTTTGCACCCCGCCGCCGGCCACCTTGAACCGGGCGACCAGGCGAGCCAGTTCCTCTGCCTCGTCGGCCAGGACGCGGCTGGCGGCGGTCGATTCCTCGACCATGGCGGCGTTCTGCTGGGTGACTTGATCCATCTGGTTGACGGCGGTGTTCACCTGGCCAAGGCCGAGGGCTTCTTCCTTGGCCGAGGCGGCGATTTCGCCGACCACGTTCGAAATTTCACCGACCTGGCGAACGATGCGTTCCAGGGCTTTGCCGGTCTCGCCGACCAGGCTGACGCCGGAGGCGACTTGCTGGCTGGAGGCCGAGATCAGGGTCTTGATCTCCTTGGCGGCTTCGGCCGAGCGCTGGGCCAGGGCGCGGACTTCCGAGGCGACGACGGCGAAACCGCGGCCAGCTTCGCCAGCGCGGGCGGCTTCAACGCCCGCGTTCAGCGCCAGCAGGTTGGTCTGGAAGGCGATCTCGTCGATCACGCCGATGATCTGGCTGATCTGCTTGGCCGAGCTTTCGATCTGACCCATGGCCTCGATGGCGCGGCCCACGACCAGGCCGCCTTCTTCAGCGTCGGTCTTGGCGGCGGCGACGGCTTCACGGCCGTGCGATGCGCCTTCCGAGGTCTTGTTGACGGTCGCGGTGATCTCGTCGAGCGCCGCGGCGGTTTCTTCGAGGGTCGCGGCCTGGTGCTCGGTGCGGCGCGACAGGTCGTCGGCCGAGTGGCTGATCTCACCGGCGCCCGACTGGATGGAGGCGGTGGCGCCGGCGATGGCGCGCATGGCCTCTTCAAGCTTGGCGGAGGCGGCGTTGAAGTCGTCGCGAAGCTTGCGGTAGTCGCCGGGGAATTCGCGATCGAGACGATAGGTCAGGTCGCCGGCGGCGAGGCTGTCGAGGCCCTGAGCCAGCGACTGCACCACCATGGCCTGTTCCTCGGCGATCGCCGCGGCGGCTTCGGCGTTCTGGCGGCGGGTGACTTCGGCGGCGGCCTCGGTGTGTTCGTGTTCGACGCGCAGCTTCTCAAGATGCAGCTGGTTGTCGCGGAAGATGGTCAGCGAGGAGACGATGGCGCCCAGTTCGTCCTTGCGGGCCAGAGCGTCCAGGTTGATCGCATTGTCGCCGTGCGCGAGGCCTTCGGTGGCGCTGGCGATCTTCTTGACGTCGCCCCGCAGGATGGCGGTCAGGGCCCAGGCCAGGGCGCCGGCGATCAGCAAGGTCGCAAGGGCGGCGATCATGGTCACCATCTGGGCGGCTTGCGAACGATCTTCGCTGGCCTTCGCGTTGGCGTCGGTCAGGGCGCCGTTGGCGGCGACGATCTTGCCCAGGGTCCCGCTCATCTTCGTGTACTCCTCCTCGAAGGGAGCAGCGAAGCCTGCGGCGGTGCCGAAGTCGGTGGTGATCATGGCGGCGATGACGTCGAGCGCATCGCGGGTCTGCTTCAGCGCCTTGATCAACTCGTCGAAGGACTTCTTCTGCGAGGGCGGAGCCTTGGCGGCGATCGCCTCGACTTCCTTGGTGATCGCGTCGACTTCGGTCAGCAGCGCTTGGCTTCGGCCTTCGATCTGATCGACTTCGATGGCGGCGGCTTGGTGGGTCAGAAGGAAGTAGAGTTCGCCGTGAACGCCGGTGATGCGTTCCGAAACCTTCTGCAGACGCAGGCTGTTGGGCAGATCAGAGTGGACAACCTGGCGCAGGTCGCTTGCCTGGCCGCGCTGGATAACAACCGCGCCCCCGGCCGTCAGGGCCAGCATGACCAGTGCAAAAGCAGGTGCGAAGCCGATCTTGACGATCAGCGGCACGTCTACAAGCCGAAAGCGCTTCACTAATTTTCCCCCGAAGCCATTAGCCTTTGGGGGAAGATGCCGACATGTTGCTAACCAAACGTCACTGGCGTCAGGGTTTTTTGCGACTTGCGCGGGCGCGTATATACAAAGACACAACAATTGTGATTCAGCGGTTTACTTGTCCTTAACCACATCTATTTGGCGAAGATCAGATTCTTTTAACCTGCATCCCCGATAACAGCGTTGCGTCCGTTATCTAGAAAGGGTTGGGGCAATGAAGAATCTCATCAAACTCGGGGGCGGTATCGCTCTCTGCCTGGCGTTCGCCGGCGCGTCGTCCGCCGCTGATTTCCAAGACAGCATGGCCAAGTGCCTGACCAAGCACGCCAACACCCGCGACGCGGCTGTTGTGATGCTTGAGTGCAGCGCCACGGCCGGCAAGCTTTCGGGCTGCAAGGTTCTGGAAGACAGCAAGGCCGGCAAGGGCTTCGACAAGGCCGCCCTGTGCGTGGCCGACGCCCTGCCGATGGGGTCGAAGACCGGCGTCGTGAAGGTGCCGATGCGCTTCCCCGGCGGCGCGTAAGCGTCCCCGAACAAGAATTCCTATTCTTGCAGATCGCGCCCTCGGCCCATGGCCGGGGGCGTTTTGCGTTGCGCCACTACTTGTTCACGCGGGCGTCCAGGGCCTGGGCCGCAGCGGGCGCGCGAATTTTACCCTCGTGGATGACATAGGCGAAGACTTCGCGCGGGCCTTCCGCGGGGCCGGTGCGGTCGAGCGGCTTGAAGTCGCCGGGCACCTGGCCCTTCGCGTAGTCAGTAAGCCGCCCTGCCCAGGCGTCGAGTTCCTCAGGCGGGTAGGCGGTCTCGATCTCGTCGACGCCCTTCATCAGCCGCAGATAGACGAAGCCGGTAGTGATGTCGGCGATCAGCGGGTGGGTCTCATGCTCGGCCACGCAGATCGCAACGTCATGGTCGCGGCACAGCTTGACGAAGGCTGGGGTGGCGAAGCTCGGATGGCGCACCTCGACCACGTGGCGCAGCGCCAAGCCGTCGAGTTTCTTCGGCAATAGGGCGAGGAAGGCGGCGAAGTCGTCGGGATCGAACTTCTTGGTGGCCATGAACTGCCAGTTGATCGGCCCCAGCCGGTCGCCCAGTTCGACCACGCCCTGGTTCAGGAACTTGCCGACCGACTCGCCGGCCTCGGCCAGGACCCGCCGGTTGGTGCAGAACCGCGAGGCCTTCACCGAGAAGACGAAGCCGTCCGGAGTGGCGGCCGCCCATTTGGCGAAGGTCTCGGGCTTTTGACTCGAATAATAGGTGGAGTTGATCTCCAGCGTCTTCAGGTGGCGACTGGCGTAGGCGAGTTCGTCGGCCTGTTTCAGTCCTTCCGGATAGAACACGCCCCGCCAGGGTTCGAAGGTCCAGCCTCCGATCCCGGTACGGATCAAACCCGCCTGCGCCATCGCACCCTCGTTCGCTATTTCCGCTGGGACGCGGTGGCGTCCCGGGTCAGCTTGAATTCAGAGCCCGCTTTCCATTCCGGCCATTCGGTCGAATTGGCCAGCTTGCGGCCCAGATCCAACATCAGTTGGCCGTCCTGCGCCATACCTTCAAGATTCCACGAGGGGTCATATTCGTCGGCCGGCTGGTGGTAGCGGTCGGCCGTGTAGACCTTGGAGAAGGCGTCGCCCGCAGCCGTCCCGCCATTGACCAGGTCGCGGCCGGAGCCGAACGAGATCGCCGGGACGCCGCGCTTGGCGAACGGGAAGTGGTCCGACCGGAAGAAGCTGCCGGCCTCCGGGCGCGGGTCGGGCGAGTAGTAGCGGCCGTGAGTCTTGCCGACCGCGATCAGATCGTCCTGCAGAGTGGAGGCGGCGTTGCCGGACGAGGTGAAGTCCTTGGCGGGGCCGGATGGCGAGAGCGCGTCCATGTTGATGTTGGCGACGGTCTTGGCCAGCGGATAGAGCGGGCTGGCCGAATAGTATTCCGAGCCCAGCAGGCCCTTTTCCTCGGCTGTCACCGCCAGGAACAAGACTGAGCGGTCCGGTTTTGGGCCGTTGGCGAAGGCGCGGCCGATCTCGATCATCGTCGCGATGCCGTCGGCGTTATCGACGGCGCCGTTGTAGATGGTATCGCCCTTCGCATCCGGCAGCCCGACGCCCAGGTGGTCCCAGTGCGAGGAGTAGATCACCACCTCGTCGGGGCGCTTGGCGCCGGGGACCAGGCCGACCACGTTCTTGGAAACGATCTTCTGCACATCGACGGCGTAGTCGGTGGAGAAAGTCGCGCCCTTCAGCTCGACCGGCTTGAAGTCGCGGGTCTGGGCTTGCTTCTTCAGGGTCTCGAAATCGAGACCGGAGGCCTTCAGCAGCTCAACGGCCTTGTCGCGCTGGATCCAGCCTTCGAGCGGGGCGTGGGCGTCGCTGGGCTTGTCGCGGATGATGTCGAAGACGGTGTTGGTGTTGGAGTTCTTCACCGTCGCCCAGCCGTAGGAGGCCGGGGCGGTTTCGTGAACCACTAGGAAGCCGGCGGCGCCGCGGCGCGCAGCCTCCTCGAACTTATAGGTCCAGCGGCCGTAGTAGGTCATGGCCTTGCCGCCGAAGTCGCCCCCATTCTTGACGTCAGGGCCGGTTTCGAAGTCCGGATCGTTGACCAGCACCAGGGCGATCTTGCCCTTCAGGTCCTGACCCTTGAAGTCGTCCCAGTTGCGTTCAGGAGCGGTGACGCCGTAGCCGACGAACACTATCGGGGCGTCCTTGATGCTAACGCGATCGGCGCCGGTCTGGGCAGCGCGCAGGGCGACCTCTTCGCCTTGGGTCCAGGTCTGGGTCTTGCCGCCCAGGTTCACGCTAACGGTGACAGGGCCTTCGTTTTCGAAGCGGGCGAGCGGAACGTCCTGGGTCCAGGCGCGCTGGCCGTCCTTCAGGTCGCCGCCCGGTTGCAGGCCGGCGGCCTTATATTGCTCGATGATGTAGGCGACGGTCTTTTTTTCGCCCTCGGTCGCCGGAGCGCGGCCCTCATAGGCGTCGGATGACAAAACTTTAACGTGTTCGGCGATCTTGGCCGGGGCGATATCAGCGGCAAGAGCCGGAGCGGCGAAAACGGCCCAAATCGCGGCGCTGGCGAGGAGAAACTGCTTCATGAACATTCCAAGTGTGGGACGAGATTGCGCGGGACCGTAATTCGATGGCCTAGCTAGCGCTAGGGGGCTGCGACCAACACGCCACAGTGCCGATGGCCAATGCCGAATGTCTCGGCTCGGCAATCGACGGCGCGCCCGCACCCGACTAAGACGAAAACGCCGGTATCAAGGTCAGCGCCGCGCCACGCGAAAGCCAGCAGGCTCAGTGAGCGTTCGCGGACCGCCAATGACGAAAAGAATGATGCGTTCAGCCTCTTCCGCGACCACTCCCCTGGTCGCCCTGGCCTGCCTTGCGCTCTCGGCTTGCGCCTCCACGCGGAGCGTCGACACGCGCTTGCCCGCCGCCTTCGAGGCGCCTTCGGCTCCGCCTGCGGGCGCTGTTGCGCTCGACACCTGGTGGCTCGCCTTCAATGATCCGCAACTCACCGGCCTGATCGAACAGGCGCTGGCGGCCAGCCCCGATGCGCGGACGGCGGCGGCTCGACTGCAGGAAGCCCGCGCGACGCGCCAGGGCGCCCTAACCAATTTCCTGCCGCAGGGAAACATTCGTGGCTCGGCGTCCAAGACCGATAGCCGGGTGATCGATGGTACGCGGGTCAGCATTCCTGACTTCTCGACGGTCGGCGAAAGCGAGAGCTACGGCGTCAATTTCGACGTGACCTGGGAAATCGACCTGTTCGGCAGAGTGTTCGCCGCGCGGCGCGCGGCCAATGCTGAAATGGCCGCCGCACGGCTGGACTATGAAGCGACGCGGGCAAGTCTCGCGGCCAATGTCGCCGACAGCTATTTCCAGGCCCGCGGCCTGGCGATCCAACTTGAAGACGCCAAGGCGACCGCGCGCATTCAGAGCGAACTGCTGCGTATCGTACAGGTCCGGGTCGATCGCGGCATCGCCGCGACATCTGACGCCGACCGCGTCGCCGGCGACCTTTCTACGGCCGAAAGCCAGGTGGCTGGGCTTGAGGCTGATCTCCAGGCGCAACGCCGCACACTGCTGATCCTGGTTGGCCGCGGAATCGAGCCGACGGCGAACCTGCCGGTGGACGCCCAGGTCGGCGCGATCCCGCAGCCGCCCGCCGCCATTCCCGGGGAACTGCTCGCCCGGAGGCCCGATGTGCGTCAGGCCGAAGCCATGCTGGTCTCGGCCTTGGGCCGCCTCGACTACGCGAAGCTCGCCTTCTTCCCGACCTTCAAGCTGACGCCGGGCATCGGCCTTCAGGACACTCGGCAGCCGAACCTGTCCAACGTGGTCCAGAGCTGGACCATCGGCGCCAATGTGACGATCCCGGTGCTGGACATTCCGCGCCTGCTTTCCGAGCTGAACGCCCAGGACGCCCGCACCGAGCAGGCCGCGATCGCCTATGAGAAAGCGGTGCAGACCGCTTTTGGAGAGGCTGAGAATTCGCTGGTGCGGCTCGCCGCCGACCGTCGCCGCGTGGAACTGCTGAACGCTGGCGAGGCCCGCGCCAAGCGGGCTTATGAGGCGTCCCGCAAGAGTTATGTGGCTGGCGTCACCGACTTGCAGACGGCGCTGAACAACGAACAGGCGTGGCGCAGCGTGCGCACCCAAGAAACGGCCGCCGAGGTGCAGGCCCTGCGCCGCGCGGTTCAAACCTACAAGGCCCTGGGAGGCGGTTGGCCGCTCCAGTCGGCTCCGACCAACAAAGAGGCTCGCTGACGTGTCGAGATCCAAGACCTATCTGACGCTCACGGTCGGCCTCGTGTCTGCCTTGGCCCTCACGGCTTGCGGCCCCAAGGAACCGCCCAAGAAGGATCCCGCCGCCGAGGCGCGCACCGTCCGTGTCGTGCGGGTGGAAAATCGCTCCATCACGGGTTCGTTGACAGCCTCGGGCTCGCTGATCCCTCGTGAGGAAGCGGCCGTCGCGCCGGAAGTCACCGGCTATCGTGTGTCGCGCGTGCTGGTCGAAGAGGGCGCCTATGTCCGCGCCGGCGAGACGCTGGCCCAACTGGACGGAGCCTTGATCGCCGCCCAGGTCGAACAGCAGCGCGCACTGGCCGCCCAGGCCGCGATTCAAGCCGATCAGGCGGAAGCCGAAGCCGCGCGGGTCGCTGGCCTCGATGGCCAGGGCGTCTTGTCGGACGAGGCGCTGCAGCAGCGCCGCTTCCAGGCCAAGGCATCCCGCGCCACCGCCAACGCCCAGGCCGCCGCCTATCGCGACGCCCAGACCCGGGCAGGCAAGCTGGCGGTCACCGCGCCGGTCTCCGGCCTGGTTCTCGAACGCACCGTGCGGCCAGGCGATCTGGCCGCCGGCGGCGCAACGCCGTGGTTCCGTATCGCCCGCGAGGGCAAGATCGAGCTGTCCGCCGAGCTTCCTGAGGATGACATGGCCCGGGTGCGCGTCGGGCAACGCGTCACCGTCACCCTGCCGTCGGGCGGCAGTGCGGAGGGCCAGGTGCGGATCGTCGCGCCGGAAGTGAACACCCAGACGAAGCTCGGCTCGGTGCGCATCAGTCTGCCGGTGCGCGACGATATTCGTGCTGGCGGCTTTGGTCGCGCCATCTTCAGCGACGCCTCAGGCCAGGGCCTGACGGTGCCGGAGACCGCGATCCGCTATGACGCCGATGGCGCTAGCGTGATGACCGTGGGAGAGGGTAACAAGGTCAAGCGCGTGGTCGTCCAGACCGGCGCGCGCGGCGAAGGCCTCGTGACCCTCGTCAAGGGACCGCCGGCTGGCACCCGAGTGATCCAGAACGCCGCGGCTTTCCTGCTCGACGGCGACGTCGTCAAACCGATGGACGCGACCGCGGCCCCAACTGCGGCTCCCGCAGCCAAGCCGGCGGCGGCTCCAGTTCCTGGTAAGAAACAATGAGTGACGCTCACGCCAGCGGTGGCGGCGACGGGCTGAAGATTTCAGCCTGGGCCATCAAGAATCCCGTTCCGGTCGCGGTGCTTTTCGTGGCGCTGCTGCTGGCCGGGATGGTGGCCTACACCGGCCTCTACGTAAAAATGTTCCCCAACGTGCAGTTCCCGATGGTGTCGGTGACGGTCACGCAAAACGGCGCTGCGCCGGGGGAAATGGAAACCCAGATCACGCGACCGATCGAGGACGCCATGGCTGGCATCCCGAACGTCAAGAACATCTATTCGACGGTTACCCAGGGCGTCTCCAGCACCAATATCGAGTTCGAGCTCGGCGAGGATCTGCAGAAGAAGACCGACGAGGTTCGCTCTCGGGTCGATCAGGCGCGGGCCGTATTGCCGCGCGAGATCGACGAGCCGACCGTCACACGGGTGGAGCTCGATAGTCAGCCCATCCTGACTTACGCGGTCACCGCGCCCGAAATGTCGGACGTCGAGCTGTCGTGGTTCGTCGACGACACGCTGGGGCGTCTGCTGCAGGGCGAAAAGGGCGTGGCCCAGGTCGCCCGGGTCGGCGGTGTGACCCGCGAGATCAATGTCATCATTGATCCTGACAAGCTCAACGCCCGTGGCCTGACCGCAGCACAGGTGAACAACGCCCTGCGCGCGGCCAATCTCGACGCTCCCGGCGGGCGCGTCGAGGTCGGCGGACGCGAGCAGACCCTGCGGGTTCTCGGCTCGGTCAACACGCTGAAGGCTCTGCGCGACTTCACGATCTCGACCGGCAATGGCGGCCACGTGCGGCTGACTGATATCGCCGAGGTCGGCGACGGCTCGTCGGAGGTGCGCGGCTTCGCGCGCCTGAACGGCCAGCCGGTGGTCGGCTTCATGGTGATGAAGACCCGCGACTCCAGCGACGTCGCGGTCGAGGACAACATCATCGCCGCCCTGGCGAAGGCCGAAGGTCAGTACAAGGGCGTCACCTTCACCAAGATCTTTTCCAGCGTCGACGAGACGCGGGCCAGCTTCCGGGCCACCCAGCACGTGCTGCTGGAAGGCATGATCCTGGCGGCCCTGGTGGTGTTCCTGTTCCTGCGCGACTGGCGCTCGACGGCGATCACCGCGTTCGCCATGCCCGTCTCGCTGATCCCCACTTTCTTCTTCATGAACCTGTTCGGCTTCTCGCTGAACGTCGTGACCCTGCTCGCGCTGACCCTGGTCATCGGCATCCTGGTCGATGACGCCATCGTGGAGATCGAGAACATCGAGAAACGCGTCGCCGGGGGCATGCGGCCCTATCAGGCGGCTATGGAAGGCGCGGACGCCATCGGTCTGGCGGTGGTGGCGACGACCTTCGCCATCGTCGTGGTGTTCACGCCTGTGTCGTTCATGGCCGGCATGGCCGGTCAGTTCTTCCGCGAGTTCGGCATCACCGTGTCGATCGCGGTGCTGTTCTCGCTGGTCGTCGCGCGACTGCTGACGCCGCTGATGGCCGCCTACCTGCTGAAGCCCGTTGCTCATCCCAAGCCGCGTAAACCGTTCGAAGGGTTCTACCGGGACACACTGGAATGGGCGCTCGACCACCGGATCATCGCGTCCATCATCGGCGGGGTGATCTTCATCGGCTCGCTGCTGCTGGTCCCGATGCTGCCGCAGGGCTTCCAGCCCGAGGGCGATCCTGACTATCTCTATATCAACGTGCAGGGCCCGCCCGGCGCGACCGCGACCGACATGGAAGATGTCGTCCAACGCCTGACGAAGCTGTTCCAGGACCGGCCGGAAGTCACCGGCGTGTTCGCTCAGATCGGTTCGACGGTTTCCGTTGGTGGTCCTGGTGGGGGCGGTGGCGGCGGGAGCGATCTGCGCTCCGGCACCATGACGGTTCTGCTGTCCGGTGATCGTCACATCAGCGGGGCGGACCTGCGCAAGGAAATGCGCGCCGACCTGCTCGCCATACCCGACGCCCGCGTCAGCTTCCTCGGATCCCAGGGCGAGGCGGGGTTGCAGAAGATCCTGCAGAGCAACGACCCGGCCAAGCTTCAGGCCACTGCGCTCGAGCTTGAGAAGCAGATGCGCACCCTGAACGTCATCGCCGACCCCCGGCCCTCGACTCCGCCGGTCGGGCCCGAGGTGGTGATCCGGCCGCGGGAAGCCGAGGCCGCGCGTCTTGGCGTCACCGCTGACACCATCGCGCAGGTCGCCCGGGTGGCGACGGTCGGCGATATCGACGCCAACGTCGCCAAGCTGACGGATGGCGAGCGGCGCCTGCCGATCCGCATCCGCCTGCCAGCCGACGCCCGCGCCGACATCCAGCGGATCAAGGCGCTGCGCATCCCGACCTCGTCCGGCGCGGTGACGACGCTGGAGGCGGTGGCCGATGTCGAGTTCCAGGCCGGTCCGGCGCGGATCGAACGTCTCAACCGAATGCGCCAGCAGACGGTCCAGGCCGAGTTGAACGGCGTCGAGATGGGCACCGCCAACCAGGCCGTCGACAAGCTGCCGATCATGAAGAACCTGCCGGCCGGCGTGACCCCGGCCGAGACCGGCCAATTGGAGGCCATGCAGGAACTGTTCGCCTCCTTCGGACTGGCGGTCTTCGCCGGCGTGGCGATGATCTACGGCGTTCTGGTTCTGCTGTTCCGCTCGTTCTTCAAGCCGATCGTCATCCTCTCGGCCTTGCCGCTGGCGGTGGGCGGGGCGTTCCTCGGCCTGCTGATCTTCGACCTCTCGCTATCGATACCCTCGCTGATCGGCTTCCTGATGCTGCTGGGCCTCGCGGCCAAGAACTCCATCCTCTTGGTGGAGTACGCCATCGAGCGGGAGCGCGACGGCAGGGAGCAGCGCGAGGCCCTGATCGAGGCTTGCCGCGAGCGGGCGCGTCCGATCGTCATGACCACCCTGGCCATGGCGGCGGGCATGCTGCCGACCGCGTTCGCCTTGGAGAAGGGGGCCGAGTTCCGCCAGCCGATGGCGGTCGCCGTGATCGGCGGCCTGATCACCTCGACCCTGCTGTCTCTGGTGCTGGTGCCGGTGGTTTATGAGTTCGTCGACGACTTCGAGAACTGGCTGAAACCCAAGCTCGCCAAGCTGGTCACGCCCCGCGACGCCGCGCCGGTCCCGGCGCCGGAGGACCGGCTCTAGATCTCTCGGCGCAGGACCTGGGCGAACAGCTCGGGATCGACGTTGCCGCCGGACAGCACCAGGCCGGTAGCGCCCTCTTTCCCGAACTTGACCTTGCCCCCCAGCAGGGCGGCGAGGCCGACGGCGCCGCCGGGCTCGACCACGAGCTTCAGGACGGCGAAGGCGTAGCGCATGGCTTCGGCCACCTCGGCGTCGCTGACGACCGCGACATCGGCGACGGTCTTCTGAAGGACCGGGAAGGTGAGTTCGCCCGGCGCTGGGCTTTCCAGCGCGTCGCACAGCGAGCGCGTCGTCGGCTTGATGTTGATCCGCTCGTCCTTTTGCAGCGAACGCAGGGTGTCGTCGAAGCCTTCCGGCTCCACCCCGACGATGGCGGTGGCGGGCGAGAGCGCCTTCACGGCGGTCGATAGGCCGGCCATCAAACCGCCCCCGCCGATCGGCGCCACCACGACGTCGAGCTCAGCGCCACGCGCGCCGGCCTGGCGGATGAGTTCGAGGCCGATCGTGCCCTGGCCGGCGATGATGTCGGGATCATCGAAGGACGGAACGATGACTGCGCCGCGCTCAGCGGCCACTGTCGCGGCGAGAGCTTCACGGCTCTGGGTCAGGCGGTCGTAGAGTTGGACCTCCGCGCCATAGCCGCGCGTCGCCTCGATCTTTACGGTGGGCGCGTCGGACGGCATCAAGATCAGGGCGGGCATGCCGAGCAGCCTCGCCGCCAGGGCCACGCCCTGGGCGTGATTGCCGGAAGAGTAGGCGACGACTCCCGCCTGGGCCTGCTGCGATGAGAGCTGCGCCAGCCGGTTGTAGGCGCCCCGGAACTTGAATGCGCCGACCCGCTGCAGGGTCTCGGGCTTGATCAACACCCGGCGGCCCAGGCGCTCGTTCAGGGCAGGGCTTTCGATCAGCGGGGTTTCGACCGCGTGGCCGGCGAGGCGAGCGGCGGCGGCTTCGATGTCTGGCAAGGTCACTGTCATTTGAGGTCCAGCATAGCGCCGGGCGCGCACCGGCGCGACCTCGCCGCACGGCGCGGGGCTTGACGGCGACGCCCGTCGCTGGTTTACCCCCAGCGAACCGGACGGCTGTTGGCTTAGGCTATGCGTCTGCTTCCTAAAATCGATCCAGTCCACCCGCCGAGAGCCTGTCGAAGGGCGTGGTTGGACCCGCTCGGCAGGCCGGGAAATCGTATCTAAATGGCCAATGTGACCGTGATCGGCGCCCAATGGGGCGACGAGGGCAAGGGCAAGATTGTCGACCTGCTGACCGAGCGCGTACGCGCCGTGGTGCGTTTCCAGGGCGGGCACAATGCCGGCCACACGCTCATCGTCAATGGCAAGAAGACGGTGTTGCACCTGATTCCGTCGGGCATTCTGCGCGAAGGGATCGAGTGCCTGATCGGCAACGGCGTGGTGCTGTCGCCGGATGCGCTGCGCACCGAAGTGGCCGAGGTCGAGGCCACCGGCGTTGCCGTGCGCGACCGCCTGAAGATCAGTCCGGCGACGCCGCTGATCATGCCCTACCACGTACAGCTCGATCAGGCGCGCGAACTGGCCTCGGG
>NZ_JAUXXE010000064.1 GCF_030681155.1 Phenylobacterium sp. | reverse complement strand
CAGACGACGAACCGGAACGCGACAGGATGAAGCTGTTCACGCCGATCAGGTCGCCGTCCATGTCCACTAGCGCGCCGCCCGAGTTGCCCGGATTGATCGCCGCATCGGTCTGGATATAGGCGTTGGAAGTGTCGCCATTCGGATCGGCGGTGCGGTTCAGGGCCGAAATGATGCCGTTGGTCACCGTCTGGCCGACACCAAAGGGGTCGCCGATGGCCAGCACCAGATCGCCGACCTGGGCCTCGTTGGAATCGTCGATCGCCAAGACCGGCAGGCGCTCATTGCCGACGTCGATCTTCAGCACCGCAAGGTCGGTGCGAGGATCGGCAAGCAGCACCCTGGCGACGTACTCACGCCGGTCGGCTAGCGCGACGGTGATTTCCTGCCCGCCCTCCACCACGTGGTTGTTGGTGACGATAACCCCGTCGGCGCGGACGATGACGCCCGAACCCAGCGAGCCCTGGATTCGCTCGCGCGGGGCGCCGCCGCCGAACATCTCCCAGAACGGGTCGGGCCGCGTTCGGATCAGGCGCTTAGACGAGATATTGACCACGGCCGGAGCCGCCCGCTTCACCACGGGAGCGAACGAGGCCTTCATGGTCATGCTGTCGCCCGGCGCCGTCCGGCTGGGCTGGGCCAGCGGCGGAATCTGAGCGTTTGATTTTCCGGCGGGGTCGGAACAGGCCGCAAGAATGGCCAGGGCGGGGATCAGAACGCGATAAGCGCGCATAGACTCTCCAAGCATCGTCACAAGCCCCGCACTCTCAAGAGTATTCAGGCGCAATCATGGCGTTGATTTAGGCACGGTTTTGACTTGAGGGAACCTCGCGCACGAAGAGAGCCACCAGAAGAAGGCCCATCGCGGTCAGGATTCCGCCGGCGATGATCGAGGAGCCCGACCAGACCGCAGCCATGCCGGGCGCGATCGACCAGGCGAAGGCCTGGGTCGAAAGGATCGGGCCGAACAGTCCGGTCATGCTGGAGATCGACCCCATGGCGCCCTGCAGCCTGCCCTGCTCGGTCGCATCGACCTTGGCCGTCATCATCGATTGCAGGGCTGGTCCCGCAACGTTGGCCAAGGCGCCAGGCAGGTTCACGGCCCAGAAAATCGGGCCGGTCGGCGCCAGGCCGACGCCGACATAGCAAAGCACCTGAACGACCAGCCCGCCGATCACCGTGCGCCGCTCGCCAAACCATCGGACGAAGCGGCCGGCCAACTGGCTCTGCACCACGATATTCACCGCCGCGAAGGCGCTGGCGAATATGCCCAAAGCCAGCGGCGTCCACTCGTAGCGGTGGGCCGTGTAGAGGACGAAGACGCTGTTCATGGCGTGCATGGCCAGCCACAGCAGCACAAGCACCAGGGCCAGGACTGGCAGGCCCCGGCGCGAGACCAGCAGGTTGAGCGCCCCGATCGGGTTGGCCTTGCGCCACGACATCGGGGCCCGGTTCTCGGGCGCCAGCGACTCGGGCAGGACGAACAGGCCATAGAGGCCGTTGAGCAGCGATACCGCCGCCGCGGCCCAGAACGGCGCGCGCGGGTCGATCGATCCCAGCAGGCCGCCGAGGGCGGGACCAAGGATTACGCCAGTCCAGGCCGCAGCGTTGATCCAGCCATAGCTCTTGGCGCGTTCCTCCTGCGGCGTGATGTCGGCGACATAGGCCATGGCGGCGGCCTGGGCGCCGGCCGTCAGCCCGCAGAGCGCCCGCCCGATCAGCAGCCAGGCCAGGGTCGGCGCCAGGGCCATGATCACCAGATCGACGGCCAGGCCGAACACCGAGATCAGGATCACCGGTCGCCGGCCGAACCGGTCCGACAACATGCCGATTACCGGGGCGGCGACGAACTGGGCGACCGACCAGATCGCGATCAGCACCCCGATCCAGCGCGCCGCGCCTTGGACATCTCCGCCGAGGAGCTCCTCCACGAGCTTGGGCAGCACCGGGAAGACGATGGTGTGGGACACCACGTCCAGGCAGATGGTCACCCCGATGAAGCGCAGGCCGGCGCGGCGACGCAGGTCGGAACGGGCTTGCACGCCTGCGGGCGGCGTCAGGTCGGATGGGATTGTCATGAACGTCTCGAAACACCGATCCGCGGCGGCGGTCGGTTGGGGATATGGCGCAGAGCGGCAGGCCGGCGATTTCGCCAGCGTCCGTGAGCCTAGGCCCTCATCGTCTCGGTCATTCCTGTCATGCTGGCGGCGATCCTAAGTCGCCATCGACGAAACGCAAACGCCGGCTAGGCTGGGTTGGCGACCTGCCGCGGCGCGCGCGCCACCCGCAGCGCCAACATGAACGCGGCCACAAGCAGCCCTGACGCCAGATAGATGGCTAGGCCTGGCTGGTGCATGATCCCCTCATGCCGGATCGACCAGGCGAAGGTCAGGCCGAAGACGACCGGCCCGATCACCGAGGCGATGCCCTGCAGGCTCTGGTTCGCGCCCTGAAGCTGCCCCTGCCCCGACGGCTCGACCCGGCGGGTCATCAGTCCCTGCAGGCCAGGCTGCAGGAAGTTCATCAGGGCGAAGACGGGCACGCCCAGGAAGTAGATCCAGCCCGTGGGAGCGAAGCCATAGATGGCGAAGCCGGTCGCCCCGGCCGCCGCGCCGAGCAGAAGGGCGCCGCGCTCCCCGATCTTGGCGACCACAGGACCAACCAGCAGGGTCTGGACGATGACCCCGGCCAAGCCGGTCGCCATCATGGTCAGGCCCATGAACCCCGGGGTCCAACCGTAGCGATAGCCGGTGTAGAGGACGAATATCGCTGGCAGCACCGTATGGGCCAGTTGGAACAGGAAGCCGACGGTCGCCAGCCCCAGCAGGTCGGCATGCGAGCGCAGGAAGACCAGGGAGCCGACCGGATTGGCTCGCTTCCAGTCGAACTTCGCCACCCGCTTCTCGGGCGGCAGCGATTCCGGCAGGACGAAGAAGCCGTAGAGCCAGTTGATCGTCGTAAGGCCCGCGGCCACGAAGAACGGCAGCCGCAGGTCGATATCGCCCAGGAACCCGCCCAGAGCCGGCCCCACCAGGAAGCCGAAGGAAAAGGCCGAGCCCATCCAGCCGAACGCCTTGGCGCGTTTATCCGGCGGCGTCACGTCGGCCACATAGGCGTTAGCGGTCGAGAAGCTGGCCGCGGTCAGACCATTGATGACCCGCCCCACGAACAGCCAGGCCAGGCTGGGCGCCAGCGCCATGAAGAGGAAATCGATCGCCAGTCCAGCCAATGAGATCAGCAATATCGGCCGGCGCCCGAACCGGTCCGACATCATGCCCAGGACCGGCCCGCAAAAGAGCTGCATCACCCCCCAGACCGCGCCGAACACCACGTTCCACTCGGACGCCGCCGCCGTATCGCCGCCAGTGAACTCCTTGATCAGGTTCGGTAGCACCGGGATCATGATCCCGAACGAGACCGCGTTGATGACCGCCGCGGCGAAGATGAACCGGAATGCTCCGGTCCATTGCTTGGCCTCGGCGCCCGTGCTCTCCGGCGCCTCAGGACGATCGGTCATGGTCTCAAACTCCAGGACGACGAATCTCAGTTCGAATTAGCACGGCTCACGAACCGACGTTACGCCGAGGTGTCGCGATAGGATGTCAGCAGTCCGCGCCACCACTCCGCCAAGCGCATCAGCAGGGCCTCGTCCGGGAAGCCGTGACGCGCGGCGCTACCCGCAGGGACCTGATCGAAGCCGCGATGCTCGACGCTCACGCGGGTCTCGCCCTCTCCCACGGCCTCGAAACGCACCTCCACCTCAGTGTGAAGATCTGGCGGGAAGTTGGCCTGCCGCCAGGAGAAAACCAAACGTGACGGCGGCTCCCAGGCGGATATCCGGCCGATCTCGAAAACCTTCCCGCTCTCCAGCGTCTCCGTCAGCCGCCCCCCCTCTCCCAGCTCGAAAGCCAGCACCCCTGGCGCGCGAGGCGTGGTCTGGAACAGACCATTTGGCCGCCACCAAGCGCCGATCTCCTGCACAAAGGCGGCGAACGCGCGCTCGGGGGCAGCCTTCACTCGGAGCGCCACATAGACCTTGGAGGTCACGGCGCGGCCTCGACATGAGTCTTGAACGCCAGCAGTTGTTCGGACCAAAGGCGTTCGCTTTCCTCCAGCCAGCGCAGGAGATGCACCATGGGTTCGGGCCTCAGGGCATAGATGCGTACGCGCGCATCAAACTGCGGATGGGATTCCTCCACCAGGCCGCTCTCGCGCAGGGCGCGCAGGTGACGGCTCATGGTGGGCGGAGACAAGCCAAGTTCCCGCGCCAATTCCCCCGCCGGACGTGGGCGCTGGGCCAACAGGTCCACGACCTGGCGCCGATAGGGATCGGCCAACGCCGCCAGGGTCGTGTCGATCTGGGCGGCCTGGCCGCTCATAGCCATCCGGTGATCTTCAGGCCGCTGGCGGCCTCAGCCTCTTCGCGGCTGACCGCCTGGACCGTCTGCGACACCGTCCAGATATGTCCCTCGGGATCGCTGCACCGATAGGTGCGGTCGCCGTAGAACTGCGTCTCGGGCGCCGCGACGATCACGGCCCCGGCGGCCTTGGCCCGCTCGAAGTGGGCGTCGATATCGGTCTCGATCTGGATGTTCACGGTTTGGGTGTTCTTGCCGCCGACCGACTTCGGGCTTTTGTGATCAGCGCTCCATTCCTGGCCGATCATGACGTAGCCGTTACCGAAGCTCATTTGGGAATGGGCGACATTGCCCTCCGCGTCCTCAAGCAACATCGTCAGCTCGAAGCCGAAGGCTTTTTCAAGCCACGCCAAGGCGGCCTTGGGATCCTGGTAGAACAGGGCTGAACGGAAACCGGCGGTCATGGCCGTTTCTCCTCTAGGTTTCGATTTTGTGGCCGGTCGCCGCTTCCATCTCTGCGACGGAAAGCGCCAGCAGCGTCTGGCCGAACGACCAGGGGTGGCCTTCCAGGTCACGGCAGGTAAAGACCCGGTCGCCATAGGGCTGGTCTGCGGGCTCGCGTTCTATGGCGGCGCCCGCTGCGCGAGCCTGCTCGCATCTGCTGTCGAGGCCACTCTCAAGCTGGACATGCACCGACTGCGTTGAGCGGCCGCCAAGGGTCGCTGGACTGGCGGCCTGGCCCGACGGCGGCCCGACCACCATGATGTAGCCGTCGCCGAGCCCGAGTTCGGAGTGGATCACGCCCCCCTGCCCGTCATCGACCACCAGTCGGGTCTCGAACCCGAAGGCGGCCTCAAGCCAAGCGATAGCTGCCCGAGGGTCCTGATACCAAAGCAGCGCCCCGATGGTCGGCAGCTTTTCCCGATCACTCATCTCAGTCACCTTTCGGCTCGGAGATCCCAGAGTTCAGAGCGGCCGACAGACGGTTTGCTCGCGACTGGCGTCACTCCGGAGGAGATATACTTTCAGTATTGTATAATAGTTTCTGCTTTCCGCAATTGGTTTGTCAGCGATCATCTCCATCGCGGCTGCTTCAGCGCCGCAGGGCGCTGTTGATCAAGGTCTCACCGCCATCATTCGCCTCTGGCTCGACGCCCAGCAGCCTGGCGAGCAACGGATAGACGTCGACATTGTCGGTCAGCGGCGTTGCCCTGCCCCGTGCGAAGGCCGGGCCATGGCCGATGAAGATGGCCGCCATCTCCGGTGAGTAGGGATCAAATCCGTGGTTCCCGCCCTTAGGCGGTCGCCTGGCGCGCGTGGTGATCTCCCAGCCGGTCTGCGGCAGGCAGAAAATCGGCGAGACCCTGCGATGAGTTCCGAAGTGATATCGCGCCGGGATCTCGCCCTTGCGCCAACAGGTCATGTGAGGGTGCGGCGCCAAAAGAGCCGCCTCGGCTTGCACTTCCCGCCCGGGCGCAGGGTAATAGGTCATGAAGGCTCCGAGCGCGAGCGATCGACCGAGATCGGCCGAGGCGAGGTCTTCGAGGTAGATCACCCGATCAGGCGCCACCGCGGCCATGCCGTGGTCGGCGGTGACTATGAGATTCGCCTTGAGTCCCCGCGCCTTCAGCCCCTCGGTCAGCTGTCCTATGGCCATGTCGGTACGAGCCGCCGCCTCGGCGACCTGGAGGGAATCTGGCCCGAAGAAATGGCCGACGGTGTCGACCTCGTCGAAATAGAGCGTGATCAACCGGGGCCGCGTCGCTGCGGGTCCATCAAGCCAAGCCAGCACCTGCTCCACCCGCGCCGTCGCCGACATCGATTGTCTGAACGACAGCCACTGGCTTGGCCGCACGCCGTGGATGGTCGCCTCAGATCCCGGCCAGAACAGAGTGGCCGACCTTATCCCGGCCCGCTCGGCGCTCACCCAGATCGGCGTGCCGTCGTTCCACCAGCGCGCGTCCCTCACCGCCGCCCTGTTGGACAGCGCAAAGGCGACATCCGGAATCTCCGGGTCGATCATGTTGTTGTCGATGATCCCGTGACGGTCAGGACGCAGGCCGGTGACCAGGCTGTAGTGGTTCGGGAAGGTCTTGGTTGGGAACGACGGCCGGATCGCCCCGTGGGCGCCCGTCTTCGCCAGTCGCGAGAGATTGGGCGTGACGCCCAGGTCCAGGTAGTCGGCGCGGAAGCCGTCTATGGACACCAGCACGACCAGCGCGGCGTCAGACTGGCGTTCGAGCTCTGACTTGGCAGGCAATTGGGCGCATGCGGCCAGCACGAGGAGCATCGCCAAGGCCGCGAAAATATTCCGGATCAGACTCATAACCGCGAAGCTAGCCGCCTGACGTGACGTTCACCCAACAACGCAAAAGCCCCGGACGTTTCCGTCCGGGGCTCTGAAACTGCTTTGGCAGGTTAGCTTATTCGTCGCCGAACGCGCTGACCTGGACCGGACCGGAGTCCTTGCCCTTTTCCGACGGATCGCGATCGACGAACTCGATCACGGCCAGCGGGGCGTTGTCGCCGTAGCGGAAGCCGGCCTTCAGGACGCGGATATAGCCGCCCTGACGTTCTTGATAGCGCGGACCCAGCACGGCGAAGAGCTTGCCGACTTGAGCGACGTCGCGGACTTGGCTGATGGCCTGACGACGAGCGTGCAGATCGCCGCGCTTGGCGAGCGTGATCAGCTTCTCGACGACGGGACGCAGTTCCTTCGCCTTGGGCAGGGTGGTCACGATTTGCTCGTGCTTGATCAGGCTCGCGGCCATGTTCGCAAACATGGCGGTGCGGTGGGCGGTCGTACGACCCAGTTTGCGGTGGGCTTTACCGTGACGCATTTTGTATCTCCTGGGCCGCTTGGCCCACTGCACGTTCCCGATATCGGGGAATGTGTCTTTGCCTAACCAAGTCCCAGCCTCATCCCGCCTGGGTCAACACGAAGCGCCGGGGCCTTCCACCGCGATTGCGGTCTCGTAAGGCCCATGCCGCCGAAGCGGCACGGAGTCAGCGCAAGAGGTTCTTACATCTGGTCGTCGAACTTTTTCGCGAGTTCTTCGATGTTCTCGGGCGGCCAGTTCGGGACGTCCATGCCGAGGTGAAGGTTCATGCCCGCGAGCACTTCCTTGATCTCGTTCAGCGACTTGCGGCCGAAGTTCGGGGTACGGAGCATCTCCGCCTCGGTCTTCTGGATCAGGTCGCCGATATAGACGATGTTGTCGTTCTTCAGGCAGTTCGCCGAACGGACCGAGAGCTCGAGCTCGTCGACCTTCTTCAGCAGCGCCGGGTTGAACGGCAGTTCCGGCTTGGCTTCGCCTTCGACCTTCTTCTTCGGCTCTTCGAAGGTGATGAAGATCTGCAACTGATCTTGGAGAATACGGGCGGCGAAGGCCACCGCGTCCACCGGCGAGATCGCGCCGTTGGTTTCGACTTCCATGATCAGCTTATCGTAGTCGAGGCTCTGGCCCTGACGGGTCGGCTCGACGCGATAGGCGACGC
>NZ_JAUXXE010000062.1 GCF_030681155.1 Phenylobacterium sp. | reverse complement strand
CGATCTGCAGCGGCCCCATGTCGTTGGGCGGGGTGTTGACCATGTCGCGCGCCAGGGCGCAGGCGTGGGCGATGCTGCGCACCTCGGCGACATCGACCTGCTCGGCCGCCACCAGGCGCGGGCGGTCGTCCTTCTTTTTCTTGTAGCGGTCGAACCGGTAGCTCCCGAGCGCGAACGCCAGGGCGATCTGCTCAGGCGAGATTTCGGCCGGCGCCGAGGCGATGCGGTACTCTCCGGCCGGCAGCTTGGCCGCCAGGGCGCGGAAGGTCTGGGCGTCGGCCCGGTCGCCAAGGCCGAACAACACCCGGTCGATACCGCCCTCGGTGTTGGGCGTGACCAGGACCTGCCCGGCCTTGCCCTTGAAATCGGAGAGTTCGGCGAAAGCCTTTACGAAGGCCTGCCGCCCATCGAGGAAGCCCGGCACGTCCTTCTCATAAAGCGCGTGGACCGGGACAGCGTCCTCGGCGTGATCGACGACGACTTCGCTCATGACGCTCTCCATGTCGGCGCAAACCAAGCCTGGCCGACGGACTGATTGATAGGCCAGCGCCAGTGTATTCGGCCAACCTCGATTTCCAAGCCAGGGTCGGGCTTGAACCTCGATATAGCTTGGCCGCCCCCCTCCTGCCACCTAGCTCCAACCTGGGCGACTGCTGACTGTGGCCCCCCGCGTGCTGGGCCGGGTGAGCAATCAGTCCGCGTCGCTGAAGCCGAGACGTTCCATCACAGCGGTGTGGTAGGTCGGGCCAACCTGGACGACGACACCGTCGATGAGCACGAGGGAGGCTAGGCCCCGACCCGTGCGCCGGACCTCGCGCACGCGGTCGGGCGCGACGAAAGTGGAACGGTGAACCCGCATCAGCCGGCTGTCATCCAGTGTGCGCTCAAGCGCCGACATTGTGGTGCGGTGCATGTGGCTGCGGGTGGCGGTGTGCAGCATCACATAGTCACCGGCAGCTTCGATCCAGTCGATCTCCAGCAGCAGCACGCGGACGTGCCCATGACGGGTCTGCACCCATATGCCGTCGCCATGCGCTTCGGCGGGGGTGATCAGGGTAAGCTGGCTGCGCAGCATCTGGCGCAGGCGGGCCCGCTCGATCGCCTGGCGAAGGCGATCAAAGCGGACGGGTTTCAGCAGATAGTCCGCGGCCTCCACCTCGAAGGCGTCCGGAGCGTACATTTCGAAAGCCGTGACGAAGACGATCTCGGGCCGGTGCGCAACGGGGATCTTGGCCGCGACGGTGAGACCGTTCAACTCGGGCATCTGGATGTCGAGGAGGACGAGGTCAGGCCTGTCCGCCTCGATCGCCTTCAAGGCGGAAGAGCCGTCGGGCGCGCTGCCGATGACGGTCACATCGGCGAGTTGAGCGAGAAGGGCCTGGAGCCGCTCCAATGCCGCCGGTTCGTCGTCGACCAGTAGAACGCGCATGCCTACGCCGCCATCGCGGCGTCGCGCTGCATCTGCAACGGCATGGTGATGACGACGCGGTAGCCGGTGGTCAGGGCGGCGGCCTCGACGCGGGCGCGGGGGCCGTAGAGGGCTTCCAGGCGTTGACAGACGTTGCGGATTCCAACGCCGCCGCCTTGAGGCGCCGGGGATGCGCCGGCCTCGCCATCATCCTCCACGACAATGACGAGGTCATCGTTCTCCTGCCTAGCCTCAAGCCGGAGCGTCACCGTGCGTGTCGTACGGGCGACCGCGTGCTTGATCGAGTTCTCAACCAGCGGCTGAAGCAGGAAACTCGGGACTTGGGCGTGCAGCAGGTGTGGCGGGCAGATGAACCGCACGCCTAGCCGCTCGCGGAAACGCTCGCCCTCGATGGCGAGATAAGCGTGCAGAGTCTCCAGCTCCTCTTCCAAGGCGACCATGGCTTCCGGATCGGCGGCCAGAGTGATCCGAAGAAACTCAGCCAAACGGGCGAGCATGGTCTCTGCCTCGTTGATGCGTAGGTTGACCACCGCCGAGGAGACCGCGTTGAGCGTGTTGAACAGGAAGTGGGGATTGAGCTGGTAGCGCAGCGCCGCCAAGCGGGCCGCGGTCGCGGCGTTCTGGGCCTGCAGCGCCGCGGCGTGAGCTGCGGCCAGGTCGTGGTCGCGCTGGCGCACAATACGATTGGACTGCAGCAGCAGGAAGATGAGTCCGGCCAGGCCGAAGATCCAGGCGAGCCCGATCCAATTGGTAAGGCCATGGATCAAAAGCATCTGTTCGCTCAGCGGCGATGCTGACGGGGAGAGCGCGAGGCGCAAGGGCTCTTGGAACATTAGGTCGCTCCCGGCGACCAGCCCGCCGCAGATGATCGCGACCGTGATGACGGCGATGTAGCGCGCGACGGGGCGCCAGTGAGCCAGCGCGCAAACAGTGGCGTAAACCGCCCCGCTCAGGACGATGCCGCCCAGGCCGATGACAACGATGCGCGCGGTCGCGGCCGCCCCCGGGGCGGCGCCGGCGATGGCGCTCGGCACAAAGAACAAGGCCACGTCGACCGTCCACAGGACGACGGTCAGCAAGGCGATCTGGCGAAGGTCGCTTCTATTGGACATCTTGGCTATCGGTGTTTCGGCAAAGCCTAGCGCCACTTTGGCCGGTCAGCACGCGATCTCGTCGCGCCATACTGCGCTTTCATCGTGTCGTGAGCTTGCCGCCCCAGCCCGATGTCGGCATGGGCAGTCGAAGCGATCGGCGGCTGGCGGCGCTGCTCCGATGCGTTGGTCGCGTCACAGCGGGCTTTCGTCGTGCGAGGAACACGCGATGAGCCGTTTCGTCTGCTTCGACCCGACGCTCATCGCTCGATCGCAAACGCCTGGCAGCTCGCCGAAGCAGCACGGACCAGCGGCCACGCTTGCGCCAACTTCGCCGCGAAAACACTCATCGGAGACAAGGAAATGCGATCCAGCTTAGTTCTGACGACCATGATATGCGCCGCCGCCCTGTCGGCGACCCCGGCCTCGGCCGCGGTAATCTTCAAGCAGACCTTTGATAATGGCCTCGGCGCCAACGAGAGCGTCAGCGGAAACTTCAGCGTCGCCGACGGCAAGGTGGGCCACGCCACCCACTATGACAACGGCGAGTATTCCTACTACCAGATAGCGCTTGATCTCACCGGGCTGACCAACGCGGTTCTATCGTTCGACTATGGCATCGACTCCGAGATGTACTTCGACGGCTTCAATGTGCTGGGCTCGACGGACGCCATCTTCAACGCCGCGACAGACCTGCTCACACCGAACGAATCCGGGGTCTATGGCAAGTTGAACGGCGGCTTCGTGAGGCTGGGCGACACCGGCGTCTCCGGAAAGCAGGCCGGAGTCGCCACGATTGACCTGAGCCAATTCGCTGGCCAGACCTTGAACCTTCGCTTTCAATTCCAGGCTGACCGCTTCGCCTTCAAGCCGGGCGTGCAGTTCGACAACGTGACGGTCTCCACGCTGAGCGCCGTGCCGGAGCCGGCCACCTGGGCGATGATGATCCTCGGGTTCGGCGCGGTCGGGACGATGGTTCGCACCTCGCGCCGCCGGTGTGCGTTCAACCCGGCCTAGGCCAGTCGCTACGCAACTCCCTGGGCCCCTCGCCTTGGCGGGGGGCCGTTATCGCATCCTGCGCGCCACCGCTTCGTCGGGGGCGTTATGCTTAACGCTTCCTTTAAGCGGGCAAGGGATGGTGGCCAGGCCATCATCCGGAGCCCGTGACTTTCATGTGTCGCATGTCGGCCCTCGCCGCAACCGCCCTCGCCCTTTGCCTGACGGCGGGGCCCGTGCTGGCGGCCAAGCCTGACAAGGCCGCCGCCGTGAACGACGCGGCGAGCGCGCCGCGCAAGGCCACGCCGCAGGAACGCGCGCAGATCAAGGCGCTCGACCCGCTGGCGCGCGCCGCGTTCTGGACCCGCGAGGCGAACGCCGATCCGGCCGACGCCGAAGCTGGGCTTCAGCTATCCCAGGCGCTGCGCCAGATGGGCAACTATTCCGACGCCATCGTCGCGGCTCAGAAAGTCGCCATCGCCCAGCCGCGAAACGTCGAAGCCAAGCTCGAGATCGCCCGCGCCCACATCGGTCGCGGCCAGGGGTTCTACGCCATCGAGCCGGCGCGCGAGGCCCAGGCCATGGCGCCGCGCGACTGGCGCATCCCATCCCTGCTGGGCGTCGCCTATGAACAGGCGCAGCGGCCTGACGAGGCCCTCGCCGCGCATCGGCTCGCGGTGAGCCTGGCTCCCGACAACCCCTCAGCCATCAGCAATCTGGCGCTCTACTACGCCGCCCACGGCGATCGCGCCCAGGCCGAGACCATGCTGCGGCAGGCCGCGGCCAAGCCTGATGCGCCTATCACCGTTCGTCAGAACCTCGCCCTGGTGCTCGGCCTGCAAGGCCGCCTCGCCGAGGCTGAGCGCATCGCCCGCCAGGACCTGCCGCCGGAGACCGTCGACAACAACATGGCCTGGCTGCGCGGCGCCACCAGCGCCCCGGCCGGCGCCGGTCGGTCCTGGGAAGGCGTGCGCGCCGCTCAGCCCTAGCTGTCGGCCACGACCTGAAGGCGCCGAGCGTCTTCGATCCAGATCCGCGCGTAGTCGAGTCGCACCGCGCCCTCACGCTGCAGCCCGGCCAGATGACCGTTCACGGTCTTGCGGGTGAGGCCGATCATCTCGGCCAGTCCCTGCTGGCTGACATTCAGCACCACCGGCGCCTCGCGGCCCCGCGCCAGCATCAGCAGACGTGAAGCAAGCCTCTGGCGCGGCGGCAGGGCCGCGACCTCGGCCGCCATCTGCAGAGCGTTGCGTAGCTGGAAGTAGACCAGGGTCGCGACCGCTCGCCAGATGTCGGGCCGCAGGCGGGCGATCCGCTCCAGCCCCGCATCAGACACCCGCAGCAGCAGGCTCGGCTCGGCGCAGACCGCCGTCACCAGCCTGGGACCGCCGCCGAACCGCATCGTCTGGCCCAGCGCCGCGCCTGCGCCGGCATGGCTGATCCGCACCTCCCGGTCGCCGGGCGCCTGGCAGAACAGGTCCACCGCGCCCTCGATCACGACCATCAGGCCGGTTTCCTCGTCGCCCTCGGCCTGCGCCCACTGCCCCGCCCGCAGCCGGCTCAGCGCCCCCTCGGCCACCAGCGCCTCCGCCAGCCCCGGCGGATAGGCCTCGAGCCAACGGGCGACACCCAGCAGCCTCAACGCCTGATCGCGATCCTCACTCATGACGAAAATGTAACTCAAGTGACAATCATAAACCAACTCCGGCATACAGTGTATGAAACAAACACCGCCAGGGAGGCGACCATGACCGCCATCGTCCGCGAGACCGAAGGCTGCGGCGCCGAGATCGCCAACATCACCGTGCCGAAGGCGACTGACGCCGAGATCAACCTGATCCGCGACACGGTCTACAATCGCGGCGTCGCCTTCCTCCGCGACCAGCACCTCACGCCGGAAGAACAGATCGCCTTCGCCGAGCGCATCGGCCCGATCGTCGTGAACCGCTACTTCCCCAAAACCGAGCGCTATCCGCAGATCGCCAAGGTCGAGAAGACCGAAGAGCAGACGACCAACATCGGCGGCGGCTGGCACACCGACCACAGCTACGACCAAGCGCCGGCCATGGGCTCAGTCCTGCTGGCCATCGAAACCCCGCCCACCGGCGGCGACACCCAGTTCGCCAACATGTACGCCGCCTACGAGGCGCTGTCGGATGGGCTGAAAGAGACGCTGTCCGGCTTGCGGGCGCAACACGCCTCCGACCACATCTACGGGACCGAAGGCGTTTACGGCAAAACCGACCAAGCCCACTTGGCGGGCCATGCCGAGAACCCCTCAGCCGTGCATCCGGTGGTGATCACCCACCCCGGCAGCGGCCGCAAGGCGCTGTACGTGAACCCGGGCTTCACCCTGAACTTCGAGGGCTGGAGCCGCGAGGAGAGCGCCGCCCTGCTCGGCTACCTCTATCAGCACGCGACCAAGCCGCAGTTCGTGCACCGCTTCCAATGGCAGCCCGGCTCGATGGCGATCTGGGACAATCGCGCCACCTGGCATCTGGCGATGAACGACTATCAAGGCCAGCGTCGCCTGATGCACCGGATCACCATCGCTGGCGGCCCGCTGCACTAGCGGCGCAGATCAGCCGGGCGCGCCCTTGGCGGCCATCATGTCGATGACCGTCAAGATCGCCGGCCCAAGGATCACCACGAACAGCACGGGCAAGAAGAAGACGATCATCGGAACGGTCAGCTTGGCCGGCAACTGAGCGGCCTTCTTCTCTGCCGCGGTCAGACGCATGTCGCGATTTTCCTTGGCCATGACCCGCAGGGCCGAACCGAGCGGCGTGCCGTAGCGTTCGGCCTGGATCATCGCGGTGGTGACCGACTTGATCCCCGGATGGTTGGTCCGTCGCGCCAACCCTTCGTAGGCCTGTCGTCGCTCGGGGAGGTAGGAAATCTCCGCCGTCAGCAGCGTCAATTCCTCGGCCAGCTCTATGGAGGAGCCGCCGATTTCCTGGCTGACCTTCTGGATCGCCGCCTCGATCGACATCCCGCTTTCGACGCAGATCAGCAACAGATCCAGCGCATCGGGAAAGGCGCCCACGACCGATTCGCGGCGCTTCTGGGCCGCATTGCTGATGAAGATGTTTGGGGCGTAGTAGCCAAGCGTCAGCCCGCCGACGGAGATGGCTATCCGCTGCATGGCCGGCAGGCCAAAGTCGTTGATCAGGAACAGATAGATCGCGACGACCGCGCCGAATACGAACGGCAGGACAAAGCGGAAAAAGTAGAAGGTCGAGACCGGGCGCGGCCCGCGAAAGCCCGCCTGAGCCAGCTTTTCCACGACCTTTGGATCCTCCAGCAGCCTGGAAAGCTGCAAGCGATCGACGACCTTTTTGTACATCCCCTCGTCAAGGTGCCGAAGGCTGTTCTGGCCGCCCTTCTTGGCCAGGGCCTCCCGCGACTTTCGCCGCAGTTCCTCGCGTCGCGTGGAGACCGACTTGAGGCGGCTCTCCAGGTTCGAGCGATTGAACATCGGCGTGGCGATGGTCACGATCGTGGCGAAACAGACCACCGCTACGAAGGCCGCCAGTATGTTGTCCGGGTTGGTGAGCATGGAGATCATGTTCGCGCCCGGGCTACATTTTGAAGTTGATCATCTTGCGCATGCTGAGCACGCCGATCGTCATCCAGAACGCTCCGGCCATCAGCATCAGGTGGCCGCGCGGATCGGTGAACAGCGGCCTCATATAGTCGGGCGCGGTAATGCTGATCAGGGTCGCGACCACCGGCGGCAGCGATCCAATGATGGCGGCGGAGGCCACAGCCTCGCCCGACAGCGCCTTGGCCTTCTCCCGCATTAGTTTCCGAGCCCGGATGACAGTCGAGAGGTTGGCTAGTGCCTCGGCGAGGTTGCCGCCGGTCTTCTGCTGAATGGCCAGAACGATCGAAAAGAAGCGGACCTCCGGGGTCGGCATATTTTCGTGCATCTTCTCAAGCGCCTGGTCCACCGACGCGCCCATGCTGAGACTTTCGACCAACCGGTTGAACTGGCTGGCCAGCGGTTCCGACGATTCCTGAGCGATCACGCGCAGGCTGTCGTGGACCGGCAATCCCGACCGGATGCCGCGAACGATGATGTCCATGGCGTCGGGGAAATCGGAGGTGAACTTCTTGATGCGCCGATTGGCTATGAACCCTACGACCCAGCGCGGCAGGCCAAGACCGCTGGCGAAGGCCAGGCCAAGCGCGATCAACGGCGACGGCTTCAGGATTATCGCTACGCCGAAAACCAGTACGCCGACGACGACGCTGATCACCCAAAAGGTTTGAACGCTGATTCCCAGGCCGGCCTGCTGGAGCCGGGCCGAAAGACTAAGGGTCGCCTTCTTCTGTTGGCGGTCCTGATCGCGCAGGGTCTTGAGGATCTGCTTGCGCCGCTGATCCTGCGCGGCGACCGGGCGCCGGCGAGACTCGCGGGCGTCACCGCCCACAATCGCTTGCGCGCGCTTCAAGGTCTTGGCGTCCGCCGAGCCGGAGCCGCCGGCCAGGGCGAAGCCGACGCCGGCGATGACGACAAAACCCAGAACCGCGATCAGGAGGGTCAGAAGCATGGCTATTCGGCCGCGTCGAGCGCTTCGGCGAGTTCGCGCTCCAGGCCATAGTAGCGGGCGCGATCCCAGAACCGGGGACGGGCGATGCCGGTCGAGCGGTGCCGCCCCAGAACGTTGCCGTCGGCGTCATCGCCGGTGATTTCGTAGACGAACAGATCCTGGGTGATGATCACGTCGCCTTCCAGCCCCACCACTTCGGTGATGTGGGTGATCCGGCGTGACCCGTCGCGCAGGCGCGCGGCCTGGATGATCACATCGACCGATCCGACGATCATCTCGCGGATGGTCCGCGAGGGCAGGCCATAGCCGCCCATGGTGATCATCGACTCCATACGGCTGATCGCCTCGCGCGGACTGTTGGCGTGCAAGGTGCCCATCGAGCCGTCGTGGCCGGTGTTCATCGCCTGCAGTAGGTCGAAGGCTTCGGGGCCACGGACTTCGCCGACGATGATCCGCTCCGGCCGCATCCGCAGGCAGTTCTTCACCAGGTCGCGCATGGTGATTTGGCCCTGGCCCTCCAGGTTCGGCGGGCGGGTTTCCAGGCGCACCACGTGCGGCTGCTGCAGTTGCAGTTCGGCGGCGTCCTCGCAGGTGATGACGCGCTCGGCCGGATCGATGAAGGCGGTCAGTGTGTTGAGCAAGGTGGTCTTGCCCGAGCCGGTCCCGCCGGAGATCACCAGGTTGCATCGGCAGGCCCCGATGACACCTAGGACGCGGGCGCCTTCGGGACTGATGGAGGCGTACTCCACCAGGTTTTTCATGGTGAGCTTGTCTTTCCGGAATTTCCGGATCGTCAGGGTCGGCCCATCCAGCGCCAAGGGCGGGGCGATGACGTTGACGCGAGAACCGTCGGGCAAGCGCGCGTCGCAGATCGGCGAGCTTTCATCCACCCGGCGACCGACCTGGCTGACGATCCGCTGGCAGATGTTCATCAGCTGGGCGTTGTCGCGGAAACGGACATTGGTCAGCTGGACCTTGCCGCCGACTTCAATGAACACCCGGCCGGCGCCGTTGACCATGATGTCGGCGATATCGTCGCGCGCCAGCAGCGGCTCGAGCGGCCCATAGCCAAGGACGTCGTTGATGATGTCCTGGACGAGCATGTCCTGCTCGGCCACCGACATCGACACGTTCTTGATCGCCACCAGTTCGGCGACGATGTCCCGGATCTCCTCGGCCGCCTGCTTGGCGTCCAGCTGGGCCAGCTGCGCCAGATCGATCGTGTTGATCAGGGCGTTGAAGATGACCGTCTTGGTCGAGTGATAGTAGTCGCTCTGCTCGCGAACGACCTGGGTCGTCGGAGCCGGCCCCTGGGCCGCGCGAAGCTGCTCGAAGGCGGGGGTCGGCTTTGGGCCGGCGACCGGCTTGCCACGTTCGGCTTTCGGCTGAATCTGGATGGTGGCGGTAGGCGCCGGCTGCTCGGTCCTTGGCGCGCGCACGGCGACGTCGGCATCGTCCCCCGGAGGGGGCGGAGCCTGGCGCGGAGCCGAGGTCTCGTTCGCCGAAGGACGCTTGCCGAACATGCTACTTCTTCTTGAAGAGGCCGGAGAGCAACGAAGACTTCTGCACCGCCGGCGGCTCGCGCCTGGCGATCTGCTGAGCCAGATGGTCGATCCCTTCGGCGGACCGTGACTTGGGGCTCACCTCGCTAAGCATCTGGCCGTTGTTGGCCGCCTGGCCGAACAGCTTCGGATCGAAGGGCAGGCACAGCGCAGGGGTCAGGCCCAGCGCCTCGCCGAAGTCCTTGACCGGGATTTCCGGACGGCCGGGAACGCCAACCTGGTTGAGCACCAGGCGTGGCGGGGCGTCGTTGGGCCGCGCGCGCCGCACCAGGTCGATCACGTTCTTGGCGTTGCGCAGCGAGGCCAGGTCCGGCGTGGCGACGATCACCAGATCATCGGACGACAGCAGGATCTTGCGCTTCCAGGCCGTCCAGACGTGCGGCAGGTCCAGGACGACGAACGGCGCGGCGGCGCGGATTTTCTGAGTGACCTCTTCGAACGCCTCGGCGGAGATGTCGTAATCGCCATCCAGGCTGGCAGGCGCGGCGAACAGCGACAGCCGCTCGGTGCAACGCGCCATCATGCGGTCCATCAGCACCGGGTCGAGCCGGTCGGGCTGCGACAGCGCATCGACCACGCCTTGCAGGGGGTCCTGGTTGAAGTCGAGGCCGGCGGTGCCGAACGGCAGATCGAGATCGACCAACACCGCCCCGGTCTGCAACCGCTCGGTGATCGAATAGGCGATGTTGTGGGCGATCGTGGAGGAGCCCGATCCCCCCTTGGCCCCGCAGAAAGCGATCTGCCGGCCGATGAACGGCGCCGAGGGGTCGGAATAGAGGCTCGTCACCGCGCGGACCAGAAGCAGCGGGTTGAGCGGCGGAACAAGGTACTCCGACACCCCGCGACGCATCAGCTCGCGATAGAGGGCGATATCATTGGCCGAGCCGATCACCAGAACCTTGGTGCCGGGGTCGCAGACCTCAGCCAGGCGGTCGAGCAACGACAGGAGCTGCGGCGCCGGATCGGCGCTCTCCACCATCACCAAGGAAGGCGTCGGCTGAGATTGATAGGTTTCCACTGCGGCGGCCAGACCGCCCATGCGGGTTACGACCGTCGCGCGTTCCATGCGGCGATCAAGAGCAGCGCGCTCGGCGAGCTCAGCGGTCTCGGAGGCGACGCAGAAGATATGGATGGTGATCCGCGGCACCGGCGTCTCGCCGAAGGCCGCCTCGGCCCCAGCCAACATGTCGTGGACCGGATGGACCTCCGGGACAGGCAGGGGCGGCAGAGCGGCCGCTTCGGGTTCCGTGTTCAAGTCGTGGGATAGCGGCGGCCGGGCGTCCTCGCCGGGCAGCGGGGGCAGATCAACAAAGGGATCCTCGGCCGCCGCGGCCGACAGCGGCGTCTCACGCCAGGCATTGGTCTGCGACATGGAAAAATCATCATCCGCCTCGAACTCGAGATCGAACGGATCCTGACCCTGCTGTGGCTTCATCACTTCACCACCGAAGAGACCGCGCCCGTGGCGTTGTCGTCCTTCTCCGACGATGTCAGTTCGCCCTTGCGGTATTTGTCGAGCACGACGGCGCGCCGTTGGGCGTCAGCGGGATCGAGCGTGCGAGGCCTGGCCCAATCGGCGGGATTGGCCACCTGGGCGGCCATGTTCGCGGTGACCGCGCACCCGAAGTTCGGCTGAACCTCGTTGGTCATCGAATGGGCGATGTTCGTCCAGGTTCGTCCGCAATCGGGGAGCGTCACGGCATAGCGCAGGAAGCCCACCACCAGGGGAGCGGCCGCGTCGCCCTTGGCGTCATAGCCGAGCAGACGGATGGCGCTGGCCGGCACACCCTGTTCGACCAGGAAGGTGCGCGCGTTCTCGCTCGAACGCGACACGGCGCCGGGTTCTGGACCGCCGACCGGCGCCTGGACGATGATCTCGGAGCCATCGGCGTCGCGCCACGTATCGGCGAACGTAGTCAGGGCGCCAGCTTGGTTCGGCGATAGACCCTGGGCTCGAACCGCGAGCCGAATTTCTTCGGGCTGGGTGGCGATCTCCGCCTTCCAAAGTTCGGTCGGCGTGCGCGCCATGGAGGCTTGCCCGGCCTGCAATGGCGGCGTCGCGGCGCAAGCCGACAGGCTCGCGGCCAGCGCCAGGGCGATGAAACGAGGTATGCTCATTCGATCACGTAGCCATATGGCCCCTGGTAACTACGGCCCGGTTGGGCCGCAGACGTGGCGTTGTAGGCTCGGGACAGCGAGCCCAGCAGCAAGGTCGAGGCGTCGTCGGCGACCTGGAGGCCATCGACAGGCGTCTGGAGCCGATCAGGCGACGTCGGACCCACGATGTAAGGTGTGACGATGATGACCAATTCGCTCTCGCCGGAGAGGTAGTCCCGCGAGCGGAACAGCGAACCCAAGACCGGCAGGGTGGTCATGCCCGGCAAGCTGTCGAGGTTCTGCTTGGTCTTTTCCTGCAACAGACCGGCGATCATCATCGAGCCGCCCGACGGCAGTTCGACCGCGGTTTCCGCGCGTCGCACGATCAGGGCGGGAATTGTCAGGGTCGCCGTGGTGCCGGGGGTCGAGAGCGCGAAGGCGCCTTGGCTGGTGAGCTCGGAGACTTCCGTCGAGATCTTCAGGGCGATCCGGCCAGATGAGAGGACGACGGGCGTAAACCCTAGACCGACGCCGAACGGCTTGAACTCGATTCCGACGCCGCCGTCCTCGTCCTGAGAGACTGGGATCGGGAATTCACCACCCGCCAGGAACTTGGCCGATTCGCCGGACACCGCGGTCAGGTTCGGCTCCGCCAGGGTCCGGACCAGGCCGACACGCTCAAACGCCTGGAGCGTGGCCTGGCCCTGATCGCGACCGCCAAGATTGCGCAGCGTCGCCGTGCCACCACCCAGCAAAGCGCCATTAACGCCGAAACTGGCGGACGTGCCGAGCAGGAACTGGGTGCTGCCCAGCTCGCCGACAATGGCGTTCAGGTTGAAGCCGAGCTGCTTGATGACGTCGCGCTGCATCTCGACGATGCGCACTTTCAGCATCACCTGATCCTTGCCGGCGATGCTCAGCATGTTGAGCACCAACTCCGGCTTGGCGACCGCGGCGCGCGCGATCTGGACGGCCTTGTCGGCGGCGGCCATGCTCTCGACCTGCCCCGACAGGATCAGGCTCTCGTTCATCGCATCCACCCGCACGCGCGAGCCCGGAACGACGCGGTTGATGGTCTGGGCGACCGCAGTGGGATCCTGATCTACCCGAATGTCGAGCGTAAGGATCCGGCGGCCGGCGGCGTCGAAGAACACCGCGTCAGTCGAGCCGTTCTTGAGGCCGAGGATGAAGATCCGCCGCGGCGAGCGCAGCATAGCGTCAGCCACGCCCGGATTGCTCACCAGCACGTCTCGGACGTCCACCGGAAGCTCGACGATGGCGGACTTGCCGTTGGGGAGGTTGAGAGACTGTGTCGCGGCCGAACCGCCGGCGAGATTGACGCGCACGATTGAGGACTGCGCCGCCAAGCCGGCGGCCTCGGTCTGGGCGGCGGCGGCCAAAGGCGCGCCAAGCATCGCCCCAAGGGCGGCGAGCGCGATCAGGAGAGAGCGCGGTTTCACGGTCTGGCGACCTCGCTGACTTGACCGGCGCGGAACACGCGCACGCCTTGCATGTTGTCGCGGGCCTGCCCGCCACGGCCGGGCGCACCGCCGATATCGGCATAGGAGCGGAGGGCGAGCTGCATCTCGCCTTGAGCACGTCCGCGCGCCATGACTTCAACGTCGGCGGCGGGGATCTCCAGGGTGGCGACCGCGCCGACGATCGACTTGGCGTCCTTATCGGGATCGATCTTCTGGTCGATAGCCAGGACACGAACGTTCCGCATCAGGGTTTCGGTCACGTAAGTCTTCGCCTCGGCGTTTTGGCGGCTTTGCAAGATGTCGACGCGGTCGCCGGGCAGGATGAAGCCGCCAGCCGCGGTCTCGGCGTTGATCGGGATCGACATCGCCCGCATGCCGGGTTGCACCACCACGGCCATGAAGCCGCTTTGGCCGGCCCGGACCACCTTGCGCGCGACGATCGGCTCGCCGGCGACCATGGCTTCGCGGACGATCGAGCCTTCGAAGGCTTGCATGGGTCCGGTGGTGCTGACCGCGTCAGTGGCCGCGCGTGCGGCCTTCTGCACCGCCTTGTCAGGCATAACCGCCGGCAGGGCCGGCGCAGCGCCATCGGTCACGAAGCTGGCGTTCAAACCATCCGCAGGCCAGGCCTGCCAAGTCATGTCGGCTTGGCTGAGCCGCGTTCCGATCGTCAGGTCATGCTTGGCCACCAGCACCTGGGCCACCGGCTTTGCCTGGACGACCTCGGCCGGCGCGGCCTCTTTCGGCGTCACCATGCCCCGGACGATAAGGGCCAGCCCGATGGCGGCGATCGCCGCGACGGCGAGAATGGCGATGCGGATGCCGCTCATGGTGCGTCTACTCGAGCCTCCCGCATGCGGGTTTTCTGGCGGGCGCGCCGACAGTCGGCCAGCGCGCACGAATCGAATGCCCGGCCTTTTGCCTGCAGGGTCTGTTTGCGGGGCGCATAGTTAACGCCGGCTAAAGGCCAAGCTAGAAGCCCCCCCAGGCCTTCATGAGCGCTGATCCGGGGAAGGCGACCAACGCGCCGACCGCGATCGCAACGCCATAGGGTAGATCGCCCTTGGGCTCGGCTAAGCGATTGACCCAGCCGGGGCCGCTCAGGACGTAGGGGCGAAGCAGAGGAGAGCGGAGGCCGAATAGGGCGAAGGTCAGAACGCCGCCCGCCAGGCCCGTAACAAGGACAAATTCCAGCGAGCCCGGCCAGCCGAGCCAGAGCGCGCTGGTCGCGAACAGCTTGGCGTCGCCGCCACCGATCCAGTTGAGCGCAAACATCGCCATGCCGATCATCAGCGCGGTGGCGCCGACGCCTAGATGCAGTCCCATCGCCGGAAGAGGGAGGCCCACGAGCAAAGCGGCTGGCGCGAAGCCCAGGATCAGCAAGCCCGAGATCCAGTTGGGGATGGTGTAGCTGGTCAAATCCCGTAGCGCGCCGAGAATGACCAGGGCCGGGAAGACCAACAAAGCTGCAGCCTGGACGACAGACATGACCTTAAGGGCCTCCTTGGTTCGCGAGACAGAAACGCGATCATCGCGGCATCCAATGAATAGAGCGTTGAAACACGAAAGGCCGCGACGTCGTCGCGGCCTTTCGTGTTTCAACATAACGTCGGGCTAATCTACCGGCCCTGTCTCCGCCACCATCTTGAATACAGAGAAAATAGCTGGAGCGGCAAAGCCAATCGCACCCAATAAGCCCACGCCTACGCCCATGGCGATTAGACAGTATTCGACCGTCGTGACGCCCTTTTCGTCAGCGAAAAAACGCAGCACGAGGGCCATCGTTCGGGTGCTCCCAAGGATGAAATCGCGGCGGCTTGCGCCGCCGCGATACATTTCGATTAACCCGCGGGGATCGTGGTGTTCTTGGCACCCTTGAGGGTGTCACCGATACCGGAGAATGCAGTCTGAATGCTGCCGCCAAGGGTGGTCATGGCGGCGATCACCACGACGGCGATGAGGGCGGCGATGAGGCCATATTCGATGGCCGTGGCGCCGGATTCATTCTTGAGGAAACGCGTGACGAACTTGGACATTGCTCGATCTCCTTTGTTTGCGAGCAGACTGTGCGGCTTCAAACCTTGGAGGTCTGCCCGCCCCGAAATACAGGTGCACATTGCAAGGCCAAGCTTAACTTCAAGTAAACACCCATGTATTCGCAGACGACTTTCTATGGTTTACTTCTGTTTACTGTAAATATCGGTTAACCACGTGGCAGAAAAGGCCGAAAAACGCGCTCCGGACTTAATGATTCTCGCGCGCGCACGAGGGCTCAAGAATTCAGTCTTTATTGACCATTCCAGCTCAACTTCAGGCGACGCTGTTTTTCAGGATCACCTCAATGCGACGCCTTCTCCTGGCCCTGACGGCGCCCCTGATGGTCCTGGCCGGCGCGCCGGCGGCCCACGCCGCCTCGACCCTGGTCGTGCCTATCGACCACAGCGCGGCTGTCAGCCTGCCGCGCGGAACCCGCGACGTTCTGATCGGCAATCCGGCCATCGCCGATGTCAGCGTGCTGGACTCAGGCAAGGCGGTGATCCTGGGCAAGAGCTACGGCTCGACCAATCTGATCGTCGTCGATCAGCTGGGACGCACCGTCCTGGAACGCCAGGTCGTGGTCTCGGCTCCGGCCGGCCGGGTCTCGGTCATCCGCGGGAGCCGGGTGGACGACTATGCCTGCGCCGGCGGCTGCGAACGCACGGGCGAGGCGCCCAAGGCACCCTAAAAAAGCTGAGCCTTAAACCTCCGGTTAGCCAGACTTCGCTATCGTCCCTTCGGGCTTGAAGCTCGGGGACGTCATGTCGCGCCTTGTCGCAAGAAGCACAGCTCTGATCCGGCGATTTGCGCGCGCGAAGCGCGGCGCGATCGCGGTCGAGTTCGCCATCATCGCCATCCCGCTGCTGACGCTGACCCTCGGTGTGCTGGAATTGGCGCTGATCCTGCTGGTGACCGCGACCTTGGACAGCGCCACCGACTTCGCCACCCGAAGTATTCGGACGGGCCGCTTCCAGGCTGCGCATCCAAACCAGACTTCCGAGCAACAAGAAGTCAGCAAACTCGAGTTTGGCAAATTGGTCTGCCGCAACATGAGCTGGCTGAAAGACCGCTGCGAAGACAAGCTGATCGTGGACGCCGAAACCTTTGACACCTTTGCCGGCGCCGGCGGATCGGAGCCTGCCGAGCCTGAGGACTTCGATGAACGAAGGATTTGCTGGTCGACCGGCAACCCGGAGGACATCGTCCTGGTCCGCACCTACTATGAGTGGCCGATCATCTCGCCCTTGCTCAAGCCCGTCTTCCATAGCGCGGGGCACGAGGGCCGGTTGCTCAGTTCGGCCCGCATCTTCCGCAACGAGCCTTACAACGCCGCCCTACGTCCTTTGGGGGCCAAATGCTGAACCGCTTCGCCCATGACCGTCGCGGCTCTGCAGCCGTCGAATTCGCGCTCATCATCCCCGTCGTCATGCTGCTCTATTACGGCATGGCCGAGACCACCCAGGCGCTGCTGGCCAGCCGGCGGGTCAGCGTCGTCGCCACGGCGGTAGGCGACCTGACGGCCCAGGCGACGCAGTTGAAGAAGGCGCAGATCGACGACATCTTCAATATCAGCGCCGCGGCGTTGAAGCCCTTTCCTGTCGAGGATCTGGGCATCCGCATCGTCAGCATCGAGACGACCGCCGCCGGCGTGCCGCAGATCAGGTGGCAGCAACAGCGCGGCACTTTCCCGAGCGGCGTGGATCTCAGCACGGTCGAAAAGACCGCCAATATCGCCGTCATCCGCGCCGAGACGATCTACACCTACCAGACCCCGTTCGGGCAGATCTTCCCCGACGCCTTCGTCTTCAAGAAGCAGATGGACATGAGGCCGCGCGGCGGCGTGGCCGTCGTCCTGCTCGACTAGACCGCCACCGCGGCGGCAAGCTGCTCGACCAGGGCCGAGGGGCGCAACTCCACCCCATCCAAACTCGACACCGCGCGCACGCCAATCAGGCTGTTGGTGAGGAAGATCGCGTCGGCTCCCCTCAGCGTTTGGCCGGGCGCCTGGACCTCGGCGACCGCCACGCCAAGCCGGCCCGCCGCCGCCAGGACGCGAGCCCGCATGGTTCCCGCCAGCACGCCGCATTCGAGCGCCGGGGTGAGGAGCCGCCCCTCGCTGACCCAGAAGACGTTGGCGGCGGCCGCGCAGGCCGCCTCCTCGCGCGAATTCAGCATCAGGGCCTCGTCGCCGCCTTGCTCGCGCGCCTGACGCCGCGCCAGCACGCTGTCGAGATAGGACAACGTCTTCAGCCGCGCGGCAGGCGATCCTTCGTTGCGACGTACGCTGCTGGTGATCAAGCGGGCCGGCCCCGATGGGAGTTGCGAAGCCGCAGCGGTGGCGAACAGACGCGGCTCAGGCGCATCGGGCCGGTCCAGCCCCCGCCCGCCGGAGCCCGCCGTCAGGGTGAGCCGCACGGCGGCACGGGGCGCTGCGACGCCGGCCAGGGCCTCGCCCATCAACCGTTCGGCCAACGCCCGGTCTAGCGGCGGCAGGCCCATCACGGCGCAACCGGCCGCCATCCGGTCGAGATGCGCCGCGAGCCCGACGAGCTTTCCATCCAGCGCCAGCACCGTCTCGAACAGGCCATCGCCTAGCAGCAGGCCACGGTCGTCATGCGGGATCGTCATCGGCCAGGTTCCTCCAGGGCGCGGGCGAGCGCGGCGATCTTGGCCTCAGTCTCCAGCCGTTCCGCGTGGGGATCGCTGTCGGCGACGATGCCGGCCCCGGCCCGCGCCTCCAACGACCAACCTTCCGCATCCTCGACGAAGGCGGCGGTGCGGATCAGCACGCTGGAATCGAACGCCCCATCGACGCCGGCCCAGAACAGCGATCCGCAGTAAGGGCCCCTGGGCGTCTCCAATGCGGCGATGACCTTCATCGCCTGCACCTTAGGCGCGCCGGTGATCGAGCCGGGTGGAAAGGCGCAGGCCAGCAACTCGACCGCCCCCTTGCCCGCCGCCAGCCGTCCGACCACCGTCGAGACCAGATGATGGACATTGGCGAATGTCTCGACGGCGAACAACTCCGGCGCCCGCACGCTGCCCGGCGCGCAGACCCGCGCCAGGTCGTTGCGCATCAGATCGACGATCATCAGGTTCTCGGCCCGGTCCTTTTCGCTGGCCAGCAGATCGTCGGCCAGGGCCGCATCTTCCGCCGGGGTGCGCCCGCGCGGCCGGGTGCCCTTGATCGGCCGCGTCTCGACCCATCCCTGGCGCACCTCGACAAAACGTTCAGGCGAGTTCGACACCAGCGCCAGTCCCGGCAGTCGCAGATAGGCCGCGAAGGGCGCGGCGCTCTGGCCGATCAACCGCGCGAACAGGTCGAAGGGCCTGGCTGCGCCCACGAGCCGCCCCGCCCAGGAGCGCGCGATATTGGCTTGGAAAATCTCGCCGGCATGGATGCGGCCGACGACCTCGGCGACGGCGGCTTCGTAGGTCTCACCGTCGTCGTTGGAGAGCCCGGCGGTCAAGGCGTCGTGATTGGGCGGACGTGGGCTACTCGCCAACCAGCCTAGCGCCGCATGGGCGCGGGCGTCGGCCTCGGCTTGCGTCACGCCGCGGCCAATCGCGCGCACGGTGCGTTCCTGCCGGTCGAACGCCAGCACCGCCGAGTAGCGCGCCGCGACAAGGTCCGGCCACGCCGCCTGCCTCGCCAGGCCCAGCGCCTCGATACGATCGGCGAGCTCATAGCTGGCCAGGCCGACAACGCCGCCCTGAAACGGCGGCCCATCCGGTATCGGCAACTGCAGAGGTCCCAGCAGATCCGAAAGAGCGCGGAACGGGTCGCGGGGGTCGCCAGCCGGCACGGTGAGAGTCGCGTCCGGATCGCGCGCCAGATAAGACCACCGTCCCCGCTCGCCCTCGCCGCCGGACAACAGGCAAACCGCGCAGGGCTCGTCGGCGAAAGCCGACAGGACCTCCGCCGGCTCGCGCCATTCCGCCCGAAGCTGCGTCGCCCATAGCATGGCGCTGGCCTTAGCTTCCGGCGGCGACAAGGGAAAGTCAGACTTGGCGGTCGCCTCCACGCACGAACAACAGGCCAATGAAACCGATGGCCAGCAGGATGATGATCATGCCGAAACCGCCCTGCTGGCTCTGGAAGATATTGGTGCCCAGGTTCACCAGCATGGAGCCCAGCCAGATCGTCGCCGTGCCCGACAGCGCATAGACGCCAAAGAAAGCCCCCGTCTGCTCCGGCGGGGTCAAGCGCACCAGCAGGGTCCGACTGGAGGCGTAGTGGGCGGTGATAAAGACGGCGTTGGAGAACCCGATCAGCAGGAAGATCCACTCGGGCAGGGTGCGGAAGAACGGCCCGTTCCACATCGGCGCATGCATGCTGGGATCATAGGCCCAGAAGTAAAGGATCTGGTCCGGCGCCATGCCGATGGTGGCGATGATGCTGAGCAGCGACATGAAGATCTCGATCTGCACCGCGCGGCGCGGACCAAGCCCGGCGTCCAGCCAGCGGCCGACGAAGCCGCCCAGCACCGCCAGGACACTGAGGATAATGCCGTACATCAGCATCTCCAGCGCGCCCCACTTCATCACGCCGGTGGCGTAGATGCCCGCGTACAGCAGGATCGCAGTCATGCCGTCGACATAGAACATCCGGCTGACCAGGAAGATCGCCGCGTCCCGGTGGTTCTTCATCCCCAGGACCATCCGTTTCAGGTCGCGAGCGCCGTCCGCCAGGGCGGTGAAGATCGGAATGCCGGTCGGCTTAGCGTCGGGCGTGAACAGGAAAAGCGGAATGGCGCCGATGGCAAAGATCAGCGCGGCCATCGGTGCGACGATCCGCGAGGGCTCATGAAGTTTAGGGTCCAGCCCGAACAGCGGCGCCTCGGGCACGAACGGCAGGCCGCTGCCCGGCAGCGCGAAAGCCCAGGCGGTGAAGGCCAGGGCGAGCAAGGCCAAGCCATTGCCAAGCGCCAAGGCCAATCCCGAGGCCTTGTGCGCGGCCGAGATCCCCGCCGCCCGCACCAGCAGCGAGTTGTGGAGCACCTCGGTATAGGTGAAGAGCACCCCGATCAGGGTGGTCAGGATCATGACGGTGAGGACCGAGATCCCCGTGCCGTCGGCCTTGGCCCACCACAGCGAAGCCATCATCGGGACCATCAGGATCGTGGCGAGGGCGAGCCAGGTCTTGCGCCGCCCCAGCCGGTCGATCGAGGCGCCCAGGAACGGGGCCGTGGCCATGATGAACCAGCCGGAATACTGGCTCCATCGCGAGACGATCTCCTGCCCTCGCACCGGGTCGCCGACCATGGTCGCGGCCACGTAGGGAATGAAGATGTAGATGGTGATCAGGATCACATAGGGGTTTCGCGCGCCCTCGAAGAGCGACCAGGAAACCCCGCCCCGCCCCAGCTTTCCGTTCCCCATCAACTCAGCGTCGATCGGCAGGCTGGCGCCCGATCCGCTGGCTTCGATTGTGCTCAAGGCGGTCTCCCGGATGACCGCTCATGCCGGCGGACTTGAAGGCACGGTACGCCTCGCCGGGAGATTGGAAATCGAAAAGGCGCACCGCTTCCGACATAACGGCGTTGTCGAATTTAGCGGCCGGAGGCATAGTCGCGCCCGTCGACATCGGCCGACGCAAGGAGAGTGAAATGAGAACGTTCGTGTCCAGCCAGAAAGGAAAATCCTCGCAACAGGACATGAAGGTTCATGCAATCACGAACTCCGGGGGCGCTGGCGCAAGCAGACGCGCGGCATAACCCCCTAACCCGTCGGCCGTCGCGAACGGTCCGGTTCGACGCCCAGGCCCGCGCCCGGGCGCTGAAGTTCCTATCCTACTATCGGCCACATATTCCGCTGCTCCTGGCGGACTTGGCCTGTGCGGTGCTCGTCTCGGCGACGGCGCTGTTCCTGCCGCTGTGCGCCAACTACGTGACGCGGCAACTCGGCGCGGTCGATGACGCGCCCGCGGCGCTGACCCAGATCTACGCCATTGGCGGGGTCATGCTGGGCCTGCTGGCGGTGCAGGTCCTGGCGACGCTGTTCGTCGATTATCAGGGCCATGTGATGGGCGCGAAGATGGAAAGCGCCCTGCGACAGGAGCTGTTCGAGCACTGCCAGACCCTGCCCTTCCGGTTCTACGATCAGCACCGGGTCGGGCAGTTGATGAGCCGGATCACCAACGATCTGTTCGCCTTGGGGGAGCTCTACCACCACGGCCCGGAAGACCTCGCCATCGCGGTGCTCAAGTTCGCGGGCGCAACGGTGATCCTGGCCTATCTGGACGTGCCGTTGACCCTGATGATCCTGGCGGTCGTGCCGTTCGCGGTGATGCACGCCCTGCACTTCAACGGCCGGATGAACCTGGCCCTGAAGCAGTCGAAGCGGCAGATCGGCGCCATCAACGAACGGGTGGAGGACTCTCTGGCCGGGATCCGGGTGGTGAAGTCCTTCGCCAATGAGGATGTCGAAAACCGTCGCTTCGAGGTCGAGAATCTGAAGTTCCTAGACACCCGGCGTGCGGGCTATCGCAGCGAAGCCTACTTCTCGGTGGGGACCACGACCTTCGCCCAGTTGATCACCGTGGTGGTCATCGTGGCGGGCGCGATCCGGGTGGCGCAGGCGCAGTTGAGCGTCGCCGACATGCTGACCTTCCTCCTATGCGTGGCGGTGCTCATCGACCCCGTGCAACGGCTGGCGAACTTCGTGCGGCTTTGGCAGCAGGGCTATACGGGGTTCAGCCGCATGATGGAGATCCTGGAGACCACGCCGGAGATCGCCGACCGGCCAGGCGCCATCGCCCTGGCCCGGCCGCGCGGCGCCATCGCGTTCCGAGATGTCAGCTTCCGCTACGACGAAGACGGCCCCCACGTGCTGCGCAACGTCTCGCTCGACGTTCGCCCTGGCGAATTCGTGGCCCTGGTGGGGACGTCCGGGGTCGGCAAGACCACGCTGTGTTCGCTGATCCCGCGGTTCTACGAGCCGAGCGCGGGCGCGATCCTGATCGATGGGATCGACGTCCGCGACCTGACGCTCAGCTCGCTTCGGCGCAACGTCGCGGTCGTGCAGCAGGACGTCTATCTGTTCGCCGGCAGCGTGGCCGAGAACCTGCGCTACGGGCGGCCTGACGCCAGCGACGATGAGATTGTCGAAGCCGCCAAGCGGGCCAACGCGCATGACTTCATCATGGCGCTGGCAAACGGCTACGACACCGACATCGGCCAACGCGGGGTGAAGCTTTCGGGCGGGCAGAAACAGCGGCTGACCATCGCCCGCGCGTTCCTGAAGGACGCCCCGATCCTGATCTTCGACGAGGCGACCAGCGCGCTCGACAACGAGAGCGAAAGGGCCGTGCAACTGGCGCTGGGAGCCCTGGCCCGGGACCGCACCACCCTGGTCATCGCCCACCGGCTGTCGACGGTCAGGAACGCCGACCGCATCCTGGTTCTGACCGAGCAGGGGGTGGCCGAGCAGGGCAGCCACGATGAACTGATCGCCGCCGGCGGGGCCTATGAACGGCTCTACCGGATGCAGGCCAGCATCTAGCCTTTTCCTCCCCCTGCGAAGCGGGGGAGGGGGACCGCCCGCAGGGTGGTGGAGGGGGCGAGCCTCAAGCTCAGCGCCTAGTCGCGCCCCCTCCACCG
>NZ_JAUXXE010000049.1 GCF_030681155.1 Phenylobacterium sp. | reverse complement strand
CGCAGAAGGTGCAGAACTTGTCGCAGCCCTCCTGCACGGTGAGGAAGGCGGTGACGCCGGTCGGGTTGCGTTCCACTGGCAGGGCGTCGAATTTCTCGTCGGCGGCGAAGTCGGCCGCCAGCCGCTCACCGCGCTTTCGATGCGTGCGTGCGATCAGTTCGGGCAGTTGGTGATAGGCCTGCGGCCCGACGACCAGATCCACCGCCTGCTGGCGGATCATGATCTGCTCGCCCTCAGCCTGGGCCACGCAGCCGGCGACCACGACCGTCATCGACGCGCCGGCCTCGGCGCGGGCCTGCTTCATCTGCTTGATGTAGCCAAGCTCGGAATAGACCTTTTCGGTGGCCTTTTCCCGGATATGGCAGGTGTTCAGCACCACCAGATCGGCACCCTCAGGCTCGTCCGTCATCCCATAGCCCAGCGGCGCAAGGACGTCGGCCATGCGCTCGCTGTCATAGACGTTCATCTGACAGCCGTACGTCTTGATGTAGAGGCGCTTGGTTGGAGCGGACATGGCCGGGTTTATGGGGCTGTGGATAGGTTGGCGCAAGGCGCACAACAGCGCGCACGCTCGTCGTCACAACGTCGCAACCGAATCCGGAAATCGTCCAAGATCAGCCCAAAACCCCGCCAAGGCGGAGCGCGGCTGCCCTATTGGTCATCAAGGGGCATGCCGTAAAGCTCAAGGCGGTGATCCACCAGCTTGTAGCCGAGCTTGTGGGCGATCGCCTCTTGCAGGGCCTCGATTTCCTCATCCACAAACTCGACGACGCGGCCGGTCTTCATGTCGATCAGGTGATCGTGGTGGACCTCGGTCGCCTCTTCATAGCGCGAACGACCGTCGCGGAAATCATGGCGCGCGATGATGCCGGCCTCTTCGAACAGCCGCACGGTCCGGTAAACCGTGGCGATGGAAATGTGCGGATCGACCTCGTGGGAGCGGCGATAGAGTTCTTCCACATCGGGGTGGTCGTGGGCAGCCGACAACACCCGCGCGATCACGCGGCGTTGCTCGGTCATGCGCATGCCCTTCTCGATGCAGAGATTTTCAATGCGATCCACGAACGGGGCTCCTCGGACTTTCAGACGACCTAAGGATAGGGCTACAGCGCCGCGCGGCCAAGGTCGAGACGCATCACGAGCGCATCGGCCAAACCTTGTGGACCGCGATCATAGTACCCGCGCCGCAATCCCGCACGCGTGAACCCTGCAGTCTCGTAGAGGCCGATGGCCGCGAGATTGTCGTCGGCGACTTCAAGAAACATCGCTTCGGCGCCCGCAATGCGGGCCGCGCCGGCCGCCGCCTCGACCAGGCCGCGCGCCACGCCGCGGCGACGCGCGGCCGGCGACACCGCCAAGGTCAGGATTTCCGCCTCGCCAGCGATGGCCCGGCAAAGGATGAAGGCGACCGGCCCGGCGTCCTCGGCCACCAGGGCGAACGCCCCAGGGCTTCCCATCAGTTCGGCAATCTCCGCGGCCGACCACGGATGGTCAAAAGCCAGGGCGTGGACCTCGGCGAGCGCGCCAACCTCGTCGCCCCGGGCGCCGCGCAGCTTCACGCCTCGAGCGTCTTTCCGCCCGGCAGCTTGGCGTCCGGCGCGCGAAGATAGAGCGGGCGCGGAGGGACCGGCGATCGCAGCGCCGCCAGGCGCGCCACCGCCACCGGGTCGGTGACGTCGGCCTCGATGACCCGAACCCCTGGCCGAAACCCGGCCAGCAGGGCCGCGCCGGTGCCGATCAAGGTGTCGGGCGCGAATTCGGCCACGCGCGCCGCTGCGGTCTCGATCGGCAGGGCGTCCGGCGCACTGACCGGGGCGCCATCGGAGAAGGCCTGCAGATAGACTTGGCCGCGCTTGGCGTCGAGCACGGCGACAACGTTCCCACTCTCAGTGTCAGCCAAGGCTTCCAAGGCGCCGATCCCGACCGCCGGGATGGAAAGCGCGGAAGCCAGGCCCTTGGCGAAGGCCAATCCGACCCGCAAACCGGTGAACGACCCGGGGCCGACGGTGACGCCAATCCGCTCAAGCTTGTCGAAGCCCAGTCCAGCCTCGGCCATGGCCTCCTGGACCAACGGCGCGAGACGTTCCTGATGGCCACGGCTCATCGGCTCGACACGGCGCGCCAAGACCTGCTCGCCGTCCACCACCGCAACCGAGCAGGCGAACAGGCAGGTGTCGATGGCGAGCACGATCATCGCGTGTTCGCCGCTGATATTCGAGAAAACCCCACCCCTGGGGCGCCTAGAGCGTCTGCTCGACGCGCGTCACCTCGGGCACGTAGTGCTTGAGCATGTTCTCGACGCCGGCCTTCAACGTCGCCGACGACGACGGGCAGCCCGAGCAGGCGCCGCGCATATGCAGCCAGACCACCCCGGTGTCGGGCTCGAAGCGATTGAACAGGATATCGCCGCCGTCCTGCGCCACAGCGGGGCGGATGCGGGTGTCCAGTAATTCCTTGATCTCGGCGACCACCTGGGCGGTCTCGCCCTCATAGACCAGATCGTCGTGGCCGCCGGCCTCGCCGCCGCTTTCCTCGAACAGAGGCCGGCCCGACGTGAAGTGATCCATGATCGCCGCCAGGATCGGCGCCTTCAGGTGCGGCCAATCATGATGAGCGTCCTTGCCGACCGTCAGGAAGTCGGCCCCGAAGAACACCCGGGTGACGCCTTCGATATCGAACAGGTCGCTCGCAAGCGGCGAGACCTGAGCCTCTTCCATGGTCCGGAAGTCGCGCGAACCCTCAGCGAGGAGTTCGCGGCCGGGAAGGAACTTCAGAACCTCGGGGTTCGGCGTGACTTCAGTCTGGATGAACATGGATGTGATGTGGCGCTTTGCCGGCCAAATCGCAAGTTTCGCGATGTCGCTAGGCGAGGTCGGCGATCTCTTCATCGGTCAGATCGCCCGGCACGACGGTCACCGGCACCTTGCGACTCCCCCATTTGACCCCGTCCTTGGCGATGGAGGCGACCAACGGGCCGGGGCCCCTGCCCCCGACCGCGGCGGCCAACACCAGGATCTTGATCGACGGATCGGCGGAAATCACCTCGCGCAGGGCCGCGCGGGTGCTGTCGGCGTGCATAATGATGAATTCTGGCGGAGCGCCGGTTTCGGCCACCACATACTCGGCCATTTTCTGCAGGATCGCCTCGGCCTCCTCACGGGCCTGGCGCTCGATCTCGTCGCGCACGCCGCTCCAATGCTCGAACACCGCCGGCTCGATCACCCGCAACAGGGCCACGTGCCCCTGGGTCGAGCGCGCCCGGCGACAGGCGAACCGCAGGGCGGCCTGAAACTCTGGGCTGTCGTCGGCGATAACGAGGAACTTACGTGGGCTCATGGGATGACGGTGAGGTCTGACGGAAGCGAAGGCAACACTGAACCACCATGGTCATCCTCCGGGCTCGCGAAGCGAGATCCGGGGGACCCAATCGGCCTATCGAGTTCTGTAACTCAGCTTGGGTCCCCCGGATCGTCTTTCAGACGACCGGAGGATGACGATTGAACGTGGGTTTAGGCGCCCCAATACCCGACGATCTTGCGGACCTCGGCCAGCGTGGGCGCGGCGGCTTCACGGGCGCGCTCGGCGCCGGCGGCCAGCACCCGGTCGATCTCGGCCGGATCGGCCATCAAACGGCGCATCTCAGCGCCGACCGGGCCAAGCTTTTCGACCGCGAGATCGGCAAGCTTCGGCTTGAAGGCGCCAAAGCCCTGGCCGGCGAACTCGGTCAGCACTTCGGCTGAAGTGCGCCCTTCCAGCGCGGCGTAGATGCCGAGCAGGTTCAGGGCCTCCGGCCGCTCTTTCAGTTCATCGAGCGTCTCGGGCAGCGGCTCAGGGTCGGTCCTGGCCTTGCGGACCTTCTGGGAGATGGCGTCCGCGTCATCCAGCAGGTTGAGCCGCGAATTGTCCGACGGGTCGGACTTGCTCATCTTGGCCGAGCCGTCGCGCAGCGACATCACCCGCGCGCCGGGACCCTGGGTCATGGCGTCGGGCAATGGGAAGAAGCCCGGAACCTCGAAGTCGTGGTTGAACTTGGCCGCCACGTCGCGTGTCAGCTCAAGATGCTGGCGCTGGTCCTCGCCCACCGGAACCTGGGTCGCTTTGTAGAGCAGGATGTCGGCGGCCTGGAGCACCGGATAGGTGTAGAGGCCGACGCTCGAGCGCTCCTTGTGCTTGCCCGACTTCTCCTTGAACTGGGTCATCCGGTCGAGCCAGCCGAGGCGGGCGACGCAGTTGAAGATCCAGGCCAGTTCGGCGTGGGCGGTCACGGCGGACTGCGGGAAGATGGTGGCGACCTTCGGATCAAGGCCGGCGGCCAGATAGGCGGCGGCGATCTCGCGCACCTGGGAAGCCAGCAGCTTCGGGTCCTGCCACACGGTGATCGCGTGCATGTCGGCCACGAAGATGAAGGTCTCCACCTCGTGCTGCAGGCGGGCGAACTTCACCAGCGCGCCGAGATAGTTGCCAAGGTGCAGGGCGCCCGAAGGTTGGACGCCGGACAGCACGCGTTGCGGGCCCGTGTAGGCGGGGGGAGCTTGGTCGGTCATGATGATGTCAGGCTTTTGAAAAGAGGACGTGCAGGCGCGCGTCGGCGCAGCCGGTGGGCGGGATCAGGCGCTGCGCCATCGCCAAGTTTGCGTTCCGTAAGCCATGACCATTGCGAATAAGGCCTTCGCGGAAAAACGGCAAGCCCGTCAGAGGTCCGGCGAGACCGCGACATCGCCCGGACGGCGGCGAAGGGCCGCGCGGATTTCGGTGGGGGTGACACCCCTGAACCCGAGCAGCAGCACGCCATAGGCCAGCACGCCGAGCGCGCTGACCGACAGTACGGCGATCTCCTTGGCCCCCAGGCCGAGGAAGCGCAGGTCATGCAACGGGGCCTCGATGAAGGCTCGGTTGTGGGACGCAAAGGCCATCAGCAGTCCGAACGCCGTGCTGGCCGCAATGATGCGGGCGATCCGGTTCCAGGCCACCTTGGTGGGCGTGTAATCACCTCGCTTGGCGAGCAACAGAGACATCTGCAGGACGTTCAACCAGGCGGCCGCGCTGGTCGCCGCAGCGATGCCTTGGATGCCGATCACCTGGAACAGGGCCAGGCCAAGCACGATGTTCACCACCACCGAGATGATCCCGAAGCGCATCGGCGCGCGGGTGTCGGCGCGGGCGAAGAACGCCGGCTGCAGCACGCGGGTCAGCACGAAGGCCGGGACGCCCCAACCGTATTGCAGCAGGATCTGACCGGTCTGACGCGCGTCCTCCACGGTGAAGGCGCCGCGGGTGAATAGCCCGTCGATCAGGAAGAACGGCATGGCCGCCAGCGCCGCGCCGGCAGGCGCCGTCAGGGCCAGCGAGAAGATGATCGCCTGGTCGGTGGCGGCTTGAGCGTCGGCATGGTCCTTGGCCTGGATGGCGCTGGACAGCCGGGGCAGCAGGGCGACGCTCACCGCCACGCCAATCAGGCCGAGCGGCAGCTGGTATAGACGCGCGGCGACCTCGGTCCAGGCCCGCCCGCCGGGCACCTGGGAGGCCAGGATGCCGGAAATGAAGATGTTGATCTGCACGGCGCTGGCGGCGATCGCCCCGGGGATGGCCAGGGCGATCAGCGCCTTGATCTCAGGACTGAGCTTGGGAAGGCGGAGCATGATCTTCGCCCCGGCCCGCCGAGCGCCCCACCACAGCAGGCCGGCCTGCAGCACGCCGGCTATGGGAATGGCGACAGAGGCGGCGAAGGCGGCCCGGATGGGGTCAGTCTGCGGAATGACCGCAGCCAGCATGACCAGGTTGAGGATGGTCGGGAAAATGCCGGTGACGATGAACCGCCGGTGGGCGTTCAGGACGCCCGAGAGCAGCGCGCCAATCGCCATGCACGGCAGATAGGGCATGCTGATCTGGGTCAGCAGGATCGCCAGCTTGAACTTGGCCGGATCGGAAGCGTAGCCCGGATTGATGACGTACATCAGCCATGGCATGGCCAGCTGGGCGGCGATGGTCAGGCCGATCGTGGCCGCGGCCAGGGTCGCCAGGGCGTCAGAGGCGATGCGGTCGGCCTCCGCCTGCCCGTCCCCGACCAGGGTCTTGGTGTAGGCCGGGATGAAGGCCGAGGAAAACGCGCCCTCGGCGAAGATCCGGCGAAACAGGTTCGGGAAAGCCAGGGCGGTGTAGTAGGCGTCGGCCGCGATGGTGGCGCTGGCCCCGAGCCGGGCGGTGAGCACCAGATCCCGCGCCAGCCCCATGAACCGACTGATGAGCGTCAGGCCCGACAGCACCATGGAGGAGCGGATCAGGCCGCTCTTGGCGGGCGAGGATGCGGATGCGGTCACGCGGTTTGTGTGCGCTGAGCCCTAGGGCAGGGTCAAGAGCGACAAGAGCCCGCGCGCCCTATCGGGCGACGCTCGCTCTGGCCTTCTGCAGATTGGCCCGAGAGCGCGGCGGCGCGGCCTCGGCTTCGTTCAGCGAGGCCATCAGATCAGCCTTCAGCGCCGCCATCCGCTTGGCGTCGGTCAGCTTTCCCCCGTTCGGCTCAGTGACATAGAAGGCGTCGACAGCCCGCTCGCCATAGCCATCGATATGCGCCGACAGAATCGAGAGCCCGGCGTCCGATATATTGTTGGCCAGCGCCGCCAGCAGGCCTGGCCGGTCGCGACCCGACGCCTCCACCACCGTGGAGACTTCCGAGGCGTCGTTGTCGAGCATGACGGTGGGCGTGATCGAGAAGGCCGCGGCGCGACCAAAGTCCGTCACCCGGCGCGGTTCACCCTTGGTCGCCTCGCCCCGCCCAGCCGCTTCGAGGGCCTCGGCCAAACGGCTGAGCGTGCGTGGATTGTCCGCCCCATAGGCGGCGCCGGCGCCGTCCTGGACATAGAATACATCCAGCGCCTCGCCCTGGCCGGAGGTGAACACACGGGCCCCGACCACGTTGGCGCCGGCCGCTGTGATGGCGGTGACCAGATTGACGAACAATCGCTGGCGGTCGGGCGCGGCGACCACCACTTCCGAAGCGTTCAGGCCGCTGCGAATCTGGCCTTGGGCCGCCGCGCCCCCGGCCTGCTCGGCGCGCCGCGCCAGGGCCGCGTGGACAAGGATTTCCTCATCGGAGAACGAGGTGAAATAGGCGTCCTCCATGGTCTGGACCCAATCGACCGTCGTCGGGTCGGCGGCGATCAACCGCACCCGGGCGTCATAGGCCGCGTTCTCGTGATAGCGGCGGATGGCGGCGGCGGCGTCCGAGCCGCGGCCGCCGCGGAACACCGCTTCGGTCGCGCCGTAGAGCTCGCGCATCAGCTGGCCCTTCCAGCCGTTCCAGACCCCCGGCCCGACCGCGCGGATATCGGCGACGGTCAGCACCAGCAGCAGGCGCAGCCGCTCGGGCGTCTCCACGATGCGGGCGAAATCGACCACGGTGCGCGGGTCGGAGATGTCGCGCTTCTGGGCGTAGTCGATCTTCACCAGGTGATGCTCGACCAGCCAGGCCACCATCTCGATGCGCTTGCGGTCCAGGCCCAGGCGCTCGCAGGCCTGGCGGGCGGCGCGGGCGCCGGCCTTTTCCTGCCCGCCGACCCCGCCCTTGCCGGTGTCGTGCAGCAGCATCGCCAGGAACAGCGCCTCGCGGTCGTCGATCAGCGGCATGACCGCGGTCGACAGCGGATGGTCCTCGGCGAAGCGCCCGTTGGCGATGTCGGCGATCACCCCGATGGCCCGTAGGGTGTGCTCGTCCACCGTATAGGAGTGGTACATGTTGAACTGCATCTGAGCGACGATGCGGCCCCACTCGGGCACGAAGCGCCCCAGTACGTCGGCCTCGTTCATCATCGACAGGGTCCGCTGCGGATCGCGGCCGTGAGCGAGGATGTCCAGGAACACCTTGGCCGCCGCCGGGTCCCGCCGCACCTTCGAACCGATCAGGCCCGAACAGCGGCTGGCGGCGGTGAAGGCGTCGGGATGCAGGTCGAGGTCGCGCTGATCGGCCAGCCGAAACAGCCGCAGCATGTTGATCGGATCGGCCTCGAAAATCTCAGGCCCATCGATGTTCAAGCGCCCGCCTTCTTCGTGGAAGCCGGGGTCGAGTTTCTTGCGCTTGGTCTTGCCGTGGCCAGGAATGAGCCGCGAGAGCCCCTTCGGCTCCTGCTTGATCTGCTCGGCCTCGAGCTTGGCGGCGAACACGCGGGTCAGCGCGCCTACCTCCTTGGCGATCAGGAAGTAGCGCCGCATGAAACGCTCGACGGCCGGCGCGTCGCCGCGATCGCCATAGCCCATCCGGCGGGCGATCTCGGGCTGCAGGTCAAAGGTCAGGCGCTCTTCAGGCCGGCCGGTGGCGAAGTGCAGATGGCACCGCACCGCCCACAGGAAATCGAACGCCTTGATGAAGGCCGCGACCTCACGCCGGTTGAACATGTCGAGCTGGACGAAACCGTCCACCTGGCTGACCGGATGCAGATACTGGGCGATCCAGAACAGGGTGTTGAGGTCCCGCAGCCCGCCCTTGCCCTCTTTCACATTGGGCTCGACCATGTAGCGGCTGGCCCCTGCCCGCTCCTGGCGGACATCGCGCTCCTTCAGCTTGGCGGCGACGAACTGGGCGGCGGTGCCCTTCACCACCTCGGCGCGGAAGCGGCGGATCAGTTCGTCGGCCAGTTGCTTGTCGCCGGTGAGCTGACGCGCCTCCAGGATCGAGGTGCGGATAGTGTAGTCTTCGCGCGAAAGCTTGATGCACTCCTCGACCGTGCGCGAGGCGTGGCCAACTTTGAAGCCCAGGTCCCATAGGGCGTAGAGCATGTACTCAATCACGCTCTCGGTGTGGGCGGTCGGCTTGTAGGGGCGCAGGAACAGCAGATCGAGATCGGAGAACGGCGCCAGGGCGCCGCGCCCGTAGCCACCGACCGCCAGCAACGCCAGGCGCTCGCCTTCGGTGGGGTTGCGCGCCCGGAACACGTGGACCGTGGTGAAGTCGTAGAGGGCGGTGACCACCTCGTCGGTGACGCCCGACAGCAGTCGCGCGGTCTCGATGCCGCCAGCACCGTTTTCCAGCCGCTCCTTGGCGATCATCCGGCCACGGAACAGAGCCTGCTTCAGAATTTCCAGCGCGCGGCGGCGTTGCTCGGCCTCGTCGCCGACGGCGTCGAGGGCGGCGGCGGAAAGCTGGGCGCGCAGACGGACCCCGTCGACGACATATTCCAGGCGTGTGGGGCGAAGGCGTGGGGGCATGGCTTGGATATAGTCTCGGCGGCTTCGTCTGCCGAGGGCAAAGAAAAACACAGTTCAATACCTGTCGGTCGCGCACGGCGGCGAAATGACGCGGAATCGATCATCTGCCGGTAGGTCGTCGAGCTCCTTACCCATCCTTAACCGCGAAGGTTCAGGAGGACGTCGCAAGATGTTGATGCGTGAGTGTTGCGCGGTTGTGGAGCGAGTGATGACTGGGAACGGCTTGGACGGACGCCTGGAATTCATGCAGGTGACCGCGGAGACCCGCAAAACCCTGCGTTCGGCGCAACCGCTGATCTCAGAGAACCTGCCGGCCGCGCTCGATCACTTCTACGCCCAAGTCCGAAAGACCCCCGAGACGCGGACCCACTTCCGCGACGACGGCCACATCACCAAGGCCCACAACGCCCAGCTCCGCCATTGGCAGGGCATCGCGTCCGGCGAGTTCTCGGCCGACTACGCCAAGGCCGTCCAGACCATCGGCGGCATTCACGCCCGCATCGGACTGGAGCCGCGCTGGTACATCGGCGGCTACGCCCTGGTGCTGGAGCAACTGATCCGCTCGGTCATGACTGAGCGCTCGCCTGGCGTGTTCGGGGGCAAGGCGAAGAACGCCGAGACCGCCGACATCATCACCGCGCTCATCAAGGGCGCCATGCTCGACATGAGCCTGGTGCTCGACGCCTATTTCGAAGCCGCCGAAGCCGAGCGCCATAAGGCCGAGGCCGAACGCGCCGCCGCCGCCGCTGAACAGGCGCGCGTGGTCCAAACCCTGGCCCAAGCGCTTTCGGGCCTGGCGAAGGGCGACCTGACCGCGCGCATCGAGCGAGAACTGACCGGCGACTACGCCCAGCTCCGCGACGACTTCAACGGTGCGGTCGGCGAACTGCACGGCACAATCGCCGCGGTGGTGCGGGCGGTGTCCTCCATGACTTCCACGGTCGGCCAACTGAAGACGTCCGGCGACGACCTCGCGCGCCGCACCGAAAACCAAGCCGCCTCGCTGGAACAGACCGCCGCCGCCGTCGATGAGATCACCGTGACCGTCCGCCGCTCAGCTGAAACCGCGCGGCAAACCTCGGGCGCCGTCGCCGACGCCCGTCAGGAAGCCGAACAGAGCGCCCCCGTGGTCGAGGCCGCGATCGCCGCCATGGGCCAGATCGAAGGCTCCTCCAACAAGATCAGCCAGATCATCGGGGTGATCGACGAGATCGCCTTCCAGACCAACCTGCTGGCCCTGAACGCCGGGGTCGAGGCCGCCCGCGCTGGCGAAGCCGGCCGTGGCTTTGCGGTCGTCGCCTCCGAGGTCCGGGCCCTGGCCCAGCGCGCCGCGGACGCGGCCCGTGAGATCAAGGGTCTGATCACCGACTCCAGCAGCCAGGTCGCCCAAGGCGTCGAACTCGTGGGCCAGACCGGGCAGGCGCTGAACCGCATCGTCGGACGGGTTAGCGAAGTCCACGGGCTGGTCGGCGACATCTCCACCTCGACCCAGGAACAGGCCATCGGTCTTGGCCAGGTGAACACCGCGGTCAACGAAATGGACCGCGTCACCCAGCAGAACGCCGGCATGGTGCTGGAAACCGCCAACGCCGCGGCGGACCTCGCCCGCCAGGCCGAAACCCTCACCGACCTGATCGGTCGCTTCCGCTTGGCCGAGGGCGCCATCGCTCGGCGTCGGGCGGCTTAACGCCACCCCTAAAGATCGTCATGGCCGGCCTCTTGAGCCGGCCATCCATAGACTCCGCGGTCGGAGATCTATCTGGACGGTTCGTGTTTATGGATCACCGGGACAAGCCCGGTGATGACGATACGTGCGTAGATAACCGCTCAGACCCCGGCCTTCGCCATCAGGGCGGCCAACCGCTCCTGCCCCGTCCAGACCGCCGCCGCCCAGCCGCAGGCCTGGGCGGCTTGCACATTGGCGGCCTTGTCGTCGATGAAGAACAGCTCGCTGGGCGCAAAGCCGGTGCGCGCCTCGATCTCGCGATAGAACTCCAAGGCCGGCTTGGCGTGGCCGAGCGCGGCGGCGTAGTGGATCGCGTCGAAACGGTCCTTCAGCGCCATCTTGGTCCAGAGATAATCGGCGCGCTCGTGCTCCTGCACGGTCGCCAGGTGAAGTTCGATCCCGCGCGCACGAACCGCCGCCAACTGCTCCAGCAGGTCGTGATCGAGATGACCATCCTGCTCGAACCAGTAGTTGGCCAAGGCCTGGGAGGTGACGTGCGGGGCGATCTGCGCCAGCACCGGACCGAGCCGGTCGTGCAGGCGAGCGCGGCCATGAATTATGTCGCCGAAGTGCGGCGCGAAGAACGCGTCCTGAAGGGCCTGTGGCGAGAGCCCGAGGTCGGCTTCCATATTCGCCGACCAACCCTTCGGATCGGCGTGGGTGACGATCACCCCGTCGACATCGACCATCAGGGCCTTCAGGGCCTTCAGGGCCACTAGAGCATTTCCTTCAGGCGATAGAGCGCGGCCATCGCCTCGCGCGGGCTCATGCTGTCGGCGTCGAGCGCGCGCAGCGCCTCCTCGACCTGGCTTGACCCCTTGTGCTCGGGCTCGGCGACCGAGGCGGCGAACAGCGGCAGGCCGTCGAGATGGGCCGGCGCGCCGGCCTCCCGCTCCAGCCGGTCCAGCACCTCGCGGGCGCGCACCACCACGGCGGGCGGAACCCCGGCCAGCTTGGCCACCTGCACGCCGTAGGAGCGGTCGGCGGGGCCGGGCCCGGCCTCATGCAGGAAGATCAGGTCGCCGTTCCACTCCTTGGCCTTGAGCGACAGGTTGGCGACGTGGGCCAGCCGATCCTCGAGCACGGCGAGCTCGTGATAGTGGGTGGCGAACAGGCCCCGGCAGCGGTTCGTCTCGTGCAGCGCCTCGGCGCAGGCCCAGGCGATGGCCAGGCCGTCATAGGTCGCCGTGCCCCGCCCGATCTCATCGAGGATCACCAGCGAGCGCGGCGTCGCCTGGGTAAGGATGGCGGCGGTCTCGACCATTTCGGCCATGAAGGTCGAGCGACCCCGCGCCAGATCATCCCCCGCCCCAACGCGGCTGAACAGCCGGTCGACCACGCCGAGACGCAATGACTTGGCCGGGACATAGCAGCCGGCCTGGGCCAGCACCGCCAGCAGGGCGTTCTGACGCAGGAAGGTCGACTTACCGGCCATGTTCGGGCCAGTGACGATCGAGAGCCGCGCGCCGGCTACGCCCGCGCCATCGAGGCGGCAATCATTGGGGGTGAAGGGATCGCCGGCCCGCTTGACCGCGGCCTCGACCACCGGATGGCGCGCGGCCTGCGCTTCAAAGGCGGTGGAGCGGTCGATCACCGGCCGGCTGGCGCCCACATCGTCGGCCCATTCGGCCAGGCCGGCGGCGACGTCGAGGCGCGATGCGCCCTCGGCCGCGGCCTGGATCGCGGTCGCGACGCCAATCGCGGCCTCGCGCCAGGCTTCGAAGGTGGCGACCTCCATGGCCAGGGCCCGCTCGGCCGCCTGGGCGATGCGGGCGTCCAGCTCGGCCAGCTCCACGGTGGTGAAACGCACCTGATTGGCCAGGGTCTGGCGGTGGATGAAGGCGCCATTGAGCGGAGGCGTCATGAGCGGCTCGGCCGCCTTGGCGGAGGTCTCGACGAAATAACCCAGCACCGCATTGTGCTTGATCTTCAGCGCCACGCCGCTTTCAGCGACCAACCGGGCCTCGAGCTGCAGGATCACTTTGCGGCTGTCGTCACGCAGGGCGCGGGCCTGATCCAGCTCCGCACGGACGCCGGCGGCGACATAGCCGCCGTCACGAGCTTGGGCCGGCAGGTCCTGTCCCAAGCCCTCAGCCAACATGCGGCGGAACTCGGCCAGGCCGGGATCGCCGAGCGGGTGAAGCCCGGCCAGCGCGCCGGCGATCTCGCCCGGCGGCGGCGGATCGAGCGGCGCAGGATGGGAGAACAGCTGCGACAGAGTTTCGCCGCCAGCCAGGCCGTCGCGTAGGCAGCCGAGGTCGCGCGGACCGCCACGGCCCAGCGCCAGGCGCGACAAGGCGCGGGCCATGTCGCCCATGCCGCGCAAGGTTTCGCGCAGCTTCTGACGTAGCGGCCGGCGCTCGCAGAACCACTCCACCGCGTCGAGCCGCGCATTGATGGCGGCCGGATCGAGCAGCGGCCGCGCCAGTCGCGCCGACAGCAGCCGCGCGCCGGGCGCGGTGATGGTGCGGTCGATGGCGCCCAGCAGCGAGCCGTCACGCGAGCCCGAAGTGCTTTTCTCGATCTCCAGGCTGGAGCGGGTGGCGGGGTCGATCGACATCACGTCGGCCTCACCCGCCCGGCGCGGCGCCGTCAGGGCCGGCAGTCGCCCGGCCTGGGTGGTTTCCAGGTGCGCGGCGATCAGGCCCAGGGCCGAAATTTCAGCGCCGGTGAGTTCGCCGAAACCGTCGAGTGTCTCGACCCCGTAGAGCCGCTTCAGACGCGCCTCCGACGCCGAAGGCTCGGCCAGGGCCGAAGCCATGGGCTGGATCAATCCGCTGACGGTCTTGAAGGTCTCGGACAGGGTCTCGTCGGCGAACAGCCGGTCAGGCACCAGCGTCTCGGAGGGGCCAAGCGCGGCCAAGGCCGAGGCCAGGCCGTCGCGCGACAGCGCCATGCACTCGACCTCGCCAGTCGATAGCTCGACGGTGGCGACAGCGGCCGCGCCGGCCCGCACGGCCACGGCCGCCAGGCGGTTGGAGCCTCGGGCGTCCAGCAGGCCGTCTTCGGTCAGGGTGCCCGGCGTCACCACCCGGACGACGTCGCGACGCACCACCGACTTGTAACCGCGCTTCTTGGCCTCGGCCGGGTCTTCCATCTGCTCGCAGAGCGCGACCTTGAAGCCTGCGCGAACCAGCTTGGCCAGATAGGCTTCGGCCGCATGCACCGGCACGCCGCACATCGGGATCGGCGCCCCGCCGTGGTTGCCCCGCGCGGTCAGGGTGATGCTGAGCGCCGCCGCCGCCTTCTCGGCGTCCTCGAAGAACAGCTCGTAGAAATCTCCCATGCGGAAGAACACCAGCGCGTCGGGCTGGCGGGCCTTGGCCTCGAAAAACTGGGCCATGACCGGCGTGGCGCCGGCGGGATCGGGGAGCGTGGGAGACGGGGCGTTCATGAGTGGGCCGAAGCTAACGGCGCCCGCGCCCGGCGTCAGCCCCCATTGGAGCCGCAGCCCCTTGAACAGCGCCTTCCGGCGCCCAAGTATCGATTCAGGAGCGTCCGTTGCAGCACGTCATCTTCCCCGCCGGACCAGGCGACGCCGAGGATCTCGCGCGCGTGCACATCCAGTCGTGGCGAGAGACCTATCAAGGCCTGCTGCCGGACTCGTTCCTCAGCCGCATGACAGTCCCGGTCTATGCGCGCCGCTTCGCCGCCAGCCTGATCAGGCCAGGTGAAAAGGAAGCCACCCTGATCGCCGCCGACCGCTCAGGGCTGGTGGGCTACGCCGCAGGCGGCCCGTCCCGGTCCAAGCGGGCGGGCGAGGCCGAGGTCACCACGCTCTATGTGCTGCGCACCGCGCAGGGCTACGGACTGGGGCGGCGATTGCTGTGCGACATCGCCCGCGTCTTCGCGGCGAACGAAGCCACCTCGCTGATGCTCTCGGTCCTGCGTGACAACATCCCGGCCCGCGGGTTTTACGAACATCTGGGCGGCCAGGCCGAGGCCCCTCGGCGCGAGCCCGGCCCCGGCGGCGTCACCTACGAGGTCAGCTATCGCTGGCCCGACATCCGGGTGCTGACCAAGACCGCCTGACGCGGTCTCGCCTCTTCAGGGATTGAGCGTGCTGGCGATCAGGGCCCGGGCCATCCGTCGCATCACCCGCTCGGCGACCTCGCGCGACAGCCCCTGATCGTCCCGCAGGCGCCGCCATGCGTCGAAGCTGAGCGCCAGGTCGAGCGCCGAGGCCAGGTCCACATCGTCGGGCAACAGGCCATCGAGGTGGCCAAGCAGTAGGGCCCGCTGAGCGACGATGAACAACCGGTGGGTTTCCTGCAGTTCCGAAGACCGCGCCCGGTGCATGTCGGCGAAGGCCTTGGGCCGCGCCATTTCTTCGAAGATCTGCGCGCGGCGCCCGACCAGGAGATCGAGCCGCTCGGCCAGAGCACCGGTGACGGGCTCGGCCAGGATCGGGGCCAGCCGCTCGGCCATGGTCCTCTGGAGACCCCGGTAGAGGCCGTCGACGTCGCTGAACAGGCGAAAGACTGTCCGCACCCCGACGCCGGCCTTGGCCGCCACGGCTTCGGCGGAGGGCTGGGTCTCGCCCTCCTGCAACAGGTCGATCATCGCCTCAAGGATGCGGGCGCGACTGGCGACCGTGCGGGCGCGGCGGCCATCGACGGGCGGGGCGAGCGTTTCAGCGTCCAGGTGCGCGGTCATCGCCCTCTGGATAGCCCGTGGCGCAGGCCAACGCATGCGATTTGACGCGAGCCTCAATATAATGGCACTTATCATGCCAATATATTCCCTCGGAGGATGCGATGGCTGCCAATCGGACGCGGCGTTTAGCTTGGCTGGCGGGCGGGGCTTGCCTCGTGGCGATCCTCGGCGGGCTCTATCTGACGCGGGGCGAGATCGCCCTGGCCGTCACGACCCGCGTCGCCGACAAGGCGATGGCGACCAACCTGACGAAGGAACTGCCTGACGGGCTGCATGCCGTGGTCTGCGGCTCCGGATCACCGCTCGCCGACACGACCCGGGCGGGGCCGTGCCTGACGGTGGTCGCCGGGCGCCGGGTGTTCGTCGTCGACGCCGGCGAAGGATCGGCCGAGGTCCTCAACAGCGTCGGCCTGTCGCCCGGCCTGGTCGAGGCGGTGTTCCTGACCCACTTCCACTCCGACCACATCGACGGCCTGGGCGCCCTGGCGATGCAGCGGTGGGTGTCCGGCGCAGCGCTGGCGCCCCTTCCCCTCCATGGCCCACCCGGCGTGGAGAGCATCGCGGCGGGTTTCAACGAAGCTTATCGCCAGGATTCCACCTACCGTGTCGCCCATCATGGAGCCGAAACCGTTCCGCCAAGCGGCTTTGGCCTGACCGCGCAGCCGTTCGCCGAGCCCGGTCCTGATGGAAAAGTGGTCTTCGAAGACGGCGGGGTGAAGATCACCGCCTTCGCGGTCGACCACAGCCCGGTCCACCCGGCCGTAGGTTATCGCTTCGACTACAAGGGTCGCAGCCTCGTGGTCTCCGGCGACACGGCGAAGAACGCGGCGGTGGAGAAGAACGCGCGCGGCGCCGACCTGCTCGTGCATGAGGCGCTCTCGCCGCGGCTGGTCGCCATCCTGCGCGAGGCTGCGCAAAAGGCCGATCGGCCCAATGTCGCCAAGCTGATGGCCGACATCCCCGACTATCACGCGACTCCGCAGGACGCCGCGCGAACGGCGCAGACCGCAAAGGTCGGGGCGTTGATGCTGACGCACATGGTTCCGCCGCTGCGGATGCGGGCGCTAGAGGGACCGTTCCTCGGGAACGCCCGCCGCATCTTCGATGGGCCGCTTTGGGTGGCGCGCGACGGCGACGTGGTGTCCCTGCCGGCCGGCGGCAAAGACATCGACCTCAAGCGCTAGCGGCGCGACGAAGCGATCGCCGGCGCGTTAGGCGCCGGTGACGTCTTCCCAGAAGCGCTTGGCCTTGCCGATGAAGTTGGCCGACTTCGGATGCTGCTGTTCGCCGCAGATGTCGGAGAACTCGCGCATCAGCTCCTTTTGACGCGCGGTCAGCTTGGTCGGGGTCTCGACGAACAGTTCAACCACCAGGTCGCCACGTTCACGCGAGCGCAGAGAAGGCATGCCACGGCCCTTCAGGCGGACCGTACGGCCGGTCTGGGAGCCTTCCGGCACCTTGACCTCGATCTTGCAGTTTCCGTCGCAGTCATCGCCGCCCATCAGGCACGGCGCCTCGATGTCGCCGCCCAAGGCCGCGACCGCCATCGGCACCGGCACGGTGCAGAGCAGGTCCAGACCTTCGCGGTCGAAGAGGTCGTGCGGCCTCACCGACAGGAAAATGTAGAGGTCGCCACGCGGTCCGCCGCGCGCGCCAGCGTCGCCTTCGCCGGCCAGCCGGATCCGGGCTCCGTCGTCGACACCGGCCGGGATGCGGACCTGGAGCGTGCGCTCCTTCCGCAGTTGGCCGTGGCCGTGGCATTCCTGGCAGGGATCGAGCACCAGACGGCCCGAGCCGCCGCAGCGCGGGCAAGCCCGCTCGATCGAGAAGAACCCTTGGCTGGCCCGCACGCGGCCAGCGCCGCCGCAGCTTCCGCAGACCGTAGGGCTGGTTCCGGGCTTAGCGCCCGAACCATCGCAGCTTTCGCAGTTGATCGAGGCCGGGACCGTGATCTCCACCTCGGAGCCGGCATAGGCCTGCTCAAGGGTGATCTCGAGGTCATAACGCAGGTCCTGGCCACGGGCCGGTCCGCTGCGCTGGCGGCCGCGACCACCGAACATGTCGCCGAAGACGTCGCCGAACACCTCGCTGAAGATGTCGTTCACGTCGTGGAACTGGCCGTTGCCACCACCACCGCCGCCCGAACCGTTCACGCCCGCATGACCAAACCGGTCATAGGCGGCCCGCTTCTGGGGGTCGGAGAGGATCGAATAGGCCTCGTTGATTTCCTTGAACCGCCCCTCGGCTTCCTCGCAACCGCCATTGCGGTCGGGGTGATGCTCCATGGCCAGCTTTCGGAATGAAGCTTTCAGCGCGCCGTCGTCAGCGCTCCGCTCCACGCCGAGGATCTCGTAATAATCCCGCATGCTATGTTCAGGCGTTCAAAATTGATCTGAGTATTGAGGTGGGATGATCCCCGCCCAACCGCAAGGCTTGCGCCAGTCGAAGTCGAGCGGAGATTTCCATTTCGGTCGCGCCGCCCATGGCGGCCTTCTCGCAAGAGTTGCCAGAGACCGCCATCGGGCGAAACGTCACGCCGATTTCTTCTTGTCGTCGTCGTCGTCGCCGACTTCCTCGAACTCGGCGTCGACCACGTCATCGTCGGCGCCAGCCGTTTCCGGCTGGTCGTCGGTTCCGCCCTGCTGAGCGGCGTACATCGCCTCGCCGAGCTTCATCGAAGCCTGGATCAGCGTCTGGGTCTTGGCCGAGATCGCGTCGGAGTCTTCGCCTTCAAGAGCCGACTTCAGATCGGCCAAGCCGGTCTCGATGGCTTCCTTGTCGGCGCCAGCGACCTTGTCGCCGTGTTCGGCCAGGGCCTTCTCGGTCGAGTGGACGATGGCTTCGCCTTGGTTCTTGGCTTCAACCAGGGCCTTGCGCTTTTCGTCGTCGGCTTTGTTGGCCTCGGCTTCCTGCACCATCTTGTCGATGTCGGCGTCCGACAGACCGCCATTGGCCTGGATGCGGATCGACTGCTCCTTGGCCGTAGCCTTGTCGCGGGCCGACACGTTCACGATGCCGTTGGCGTCGATGTCGAAGGTGACCTCGACCTGCGGCACGCCGCGCGGAGCCGGCGGAATGCCGACCAGATCGAACTGACCCAGCATCTTGTTGTCGTGCGCCATCGGGCGTTCGCCTTGGAACACGCGGATGGTCACGGCCGACTGGTTGTCGTCAGCGGTCGAGAAGGTCTGCGAACGCTTGGTCGGGATGGTGGTGTTGCGTTCGATCAGCGGAGTGAACACCCCGCCCAGGGTCTCGATGCCGAGCGTCAGCGGCGTGACGTCGAGCAGCAGCACGTCCTTGACGTCGCCTTGCAGAACGCCGGCCTGCACCGCAGCGCCCAGCGCCACGACTTCGTCCGGGTTCACGCCCTTGTGGGGCTCACGACCGAAGAACTCCTTCACGGTGTCCACGACCTTGGGCATGCGGGTCATACCGCCGACCAGGATCACTTCGTCGATGTCGGACTTCTTCAGACCCGCATCCTTCAGCGCCTGCTCGCAGGGGCCGACGGTGCGCGCGATCAGGTCCTCCACCAGGGCTTCGAGCTTGGCGCGCGAAAGCTTGATATTGAGGTGCAGCGGACCCGAGGCGTTCATCGAGATGAAGGGCAGGTTCACTTCGTACTGGGGAACCGACGAGAGTTCCTTCTTGGCCTTCTCGCCTTCTTCCTTCAGTCGCTGAAGGGCCAGCTTGTCGTTCCGCAGATCGACGCTGGTCTCCTTCTTGAACTCATCGGCGAGGTACTCGACGATGCGCATGTCGAAGTCTTCACCGCCGAGGAAGGTGTCGCCGTTGGTCGCCTTCACCTCGAAGACGCCGTCGCCGATCTCCAGGATCGAGACGTCGAAGGTGCCGCCGCCCAGGTCGTAGACGACGATCTTCTTGCCGTCGTTCTTGTCCAGGCCGTAGGCGAGCGCCGCAGCGGTCGGCTCGTTGATGATGCGCAGGACTTCCAGGCCGGCGATCTTGCCGGCGTCCTTGGTCGCCTGACGCTGGGCGTCGTTGAAGTAGGCCGGAACCGTGATGACGGCCTTCTCGACCTTTTCGCCGAGATGCTGCTCAGCAGCTTCCTTCATCTTCTGCAGGATGAAGGCCGAGATCTGCTGGGGCGAATAGTCCTTGCCGTGGGCTTTCACCCAGGCGTCGCCGTTCGGACCCTTTACGATCTCGTAGGGCACCATGTGCCGATCCTTCTCGACCACCGGGTCGGAGAAGCTGCGGCCGATAAGGCGCTTGATGGCGAACAGGGTGTTGGACGGGTTGGTGACAGCCTGGCGCTTGGCCGGCTGGCCGACGAGGCGTTCGCCGTCGTCGAGGATGGCGACAACCGACGGCGTGGTCCGAACGCCTTCGGCGTTCTCGATCACTTTCGGCTGCTTGCCGTCCATGATGGCCACGCACGAATTGGTCGTGCCCAGGTCGATGCCGATGATCTTGCTCATATCGAGTCTTGCTCGCTCCTGAATGGCGGACGCCGGTTGAAGGGCCTTCGAGTGAAGCACCCCGTTTCTTATCGACGTCCCCGGTTCGAATAAGGGCTCGGCCGGTTAACCCACGGGGAAACCGGCGTCGAGTCGCGATATGGGATCACCTGCGGTCCCTGCAAGGGCGCAATGCCCCTATATCTTGCAGGGTCTTCACCCTAGACCTCCCGGCCAAGCTTCTAAAATCCTTGCATAAGCTTGGGTGTCATAGGGCGCAGCCCCACCCCCAGCAGCCAAGTAGGCGTGCTGAACGACCATCGCCTGCTGCTCGATATTGAGTTGCGAAAAATTTCGCCCATCGGCCAGATCGTAGGCATAGGCCGCCTGTCCGTCCCCCGCCTTCAGCTTGGCCAGGGGCAGAAACACCCCCGTCTGAGCCTGCCAGACATGGGTCAATTCGTGGATCAGCACCGAGCGCAGCCATAGCGGGGCGTCGGCGAAATCGGCCATAGCGGAGGTTGAGGGCCAGATGATCAGCCGCCCGTTTGGGACGAAAGGTCGCGGCCAGAAAGGCAGGCTGAAGAGCTTGACCCTGCTGGCGTCCAGCTCGTCGCCGAAGACATCGGCGCACGCCGCACGCTCTCCTGGCGTCAAGGACCGCCACCTCATGGGCGCCATGCGCGGATCGTGAGCAGAGTGGGCCATTGCGCCTATATGAGACCCGATGACCCTTTCGACGACCACAGGATTTCGACTGCTGCCCGGCCGCCTGTCGCCGCAGGCCCAGAGCGAGTTGTTGGCGCAGGTGCTGGCGCGGGTCGAACAAGCGCCCCTGGTCCATCAGGTGACGCCCGGCGGAAAGCCGATGAGCGTGGCCATGACCAGCCTTGGATCCCTGGGTTGGACCACCGACGCCGCCGGCTACCGCTATGAGCCGCGTCATCCGGTCACCGGCCAGGCGTGGCCCGACATTCCACAGGTCCTGCTCGACCTCTGGGCCGAGCTCGCCGATCCTGACGTTCCACCCGACGCCTGCCTGATCAATTTTTATAACGCCGAGGCCAAGATGGGCCTGCATCAGGACCGGGACGAGGCCGACCTCAAGTTTCCGGTGCTGTCGGTTTCACTGGGCGACACCGCCGTCTTCCGCATAGGCGGCGTCAAGCGGTCCGATCCCACCCGATCGATAAAGCTGGCGTCTGGCGACGTCTGCCTGCTGGCGGGCGAGGCGCGGCTATTCCACCACGGCGTCGATCGCATCCTGGCAGGATCCTCGCGGCTGCTCCCGAGCGGCGGCCGCATCAATCTGACCTTGCGCCGGGCGGCGCCGGCCACAGCCTAGCGAAACTCAGTAGGGCGGCTGTTCCGGCGGCGGGGTGAGGCCGTCGATCAGGTCGCCGACTCGGTCTTCATCGGCCGAGGGGACTGCGGGAGCTTTAGGTGCAGGCGTGACCGGCGGCGCGACGGGAACCGGCGTCACCGGCGCAAGCTCTTCGACCTTCTCCTCCGGCTTTTCCTCGACCTTCGGGGGCTCTGGCTCCAGTTCCGACGGCGTGAGCACTAGGTTGTCCAGCGGCTGGGCGTCAGTAGCCTGCAAGGCCGGGCCGCCGGTGGCGCTTTCGCCTGGCAACCGCGCCCGCTCCGGAGCGCCTCGAACGCCGAGCACGAACCCGCCGACAGCGCAGATGGCGAGGATGACGGCGACGACCCGCAGGACGCTTCGAGGCATGGTCCACATGCTGGCGAACCTAGTGTGGGTTTGGACAAACGAAAACTGGATTTCCACCGTCGCCGCTAGGCGTTTCCGAAAACACCTGCCCCAACGTCCGGCTTGGTAAACGCCTCTTAACCCTCGGGCGTCCAAACATGGGATTTGCAGAACTGGGGATCGGGCGATGGCGCGAGTGGCGCGGAAAACGGGTATTGAGCTGGGGCTGCACATTGCGAGCCTCGCCTGGACCCATCCGGCTACAGCGCGGCTGCGCGGCGGGATCATCGCGGCGGCCGGCATCGCCCTGGCTATAGCGCTTGCGACCTACAACGCCTCCGACCCCAGCCTGAACGCCGCCTCGGCGCTGTCGCCTTCCAACCTGCTCGGCGCACCCGGCGCAACCGCGGCCGATGTCGGCATCCAATCCCTGGGGCTCGCGGCAGGCGTCGCGGCCCTGCTGATGGTCGTGTTCGGCCTGGGCCGGGCGACCACGCCCCAGCCTGACCAGAACCGTAAGAAGCTGCGCATCCGCGCCCTGGTCGGAACGCTGGGCGTCCTGGCCCTGGCCGGCCTGCTGGCCGCGCCGCCCGCCCCGGCGGCTTGGCCGCTGGCCAAGGGGCTTGGCGGCTTCTGGGGCGACGGGGTGTTGCACGGCCTGGCCGGCGTCTTTTCCTACGCTCACATTCCGGGCGGCGGCATCTTCGCCGCGACCCTGCTGGCGATCGCTGCGGCGGCCGGCATCGGCTACGCCATCGGCGTGCGCCGCGCCGAACTGCAGGCCAGCATCGACTGGGTCAAGGCGACCTTGCGCCAACAGGCTTCCACCCCGGCGCCAGCGCCGGCCGCCAAACCTACCCGGGCCTCGGTCGCTCGCCGCGCCAAGGCCGCCGAAGCTGCGCCCGTCGCGGCTCGCGCTGCGCCCGAACCGGCGGCCTACGTCCCGCCCGCCGCCTTGGACGACGAGGACGAAAGCTCGCCCAGCGTGGCGATCAAGGCGCCCAAGCCGGCGCCTAAGGAATCCAGCCGCGAGCAGCGCGAGGCCCAGACCACCTTCGACTTCGTCAAGACCAGCGGCTTCGCCCTGCCCGAGCTGGCCATGCTGTCCAAGCCCAAGCCGCGCGCCTCGCAGTTCGACGAAGGCGCCCTGCGCCAGAACGCCCAGTTGCTGGAAAGCGTGCTGGCCGAGTTCGGCGTGCGCGGGAACATCGACCAGATCCGCCCCGGCCCCGTGGTCACCCTCTATGAGCTGGTGCCGGCCGCCGGCGTAAAATCCGCCCGGGTCGTGGCGCTGTCGGACGACATCGCACGCTCGATGTCGGTCGCCGCCTGCCGCGTCTCGGTGGTTCCGGGCCGTAACGCCATCGGTATCGAGCTGCCGAACGCCCGGCGCGAGACGGTCTATCTGCGCGACCTGCTGGCCAGTTCAGAATACGAGCGTTCCACCCAGGCCCTGCCCATGGCGCTGGGCGAAAACATCGGCGGCGAGCCCTATATCGCCGACCTGTCGAAGATGCCTCACCTGCTGATCGCCGGCACCACCGGCTCCGGCAAGTCGGTGGGCGTCAACGCCATGATCCTGTCGATCCTCTACCGCCTGCCGCCAGAGCAGTGCCGGTTCATCATGATCGACCCGAAAATGCTGGAACTGAGCGTCTATGACGGCATCCCGCACCTGCTGGCGCCGGTCGTCACCGACCCGAAGAAGGCCATCGTCGCGCTAAAGTGGACCGTCCGCGAGATGGAAGACCGCTACCGCCTGATGTCGAAGATCGGTGTACGGAACGTGGCCTCCTACAACGAGCGCGCCAAGGAGGCCGCCGCCAAGGGCGAGCACTTCGAGCGCACCGTCCAGACCGGTTTCGATGAAAGCGGCCGGCCGATCTATGAGAGCGAGCGTATCGATCCCAAGCCCATGCCCTATCTGGTCGTGGTGATCGACGAAGTGGCCGACCTGATGCTGGTGGCGGGCAAGGATGTCGAAGGCGCGGTGCAGCGTCTGGCCCAGATGGCGCGGGCGGCCGGCATCCATTTGGTCATGGCGACCCAGCGACCGTCCGTGGACGTCATCACCGGCACCATCAAAGCCAACTTCCCGACCCGGATCAGCTTCCAGGTCACCTCCAAGATCGACAGCCGCACCATCCTGGGCGAGCAGGGCGCCGAACAACTGCTGGGCCAGGGCGACATGCTCTACATGGCCGGCGGCGGCCGGATCACCCGCCTGCACGGCCCGTTCGTCTCCGACGAGGAAGTCGAGGCGGTGGCCAAGTTCCTGCGCACCCAGGGCGAGCCGCAATACCTCGAGGACGTCACCGCCGGCGGTGACGAGGACGGCGAAGACGGCGACTCGTTCGGCGACGAAGGCGGCGGTGGATCGGGCGATGATCTCTACGACCGCGCCGTGGCCGTCGTCACCCGCGACCGCAAGGCCTCGACCAGCTACGTCCAGCGGCGCCTGCAGGTCGGCTACAACCGCGCCGCCTCGCTGATCGAGCGGATGGAACAGGAAGGCGTGGTCAGCCCCGCCAACCACGCTGGCAAGCGCGAAGTCCTGGTCGGCGCCGCGCCTTAGGCGGCCGGCAAGTATCATGAAAATTCCTCTCCCTTGGGAGAGGTTAGGTGAGGAAGCGACGCGCAGCAGCGCATCGCTCCCGCAAACCTTACTCCGCCGCCGCTCGGGCGGCCAGGCGCTGGGTCAGCGCTTCGTATTGGCTCCAGAGTTCGGCCGGCATGCGGTCGCCAAACTTGGCGTAGGCGTCGGGGATCAGGGCGGCCTCCTCGGCCCAGACCTCGGCGTCGACCGAGAGCAGGGTTTCGAGCGCGGCGTCAGTGATCGACAGGCCCGAGAGATCCAGGGCCTCCTTGACCGGCAAGCGGCCGATCGGCGTATCGACCGCTTCAGCCTCGCCTTCCAGACGCTGGACAATCCACTTCAGGACCCGGCTGTTATCGCCGTAGCCCGGCCACAGGAACTTGCCGTCGGGGCCCTTGCGGAACCAGTTCACGAAATAGATGCGCGGCAGCTTGGAGGCGTCGGCCTGGGCCCCGACCTTCAGCCAGTGGCTGAAATAGTCGCCCATGTTGTAGCCGCAGAACGGCAGCATCGCGAACGGGTCGCGGCGCAGCTCGCCCACCTTGTTTTCCGCCGCCGCCGTACCTTCCGAGGCGACGTTGGAAGCCAGGAACACGCCGTGAGCCCAGTCGAAGGCCTCGGTCACCAACGGCACCGCGCTGGCGCGGCGGCCACCGAACAGGATGGCCGAGATCGGCACGCCGGCCGGATCGTCCCACTCGTCGGCGATCACCGGGCACTGGTCGGCTGGAACCGCGAAGCGCGCGTTCGGGTGAGCGGCCGGTTCGCCGGACTCCGGCGTCCAGGGACGGCCCTTCCAGTCGGTAAGACCTTCCGGCGGGGTGTCGGTGAGGCCTTCCCACCAGACGTCGCCATCAGCGGTCAGGGCCACATTGGTGAAGACCGTATTGGCGTGCAGGGCGTCGACCGCGTTCTTGTTGGTCGCGTTGCCCGTGCCCGGCGCCACGCCGAAGAACCCGGCTTCCGGGTTGATCGCATAGAGCCGGCCGTCGTCGCCGAAGCGCATCCAGCAGATGTCGTCGCCGACCGTTTCGGCCTTCCAGCCCGGGATGGTCGGTTGCAGCATCGCCATGTTGGTCTTGCCGCAGGCGCTGGGGAAGGCGGCGGCGACATAGCGAACCTGGCCAGCGGGCGAGGTCAGCTTGAGGATCAGCATGTGCTCGGCCAGCCAACCCTCGTCGCGGGCCATCACGGAGGCGATGCGCAGGGCGTAGCACTTCTTGCCGAGCAGAGCGTTGCCGCCATAGCCCGAGCCGTAGGACCAGATCTCGCGGTCCTCGGGGAAGTGCACGATGTACTTGATTTCGTTGCAGGGCCAGGCGACGTCGGCCTGACCGGCCTCGAGCGGCATGCCGACCGAGTGCAGCGCCGGGACGAAGAAGCCGTCCTCGCCCAGCATGTCGAGCGCGCCCTTGCCCATCCGGGTCATGACCCGCATCGAAATGGCGACATAGGCGCTGTCGGTGATCTCGACGCCGAGGGCGGAGATCTTCGAACCCAGCGGCCCCATGCAGAACGGCACCACATACATGGTGCGCCCGCGCATGGCGCCCTTGAAGAGCTGCTTCAGGTCGGCCCGCATCTCGTTGGGCTCGAGCCAGTTGTTGGTCGGACCGGCGTCGGCCGGGTCCTTTGAGCAGATGAAGGTCCGGCTCTCGACTCGCGCGACGTCGCGGGGATCGGACAGCGCCAGGAAGCTGTTGGGGCGCTTGGCGTCGTTCAGCGGGGTCAGGGTGCCCGCCTTGACCAGCTCGGCGGTCAGAGCATTCCACTCTTCGTCCGACCCATCGCACCAGTGAACCCGGTCTGGCTGAGTCAGCTCCGCGACTTCGCGTACCCAAGCCAGAAGGCCAGCATGTTTCGTCGGAGCCTCGTCGAGACCCGGAATGGCCATGCCCATCAGGCTGCGCCCCTTATGTTACCCACGCGATCATCGCCGGCCTCGGAGGTTCTCTGGGGAACCCGCCCGCCGTCCGGCGGCTCGGTGATATGTACGAAATTTGACGGGCACAAGCTTGGTGCGGCCCGATACCCCGATCCGGGGAAATGACACCGGTGACAATCCATCAACTCGCGCCTCACGATACCGTGGGTGAAAGCACCCGTCATAACCGGCGCCCATGCTCGCCTCCCGACGTGGCGGAACGCAAGCTGCGCCTTGGCCGTTCTTGCGCCCTATTGACGTCAAGCCTGCCCTATAGGCTGCTCGACCAAATTGGAGCACCGAATGACTCGACTGACCCGACGCGCCCTGGCGCTGGGCCTGGCCGCCCTTCCCCTGCCCGCCCTGGCCCAACGCGCGCCGATTGCGCCGCTGTCGGCGGCCGATCGTGCGTTGGTGGATCGCGCGGCGGCCTATCTCCAGGGTCTGACCGAGGCCAAGGGACGCTTCGTTCAGACAGATGCGCGCGGATCGACCACCCAGGGCACGCTCTATCTGAAGCGTCCCGGTAAGGCGCGGTTCGAGTATGACGCTCCGTCCAAGCTGCTGGTGGTCTCAGATGGCGGCAACGTCTCGATCGCCGATGGGCGCTTGAAGACATTCGAGGCCTATCCCCTGATGGCCACGCCGCTGTCGATCTTCCTCGCGCGCCAGATCCGGCTCGACAAGAATATCGTCATCAGCCGCGTCAACCGCATGGCGGACGGCTTCTCGATCACGGCCCGGGACGGAAAGAAGGAGGCCGAGGGTCAGATCACCCTAACCTTCTCCGACAATCCCCTGGCCCTGATCGGCTGGACGGTGACCGACGCCCAGGGCGGATCGACCCGCATCCGGCTGACCAGCCTGACCAAGACCACCGGCTTGGCCCCCTCCCTGTTCGTCCTGAAAGACCCGCGTCCGAAGAACGTGGGTCGCGCCAAATCGTGACACTTTCACAACACGCAATATCCCACGTGATTTCCGTTTGACTTTTTCTTCCGCTCAGTGTCATTAATACAACTACGGGGTTCGCGCGATCGCGAACCTTTCCGTGCCGGAACCTATCCCCTCCCGGCGGCGGCATGAGAGACACACTTTACGCCCGGGCTCTCCAGTGCCCGGGCGTTTCTTTTTGCCCAAACCCCCTTAAGTACGCGCCATGCGCCTTCGCCTCACCACCTGGAACGTCAACTCCGTCCGGCTGCGCGCCGAACAGGTCGCCCGCTTTGTCGATGAGCAGGCGCCCGATGTCCTGTGCCTGCAGGAGATCAAGTGCCAGGAGGCGGAGTTCCCGCGCGCGGCCTTCGAGGCCGTCGGCCTGCCGCACATCAAGATCGCCGGCCAAAAGGGCTGGCATGGAGTGGCGATCGCCTCGCGCTATCCGATCGAGGACGTCGCCCCGCTGAACGTCTGCCGGGAAGGTCACGCCCGCTGCGTGTCGGGCAAGATCGCCGGCGTCGAGGTGCAGAATTTCTATATCCCGGCAGGCGGCGACATTCCGGATCGCCAGGCCAACCCCAAGTTCGATCACAAGCTGGATTTCTACGAGCAGCTGACCGCCGACATGGCCCGCCGCGACCCCAAGGCGCCGCTGGCGATCGTCGGCGACCTGAACGTCGCGCCAGGCGAGTTCGACGTCTGGAGCCACAAGCAGATGTCGAAGATCGTCAGCCATACGCCGGCCGAACTCGAGGCCTTCGCCAACCTGATGGCCAGCGCCAGCTTCACCGACCTGCTGCGCGAAGCCATCCCCGACCCGCAGAAGCTGTTCTCGTGGTGGAGCTACCGCGCCGCCGACTTCCGCAAGTCGAACCGCGGCCTGCGCCTGGACCACATCCTGATCACGCCCGGCCTGCGCGAGGCGGCGTTCCGCACCGGCGCGGCCTGCGCCCGCGTGCATGACGACGTGCGTGAATGGGCCCGCCCCAGCGACCACGCCCCGGTCAGCGCCGACTTCGGCCTCTAGACCAGCCTCGGACGCGCCGTCTCGGACGCTCCTTGGAACCTGTCAGCCCTTGAAGTTCGCAGCCAGCACGCAGCTGGGCACGCCGTCGCGCGTCATCACCGTGGCCGGCTTTCCCGTCCCCGGCGCGAAATAGAACGTTCCTTTGGCCGTCGCGACCGTGAGCACCGAGGGGCCGCTGAACTGGCAGACCGGAATGAATTCGGTGCCGCCCTTTTCAGCGGCGATCACGCTGCAATCGACATGGCCATAGCGCCGCTCATAGCGGATGTCGTTCGTGGTGAAGCCCTGCTTGGCCTTGGCTCCTCGAGCCTCGTATTCCTGACGGGTGAGCACCGGGCACGGCTCGCCGACCAAGGTCTCGGGTCGCACCTCGGCGGTGGAAGCGGCCAGCAGGCCGGCGCGCTTCATGTAGGACGTGACCCCGACCGCGACGCCGCCGACGACAATCGCGCCCACCAGCATCAGGGGGAAGGTCCGGGCCAACCCCCACTTCTTCCTAGCCATCGATTTCCCCCCGTCGGCCGACGCCCTATGGCGCCAACCGGTAGCCCCCCGCCTCGGTCAGCAGCAAGCGCGCATTGCCGGGATCGGGCTCGATCTTCTGGCGCAGGCGATAGACGTGGGTTTCCAGGGTGTGAGTGGTGACGCCGGCGTTGTAGCCCCAGACTTCGGCCAGCAGCTCCTCGCGCGACACCGGCTTTTCGCCGGCCCGATAGAGGTACTTCAGGATGTTGGTCTCTTTTTCCGTCAGGCGGATCTTCTTCTGGTTGGCGTCCACCAGCATCTTCGCGGACGGCCGGAACTCGTAGGCGCCCAGGTGGAACACCGCGCCCTCAGATTGTTCGTGGCTGCGGAGCTGGGCGCGGATGCGGGCCAGCAACACCTGAAACTTGAAGGGCTTGGTCACATAGTCGTTCGCCCCGGCTTCCAGGCCGGAGATCTGATCGTCATCGGTGTCGGCGGCGGTCAGCATGATAATCGGCGCAACCACCCCTTGCGCACGCATCTGCCGGCAGGCCTCGCGGCCGTTCATGTCCGGCAGGTCCACATCGAGCAATATGAGGTCCGGGCGATGCTCGACGGCGGCCTTCACCCCGTCGCCGGCGGTCGCCGCCTCGATGGCCGAGAATTCCTCGGAAAGTTGGAGTTGTTCGGCGATTGCGCCGCGGAGTTCTTCGTTGTCGTCGACGACGAGCAAGGTCTTGCGTTGAGCCATGGACGGGAACATGCACCGTATTGGCCCCCGCCGCCAACCGCTGGAGACCCCTTAGGCCATGATGTTCACGGCGATGTCAGATGGAAGCTTCCACCTGAACGGCCGCGCGACCCGTTGCGCGCTTGGAAAAACCGGGGTCATCGACGCTGGACTGAAGCGCGAGGGCGACGGCAAGTCGCCGCTCGGCGCCTGGACAATTCGTCGCGTGCTCTATCGCCCCGACAAGGGCGAACGCCCGAAGACCCAGCTACCGACCCGCGCCCTGGAACGCGATGACGGTTGGTGTGACGCGCCCGGCGACCCGGCCTACAACCGCGCCGTCAAACTGCCCCACCCGGCCAGCGCCGAGCACATGTGGCGCGAGGATGACGTCTACGATCTGGTCTGCATCCTGGCCCACAACGACGATCCGCCGGTCAGCCCGCTAGGCTCGGCGATCTTCCTGCACCTGGCGAAACCCGACTACTCGCCGACCGAGGGCTGCATCGCCCTGTCACGGCCCGACATGCTGGAACTGCTGTCCTTGGCCCAGATTGGCGACGCGGTGGAGATCAAGCAGGTTTAGCCCCCTCAGTCAGCTTCGCTGACAGCTCCCCCAGCGGGGGAGCATCTAGGGAACAAGATCCTCCCCCGCTGGGGGAGGTGGATCGGTGCGAAGCGCCGAGACGGAGGGGGCTTATCGCGCGCCGAACAGCGCCGAGCCGACCCGAACGCTGGTCGCACCGAAGCGGATCGCGGTTTCAAAGTCGTCGCTCATGCCCATGGAGAGCTTTTCCACGCCATTTCGCGCAGCGATCTTGGCCAGCAACGCGAAGTGCGGGCCCGGAGGCTCCACCGCCGGCGGGATGCACATCAAGCCCTCGACATTGAGGCCGTAGGTCTGGCGGCAGGCGGCGATGAAGGCGTCGGCTTCGCTGGGGATCACCCCGGCCTTCTGCTCTTCCTCCCCGGTGTTGACCTGCACATAGAGACGCGGCGCCTTGCCCTGCTTCTGAATCTCTTCAGCCAGCACGCCCGCCAGCTTCTCCCGATCCAGGGTCTCGATGACGTCGAAAAAGGCCACAGCCTCGCGGGCCTTGTTGGTTTGCAGCGGGCCGATAAGGCGAAGTTCGATCTCGCTGCGACGCTCGCTCCAACGCTCCATCGCCTCCTGAACGCGATTTTCGCCGAACACCGCCTGGCCGGCGGCTAGGATCGGCTCAACCCTCTCCCAGGTCTGTTGCTTGGAGACAGCGACCAGGGTCACATCGGCGCGGGTGCGGCCAGACGCCTTCGCCGCCCGGGCGATCCGGTCTAGGACATCGGTGAGGGCGGGAGAGACGGTCATTTCGGCGAACTTCTGGACAGTGGCGCGGACGGCGCAAGCCTTAGGGCGACAGGCGGCGCGGCGAAAGCCCCCGTTGCCGCCGCTGCTGTTCTTCACCGATCCCGAACGCACCCCCGATATCGAAGATGCGGCGCGGCGCCTGCCCCGAGGATCGGCCATCGTCTATCGCAGCTTTGGGGCGGCGGACGCCGAGACGCGGGCGCGCGGCCTGGTTGCTATCGCCCGCCGACGCGGCCTGCTGCTGCTGATCGGCGCCGACGCGGCGCTGGCGGCCAAGGTAGGGGCCGACGGCGTCCACCTGCCCGAACGCCTGGCGCATAGGGCCCGTCTCCTGAAGCGCCCCGGCTGGATCGTCACGGCGGCGGCTCATAGCGCTTTGGCGGCGCGGCGCGGCCTGGCGTGCGGCGCGGACGCCGTGGTGGTGTCGGCGATCTTTGCGTCAAACAGTCCGTCAGCAGGCCCGCCCATCGGCCCTCTTCGGCTGGCGCAGCTCGTGCGGACGACTGGTGGAGCAGTCTACGGCCTGGGCGGGATCAATAGCAAAACATCCCGCCGGCTGATGCCTGCGGGCCTGGTCGGTCTGGCGGCTGTCGAAGCCCTTAGAATTTGAAGGCGGTCTCGAGACGAACGCGCGGAGCGGAGTCCTGCGGTTCAGTCTTCTTGTAGGCCGGAGCCTCTTTCTCGCCCAGCGCCACCGCGCCGCCGACCCGGAGGCTTGGCGTGACGCGGAAATAGGCCCCAGCCTGGACGTCGTTCAGTTGCGTGTCGCGCTCGCCCCGTTGATCCAGGTTGAGCGAAACCCCCCAGCGCCCCTTGCCAGCGCCCCACTTCAACGACTTCGTCCCTTGCGAGGATGTCATCGTCGAGGATTCGCTACGCACGGTGAAGTCGGTGGTCTTCTTCGCGGTCTGGGCATGCGCCGTCGAAGCGCCGCTCACGAGGAGCGCCGCGCCGATCAACGAAATGACCAACTGCTTGGACATAACCACCTATATGGCCCCTTAGCCCCGGTACGCCAGTTGAGGCGCGACCGTTGCGCCGATTAAAGTCCGCTCGGCCCCCAGGTCAACCGACTCCAGACGCCCAGCGTGGCCATGACCGACATATGGTCGGCGCCTGTGGCGGCTGGGACACGCGATTCCTGTTTGGCGCTTGCACAGGCATTGTTATAGAGGGCGCGGCTGCGGGGGGCTGCGCCGCGGCGCGGACCGACGCGGGATAACGACTAGGAGCCGATATATGCCGTTTGTGCGCGGTGAGATTAAGCGTGGCGTGACGACCGGAGTGCTGGTGCTAAGCCTCGCGGCGCTGGCGGCCTGCTCGAGCGGCGGTAGCGCTCGAACCTTCCAGACCCAAGAGTCTGGTGGCGGCTTCAGCCTGTTTGGCGGCGGCAAGAAGAGCAGCTCTACCAACGCTGGGCAGCCGGCGATCGGCGTGAACGGCTATCTGTGGCGTGCGACGCTGGACACCTTGTCCTTCATGCCGCTGGCCTCGGCCGACCCCTATGGCGGCGTGATCATCACCGACTGGTTCGTGAACCCCGACCAACCGAACGAGCGGTTCAAGGCAACCGTCTACATCTTGGATTCGCGCCTGCGCGCTGATGGCCTGAACGTGGCCGTCTTCAAACAGGTCAAGGACGCCCAGGGCAATTGGACCGACGCGGCCTCGGCCGGTCAGACCGAGACCGACCTGGAAAACGCGATCCTTACCAAGGCTCGGCAGCTTCGCCTGTCCAACATCGGCTAAGGCCTCAAAGGGGCGCATTCGGGGACTCCAGTCAGGATGCGCTCTCCCCCTGGGGTCAGCGCAACGTCGGCGCTGACCGACACCTAACTGAAGTTCGAAGAACGCCTCATGGCCCGCTACAATCCGAAAGAAACTGAACCCAAGTGGCGCAAGGCCTGGGCGGACACCGAGGTGTTCCGCGCCGGCCCGCCGACGCCGGGCGTTCCGAAGTACTATGCGTTGGAGATGTTCCCCTATCCGTCGGGGCGTCTGCACATGGGCCATGTGCGCAACTACTCGCTCGGCGACGTCGTGGCCCGCTACAAGCGCGCCCGCGGCTTCAACGTCCTGCACCCGATGGGTTGGGACGCCTTTGGCCTGCCCGCCGAGAACGCGGCGATGGAGCGCGGCGTCGATCCGCGCGGCTGGACCTACGAAAACATCGCCAAGATGCGGGCCGAGCTGAAAGAGCTGGGCCTGTCGATCGACTGGTCGCGCGAATTCGCCACCTGTGACCCGGCCTATTACGGCAAGCAGCAGGACTGGTTCCTGGACTTGTGGAAGCGCGGCCTGGTCTACCGCAAGGAAAGCATCGTCAACTGGGACCCCATCGATCAGACCGTCCTGGCCAACGAACAAGTGGTCGATGGTCGCGGCTGGCGCTCGGGCGCCCCGGTCGAGAAGCGCAAGCTGAACCAGTGGTTCCTGCGCATCACCGACTATGCCGGCGAACTGACCGATAGCCTCAAGACCCTGGATCGCTGGCCCGACAAGGTGCGGCTGATGCAAGAGAACTGGATCGGGCGCTCCAAGGGCCTGAAGTTCTCCTTCGGCTGGGCCTCGGAAGCTCCCAAGGGCTTTGAGAGCGGACTGGAGGTCTACACCACCCGTCCCGACACCCTGTACGGCGCAAGTTTCGTAGGCATCGCGCCTGAGCACCCTCTGGCCGAGCAACTGGCCGCCGATCCCAAGGTCGCGGCCTTCATCGCCGAGTGCCGCAAGGGCGGCGCGTCAGAAGCCGAGATCGAGACCGCCGAGAAGATCGGCTTCGACACCGGCCTGACCGTGGCTCACCCGTTCGACCCCAGTTGGCGTCTGCCGGTCTGGATCGCGAACTTCATCCTGTTGGACTACGGCACAGGCGCGGTCTTCGGCTGCCCGGCGCACGACCAGCGCGACCTGGACTTCGCCCGCAAATACGACCTGCCCGTTAAGGCCGTGGTCCTGCCGCCCGGTGAAGATCCTGCCAGCTTCCAGGTGGGCGGCGAGGCGTACACCGGTCCCGGCGTAGCCTTCAATTCCGACTTCCTGAACGGGCTGGACGTCGAGGCGGCCAAGGCCGCGGCGATCGCCCGCATCGAGGAACAAGGCCAAGGCAAGGGCGCGACCGTCTTCCGCCTGCGCGACTGGGGCGTGGCCCGCCAGCGCGGCTGGGGCTGCCCGATCCCGGTGGTCCATTGCGCCAAGTGCGGCGTGATCCCGGTTCCAAAGGACCAACTGCCGATCGTCCTGCCCGACGACATGGACTTCTCCAAGCCGGGCAACGCTTTGGCGCGGCACCCGACCTGGAAGGACACCACCTGCCCTGACTGCGGCGGCGCAGCGACGCGCGAAACTGACACGCTGGACACCTTCGTGGACAGCTCCTGGTACTTCGCCCGCTTCACCGACACCGAAAGCGCCGCACCGATCGACAAGGCCGCCGCCGACTATTGGATGCCGGTCGACCAGTATGTGGGCGGCATCGAGCACGCGGTCCTGCACCTGCTCTACGCCCGCTTCGTGACCAAAGCGCTGGCCGATGAGGGCATGCTGTCGGTGCGCGAACCCTTCGCCGGCCTGTTCACCCAGGGCATGGTGACCCACGAAACCTATCGCCGCCAGAACGGCGAATGGGTCGAGCCGCGCGCCGTCGAGTTCGAAACCGAAGCCGGCTCCCGCCGCGCCAAGATCGCCGAAACCGGCGAGCCGATCGTGATCGGCGACGTCGAGAAGATGTCGAAGTCGAAGAAGAACACCGTCACGCCGGACGAAATCTTCGACGTCTATGGCGTCGACGCCGCGCGCCTGTTCGTGCTGTCCGACAGCCCACCGGAGCGCGACACCCAATGGTCGGCGTCCGGCGTCGAGGGCGCCTGGCGCTTCGTCAATCGGGTCTGGAACGAGTTTGACAGCCAGCCGGCCGGCCCGGCCCCCGCCCCTGTCGCCGATCCCAAGGCCGACGAGCTGCGGGCCTTCACACACCGCACGATCAAGGGCCTGACCGAGGCGGTCGAGAGCTTCCGCTTCAATTCCGGCATCGCGCGGATGTACGAATTCCTGAATAAACTCAAGGAATTCCCCGCCGAGGGTGCGACCCCTGCGGTGCTGGGCGCACGCCATGAAGCGCTGTCGGCCTTCGCTCGGCTGATCTCGCCCTTCACGCCCCACCTGGCCGAAGAGGCTTGGGCCCGCATCGGCGGGGAAGGGATGGTGGTGTCCGCGCCCTGGCCGGAATTCGATCCTGCCCTGACCCAGGACGCGGTCCGGATTCTGCCGGTTCAGGTCAACGGCAAGCGGCGCGGCGAGATTTCTGTCGCCGCCGGCGCGGAACCAGCCGATGTTGAGAAGCTGGTGCTGAACGATCCGGAAATCGCCCGGCGCCTGGAAGGTCTCTCGATCAAGAAGGTGATCGTGGTGAAGGATCGGATCGTCAACATCGTGGCTGGGTGAGCAGACAATGAACCGCGTCATCATCTCCGCCGCCCTGGCGGCCACGGCCCTCGGCCTGTCAGCCTGTGGGTTCACGCCGCTCTATGCGACGCCCGGCGTCTCGACGCAGCTGACGGCCGTGCAGGTCGTGACTCCGCCCGGCCGCACCGGGCAGTTGATCCGCGAGCACCTCGACGACGCCCTTGCCCGCAACAAGGGCGTGACGCCCCGCTACAAGATGGAGTTGGTGCTCTCGGAAACCCGCTACCCGCGCGGCGTGCGGGTCGACAACGTCGCCACCCGCTACGAGTACGTCCTGACCGCGAATTACACGGTCACCGCCCTGCCCTCGGGCACGCCGGTCAAGGTCGGCACGACCCGCGTCGAGGTCACCTATGACAGCGCCGACCAACCCTACGCCTCGATCTCGGCCCAGCAGGACGCCCAAGACCGCGCCGCCGCCGAGGCGGCCAGGAAGATCCAGCTCGAGCTAGCCGCCTGGCTGGCGACCAGCGGGAAATCCTAGGAATTTCAAGGCCGTGATCCTCGCCAAACGGCCGGACATCGAACGCTTTCTGGCCAAGCCGGAAGGTGTTCGCGTTGTGCTTATCTATGGCCGCGACACCGGGGTCGTGAAGGATCGAGGCGCGCAGCTCGCCTCCAAGATCGTCCCCAATCTCGACGACCCCTTCGATGTCGCCCTGCTGACCGATGGCGACCTGGATGGCGACGGGGCGCGGCTCGAAGGCGAGCTGGCGGCTCAGTCACTGATGGGCGGCCGCCGACTAGTGCGTCTGCGCTTCGCGACCGAGAAGGCCAGCCTGGACAAGCAGGTGGCCGAGACCCTGGTCGCCCACGCCAGCGGCAAGCTCAATCCCGACGCCTTCTTCATCATCGAGGCCGGCAATCTTGGCCGCGACTCCGCCATCCGCAAGGCCGCCGAGAAGGCGCCAGAGGCGGCGGCCATCCCCTGCTACGAGGACGAGCCGGGCGACGTGGCCCGTCTGGTGCGCGAACTGTTGGCCAAGGATAGCGTCGGCCTCGACGCCCAGGCTCTGCAGCTATTCGTCGGACGCCTGCCCAAGGAGCGCGGCGTCGCCCGCCAGGAGATCGAGCGACTGGCGCTCTATCTCGAGCCTGGGAGCGGCCGCACCGCCGCGGCCAAGGACCTGGACGACTTCCTTGGCGTCGAGCCGGAAGCCTCGCTGTTCGACGCGGCGGCCGACGCCTTCAGCGGCAAGCTCGCCGACGCCCAGGCTGCGCTGCGCCGCGCCGCCGCCGAGGGCGAGGCCGGGCCCGCCGCCGTCCGAGCGATCAGCATGTATCTGGCCAAACTGCGCCGAACCCTGACTCTGGCCAAGAACGGCGCTGGCCTGCAGGAAGCCGCCAAGGCCTCCGGGGTGTTTTGGAAACAGGAGCGCGAGTTTCTGCGGCAAGCGCGGAGCTGGTCACTGGACGACCTCGACAAACTGCAGCCTGAAGTGCTCGCCGCCGACAAGGCCTGCAAGACTGCCGGCTCGCCCGACAGCCTGATCGCCGAGCGGCTGGCCCTGACCATCGCCGGCCGCGCCAGGCGCCTGGGCCTCTAAAACGGCCTTCTCAAAATCGGCTCTCAGCAGCTCAGAGATATACGGTGTCGTATCTCTGTATGTTTGTTTCGTCAGAAGCCGGATTTTGATTTTCAGTCCTTATAAATCAAGGACTTAGATATCAGCCTCGCGCGGTCAGTTTGCGGCACAGCTCGTCGAGCTGTTCGAGCGTCGCATATTTGATCTTCAGCTCACCGACGCCGCCGCGATCGACCACTTCGACATCGAGACCGAGCACGTCCGAGAGGTCGGCCTCCAGCGCCTGGGTGTCGGTGTCCTTCACCGGCTTTCGCTTGGCGGCGGACTGGGGCCGAGCGGCCGACGGCGTGTTGCGAGCGAGGTTCTCGGCGTCGCGGACCGACAAGCCTTTGGCGATGATGATCTCGGCCAGGGCGGCTGGATCGTCGGCGGTGAGGATGGCGCGGGCGTGACCGGCCGAGAGCCGGCCCTCAAGCACATGCTGGCGAACCGCCTCGGGCAGGTTCATCAGGCGCAGGGTGTTGGCCACGTGGCTGCGGCTCTTGCCGACGCTGTCGGCCACCTCTTCCTGGGTGCGGCGGAACTTCTCGATCAGCTGCTGGTAGGCGCTGGCCTCTTCGATGGGGTTGAGATTGGCGCGCTGAACATTCTCGATGACGGCGATTTCCAGCACCTGGACATCGTCCAGCTCGCGGACCAGCACCGGCATGACCCGCAGGCCCGCCTTCTGGCTGGCCCGCCAGCGGCGTTCACCAGCGACGATCTCCCACTCGCCCGGGAGCCCCGGCGCGGGCCGCACCAGGATCGGCTGCAGGATACCCTTCTCGCGGATCGACGCGGCCAGTTCATCGACCTCGGTCTCGGAGAACACCCAGCGGGGCTGGTCGGCGTTCCGGTGGATCAGCTCGATCGGGATCTCACGAACGCCAGAGATCTCACTCGCGGACGCCCCGGCGACGACCTTGGCCTCGTCGGCGTCGCCCAACAGAGCGGCCATACCCCGGCCCAAACCCCGCTTCTCAACCATCATGTTTCCTTAGGCCGCGGCCTTGGCGCGGCGGTCGCGCTCTCTCAGCACGACCTCCCGAGCGAGCTTCAGATAGGCTTGGGAGCCCGTGCATTTCAGATCGTAAACTAGAACCGGCTTGCCGTAGGACGGCGCCTCTGACACCCGCACATTGCGCGGAATGACGGTGCTGTAGACGATGTCGCCGAAGTGGCCGCGGACGTCCCGGGCCACCTGCTCCGACAAGCTGTTGCGCCGGTCGTACATGGTCAGAACGATGCCCTGGATCTCAAGGCCTGGATTGAGGCTGCCGCGCACCAGGTCCACGGTCCGCATCAGCTGGGTCAGGCCTTCCAGGGCGAAGAACTCGCACTGCAGGGGCACAAGCACCGCGTCGGCGGCGGCCATGGCGTTGACCGTCAGCAGGTTCAGCGACGGCGGGCAATCGATCAGGACGTAGGTGTACTCGCCGGCCGCGCGGATTGGCTCAAGGGCGTCGCGCAGCTTGAAGGAGCGTCGCGCCTGCTGGCCCAGCTCCAACTCAACGCCCGACAGATCCGGGTCGGCGGCGATTAGGTCGAGGCCCGGCAGGGCGGTCTTGACGACCGCCGAGGTCATCGGCTGCTCGCCCATCAAAACGTCGTACAGGGTGACCTTGCGCAGGGCGCGGCCGATGCCAAGGCCAGTCGAGGCGTTGCCCTGGGGATCGGAATCGATCAGCAGCACCTTCTCACCAACAGCGGCGAGCGCGGTGCCCAGATTGATGGCCGTGGTGGTCTTGCCGACGCCGCCCTTCTGGTTGGCGACGACCAAGACACGTAGCTTACGGTTTGCGGCCACGGCCGAGCCTCCTTACACGCACAATCTTGCCTCTGGAGTCGCTCAAGCTGGGTAGCACGGCGGCGTCGAAGTCCCAATTGCTAGCGGCGTCCTCAAGTTCGGACGCTACATCTTGTCCCTTAAGGAAGAGCGCGGTCGCTCCACGCTTCAAGTAGGGCTGGGCATACCCCATCAGTCGCGTGAGGGGCGCGCAAGCCCGGGCAGTGACGATATCCACAGTCAGGGACAAATCTTCCGCACGAGAATTATGAACTGTCGCCGGAAGCTTCAGCCCATCGACCACCTCGGTCAGGAACCGGCAGCGTTTCGTCAGACTATCGACAAGGTGGACGTGGAAGCCGGGGCGGTCTTTCGCGAGGATCGCCAACACGATGCCAGGCAATCCTGCGCCGGTTCCGAGATCGGCCCAGGTGAGAGCGTCCGGGGCTAACGGCAGGATTTGAGCTGAATCCCAGGCGTGTCGCGACCAGAAAACGTCGAGCGTCGCCGGCCCCACGAGGTTCATCTTGGCGTTCCACTCGATCAGGTATGACCGGTAGCGCTCCAGATCGGCGATGGCTTCCGGCCCGGCCCCCGTGATCGCAGCGAAGGCGGCGGCGTCGGCCACCAGAACGGGGTCTGCAACTTCTGACACAGGCGGGAACTCAGGCAATGGCTGGGGCTCAGGCGGCGTGGCGACGAACGTGGGCGAGCAGAGCGGTCAAGGCGCCCGGGGTCACGCCCTCGATGCGGGCGGCTTGGCCGAGGGTCAGCGGGCGAACGGTGATTAGCTTTTCGCGGACCTCGTTGGAGAGCCCCCCCACCCCGGCATAGTCGAGATCGGCCGGTAGCCGCAGGTTTTCATCGCGGCGGAAGGCGGCTGCGTCGGCGGCCTGGCGGTCCAGATAGCCGGCATAGGACGCGTCGATCTCGATCTGCTCGCGGATCTCCGGCGCCCACTCGGCCAGCTCGGGCCATAGGGCCGAGAGGTCATCGAACCCGATGGTCGGATAGGCCAGGAGCTGCGTGAGGTCGCGGACAACGCCATCGGCCTTCACCGGGAGCCCCGCCTTCTGGGCGACGGCGGGCGTCAGGGTCAGGGCGGCGGCGCGAGCGCGGGCCTGGGCGAGCAAGTCAGACTTTGCACGGAACGCTGTTTCACGTGAAACACCGACCACGCCCAAGGCCATACCGCGCTCGGTCAGACGCTGGTCCGCATTGTCAGCCCGCAGCGACAACCGGAACTCGGCCCGGCTGGTGAACATCCGATAGGGCTCGGTGACGCCACAGGTGACGAGGTCATCGATCAGCACGCCGATATAGGCTTCATCACGACCGAAAGCGGCGGCTTCCAGTCCAGAGGCCGCTCGCGCCGCGTTCAGGCCGGCGACGAGGCCTTGAGCGCCCGCCTCCTCATATCCCGTGGTGCCGTTGATCTGCCCGGCCAGATATAGGCCCGGAACGCGCTTGACCTCCAGGGTGGGGTAGAGCTCGCGGGGATCCACGTAGTCGTATTCGATGGCGTAGCCGTAGCGCTTCACCTGGACGTTCTCGAGACCCGGAATTGTCCGCAGGAACAGATCCTGAGTTTCCTCAGAGACCGAGGTCGAGATCCCGTTTGGATAGACCGTGGTGTCGTCCAGGCCTTCCGGCTCCAGGAAGATTTGGTGGCTGTCCTTGTCGCCGAACCGAACGACCTTATCCTCGATCGAGGGGCAATAGCGCGGGCCCCGGCCGTTGATCCGGCCGCCATAGACGGCGGACTCGGTCAGGCGATCGGCGATGATCTGGTGCGTGGCGGCGTTGGTGTAGGTGACCCCGCACTCGATCTGCGGCGTGGTGATCTTGTCAGTCAGGAACGAGAACGGGACCGGCTCGGCGTCAGCCGCCTGCATCTCAAGGCCGTCCCAGGCGATGGTCGAGCCGTCCAGACGTGCGGGGGTTCCGGTCTTCAGCCGCCCCATCGATAGGCCAGAAGCATAGAGGCGGTCCGAAAGGCCGATGGCCGGCGCATCGCCCACCCGGCCGGCCGGGATGCGCTTCTCGCCCTGATGAATGATACCTTTGAGGAATGTGCCCGTCGTCAGGACCACCCTGCCCGCTCGGTACTCGTTTCCCGTGGCGCCGACCACGCCCTGAACCACGCCGTCCACGACGATTAGGTCCTCGACCGCTTCGGCCAGAATGCTGAGGTTCGGCGTTGCGGCGAGCTCGGCCTGCATCGCTTCACGATAGAGTTTGCGGTCGATCTGCGAGCGGGGGCCGCGAACGGCCGCGCCCTTGGAACGGTTCAGCATGCGGAACTGGATGCCGGCGACGTCGGCTAACCTGCCCATCAAGCCGTCCAGGGCGTCGATTTCGCGAACCAGATGCCCCTTGCCGAGGCCGCCGATGGCTGGATTGCAGCTCATCTCGCCGATGGTTTCGACCTTATGTGTGAGCAGCAGGGTCTTGGCCCCAAAGCGCGCGGAAGCCGCCGCGGCTTCGCAGCCGGCGTGCCCACCCCCGATGATGATGACGTCCCAGGCGCTCAAGCTTGTCGTCTCCACGAAAGACGCCCCCGGCGAGGCGGGGGCGGTCTGAAGCTATAGGGCAAGACGGCCTGGGTTTCACGTGGGATTCGGCCGCGGGTCGCACGTTGGTGTTTCACGTGAAACACGGCCGCTTGGTTCGGAGGTTGGACGAGCGTTGCGTAGCGCCAGCCACCCCTCTCCCACTGGGAGAGGTTAGGTGAGGGTCTTGCTCCCCACCGACAAAACCCGGCAAGCCGGAACGCCGCTGCGCGGCCCCCTCACCCAAACTCCTCCCGAGGGAGAGGGCTTATGGGCCTACTTGCCGATGCAGAAGCTGGAGAACACGCGGTCGAGTACGTCTTCGGGGTCGATGCGGCCGGTGATGCGGTCGAGCGCGCGGCCCGCGAGGCGGACGTCTTCGGCGGCCAGTTCGAGATCGTCTTCCAGAACCAGGGCCCGCTGCAGGCGCTCCAGGGCCTCAGCCAGCAGTTCGCGGTGACGCAGCCTGGTGGCGGTTGGCAGCTCGGCCCCGGCTAGAGCGGCCACAACCCGCGTCTCCAGGGCATGTTCGAGGGCGGCGATATCGCCGGGGGACTTGGCGCTCAGCCTAAGGGCCTCGACGCCAAACGCGCGCGCCTCGACGACGGCGTGGCCGGTTTCGGCGCCCGGCGGCAGGTCGGCCTTGTTGATCACGCAGAGGTCGTGCGGATGAAGTTCTGGCGCCGTCGCAGCTGCGTCGCTGGCGCCGTCCACCACCCAGATCCGAAGGTCGGCTTCCCCGGCCCAAGCCCGCGCGCGGCGAACACCCTCGGCTTCGATCTCGTCGTGGGTTTCGCGCAGTCCGGCGGTGTCGGCGAGCAAGGCTTTGTAGCCACTGAAGCGCATCGGCACTTCGATGATATCACGCGTGGTCCCAGGCGTGGCAGTGACGATCGCCGCCTCACGACCGGCCAGTGCGTTCAGGATCGTGCTCTTGCCGGCGTTGGGCGCGCCGATCAGGGCGATGCGGAAGCCTTCACGCACCTGCTCGCCGCGTTTCACGTGGACTAGGGCATGCTCGATGTCGGCGATCAGGTCGGTCAACACCGGCCGAGCGCGGGCCGCCACGTCTGCGGGCACCTCTTCGTCGGCGAAGTCCACTGCGGCCTCGAACATCGCCAAGGCTTCGATCAGGGCGTCACGCCAGCGGCTCTGGGCGTGCCCCAGCGCGCCACCAAGCTGATCGAGCGCCTGGCGGCGTTGAGCCTCGGTTTCGGCCTCTATGAGGTCGGCCACGCCTTCGGCCTGAGCCAGATCCAGCTTGCCGTTTTCAAACGCCCGCCGCGTGAACTCGCCCGGATCGGCCAAGCGAAGTCCGAGCGCCGATAGCGCCTCAAGCACGCCGGCGACGACCGCCGGGCCACCGTGAAGGTGGAGCTCAGCGCAGTCCTCGCCGGTGTAGCTCTTGGGTCCGGTGAACCACAGGATCAGGGCCTGGTCGATCGCCGCGCCGTCCTGACCCCGCAGGGTTCGCAAGGTTGCCAGACGTGGCCGCGGCAAACGACCGGCCAGGGCGGCGACCGCTCTCCCCGTCGCCGGCCCGGACAGGCGCACGACGGCGACCGCCGAACGCCCGGGGGCGGTGGCCGGCGCGAAGATAGTATCGGTCATTTGTTGCGGTTTGCGCCCATGCCAGCATCAACGGCGGCGGACATCAGGTTGCGGAACTGCTCCTGCGCCCCCGCCCCGAACGCCGCCCAGTTCTTCATCAACTCGTCAGGCGAGACCATCGCCATATTTGCGGTCATGCGTTTCTGCATCTCTTCGACCAGCTTGTCGTTAAGAGCGCTAACGTCTGGCAGACCGAGAAACGAACGGGCTTCCTGGGGCGAGCAGTCGATTTCGATCGTCATCTTCATCTGATTACCTCCAAGCGCCACATCGGCTCTGACCACATTGTTATGAGCGCAGCCGGGCCCCACAAGCTAGTAGCCGCGTGAAGGCCTTTTTTAGTGAAACGGGAGACGCCAATGGGCGAGACGATCACCATCAAGACCGAAGACGGCCAATTCGCCGCCTATGTCGCGCGACCCGAAAAAGTCCCCGGCCGAAGCCAGACCCCCGCTGTAGTGGTCATTCAGGAAATCTTCGGGGTCAACGCGGTGATGCGCGATACCTGCGACGAGTTGGCCGCCGCCGGCTTCCTGGCGGTCTGTCCCGACCTGTTCTGGCGGATCGAGCCGGGCATCGACATCACCGACCAATCCGAGGCCGAGTGGAAGAAGGCGTTCGAGCTCTACAACGCCTTCGACGTCGAGGCGGGGGTCAAGGACATCGCCGCGACCATCGACCAAGTCCGAGCCATGGGCGAGGTGAACGGCAAGGTTGGAGCCGTCGGGTTCTGCCTGGGCGGGCTTCTCGCCTTCCTGACCGCGACCCGCACCGACAGCGACGCCAGCGTCGCCTATTACGGCGTCGGCATCGAGAAGAACCTGATCGAGAGCGAGAAGCAGGCGCACCCGCTGCTGATGCACATCGCTGAGGAAGACCAGTTCGTGCCGAAGGAGGCCCAGGCGCTTATCCTGGCCACCCTGAAGAACCATCCGCAGATCGAAATCCACACCTATCCCGGCCGCGACCACGCCTTCGCGCGCAAGGGCGGCGAGCACTATGATGAGGCTGACGCCAAGCTGGCCGGCGGCCGGACCCTGGCCTTCTTCCAACAGCACCTGGAGGCTTGATGAAAGCAGTTCAATTCACAACGACCGGAGGGCCTGAGGTCCTCGAGGTCGTCGACATCCCCGCCCCCGTCGCGGGGCCCGGCCAGGTGCTGGTTCGCCAGCAGGCCATCGGGATCAACTTCATCGACACCTATCATCGCTCGGGCCTCTATCCGGTGAAGCTGCCGTCGCGGCTCGGCATGGAAGGCGCGGGCATTGTCGAGGCAGTCGGGGACGGCGTGACCCGGTTCAAGATTGGCGACCTGATCGCCTACGCCTCGGGGCCGTTGGGCGCCTATGCCGAGCTCCACACGGTCGTCGCTGAGCGGGCGGTCCGCCTGCCGGACGGCGTTGATGCGGCGACCGGCGCGGCCGCCATGCTGAAAGGCATGACCGCCGAGTTCCTGTTGCGCCGCTGCTATCCGGTGAAGGCCGGCGAGACGATCCTGGTCCACGCCGCCGCCGGTGGGGTGGGCTCGATCCTGGTCCAATGGGCCAAGCATCTGGGCGCCAAGGTGATCGCGACGGCCGGGTCCGAGGATAAGGCGGCGCGCGCCAGGAGCCTGGGGGCCGACCACGTCATCCTCTATCGCGATGAGGACGTCGCCGCCGAGGTGCGGAAGATCACGGGCGGCAAGGGTGTGCCGGTCGCCTACGACTCGGTCGGCGCGGCGACCTTCGAGGGTACGCTGGGCAGCCTGGCGCGGCGCGGACTGTTCGTCAGTTTTGGCAACGCCTCCGGCCCCGTGCCGCCGTTTGCACCTTCGAGACTCCAGATGGCCGGGTCGCTGTTCTTCACCCGTCCGACCATGGGCGACTATCAGGCCACGACCGCCGAGTTGGATGAAAGCGCCGCGGCCTTGTTCGAGGTGATCAAGTCCGGGGCCGTGAAGATCGACATCGGCCAGACCTTCCCGCTTGCCGAGACCCGTAGGGCGCATGAGGCGCTGGAAGGCCGCGAAACGGTCGGGGCGAGTTTGCTGATTCCGTAATTCCCCTCTCCCTCGGGAGAGGATGGGTGAGGTGGCGGCGTAGCCGCTCTGCCGACTCACCGCATCAAAGGGGGAACGCTGATCCCTCACCTAACCTCTCCCCAACGGGGAGAGGAGCTAGGCCGCGTTCCACGTGAAACGTATCTAAAATCAACACCTTGACCCAAAGCAAAGGGGCCCGCGTCGCCGCGAGCCCCCTTTTTGTGTCCGCTAAGGCTGGAGGCCCTAGGTATTCATCGACTGGAAGAAGTCGTCGTTGTTCTTGGACGACCGCAGCTTGTCGAGCAGGAACTCGATCGCGTCCTGGGCGCCCATCGGGGTGATGATGCGGCGCAGGATGAAGGACTTCTGCAGGTGTTCCTTCGGGGTGATGAGGTCTTCCTTCCGGGTGCCCGACTTGATGACGTCGACGGCGGGGTAGATCCGCTTGTCGGCGACCTTGCGGTCCAGAATGATTTCCGAGTTACCCGTACCCTTGAACTCTTCGAAGATGACTTCGTCCATCCGGCTGCCGGTGTCGATCAGGGCGGTGGCGATGATGGTGAGCGAGCCGCCCTCCTCGATGTTCCGCGCCGCACCGAAGAAGCGCTTCGGGCGCTGCAGGGCGTTGGCGTCGACACCGCCGGTCAGCACCTTGCCCGAGGACGGCACGACAGTGTTGTAGGCGCGGCCCAGACGGGTCACCGAGTCCAGCAGGATGACCACGTCGCGCTTGTGCTCGACCAGGCGCTTGGCCTTCTCGATGACCATCTCGGCGACCTGCACGTGGCGAGTGGCGGGCTCGTCGAAGGTGGAGGACACGACTTCACCGCGGACGGTGCGGCGCATGTCGGTCACTTCTTCGGGGCGTTCATCAATCAGCAGGACGATCAGATAGCACTCGGGGTGATTGGTCTCGATCGACTTGGCGATGTTCTGCAACATCACCGTCTTACCAACCCGCGGCGGGGCGGTGATCAGGCAACGTTGGCCCTTGCCGAGTGGAGCGACGATGTCGATGACCCGGCCGGTGCGGTCCTTCAGGGTCGGATCGTCGATTTCCATCTTCAGCCGCTCGTCCGGATAGAGCGGGGTCAGGTTGTCGAACAGGACCTTGTGGCGGACGTTCTCAGGGTTCTCGAAGTTGATCTGCTCGACGCTGACCAGGGCGAAATAGCGCTCGCCTTCGCGCGGGGCGCGGATGGCGCCGTCGACGGTGTCGCCGGTGCGCAGGCCGAACTTACGAATCTGCGAGGGGCTGACATAGATGTCATCGGGGCCGGACAGGTAGTTGGCTTCCGGGCTGCGAAGATAGCCGAAGCCGTCCTGGACCACTTCCAGGGTGCCGGAACCGGAGATGGCGATGCCTTCCTCGGCCAGAGCCTTGAGGATCGCGAACATCATATCCTGCTTGCGCATGGAGTTGGCGTTCTCGATCTCCAGCGTCTCGGCGAAGGAGAGCAGGTCGGCGGGCGACTTGTCCTTCAACTCCTGGAGCGACATCCGGGTCAGGCCCATGGCGGCGATGGCCGCGGCGACCTCGGAGGGTTCGTCGTCTTCGTCAGCCTCGGCGCCGGCGTCGAGCTGGGCGGTCTCCAGGACGACTTCCTGGGTTTCGGCGGCTTCGACGGCCGCATCTTCGGCGGGGACGTCGGTGGGGGTGTCTTCAGTCATGAAATTACTCTGAGATAGGCTCCGTCGGCCGAGCGGTTCTCGGGCGCGGAGAGAATCGTTGGAGGCGTTTTGAGACGCCGGATTTGTTTCGAGGGCCGGGCCGCAGCTGCTGGTTAAGCGCGCGGCGCACGGAAAAAGGCGGGGCGTATCTACGAAAATCGTCGACACGTAGGGAGACCGGAACCACATGCGCGGGCTCCGGTCAAGCGTGGCCGCTCCAGATCGTGCTGGGGCCTAGCCGACAGATAGGCTCAGTGCTGACCGAATTGAAGGGTCACGGCGAGCACCGCGATGATCGCGGCGATGAACGGCAGTTCGTTGGTGGCGCGCCAGAACTTCGCGGACTTCGGGCGCTGCCCGGCCAGGAACTTCTTGTACGAGCCGGCGAGAAAGCCGTGCCAGCCAGAGATGAACAGCACCGCCGCCAACTTCACGATCATCCACGGCTGCGCCAAGAAGCCCCAGCCCTCTTTCGCCGAATAGACGTGCCAGAACACCAGGCTCACCCCGAGGATCCACACGATGATCATCGACGGATTGATGATTATTTTCAGCAGCTTGCGTTCCCAGACCAGGAACTTCTCGTCAAATTCGCTGCCGGGAGGGGCCGTCTCGGTGTGGTAGGCGTAGAGGCGGGGCAGGTACATCATCCCCGACATCCAGGCGATCACCGCGATGATGTGCAGGCCTCTGAGCAGATCGTAGTTCACGCTGCGGCTCCCCTCGCCTCGTTTCGACAGGCGCATTTGCCATAGGTTTCAGGGCAACGCCACGCGCCGTGTGGGGCCACATCGCTATTGCGCGCCAGGGCTTGGGTGGTGGCCCGGGTCAAGGCGCGGATAAAGGCCGGGTCCGTGCTGGGGGTCGGGGCGCGAAGATAAGGCGCGCAACCCACCTGCCCAGCAAGCTCAGCATATTCGTGATCGAGCTCGACCAGGGTCTCAACATGTTCGGACACAAAGGCGATCGGGCTAATCAACACGCCCTTGCCCTCAGCGGCGGCGCGGCGGATCTCATCGTCCGTTGACGGACCGATCCACTTCAATCGCCCCACCCGGCTCTGATAGCAGACGTTCCAATCGGCGAGTTCAGGCAACCGCATGGCGACAGCCTGAGCGGTGGCCTGGATCTGGGCCTGGTAGGGATCACCGCCCTCGATCACCTTTTCAGGCAGGCCGTGGGCGGAAAACAGCAGCCGCACGTTGGCTGGGCTACCGGCGGCTTCCCAGGTCTCTCGGATCAGCTTGGCGTGAGCATCAGTCAGGCCGGGCTCGGTCGGATAGCAGCAGACCGTGCGGGTACGGCCAGGCCCCCGATAGGCCTGCGCCCAATCCTTCAAGGAAGAGGCCGTCGTGGTGGTCGAAAACTGCGGATAAAGCGGCAGCAGGACGATTTCGTCGGGTGCGAAGGCCGCAACCTCCTTGGCTGTCTCGGCCGCGAAGGGCTTCCAATAGCGCATCGCGACAAAGACCCGCGCTTCCTGGGATGGATTGGCCTCGTTGAGTGAGGCTTCCAAGGCGCGGGCCTGCTTCAACGTCTCGGGCAGCAACGGTGAGCCGCCACCCATGATCGCGTAGTTCGCCTTGGCCATCTCGGCGCGGCGCGAGGAGATGAACTTGGCCAGCGGGATCCGGGCGATCGCCGGCAGGGTGATGATCGCCGGATCCTTGAACAGGTTTTCGAGGAACGGACGCACCGCGTCGGGACCGTCAGGGCCGCCGAGGTTAAACAGAACGACGGCGAGCTTGCTCACTTGCCGGTCACCCGTCGGATGGTGCGCTCGATATGCTCGATCGGGGTGTCAGGCATGACGCCGTGGCCGAGATTGAAGATGTAGGGACCGCTGTTCCACTGCTCGATCAAGGCATCAACCCTGGCGTCCAGCGCCGGCCCGCCGGCGCGAAGCAACAGGTTGTCGAGGGCCCCCTGGATGGTCTTTCCACCAGCCTGGATCTTCTGACCGAGCGCCGCAGAGGCCTGGGTGTCCAAGGCCACCGCATTGACCGGCACCTTCGCAGCATAGTTCTCGACCAGGGCGCCGGCTCCGCGTGGGAAGCCGATGAACGGGGTGTCAACGCCAGCGGCCCGGACCTTCTCGATGATCGCGGCATGCGGCTTGATGACGATGCGCTCGAAGACATCCTCGGCCAGGCCTTCAGCCCAGCTCTCGAAAAGCTTCAGCACCTGGGCGCCGGACTTCGCCTGCATCACCAGATAGCGAGCGGTCGACTCCACCAGCACCTCGATCAAGCGATCGAGCTTTTCGGGGTTCTGATAGGCGTAGGTCCGGGCGCCGGAGCGATCCGACCCCCTGCCCTCGATCATATAGGTCGCCACGGTCCAGGGAGCGCCAGCAAAGCCGATCAGGGCGCGATCAGGTTCCAACTCCGCCCGGACCCGAGAAAGGGTCTCACCGATGGCCGACAGCCGCCCAGTCGAGGCTTCGATCTGGTCGGCCATTGATTCAATCGACGGCAGTTCCCCAAGCCGGGGACCCTCGCCGGCCTCGAACCAGACTTCCTGGCCGAGCGCACGCGGGATCAGCAGGATGTCGGCGAACACGATGGCTGCATCCAGCGGGAACCGCCGCATCGGCTGCATCGTGGCCTCGGCCGCCATCTCGGGATTGTGGCAGAACGCGATGAAGTCCGGCGCCCGGGTGCGAAGCTCACGGTACTCGGGGAGCGACCTCCCAGCCTGACGCATGAACCAGACCGGCGGCCTATCCAGGGTTTCACCGGCGAGCGCCCTCAAGAGGCGCGGTTTTGAACCTTCTGACATGAGCGCCGTTAAACCGGCTTAAGGCCCCAGGCTCAAGCCCATGGGCGCCGCCCGCCTGTCTTCTTCCTAATAAGAATTTAGATATTGGATGTTGAGGAAGAGGTAGGGCCGTGGACATACGGGGACAACTTTCGCTGGCCATACCGCCGCAACCCCTTATCAACAAGGCGATTGGTGGTTAACGCGCCCTCCGCGCACAACCCTGTGGATTGCGGGGACAACGACCCTAGCCCTGATGGCGTTTACGTTTCGTTAGTAGGTTAACGGGGAGTTAACTTTGACGAACAGGGGTCATTCGCGGCCCGGTCGCCAACACCCCTGTTCATAGTATCTTAACCATCGTTCCAGTGGACGAGCTGGCGGCAAACTCCCGACTTCCTCCCGCCCGTGCACAGGGCCCCGGCCACGGCGCCGGCTATTCCACAAAGCAGTCCTCCTTCGTTAAGAAGGTATCGACTCTTTCGTCCCCAGTTTTCCCGCCCAGATTCCGCATTTCGTCCTTGCAGCCCCAAGAGGCCCATGACCTCGACCCCTCGCGTCGCGACCTACTTCCACGTCCACCTGGTGTCGGACTCGACCGGCGAGACGCTGAACGCCATGGCGCGCGCCGTTTGCGCCCGGTTCGAGAACGTCCTGCCGATCGAACATATCTATGCGCTGGTGCGCTCGCCCCGGCAGCTCGAGCGGGCCTTGACCGATATCGAGGAAGCGCCCGGCGTGGTCATTCACACCATTGTCGACGATCAATTGCGGACCGCGCTGGAAGAAGGCGTACGGCGGCTGGATATGCCCTGCATCGCCGCGCTCGATCCCTTGGTCTCGTCGCTGCAGCGCTATCTTGGCGCCTCGATCAGCCGCCGGGTGGGCGTGCAGCACGCGCTGGACAACGACTATTTCAACCGAATGGACGCCCTGAACTACGCCATCGGCCACGACGACGGCCAAGGCGGGCAGGATCTGGAGCAGGCCGACGTGGTCCTGGTCGGGGTGTCGCGAACCTCGAAGACGCCGACCTGCATCTATCTGGCTCATCGCGGCGTGCGAGCGGCCAATGTGCCGCTGGTGCCGACGCGGCCGCCGCCGGAAAAGCTGTTCGAGCTGAAGAACACCTTGGTGGTTGGGCTGACGATTTCCCCAGACCGGCTGATCCAGATCCGGCGAAACCGGTTGCTCAGCCTCAAGGAAGACCGGGAATCCACCTATATCGACATCGAAGCGGTACGCGAGGAGACGGTGAAGGCTCGCCGGCTCTATGAGCGCCAAGGCTGGCCGGTGATCGACGTCACCCGCCGAAGTGTCGAAGAAACCGCCGCAGCGGTGATGAACTTGCTGCACGGCGGCCACGGACAGGTGGAGGTGCTGGGTTGAGCACGCAGATTATCCTGGCGTCCAAGAGCGCCGCACGGCGCGCCGTGCTGACCGGCGCGGGCGTACCTTTTGAAGTGTCGGTGGCCGGCGTCGACGAGGACGCGGTGAAAAACGCCATGCTGGCTGAAGGCGCGAGCCCCCGCGATGTCGCGGACGCCCTGGCCGAACTGAAAGCCATCAAGGTCTCGCGCTCCAAGCCGGGCTTCGTGATCGGATCCGACCAGACCCTAGAGTTCGAGGGCAAGCTCTACGACAAGGCCGAGACGGTGGACGGCGCAGCCGAGCGGTTGAGGACCATGCGGGGCAAGCCGCACAAGCTGCATTCGGCGGTGGTGGTGGCCAAGGACGGAGCGCCGATCTGGCGCGAGATTGTCTCGGCGACTCTGACCATGCGCGATTTCTCAGACGAGTTTCTCGCCAGTTATCTTGAGCTTGAGGGCGAAGAAGCTCTTGGGTCGGTGGGTTGCTACCGGCTCGAAGGCCCTGGGGCGCAGTTGTTCTCGAAGATCGAGGGCGACTACTTCGCTATCCTGGGCTTGCCCCTGATGGGTTTGCTAGACCTGTTCCGCCGCCACGGCGTGTTGGCGGCATGAGCATTTCCGGCGCGACCCGGGTGGCCGGCGTGGTCGGCCGGCCGATCAGCCATTCCATGAGCCCGATCTTGCACAACGCCTGGCTGGCGGCGGCGGGCATGGACGGGGTCTATGTGCCCTTTTCGGTCCAGCCGGGGCGGTTCACCGCCTTTGTCGATTCCCTGCGCGGAGGAACAGTGTCGGGGTTGAACGTCACCTTGCCTTTCAAGGGCGAGGCCTTGGCCTTGGCCGACGAGGCGACATTCAGAGCGCGGACGGCGGACGCCGCCAATGTGCTGGTGTTTCGCGAAGACGGCACGATCCTGGCCGACAACACCGACGGGCTGGGCATGCTTAGAGCCTTTGCCGAGCAGGCTCCGGGGTTTGATCCCAAGGCCGGCCCGGTGGTGATCCTCGGCGCGGGCGGCGGATCGCGCGGCGCCGCGGCGGCGTTTGTCGAGGCCGGGTGCCGTGATGTGCGGATCGTCAATCGGACGCTGACCAAGGCCCAGGATATCGCCGAACCCCTGGGGGCCGCCGCCTTTGCCCTGAATGAGGCCGCCAAGGCGTTCGATGGTGCAGTCGCCGTGGTGAACGCCACTTCCGCCGGCCTATCTGGATCGCCAGCCCTGGACCTGCCCCTGGAGGCGACGCCGCCAAGCGCAGTGATCATGGACATGGTCTACAAGCCGCTGAAGACCCCGCTCTTGGCGCAGGCCGAGGGGTTGGGCCGGCAAACGGTCGATGGCTTGGCCATGTTGATCGGCCAGGCAGTTCCTTCATTTGAAGCCTTCTATGGCCAAACGCCGCCGGAAAGCGTCGATGTACGCGCGCTGGCGCTCAAAGCTCTGGGACTCTGAAATGTTGATCATCGGACTGACCGGCTCCATCGGCATGGGCAAGTCGACGACCGCGGCGATGTTCCGCGATGCGGGCGTACCGGTTTACGACGCCGACGCCGCCGTGGCCGATCTCTATCAAGTGGGCGGGGCGGCCGTGGCCCCGTTGGAGGCGGCGTTTCCCGGCGTGACCAAGGAGGGCGCAGTCGACCGCGAGGCCCTGCGGACGCGGGTCCTGGGCGACGATGAGGCGATGGGGCGCCTGAACAAGATCGTTCACCCCCTGGTCGGCGCTGACCGGGTGCAGTTTTTCAAGGCCGCGGAAGAAGCCGGCGCCGACATGGTCGTTCTGGACATCCCTCTGATCTACGAGACCGGCGGTGATGCGAACATGGACGCGGTTGTGGTGGTCTCGGCCCCCGAAAGCCAGCAGCGCGAGCGGGTGCTGGCCCGGCCCGGCATGACGGCCGATCGCCTGGACGCCATTCTAGCGCGGCAGATGCATGACAGCGAAAAACGGGCGCGGGCCCATTTCGTAGTCGATACCGGTCGCGGTCTGGAGCCGGCGCGCGAGCAAGTGACGGAGATCATCGCCACCATGCGTGATCCACAGCGTAGGCCGCCGCGACGTCTCGCCTCCCTTGATGGCCAGGCCAAATAAGGCGATCTAGACCGTATGGCGCGTGAGATCGTTCTCGACACGGAAACCACGGGCTTCGAGCCGCAGATGGGCCACAAGCTGGTCGAACTCGCGTGCCTGGAGATCGAGGATTATCTGCCCACGGGGCGGAGTTTCCACGTCTATATCGATCCCGAGCGCGACATGCCGCCCGAAGCCGAAAAAGTCCACGGCCTGTCGGCGGCGTTCCTACGGGGCAAGCCCAAGTTTCGCGACAAGGAGATCCATCAGGATTTCCTCGACTTCGTGGGTGACGCGCCGATCATTGCTCACAACGCCACCTTCGACCGCACCTTCGTGAACTACGAGTTGCAGGGCCTTGGCCTCACGCCGCTGCACGAAGATCGCTGGATCGACACCCTGGCGATCGCCCGGAAGAAGTTTCCGGGGATGCACAACTCGCTCGATGCGCTGTGCAAGCGGTTCAAGATTTCGCTGAGCGACCGGGAAAAGCACGGCGCCTTGATCGACGCCCGGCTGCTGGCCGGGGTTTATCTGGAGCTGAAGGGCGGCCGCGCCCTGACGCTGGAATTGACCACTCACGCAATGGCCGCCCAGGCCGTCGCGGTCGCCAAGGCGGGATCCTATGGCGCCCGTCCTCGCCCCCTGCCCTTCCGCTCGACCGACGCCGAACGCGAGCTGCACGCCAGCTTCATCCGCAATGTCGTGAAGAGCGACGAGCTTTGGAAAAAGCACGGGCTCTGACGGTTCTCAGATCCAGCGCTTGTCGGCGGTGAAATCGACGGTCAGCCAATAGCCTGGGCTCGCGCCGCCCATGGCCGCGGCGATCTCGGCGCGGATCGCGTCCAATCGATCAAAGTTGGTCTCGGTGTCGCCGGAGGGCGCGACCAGGCCGATCTCGATGAATTGTTGGCGACCCGATTTCACGACATGGGAGTCATAGTCCACGAAGCCATGTCGCTCGGCGACCTCCTTAGCCAGTTGGCTGATCTTCTCGTCCAGGTCGCTCGGTGTGATCATCAGGATGTCGCGGCCGGCCTTCCAGATCGTCATCAGCGGGAACGGGAACAGGCACAGGGCGATGATCAGCAAGATCAGGGGGTCGGCATAGGGTGCCAAGCGCGCAGCTCCTGTCTGGGTGAGCAGACCGCCGACCATGAAGCTGAAACATAGGCCGGCGCTGAGCACCCCGCCCATGAGCCAGGATCGGGCGTCGACATCGAGCATCTGCGAGCCGAGATGACGGGCTGAACGGCGGATATAGGCGAAGAAGATGAAGTTGATGACGCTGCTGACGCCGGCATAGATCGCGCCGATGCCGAACTGAAGTTCCCGGCCGCCGACGATCAGGCCGTTGAGACCGTCGATGAAGGCGTAAATGCAGGCGAAGGCCAGGATCAGGCCGTTCAGCAGGGCGAGCATCGGCTCTAAATGCCAGTAGCCATACTGGAAGCGGTCATCGTCGCCCCGCGAGATCAGTCGCACGGTCAGCAGGGCGACACCGGTCATGGCCGCGTCGATGAGATCGTAGAACCCGTCGAACATCACCGACTTGGAGCTGATCCACAGCCCGAACCCGATGCTGGTCACAGCCAGGATGATGGTGACCGTCATCGAGGTCAGCAGCAGGCGCTGTTCTTTGGCCGAGGAGTGCAGCGTCACGTCCGACTTGCGCAGGATCGACCGGCGCATCCTTTGCTGACGGAGCCGGACAGGCGCTTGCAGTCCGGAGGCTTTCAACCTCGGCTAGATGAGCCCATCTGGCGCACGGCGCCTAGAGGGGACCGCCGGCCTGCTGCAGCGGGATCTAAGAACCGTGGCCGTAAGCCCAGCGGCGGTCGGCGAAATCGAACGACCAGCTATCGCCCACCATCAGATTGGCCCCGAGGGCGAGGTCCGGGAAATCCGGAACCAGGGCCTTGGACCGGGACATATCCACCGCCACCACGGCGACGTCATGGAAGTCACGGCCGCAGAACGAGAGCTTGCTGGCGACATAGAGGCTGACCGGCATGCCGATGGACGTGACGTCGGCGCCTGGCGGCAGCTTGCGAACGAAGCGGAACACCTCGGGGTGGGCGGCGATGAAGGCGGCGTCGCCGACGGTAGTGCTCGCCCCGGTGTCCCAGGCCGCCTTGACGTGTACTCCGGGAAGATCGACCGGGACGCGGATCATTCGGGTCGTGACTTCGAACGGCTCCTCGCAGGAACGGCTGGAGGCCGGCCAGCCGCGCCGCAATTCGTTGCGCCGGAAGTCGAAGGTGAACGCGCCCAATCTCTGGAAGTACTCCAGACCGATGATGCTGTGGTCGAACGGGCTGTCGGCGACGGCCGCGGGAACGTCCTGGAGCTTGAACTGGCCAAAGCTCAAGGCGCCAAGCCGAACCTCGCGGGTTGGAAGCGGCAGCCCATTGGCGCCCATCACCCCGCCGACGCCCTGGGCTGGATAGGCTTCGAACTCGGGCCGGGGCCGCAGGCCGACGCCGTAGGACCCAGTGTCGAGCTGGCAGAGTTCGAGCACCTGGTCGACCATGCAGTCGACGAAGAAGCGGTTGTCGTGGCGCGAAAAGGCCGCGACCTGCTGGGCCATGGCGCTGGCGGGTATCGACAGCAGGGCGGTGGCCAGGATCGCGGCGGCGCGGCGCGTGAAACTCATCGGCCAAGCCTGGGCTCGATTGATGGCACGAGTTTGTCGCCAGCCAAGGGCGTCAGGCTTGCTTCTCACGTCGGCGGGGCTCGGCGTCTCGGGCTCGGCTGTTGCGGACGGCGTCATCGAAAACTGCGGCGGCCGCGTCATTGGGAGCGCTCTCGAGGATCGGCTCCCGCGGAGTGGCCCGCCGCCGGTCAGCCATGTCGAGGACGTGAAGAGCGTGCTCGCCCTCCTGGCCGAAGAGACTGCGAAGCCGCAGGTCGAGCTGGGGCGAGGAACTGTTGATCCCCGCCGTTCGCAGGGCTTCATGCACCGCCCAGGTATAGGCTGCGCGCAGCGACGAAGGGTGGCGCGAGGATTCCAGGGTCGGCCAAACGATAAGCTCGAAGTCCAGGCCATCCCCGCTGAAGTTGGTCAGCCAGACTTGCGTCTTGCGGTCCGGGCGATCGGGGGCGGTGAACGGCAAGGCGTGAGCGGCGGCCATCACCACGTCGCGCACGACGGCCTTGTCGGCCTCCTCAGCGACCGAGAAAGCCACGTGGATCCGTCCAGATTGATCGTTGTAGGTCCAGTTGATCACCTGACTCTGCATGAACTTGGAGTTCGGAATGACCACGTTGAGGTCGTCGTTGGTTCGCATACGGGTCGCCCGTGGGCCGATCTCGACAACCTCGCCGCGCAGGCCGCTTTCCAGCTCGATGAAGTCACCGACCTGGATCGCGGGGTCGAAGATCAGCACCAAGCCTGAGACGAATTCCTTCACGACACCCTGCAGACCAAGGCCTGCCCCGACCCCGATGGCGCCCGCAAACACCGTGAAGGAGTTGAGATCGACGCCCAAGGTCGCGAGGCCGGCGACCAGCCCCGCCACCATCAGGGCGTAACCGACAACCTTTTCGAAGATATAGATCAGCGGCGACCCGGCCTTGGCGTGGCGACGCAGGCGTTCGAACCCCTTTTGCATGAGCTGGACCAGCAGGTAGGTCGCGCCGACGATGGCGATGGCGGCCACAACCCGCCCGCTGATGGCGATCAAGGCGCCGGACCCCAGCCAATCGCGGAGGGCCTCGAGGGGACTGGCTTTGCTCATGGGCGCCCTCCCGGGGGTCTCGCTCGATCCTTGGGAGCCTATGAATGCGCGGATGCAGCCAAGTTGCCCATTCGGGGAAACCCTAGGTCGCCCCGGCGGCTACGGGCGCTGAAGCGCCAGGTAGATGCTGTCGCACCAGGTCTCGCCGATCAGGAAGGTGCGTTCGGCCCGGCCGGTCTCGATGAAGCCTAGCCGGCGCAGGACCGCGAGGGACCCCGCGTTTCGGGGGTCGACATCGGCTATGAGCTGGGGGACCCGATAGTTGGCGAAGGCGCTGGCGATCACCGCCTCCAGAGCCTCGCGGGCGAGGCCGCGTCCCCAGTAGTCCGGATGCAGGATAAAGCCGATTTCAGGCAGTTGGTAGAAGCCGGCCTTGCCGATCACCACGCCCTGATGCTCGACGACGAAGTCGTGGCTGGTTTCCGGCGCGGCGCTGATCATGTCCCGCAGCCAGGCGTGGGTGGTCCCTAGGTCTTTGTGGGCCGGTGTTGACCAGAAGCGCATCGCTTCAGCATCGCTGAGGACAGCGTGCAGTGCGGCCAGATCGTCCTCCCGTGCGGGGCGGAGCCGAAGGCGCGAAGTTTGCAGCTCGGTCATTGAAGATCACCGAGTCTTTGAAAAGAAAGAGAAAAACATCGCCCTCCCCGCCCAGCCGCCGGCCGGACAGGGAGGATGAGGAAGGCTTAGGCGTTGCCGACCGTCTCGCCGCCCATGCCTTGGGCCTTGCGCGCAGCATAGACGCCGCCGAAGTCGATCGGGTCCAGCATGAAGGGCGGATAGCCGCCGTCAGCGGTGACGCCAGCGATGATTTGGCGAGCGAAGGGGAACATGAAGCGCGGGCATTCGACCAGCAGGACGGGCTCCAGCTCTTCCTGGCTGACGCCGGTGATCTGGAAGACGCCGCCGTAGAGCAGCTCGACGTGGAAGACCGGGCCGTCATCGCGCGTGGCGCGGGCCGAGAGCTTCAGGTCGACTTCGAAGAGGCCGTCTTCACGGCCGCGGGCGTTCATTTCGACGCCCATCTCGATTTGCGGCTGGGTGGTGTTCTGGGCGCGCAGGGTTTCCGGCGCACGGGGATTCTCGAAGGACAGGTCGCGGACGAACTGGGCCAGGATGCGGATGCCGGGTTCGGGCGCATCCGCTCCGTTGGTCTCGGGGCCGGCGGCGTCGGTATCGGTCATATTGAGGAAAATCCGGTTGATTGGACGCTCATTCACGTCCTGTTGTGGCGCGGGCTGCTAACATGTGGCCTAAGCCGTGGCAACGTCGCCCCCTGACGAGGGCGTGTCGCTGCCCTATATTGAATGTTCAACGTCCAGCGAGCCCCAAGAAGTTGCAAGTCCTAGAACTGATCATTTTCGCCGGCTTGGCCGGGGTCGTGCTTTACCAGCTCTACGCGGTGCTGGGTCGGCGCGTGGGACGGCAGCCCGAGGACACGCCCGCTGCTGACGCCGTTACTAGCGGTGCGCGCCAAGCGCCGGCGCTGGATCCGGCCGACGACGGCGTGGGCCTGACCGGCCTGCCGGCGATCAAGCATCATGACCCGTCCTTCGACCTGTCGCGGTTCCTCGGAGGCTCCAAGAGCGCCTACGAGATGGTGGTTCGCGCCTTCGCCGCCGGCGATCGCGAGACGCTGAAGAACCTGCTCGCCCCGCCGGTGATGGCCTCGTTCGAGTCCGTCCTGGCTGATCGCGAGGCGCGGGGCGTCACCGAAAGCGTGGAATTCCTGCATCCGCCGCGCGCCGACCTGGAGCGCGCGGACCTGCATGATGACGTCGCCCGGATCACTGTGCGCTTCCTGGCCGAGTTCCGCAGCCGCACCAAGGGCCCTGAAGGCGAGGCCGTCGACGACAAGCGCACCGCCGAGCTTTGGACCTTCGAGCGCAGCTTGAAGAGCCGTGACCCGAACTGGATTCTCGTCCACGTGGACGCCGCCGAAGCCTAGAAGGGCCGGCTCGCCGTTTTCCCGCCCCGAACGGGAGGCTAGAAAACACCTGAAATCCCGGCCATGCCGGGACCTCTGATTCAATCCCGGGGGCGATCTTGGTTTCTCGACGCATGACGCAGGGGCTTGGCGGCCATCTGGGCAAGCTGAAGCTCGTTCCGGCCCTGATGCTGACGCTGGCCCTCGCGGCCTGCGTGACGCCTAAGGCGGTGCCGCCGCCCACGCCTCGTCCCCAGCCGCCACGCCCGGCGCCGAGCCAGCCGAGCCCGACGCCGGCGCGTCCAGAGACCTTCGCCGAATTGCCGGGCTGGGCGCAGGACGATCATGCGGCCGGTTACGAGGCCTTCCGCACCACCTGCGGAGTCTCCCGCGATCCGGCCATGGGTGAGATCTGCCGCCGGGCCCGGGCCATTGGGCCCCTGGATGGCCCCCGCGCCCGAGCGTTTTTCGAAGAAAGCTTCCGGCCTGAACTGCTGGTCGGCGAGGGCGTGCTCACCGCCTACTTCTCTCCGGAGTATGAAGCTCGCGACCGACCCAGCACTGAATTTTCAGCTCCAGTGCGGGGCAAGCCCGCCGACCTGGTGGGATCGGGCATACCTGGCAAGGACGCGCTGCGCCGCACACCGGACGGCAAGACGGGTCCCTATCCCGACCGCGCGGCTATCGAGTCCACGTCGCCGGGCCAAGCCCTGGCCTGGATGCGGCCTGAGGACTTGTTCTTCTTGCAGATCCAGGGATCGGGGGTCCTGACCTATCCGAACGGGCGCCGCACCAAGGCGGTGTTCGCCGCGACCAATGGCCGGACCTTTGTCGGCATCGCCAATCCGATGCGTGATCGCGGGCTGCTGCCGGCCAACAATACGTCGGGCGACGCCATTCGCGGATGGCTGGCTGACAATCGCGGCCCCCGCGCCGACGAGGTGATGCGGCTCAATCCCCGCTACGTGTTCTTCACCCTGGCGCCGGACGACGGCCGGCAACCGGTTGGCGCGGCGGGTATTCCCCTGCCCCCGGGCCGGGCCATCGCGATCGACACTGGCCGCAACAGTCTAGGCGAGGTTTTCTTCATCGATGGCGTCGCCCCTACCCTTTCGGGCGCATTCCCGACCTATCGCCGGACGGTGATGGCCCTGGACATGGGCGGGGCGATCAAGGGGCCGGTGCGCGCCGACCTCTATATGGGCCATGGTCCTAGCGCCGGCGCTGAGGCTGGACGGGTGCGTCATACCCTGCGGATGCACCGCCTGGTCCCGAAGGTCGGCCCGAACCGGTGAAGCGGCCCATCCGGCCTGAGGAGCAGAAGCTCTGGTCGATGGTCGCAGCCACCGTCCACCGCAAGCCGGGCCGCAAGGCGCCGCCGCCTGAACCCGTGATCACCCCAGCGCCGGCCGCCAAGCTTCAGGCCAAGACCCCCGGCCCGCCGCCGGTTCCGGTCTGGGACGGCGCGCCCTTTACGGTCGGAGAGCTGGTCAAAGGCCCGCCACGCGCCGGCTCTCCCCTGCTCCGCAACAGCGGCGAGCGAGACATTGAGCCGCGCCGGAAGCATCGGATCGCCAAGGAGCGCGATCCGATCGGCGCCCGCATCGACCTGCACGGCCTGGACCAGGAACGCGCCCAGGCCGCGCTCGAGGCCTTTGTGCTGCGGGCATGGGATGACGGCTATCGAGCGGTTCTAGTGATCACCGGCAAGGGTGCTCGCGGTGGCGGGGTGCTGCGCAAGCGGGCTCCGGAGTGGCTGGCCTCCCCGGCCCTGCGCGGCGTCGTCGCCGGGGTTTCGGAGGCGCACCAAAGGCACGGCGGCGAGGGCGCGCTCTATGTGGCGCTGAAGTTAAAGCCGCACAGCTAAGGTCAAATTATCGTTTGGCCCTGGCAAGTTAGGCTCCGGCACCCGACATAGGGCGCAAACAACCAAAAGGAAACGTGTCTTGAAGTTGCCTAAAGTCGCCGCCGTCCTTGGCCTATCGCTCGTGATGGGCCTATCGCTCGCGTCCGAAGCGGACGCCCGTCGCGGTGGAAGCTTCGGCAGCCGGGGCGCACGCACCTATAGCGCGCCGCCGCCCACCAAGACCGCTCCCACCCAGACCGCTCCGGTCGAACGTTCGATGACCTCGCCCCAGGCCGCTCAGCCTGGCGCGGCCAATGCGGCGCGTCCGCAAACGGCCAATCCGATGAACGCTCCCAAGCGCGGCGGCATCCTCGGCAACCGGCTCTTCCAGGGCCTGATGGTCGGCGGTCTGATCGGCATGCTGCTGGGTCATGGCTTCGGCGCGGGCCTGGCCGGCGCCCTAGGCGGCATCCTGCAGATCGCCCTGCTGGCTCTCGCCGGCATGCTGATCTTCAAGTTCTTCGCTAATCGCCGTCGTCCGGCGACCGCGGCGGCGGCTGGCCCGATGGCCGCGGCCGGCAACACCAGCTTCCGCTCGCCCTTCGACGTCCAGCAACCTGCCTCTGGGGGCTATGCGCCCGCCGCTGCGCCCTATGCCGGCGAAGATTTCGGCGTGCAGACCGCCGACCGTGAGGTCTTCGAGCGCATGCTGCGCGAAGTCCAGGAAGCGTTCGGTCGCGAGGACTATGCCGCGATCCGCGAGCGCAGCACCCCTGAGATCATGAGCTATCTGGCGGAGGAACTCAGCCAGAACGCCACGCGCGGGGTGCGCAACCAGGTCAGCGACGTTCAGATGCTGGAAGGTGATGTGGCCGAGGCTTGGCGCGAAGGCGACGTCGAGTACGCGACCGCCGCCCTGCGTTATTCCAGCCGCGACTGGATGGTCGACCGCGAAAGCGGCGCTGTCGTCGAGGGCGATCCGAACGCCGTCACCGAGACGACCGAGCTCTGGACCTTCGTCCGCAATCCCGGCCAAGCCTGGAAGTTGTCGGCGATCCAAGAGGCTTGAGGCGAACCCTCGCCTCGTGATGGCCGGGCTTTGTCCCGGCCATCTACTATTCGCGCTCGGTCGGGGATGACGAGCGCTTGCGCAGGGCGGTCATCGCCAAATCTGCGCGGCCTTGGCGATTTCAGGCTGGCTGACGCGAGCGCTCAGTTGCTCGCCCTCGATCATGCAGGCGGCGGTGGCCCGACCGGCGGTTGTTCCGGTGATCACACAGACCGCGTCACGTGCGAACGCCGCCGCCATCAGACGCTGCTTGGCGTCGTCGGCGCTTGAGGTGCGCACTACGCGCGGGTCCAGAACCTGAAGCTCCACCCAGGTACTGGGTGACGGCTCAAGGGCGACGCACAGTCGCCCTCCGTCGATGACGTAGAGCACCGGCCCCCTGATCTGCGCGCCCACAGCCGGCGCCTCACCGCGGCATACGGACGTCGTGGCTTGAGCTTCGGTCGCCACCAGGGCGACGCCGAGCATAAGGCCAAGAGCGATCAGGATGCGCTTTGAGCGGGACACGTGGAGCCTTTCTGGTCCTCATCCGTAAAGCGCTGGGGGCCGCTCTTTGTTCCTTGATCTTGATGCTGGCCTTATGCGCCGCGCCGTCTTCCGTATCGAACTCTTACGCGCCGCTCGCCATGCTGGCGGGGATGGCCAAGCCAAGCGCTGGCCAGCGTTTCCTCGATAGAGGCGATCATGTCGCAAGAGACTTTCCACTCCAGCATCAGCCTGTCCCAATTGCTTGCCGAGGCCGGCGTACGCCCGGTCAGCAATATCCGCGTCACTGGCCCCGGCAGCCTGTCGGCGCTGCTATGGCTCTGCCGGCGTGGCTATGAGCGGGTCGGCTGCTTGCAGGCGGGTCGCCGGTCGCCCGCTGACGACGCCGAGGCGCTGCTTGTGGCGCATACCGCAACCAGCGCCTGGTTGGCTGATCTGCTGGACCGCGGGCCGCATGTTCGCGAGGGCGGGGTGATGATCGTCCAACTGCCCATGCGCCAGCCGCCAATGACGGGGTGGTGGAGGCGGTGTTCCGCGCTCACGGCTTCAATGTGGTTCGCCGTTTGTCCGGGGCGCATCGCAGCGTACTCGTCGCGCGACGAGCGGCCGCTGGCGACCTGCGCGAGGCGGCCTGATCATGGACCTTTCGTACCGCACTTATACGAGCCCGATCTCGGCCTGGCGCACGCCGCGCCGGCACGAACGCCTGACGCTTGGCGTCGCCTGCTCGCTGAACTGGGGCCCGCTGCGCGATCTGATCGGCCGGTACCGTCGACGGCGTCCCGAGGTCGATCTGGTGATCGAGGATCTCGACGAAACCTCGATGGCCGATCGCATTCCTGGCCGGCGCGTGGATATCGCTGTGGCGTTGCACGACGCCGGCGCGCCGGGCTGGCGCTCGACGCCGCTGTGGAGCGAGCCTTTGATGGCCTTCATGGCCGAAGGTCATCCGCTGGCGGCCTGCAACAGCGTCCCATCGGCGGCGCTGCGAGAGACCCCGATCCTGATGGCCGGGAATGGGGCCGGTGACAGGGCGCTGCAACGCGCGATCATCGGGGCGCTCGGCGGCCCGCCGAACTTTCTTCACTACGCAGTGCAGCGGGACAATCTGATCGATCTGACCGCGCTGGGATTCGGGGTGACGATCGCTGGGGGCTCGGCTCTGGGCGCCTTCTATCCGGGGGTCTGCGCCCGCCCCCTGGAGAGCGAGAGCGCCTGGCTGTCCTACTGCGCATATTGGTCCGCAGAGAACGAGCGGCCGGCGCTGAGGCGGTTCCTGGACGCCGCCCGGGGCGTGGAGATCATTGGTGCATGAGCGCCAAGCGCCCGGTTGGCGGCGCGAGGCCCGCGCGACCTTTGGGGTAATCTCGGGATCGCGGCGATGGTGCTGATCCTGCTGGGGGCGGTGGCGATCGCTAGGCAGGCCGAGAGCCAGGATCTGCCGGCCGCGACCACCGCGCGCGATGGGAGCGCTTAGGCTCGCTGGCCGTTATGCCTGGGCAATTCGGAGGACGTCCCCATGAGCAAGCCGGTTACAGTCAGTATTCCGCACGAACTCGGCCGGGCGGAGGCGCGCAAGCGGATCGAGGACGGGATCAGTCGCATGGGCCATCAGTTCGATGGGGTGAAGCTGACCAAGGCGTGGGACGGCGACCGCTTGAGCTTCTCGGCCAAGGTCGTGGGCCAGGCCGTAGCTGGCCGCCTGGACGTCATGGAGGAAGCCGTTCGCATGGAGGTCGATCTGCCGCCGTTCTTCGCCATGATCGCCGACAAGGTGAAGGGCCGGCTCAAGAAGGAAGGCCAGCTTATGTTGGAGAAGAAATAGATCCTATCAGTCGCGGCATGCGACGGGTGATCTCCACAGCCCAGATCATGTAGAGGGCCAGCCCCACCTCGCCCAGGATGTCATCGACGTCTCCGGCCACGCCGGGGTCCTCCGGCAGCATCGGTCCCTGGATCAGGGCGAGCATCAGGTTGGTGGCGACGTGCGCGCCGATCGCGAATTCCAGCCCGCCAAGCCGTAGCGCCGCCCAGGCGAACGCGGCTCCCGCCAGGGCCCGGGCGGCCAGGGCGGTCGGATCGAACTCCAAGTGAAAGAGGGCGAAGACGACGGCGTTGACGGCGATGATCACCCAGGTGCGCTTTGTCAGGGCCGCGGTCTGCTGAAGCAGGTAGCCGCGAAACACGACCTCTTCGGCAGTGGCCGCCACGAATAGGCCGACCAGTACGGCGGCGACATAGGCGAGCTTGAGGCCCATGGAGTAGGTCGGGTCGAAGATCGGATATTCGAACTGGCCGTCGAGGATCACCACGTCGACGGTCATGACAACCCCGACGCCGATCATGGTCAGGGCTGCGCCCCACAACACCAGATTCCAGCGGAACTCAGGCGCGGCGGTCAGCCAGCTCTTCAGCGGGCGGGCGAAGACATAGTGCGCGGCCAGCATAATCCCGAAGGCCAGCCCGCCCAGGCCCGCCCCGAGCTGAAGCACGTAGATCGCCGAGCGTTGAAGCTTTGGATCAGCCGTCACCGCGAAGATGTCGCCATTGGTCGACAGCGCAATGGTCACGGCGATGACGATGCTAAGCACGAAGAACACGATCGGGGCCGCCAGCGCCATGGCGGCGATGCGCCCCCAGCGGCGGTCGCGCTCGGTAATGGCCTGCAGAAAGGGAAATTCAGCGATCACGGCGAAACGATCTGTGGGCCAGGGAGCGGAGCCAGGGCGGCCTTGGCATTTAGCCGTATCCGGTCGACGGACGCAGGAAATCCTCGCCGAAGACCTGCAAATATGTCGCGCCGACAACCCATTAAGGCTGTCGCGACCCGAAATTCCCGTATAGGGCGATTTCATCCTTGACCCGCGCGCGACGTCGGCCCGTTGTTGGGGCGATGCAAGGGCTGGGCGACCTCAATTTACGGGCGCGGTTGGCGCCGGAAGTCCCCACTTGGGTGACCGAGTGGGTGTGCGCTGGCGTCTGCGTCGCCTTGGCGGGCCTGCTGCGTCTGGCCGTCGATCTGCTGATCCCTGCCCCGGCGCCGTTCGTCTTCCTGTTCCCGGCGGTGCTACTCGCCACCCTGGCGGCCGGCTGGCGGTCTGGGGTGATCGCCCTCTCGCTGCTCTTGGTGGGCGTCTGGTACATGGTGCTGTCGCCTGCGCGTTTGGCGCCGTTGGACGCCTCGGAAAGCGCGTCGCTTGTGCTCAACGGGCTCAGCGGCCTGATGGTGGTGGCGGTGGCTCAGGGTTTCCGCACCGCCTATGGCGCGGCCGGGGCCGAGCGCGCCGCCAAGCTGGAAATTCGCGACCTGCTGCTGCGGGAATTGAACCATCGGGTGAAGAACAATTTCCAGATGGTCGCCAGCCTGCTGGACATGCAACGCCGGCGCGCGACTGACCCGGGCTCGCAACAGGCCTTGGCGGACGCCCTGCGGCGGGTGCACTCGATGGCGCAGGCCCACGCCTATCTCTACTCGCCGAGCGACGCCTCCGATCAGATCGACCTCGGAGCCTATCTCGGGGACCTATGCGAGAACCTGTCCGACAGCCTGCTGCTGAGCGGGCAGGTGCGGCTCGATTGCTGGCTGACCCCCTGCATGGTGTCGCGCGATCGGGCGGTTGCGGTGGGGCTGGTAGTCAACGAGCTGGTCACCAACGCCGCCAAGCATGCTTTCCCAAGCGAACGGAACGGCACGATCCTGGTCAAGCTGAAGCAGATCGAGATCGGCTGCGAACTGACGATCGCCGACGACGGCGTGGGCTTGCCGCCCCCGGGCGAGATCAAGACCAGCGGTTTGGGCCGCAAGTTGGTGGAAAGCTTCGCCCGCCAGTCTGGCGGCATACTGACCATTGGCGGCCCGCCAGGCGCCTCGCACGTGCTGGTGCTTCCCCACTAGAACCTTTGCGTGGGTTCTTCGTTGGTAGGTCAGACAGTGGAGCTTTCCTCGATGACCCTGACCCGCGCGGTCACGCCGATGCCAGATTTCGTGAAGGTCGCCCTCAACGAGCGAAGCTTGAACGCCGCCTATGAAGCCCGCCCCCCGTTTCAGCGCAACGACTACCTGACCTGGATCCTCCGTGCCCGGAAGGAAGACACGCGGCGCAAGCGCCTGGCCCAGATGCTGGACGAGCTGGAAGACGGCGACGTCTATATGAAGATGACCTGGAAGCCGTCGGCGGCGGACGCTCGATAGCTTAGGCGGAGGGCCGCGAGGCTTTCTCCGCGAGGCCGGAGGTTCCCTCGCGAGCTTCGAGCTTGGCGGCGACGTTGTCGAGGCTGACGCCGGCGCGGGTCAGCAGGACCAGCCAGTGATAGATCAGGTCGGCGCTCTCCGCGGCCAGGCCGTCCTGGTCCCCCTGGGCGGCGGCGATCACCGCTTCGACGGCTTCCTCGCCGAACTTCTTGGCGGCGCGCTCGACCCCCTCGGACAGAAGCTTGGCGGTGTAGGAGCTGGACGGATCGGCGCCCTTGCGGGCCTCAATGGTGGCGGCCAGGCGCTCGAGCGTCTCGGTAAAGCGGGTCATGCGAGTTCCCGGACCGGAATACCGGCCTGCGCCATAGCCCGCTTGGCTTCGGCTACGGAGACCTCGCCGAAGTGGAAGATCGAGGCGGCCAGGACAGCGTCGGCGCCGCCCTTGGTCACGGCTTCGACCATGTGCTGGGCGTTGCCGGCGCCCCCGGAAGCGATGACGGGCACGTTCACCGCGCTGGTCACGGCCTTGAGCAGCTCGAGATCGTAGCCGTTCTTGGCCCCGTCGCGGTCCATTGAGGTCAGCAGGATTTCGCCCGCCCCGCGCTTCACGGCGTTGACGGCGTATTCCACGACATCAAGGCCGGTGTCGGTGCGGCCGCCATATGTGAAGACCCGCCAGCCGTCGTTGCGGCCGGCCCCGCCCGCGACGGTCGCGCCGTGCTTGGCGTCGATGGCCACGACCACGGCCTGGGAGCCGAACGCGTCGGCGCAGGCGCTGATCAGGTCGGGGTTCTCGACGGCGGCGGTATTGACCGAAATCTTGTCGGCGCCGGCCAGCAGCAGCCGTCGGGCGTCTTCGACCTGGCGGATGCCGCCGCCGACGCTGAGCGGCATGAAGCAGACGTCGGCTGTGCGGGCGATGACGTCGAGGATCGCCCCGCGCCGCTCGTGGCTGGCGGTGATGTCCAGGAACATCAGCTCGTCGGCGCCGGCGGCGTCATAGGCGGTGGCTTGCTCGACCGGATCGCCGGCGTCGCGCAGCGAGACGAAATTGACGCCCTTCACCACGCGGCCGTCCTTGACGTCCAGGCAGGGAATGACGCGAACCCGCAGCATCAGGCGGCGACCTTCAGGGCTTCTTCCGGCGAGATCGCGCCGTTGTAGAGCGCGCGGCCGAGCACGGCCCCGGCGATCGGCACGCCCTTGCGCGCCTTCAGCTTGACGATGTCGTCGACGGTGGCCAGGCCGCCGGCGGCGATCACCGGAATGGCAACGGCGTCGGCGATGGCGCCGAAAGCATCGACATTGAAGCCCATGACGGTGCCGTCGCGATCGATGTCGGTGATGATGAGGGCGCCGACCCCGGCGTCTTCGAAACGCTTGGCCACGGTGACGGCGTCGAGGTCGGAACTTTCGGTCCAGCCTTGGGTCGCGACCTTGCCGGCGCGGACGTCAACGGAGACGGCGATCTGCTCGGGCCACAGCTTGGCGGCCTGCTTGACGATCTCGGGCTCGGTCACCGCGACGGTGCCGAGGATCACGCGGCTGACGCCGGCCTCGATCCAGCGCTCGATGTCCTTCAGGCTGCGGATGCCGCCGCCCAGTTGGACGGGGATCGACACAGCCTGGAGAATGGCCTCGACGGCCTGCTCATTGATGGCCTTGCCCTGGACGGCGCCGTTCAGGTCGACCACGTGCACCCAGTGGAAGCCGGACTCCACGAAGCTGGCGGCCTGGGCGGCGGGCGAGGTGTTGAACACCGTTGCGGTGCTGAGATCGCCATGCAGGACGCGCACGCATTGGCCGTCCTTGAGATCGATGGCCGGGTAAAGGATCACGGTCGCCACTCCAGAAACCGCGCCAGGAGGGCAAGCCCGGCGCTCTGCGACTTTTCAGGGTGAAATTGTACGCCCGCTACATTGCCCTTGGCGACCGCGGCGGGGAACTTTCCGCCATGGTCGACATAGGCCGCCACATCGCTTTCGTCCGTCGGGTAGAAGGCGAAGGAGTGGGTGAAGTACATGGGAGCCTCGCCGATCTCGCTGACCAGCGGCGGACCGCTGAGCGAGATCAGGTTGTTCCAACCCATATGCGGGATCTTGGCGGCCGGGTCGGCGGGTTCGACGCGACGGACGTCGCCCTCGATCCAGCCGAGGCCGGGGGTCTCGCCGAACTCCAGGCCGCGGGAGGCCAGGAGCTGCATGCCGACGCAGACGCCGAGGAACGGGCGACCCTTGGCCTGCACCGCCTGCGTCATGCCTTCGATCAAGCCAGGACGTTCGCCCAGCGCCTTCATGCAGGCCGCGAAGGCCCCCACGCCAGGCAGCATGACGCGATCGGCGGCGGCCACGACCTCAGGATCGCTGGTGACGACGATGTTTGCGCGGCCATCGGCGGCGCGGACGAGGGCCTTTTCGGCCGAGCGAAGGTTGCCCGACCCGTAGTCGATCAGGGCGACGCTCTGCATGGACTTCAAACCCTCTTCATTGTCGCGCGCTCGGACGCAAAACCGGTGGCCACTTTTGCTGAGCGCGCTTTACAGCACGCCCTTGGTCGACGGAGCGTGACCGTGGGTCTTGGGGTCGAGTTCAATGGCGGTGCGCAGGGCGCGGGCAAGCGCCTTGAAGCCGCTTTCGGCGATGTGGTGGCTATTGTCGCCGTAGAGGGTTTCCAAGTGTACGCAGGCGCCCAGGTTCATGGCGAAGGCGTGGTGGAATTCCTTGAACAGCTCGGTATCGAAATCGCCGATCTTCGGGGTCTTGAAGGCGACGTTCCAGATCAAATAGGGGCGATTGGAGAGGTCGATGGCGCAGCGCGCCAGCGTTTCGTCCATCGGAATATAGGCGTGGCCGAAGCGGCGGATGCCCTTGAAGCCGTCCAGCGCCTTGTGGATCGCCTGACCGATGACAATGCCGGTGTCTTCCACGGTGTGGTGGAAGTCGATGTGCAGGTCGCCCTTGGTGCGGACCTTCAGGTCGATGCCGCCGTGGCGTGCGAAGGCGTCCAGCATATGATCGAAGAAGCCGATGCCGGTCTCGACATCGGACACGCCAGAGCCGTCCAGATCCACGCTGACCGTGATCTGGGTCTCTTTAGTGTTGCGGCTGACTTCCGCCGTTCGCGACATTTCCAAACGTCCTTTGGGCCTTAGAGTCCTTTGGTAGCCGCCAGGTCTTTCAGATTGACCAACGGGCGCGGACCATAGTGCGAGATCACCTCGGACGCCGCGAGGGATCCGAGCTGGCCGCAGACATTGAGCGGCCGGCCGGTCGCGAGGCCGAACATGAACCCGGCTGCGTATTGGTCGCCTGCGCCGGTCGTGTCCACGACTTTCTCGACCGGATAGGCCGGAACGGCGAAGGTTTCCCCGCCAGCGGCGACGACGGACCCCTGCGCGCCTTTGGTGACGGCGGCGATCTTGACCTTGGAGCACAGCGCCGCGACGGCGGCGTCGAAGTCCGTGGTCTGGAAAAGGGAGGTCACCTCGGTGTCGTTGGCGAACACCAGATCGACCTGGGTCTCCAGGAAGCCGAGCAGCGCCTCGCGGTGGCGATCGACCACGAAACCGTCGGACAGGGTGATGGCGATCATCCGGCCCGATGCGCGGGCCAGGCCCGCCGCCTTGGCGAAAGCCTTGCGGGCCGCTTCGGCGTCGAACAGATAGCCTTCGAGATAGACGATCTTCGCCGCCTCGATGACGGCCGGATCGATGTCTTCGGAGGTGAACTCGGTCGAGGCGCCCAGGAAGGTGGACATGGTCCGCTCGCCGTCGGGCGTCACATTGATCATCGAGACCGCGGTGGCCTTGCCGTTCAGCAGGGGCGGGGTGTCGAAGTGGGCGCCGATGGCGCGCATGTCATGGGTGAAGACCTTGCCCAGTTGGTCGCCGGCGACCTTGCCGAGGAAGGCGGCCTTGCCGCCGAATGAGGCGATCCCGGCGATGGTGTTGCCGGCCGAACCGCCCGAGGCTTCGACGCCAGGCGCCATGGCGGCGTAGATCGCGGCGCTGCGGGTCTCGTCGACCAGCATCATGGATCCTTTGTCCATGGCTTGCTGCACCAGGAATTCGTCAGTCGCCGGGGCGATCACGTCAACGATGGCGTTGCCGATGGCGGCGACGTCGTAGAGCTCAGTCATGCGGGAGGGTCGGCTTTCGCGAGAATTGGCCTCGGGTCCTACAAGGAAAGCGCTGACAGGGAAAGGGTCGGGGCGGTCGCAGCAACCCTCCTAGCGCCCAGGTGTTGATGTCGGGCAGTTCGGAGAAGCGACCATGGGTATTTTCAAGAACGACAAGGCCAAGGCGGCGGCGAGTAGCGCTGGGTCGAGTGGCGCCGCCGCTGACTCCGCGGTTGAGGGCCGTCCACACGGCGACCAGGGCAGCGATGGGCCGCACTCACGGCCGATCGAGCCGCTTGGCGAGAACGAAAAGCACGATCAGCTCGCCGAGAAGGAAAAGAATGCCGAGGATCGGCAGGAAGCCCTGCTGGACGAAGGTCTGGAAGAGAGCTTCCCCAGCAGTGACCCGGTCAGCGTTAAGCGGATCACCTGACGGCCGCGTTTCCGGAAGCCGCGTTGCGGTTGTCCGGGGCTGAGGCTGTGCGGTCTTAGCCGCCGGTGATTGCGAGCAGGGCGAAGGGTCCGAAGATCACGACCACGGCGATCGCCAGGATGACATCTCGCACAACGCCCTCTGCGCGGCTGCGGGTCTTTATTTCAATCGATTGAGGATAGGTGCAGGTCACGGGGAGGCTCCTACAGCGTGTGAACGCCTAGGATATGGGCCTTCTGGGCCTGTACTGACAAACGAGCTTAGGGCGCTCCAGTTGACTGCAGATCAATTGGACGCGCCAAGCCGTCGGCCTGGGCCTGTTCCAGCAGCCAGGACCTGAACCGGCGGATGTTCGGCTGGTCGGCTTTCTCGGGCAGAGAGAGGATCCGCTGACTGAACGGGCTGGGAACCGTCAGATTGAAGGGTTGCACCAGGCGGCCATTGGCGAGGTCGTCCATCACCATGGCGTGGTGGGCGAGGGCCACGCCCCGATCGGACAGCGCCGCCTCCACCGCCAGATAGGTGTTCGAGAACCTGGGGCCGGGGCGGGGATCGACCTTGTCGGCGCCGGCCGCCGCCAGCCAGTCAGCCCATTCCGGTTCGTCCGACAGCATCAGCACGTCGTGCAGCAGGGTGACACGGGCCAGATCGTTCGGCTGGTCGAACGGCCCGAACTTTTCCAGAAGTCCGGGGCTACAGACCGGGGTCATAATGGTGTCGAACAGGTGGGTGACGTGCAGGCCTGGATAGGGGCCTCGACCCAGCCGGATCGCCACGTCGACGTTGTCGCGGGCCAAGTCCTTTGGGGTGTCTGAGGCCGAGACCAGGATCTGGACCTCGGGATAGCGCCGCTGGAAGTCGTGCAGACGCGGCACCAGCCAGCGCGCCGCCAGCGAGTGGATCACCGTCACCACCAGCGGGGCGTCACGGCGCGAGCGAACCGTGTCCACCGCCGACTGCAGGGTGGAGAGCCCCTGCTGGACGCCGATGGCGAGTTGGGCGCCGGCCTCGGTCAACCGCACCGCGCGGTTGAAGCGGTCGAACAGTCGGACCTCGAGCTCAGCTTCAAGTCCCTTGATGTGGCGCGAGACCGCGCCGGGCGTGATGGCCAGTTCGTCGGCGGCCTGCAGGAAGCTGCCGTGCCGGGCGCAGGCTTCGAACACCCGCAAGGCGTTGAGCGGCAGCCGTCCGTTCACGACGCCACGAACATCGACTTTGACGGGCAGAGATCGGAGATCTCGCATTCCTCACATTTAGGACGCCTGGCCGTGCAGATGTAGCGGCCGTGTAGAATGAGCCAATGATGGGCGCGGGTCAGGTAGGGCTCCGGAACGATCGCCATCAGGTCGGCCTCGACTTGATCGGGGGTCTTGGCCGAGGACAGCTTCAGCCGGTGGGCGAGCCGAAAGACGTGGGTGTCGACGGCGATGGCCGGTTCGATCCCCAGTTCGTTCAGCACCACGCTGGCGGTCTTGCGGCCGACGCCCGGCAGCGCCATCAGGTCCTCGCGGTTCAGCGGAACCTCGCCGCCGTGCTGCTCGACGATGATCTTGGCCGCGGCGATCACGTTCTTGGCCTTGGTGCGGAAGAGGCCGATGGACGAAATGTAGGGGATCAGACCTTCCTCGCCCAAGGCCAGCATTTCTTCGGGCGTATCGGCCACCGCGAACAGCTTGGCGGTCGCCTTGTTCACCCCGACATCGGTGGCCTGGGCCGAGAGCGCGACGGCGACGACCAGGGTGTAGGGGCTGTGGTAGTTCAGCTCGGTGCGGGGATCGTCGCTGAGCGACAGGAAGCGGTGGAACAGTTCCTCGACCCGGGCCTTTTCGGCGGGGCTGACGCGCTTCTTTGTAACGGGCTTGGCCATGTCGGCGCGACCATCGCCCGCGTCGCGCGGCTCGCCAAGAGCTTGAGGCTTTGCACGGCGGTTTTCCCGACTAAACTCCCCAGCACGATGGATGGCCTCGTCTACATGGACGCCGTGATCACCCCCAACCGCTCGCTGTCCCAGCGAGGGTTCGTGGTGCTGATCTGCGTGGTCACCTTCTTCAATTGCGCGGCGGCTGCGGTTTTCCTGGCGATGGGCGCGACCCTGGTGCCGCTGTTCCTCGGGCTGGACCTCCTGGCGATCATAGCTGCATTCCTTGCCAGCTACGCCGCCGCCAAGCGGATCGAGCGGGTTATGGTCACTTCCCGCGAGGTGCGCGTCGTCTACGAAACCCCAAAGTCCCGTGAAGTGATCTGGGAAAGCCCGACCGCCTTCACCCGCGTCGCGCGCGAAATCGACGAGGACGATGTAGTTGTCGGCGTCCGCCTAGCCCTGTCAGGCCGCCACGCCCACGTGGCCGCCGCCCTGAGCCCCGCCGAACGCGCCGACTTCGCTCACGCCCTGGAACGCGCGATCTATGACGCCCGGCGCGGGAGGGTTTAGCTGATAGGGCGAACGCCAAGCATCCACGCGCGGGCGGCGTCCAGCACCTCGTCCATCACCTCGGCGTCCTTGCGGGCCGTCTTGGCGGGGACGTGGAAGGCGTGGTCGGCCGCCTCGAGCAGCTTCAGGGTGGCGAGCTCGCCAAGATGACCGACCGTCGCTTGCAGCAGGTCGATTTGGGCGAACTCGTCGCGCGAACCCTGCAGGAAGAGCTGCGGGATTTTGATCTTACTGAGGTGCTCGGCGCGCTCGATCCCAGGCTTGGCGGGCGGGTGCAAGGGGAAGGCGAAGAAGATCAGGCCGCGCACGCGGGGCAGGGCCTCGGCCGCCTGGGCTTGCGACGTCATGCGTCCGCCGAACGATCTGCCGCCGGCGAACAGCGGCAGGTCGGGGGCCAGGCGCGCGGCCTGGGCGACGGCGGCGCGGACGGCTTCGTGCGCTACGGCCGGCGTGTCGGGCCGTTTCGATCCGCGCTCCATATAGGGGAAGTTGTAGCGCAGGGTCGCGACGCGGCGCTGGGCCAGTCCTTCGGCGATCGCGGTCATTGATTTGTGCGTCATGCCGGCCCCTGCGCCATGGGCCAGCACCAGGACCGCCGCCGCATCTCCCGGCTTCATCCAGAGGCCGGAAACGGCGCGATCTTCGCCGAGATCGATGACGACGGGCGCGGGCGTCATTTGCCGGCCTTCAGCTCCAGGCCTTTCACGATCATGAGCTTGGCGAGGTTCGCGCCAGGGATCACGAAGTTGAGTGTCTCGGCGCCGACATCCAGCAGGAATTTCGGCTCCAGGGCCTTGCCGAGGTACTGCTCGAAGGTGGCGCCGCCGACCTTTGTTTCGCCGGTGATGGCGTCGAACTCGACCACCGCTTCCTTGTCGCCGCGCCGATAGCGGAAGGCGTGGACCGGGCGGTAGTAGAGATCGACGGCCTCGACCCGCACCAGCTCCTCGGTCACGCGGTCGGCGTCGATCTTGCCGATCGCCGAGGCGATGACATCGCGCACCACCATCGAGGCCTTGGCCTCCGGCGGCACGATGACCATGCCCTCGGCCGTGGCGGCCGCGAGGGCGTCGGCGTTCGTCTCGATGGCGTCGTGCTGCAGATAGTTGGCCAGGGCAGGGGAGGCCTGCTTGTTCAGGCCGTCGATGAAGGTTTCGCGGCGGGTTTCCTCGCGGCAGGCCTCGAGCCCGACGATCTGGATCTGGTTGCTGCTGGCCGGCAGGACGGCTTCACCGATGGTCACTTCGCGGACTTCGGGCGGCACTTTCACCATGTAGGTGCGGGTGCGCTCATAGGCGGTGGCGGTCGAGACGGTGACGCGCCAGAACGGTTGCAGCCGTCGCTCGCGATAAACGACGGCGAACTCGTCGTCCTTGGGCTGGGCGAACAGGCCGGTCACGCGGGCCAGGGCGCCGAACGCCTCCAGCCGCTTGGACCAGGCGCGGCCCTCGGCATGCTCCAGGCTGAAGCGATCGGTCATCCGGAAGATGCGCTCTTCGGCGAGTTCGACCTGCATGTGGGGCTCCCCAGCAGTTGCCGGGGAATTCATCGACGTTTGCGGGGGCGAGGCAAGCGGTGATTGCGGGGTGGGGTGGCGCTCGCCGGGGTTAGGCGACCCACTCCCCGTTCGTCATCCCCGGGCTTGTCCCGGGGATCCATACGCGCCGAAGGTCCCAGACAACTCTCTGCAAGCCGGCGTTTATGGGTGGCCGGCACAAGAGGCCGGCCATGACGATCGGACGGGGGGCCGCCGCGTCCTACAGAATGAACCGGCTCAGGTCGGTGTTCTGGGCTAGGTCGCCGACACGGGCCTTCACATAAGCGGCGTCGACGGCGAAGGTTTCGCCCGAGCGGTCGGAGGCGGTGTAGCTGACTTCCTCCAGCACCTTTTCCAGCACGGTCTGAAGGCGACGCGCCCCGATGTTCTCGACCGAGTTGTTCACGGTGACGGCGGCGTCGGCGACCGCGTCGATGGCGTCCTCGGTGAAGGTGAGGGTGACGCCCTCGGTCAGCAGCAGGGCCTGGTGCTGACGGATCAGGTTGGCTTCCGGCTCGGTCAGGATGCGGCGGAAGTCGTCGCGGGTCAGGGCCTTCAGCTCGACTCGGATGGGCAGCCGGGCTTGCATTTCGGGAAGCAGATCAGAAGGCTTGGCGACGTGGAACGCGCCCGAGGCGATGAACAGGATGTGGTCGGTCTTCACCGGTCCGTACTTGGTCGAGACGGTGGTGCCTTCGATCAGCGGCAGTAGGTCGCGCTGCACCCCTTCGCGGCTGACGTCGGCCCCGCCCGAGCGTTCGCGGCTGGTCGCCACCTTGTCGATCTCGTCCAGGAAGACGATGCCCTGGTTCTCGGCCAGTTCCAGCGCCTCCTGGGTCAGGGCCTCTTGGTCCAGCAGCTTGTCGCTTTCCTCGGCGATCAGCGGCGCCCAGGCGCCGGTGACGGTGGTCTTGTGGGTCTTGGTCCGGCCGCCGAAGGCCTTGCCCATCATCTCGCCCAGATTGAGCATGCCCATCTGCGCGCCCGGCTGACCGGGAATGTCGAAGGTCGGCATGCCGCCGCCGGTGTCGGCCAGGGTCAGCTCGACTTCCTTGTCGTCGAGTTCGCCGGCCCGCAGCTTCTTGCGGAAGCTCTCACGGGCGGCGGTGGAGCCGGGGCCGGTGAGGGCGTCCAGCAGCCGTTCCTCGGCGCCGGCCTCGGCGCGGGCGCGGACGGCGGCCCGGCGCTTGTCGCGGACCATGGCCATGGCGCTTTCCACCAGGTCGCGGACGATCTGGTCGACGTCGCGGCCGACATAGCCGACCTCGGTGAACTTGGTGGCCTCGACCTTCAGGAACGGGGCGTGGGCGAGCTTGGCCAGTCGCCGGGCGATCTCGGTCTTGCCGACGCCGGTCGGGCCGATCAGCAGGATATTCTTGGGCGTGACCTCGTCGCGCAGATCGGCGGGCACGCGCCGGCGGCGCCAGCGATTGCGCAGGGCGACGGCGACGGCCTTCTTGGCCTCGGGGTGGCCGACAATGAAGCGGTCGAGTTCGGAGACGATTTCGCGGGGGGAAAATTCAGTCATGTCGGAGGCTAGATAATTACGACTTGGCCTGGGCGACAGGGAGAATCTGATCGAAGACCAGTCTCCAGCCCTCAGCGCGGCTCTGCCAAATGCGGACATAGTGGCCGCGGGCGGGCTTCTCGCCCTGCGTCCAGGCCGCGTCGCCATAGGTCCAGGCAAGGTCGCCGGCGCTCGAGGCGCCTCCGCCCAGGGTCGAGAACTGGATCTGCGGGGCGCGGCTGGACAGCTCGACAAGTACGGCCGCCTGCGTGGTGGCGGGCGCCGCCGGCGATCCGGCCACCCGGGCGTCAGGGCTGAGCGCCGCCAGATAGGCGCCCTTGGCGTCGGAGGCGGCGCCGGCGGCCAAGGCCGCCTCGGCGGCGCGAACCTCGCTCATCGCTTGGTCGGCGGTGGCGGAAGGGCCGCTCGAAGCAGGTAGATAGGTTGGTTGGGAGCCCTGGGGCGGGGCTTTGCCGTGGGCGCTGGCCGCGCCCCCGTCGTAGAGCCACTTCCAGCCACCGTCCGGCTGCTTGGCCCAGACGGTGAAGTACCAGCCGCTTTCTCGGCCGTCATAGGTGGCCGGGCCGGTGGTGAAACCGAGGTCGCCGGAGCGGGCGATCCCCGCCCACAGCGGCCACCAGACCAACGGCGGGCCCTTCTGGTCGGGCCGTTGGGCGTAGAGGTCGTGGGCCTTGACGGGACCCGGGGCGAACACGATCGCGTCGGGCGCTGAGTGCTTCAGGAACGAGGCCTTGATCCCCATCGCCAGGCCGTCGGCGGCGAAGGCCCGCTCGGCCGCCACCACCGCAGCCGGATCGCCCGTCATTGTCGCCGTAGCCGCCATCGCCGGCGTGGCGATGAGCAGCAGGGCGAGGCTGAGGCTAGAGGCTCTCAACCGTAAGCTCTCCGTTGGTGTAGACGCAGATCCGGGCCGCGATGCCCATCGCCTTGCGCGCTACCTCTTCGGCCGACAGCGTGGAGTCGGTCAGCGCCAGGGCTGCGGCCAGGGCGTAGTTGCCGCCTGAGCCTATGGCCGCGACGCCGGTTTCTGGCTCCAGCACGTCGCCGACCCCGGTGACGGTGAAGATCGAGTCCTTGTCGGCGACCAGCAGCATGGCTTCCAGCTTGCGGAGATAGCGGTCGGTCCGCCAATCCTTGGCGAGATCGACGCAGGCCCGCGCCAACTGGTCGGGATACTGCTCCAGCTTGGCCTCCAGCCGCTCGATCAGGGTGAAGGCGTCGGCTGTTGCGCCGGCGAAGCCCGCCAGGACCTTGCCGCTTGCCAAGGTGCGGACCTTTCGGGCGTTGCCCTTGACCACGGTTTGGCCCATCGAGACCTGACCGTCGCCGGCGATCACGGTCTTGCCGTCCTTGCGTACCGCCAGGATCGTGGTTCCGTGCCAATCTGGAAAGTTCGAGGCTGTCATCATGCTGCGGATGTGGCCAGCGGTCCCGGTGAGGTCAAGCGTGATGCGCTTAAGTTAGGACATGCGGGCGGCGAGCAGGAACCGGCCTGCGCCGAGAATGGACGAGGCGACGATGAGCTTCACCGACGACGAAGTCGAGCGCTATGCCCGCCAATTGGTGCTGCGCGAGGTCGGCGGCCAGGGTCAGCAGCGGCTGAAGGCGGCCAGCGTGCTGATCGTCGGCGCCGGCGGTCTCGGCGCGCCGGCCGCGCTCTATCTGGCGGCGGCCGGGGTTGGGCGGATCGTGCTGGCCGATCCGGACGTGGTCGACACCTCCAACCTGCAGCGGCAGATCATTTTTCGTAACACCGACGTCGGCGCCAAGAAGGTCGAGGCTGCCGCCGCGCACCTGCGGGCGCTGAACCCCCACGTGCATGTCGATTGCGCGCCGGTGCATCTGGAAGCCTGCAACGCTGGGCCCCTGGTCGCCGGGGTCGATCTGGTGCTGGACGGAACCGACGATTTCGCCACCCGCTTTGCGGTCAACGCCGCCTGCGTGGCCCACGAGCGGACCTTGGTGTCGGGCGCCATCGGCCGCTGGACCGGCCAGGTCGGGGTGTTCCGAGGCAGGCCCTGCTACCGCTGCCTGGTGCCGGAGATCCCGCCGGACGCCGAGACCTGCTCCACCGTCGGCGTGGTTGGGGCGATCGCCGGGGTGATCGGCTCGATGATGGCGCTGGAGGCGATCAAGCTGATCGCCGGGGCCGGCGAGCCGCTGGCCGGACGCCTGCTGATCTACGACGCCTTGGCGGCCGAAACCCGGACGGTGAGGATCGGGGCTGATCCCGAGTGCGAGGTTTGCGGGACGGCGAGGGCGTAGATCGCCGCTGCGCGGCGCCCCTCACCTAACCTCTCCCGGGGGAGAGGAATTTTCAGCGCTATCTCCTCTCCCTTTGGGGAGAGGTCGGGTGAGGGGGCTGCTGAGCTTCAGCCCTACAGCATCGACACCAAAACCCGGTCCGGCGGCCGGTGGCCGTCCATCCAGGTCTTGAGGTTGATGATCACCTTCTCGCCCATGTCGATCCGCGCCTCGACCGTAGCCGAGCCCAGGTGGGGCAGGAGGACGGCGTTGGGCAGCTTGAGCAGCTTGGGATTGATCGCTGGTTCGAACTCGAACACGTCCAGGCCCGCGCCGGCGATGCCGCCCGCCGCCAGCAGGTCGGCCAGCGATCCCTCGTCGATGATCCCGCCGCGGGCGGTGTTGACGACGATGGCGTGGGGTTGGAGCAGCTTCAGGCGGCGCGCTGACAAAAGGTGATAGGTCGCCGGGGTGTGCGGGCAGTTGACCGAGATGATGTCCATCCGGGCCAGCATCTGGTCGAGACTCTCCCAGTAGGTGGCCTCAAGCTCGTCGGAGATGACGTGGCTGACCGGCTTGCGGTTGTGATAGTGGATCTGCATGCCGAAGGCCTTGGCGCGGCGCGCCACGGCCTGGCCGATCCGCCCCATGCCGATGATCCCCAGCCGCTTGCCGTTCACGCGGCGGCCGTTCATCCAGGTCGGGGTCCAGCCGGTGAAGTCCCCGGCCTGGACGACGTTGGCGCCCTCCACGATCCGGCGGGAAACCGCCATGATCAGAGCCATGGTGAGGTCGGCGGTGTCCTCGGTCAGCACGCCGGGCGTGTTGGTCACCGCGATGCCGCGTTCGGTTGCGGCGGCCACGTCGATGTGATCGATGCCCATGCCGAAGTTGGCGATCAGCTTCAGGCGCTCGCCGGCCGCCGCGATCAGGTCGGCGTCGATGTGGTCGGTGATGGTCGGGACGAGGGCGTCAGCGCGGCTGACCGCGTCCAGCAAGGCCTCGCGGCTCATGGGCGCGTCATCGAGATTGAGTTCGGTGTCGAACAGCTCACGCATCCGGGTCTCCACCTGGTCGGGGAGTTTGCGTGTGACGATGATTTTCGGCTTGCGGGCGGCCATGGCGTTTTGAAAGGAATCTTTAACTGCGCGCGGCGCGCTTTGCGTTGTGATCAGGAACCTCTAGCAAAGCCACCATGGACGGCCAAGGCGAGCCTAAACTGAACTATTCCGTGAAAACCTCGACGCTCAATTTTTTGACGATGCTGCTGGCCCTGGCTGTTTGCGCGCCAGCGGCTCACGCAGAACCGCGCCTGACGCCCTCGGGCCAGCCGGTGCCGCGCTATATCTCGTTGAAATTCGACAAGGTCTACGCACGCGCTGGGCCGAGCGAGGACCACAAGCTGCTGTGGGTCTATCACGTGAAGGGCTTGCCGGTTCAGGTGGTGGCCGAGAACAGTGAGTGGCGGCGGATTTGCGATCCCGATGGCGGCATGGCCTGGGTGCACAAGCGTCTGACCAGCGGCGAGAACACGGTGCTGCGCAAGAAGCCCACGCCGCTGGCGCTGCACAAGAAGCCCAAAGCCGAGGCGGCGATCATCGCCTATCTGAACCCGAGGTCGATGGCGGCGTTGATCAAGTGCGAAGACGGCTGGTGCCGAGTGCGCGCCGACAAGGTCACCGGCTGGGCGCCGGCGGCCGAATTGTGGGGAACTTCGGACGCGGTGCAGTGCAAGGTCGCCGTCCGGACCCCTGCTCGGGGCCGTTGAGCAGAAGGTCCGGCTCTGCTACGGCCTGAATCTAATGATTCCAATGGCCCCGGTTTCCCCAGGGTCGCTGTCAAGAAAGCCGAGCATGAGCCAGGGCGTGAAGGCCAAGGACCACTACAATCTCGAAGAGCTGCTGGCCTGCGGCAGAGGCGAGATGTTCGGCCCGGGCAACGCACAGCTGCCCGCCCCGCCAATGCTGCTGTTCGACCGCATCATCACCATCAACGATGACGGCGGCGCGCACGGCAAGGGCTATATCGAGGCCGAGTTCGACATCAATCCGGACCTCTGGTTCTTCAATTGCCACTTCATCGGCGACCCCGTGATGCCCGGCAGCCTGGGGCTCGACGCCCTGTGGCAGCTAGTCGGCTTCTATCTGGGCTGGATCGGCGGCAAGGGCCGCGGTCGCGCCCTGGGTTGCGGCGAAGTGAAGTTCGCTGGCGAAGTGACGCCCGACATCAAGAAGGTGACCTACAAGGTCGACATGAAGCGGGTGATCAACCGCCGCCTCGTCATGGGTATCGGCGACGGGGTGTTGGAAGCCGACGGCAACCCCATCTATCACACGCAAGACCTTCGGGTCGGTCTTTACCAGCGCTAAGCCGCCGCCAAGTCGAGGAGACAGCATGCGCCGCGTCGTCGTCACCGGAATCGGTATCGTATCGTCCATCGGAAACAATGCGGACGAGGTGCTCGCCTCGCTGCGCGAGGCTAAATCCGGCATCACCTTCACGCCGGAATACGCCGAGCTCGGCTTCCGCTCGCAGGTTCACGCCGCACCGACCGTCGAATGGGAAACCATGGTCGACCGCCGCGCGGCGCGTTTCCTCGCCCAGGGCACGGCCTTTGGCCACATCGCCATGGAGCAGGCGATCGCCGACGCGGGTCTGGACGAGAGCCAGGTCTCCAACGAGCGCACCGGCCTGATCGTCGGCTCCGGTGGTCCGTCCACCAAGTCGATCATCGAGGCGGCTCAGACCGCCAAGGAGCGCGGTCCAAAGCGGGTCGGTCCGTTCGCGGTGCCCAAGGCGATGAGCTCGGGCGCTTCGGCGACCCTGGCCACCTGGTTCAAGATCAAGGGCCTGAACTTCTCGATTTCCTCGGCTTGCGCCACCTCCACCCACTGCATCGGCTCGGGCTACGAGCAGATCCTGATGGGCAAGCAGGACGTGGTGTTCGCCGGCGGAACCGAGGAGCTGGACTGGACGCTGAGCGTGCTGTTCGACGCCATGGGCGCGATGAGCTCGAACTTCAACGACAAGCCCTCGACCGCCAGCCGGGCCTATGACGCGGCCCGCGATGGCTTCGTGATCGCCGGCGGCGCCGGGATCGTGGTGCTGGAAGAGTACGAGCACGCCAAGGCGCGCGGCGCCAAGATCTATGGCGAGATCGTCGGCTACGCCGCCAATTCGGACGGCTTCGACATGGTCGCCCCCTCCGGTGAGGGCGCTGTGCGCTGCATGCGCATGGCGATGGCGGACCTCGGCGGTCGCAAGATCGACTATCTGAATCCGCACGGCACCTCGACGCCGGTCGGCGACAGCAAGGAAATGGGCGCGGTGCGCGAGGTGTTCGGCGCCAATGCACCGCTGATCTCGTCGACCAAGTCGCTGACCGGCCACAGCCTCGGCGCGGCCGGCGCCCAGGAGGCGATCTACAGCCTGCTGATGCTCAACAACGGCTTCGCCGCAAAGAGCGCTCACATCGAGAACCTCGATCCAGAGTTCGCCGACCTGCCGATCCTGCTCGAGCGCAAGGACGTTCAGCTCGAGACGGTGATGTCGAACTCGTTCGGGTTCGGCGGCACCAATGGCTGCCTGGTGATGGCCCGGGTCTGACCCCGGGCCGACCCTCAAAGATATTAGGAGACGCGTATGGCCAAGGATGGCTGGGATCTGCCCACGGGCGATCTGATGAAGGGCAAGAAGGGCGTCATCATCGGCGTCGCCAATCATGACTCCATCGCCTGGGGCATCGCCTCGCAACTCGCCGCCCAGGGCGCCGAGATGGCCTTCTTCCACCTGCCGGGCATGGAGCGGCGCGTGCAGCCGCTGGCCGAAAGCATCGGCGTGACCACCGTGGTTCCGGTCGATGTGACCCAGGACGACCAGATGGACGCGGCTTTCGCGGCGATCGAGAAGGCGTTCGGGACCATCGACTTCTTCGTCCACGCCATCGCCTATGCGCCGCGCGACCAGATCAAGGGCTCGTTCGTCGACAACGCGACGCGGGAAGGCTTCCTGCAGGCGATGGACATTTCGGCCTACAGCTTCGTCGACTGCGCCCGCCGCGCCGAGAAGCTGATGCCGAACGGCGGCTCGATGATCTGCCTGACCTATATGGGCTCCGAGCGCGCGATCCCGAACTACAACACCATGGGCGTGGCCAAGGCCGCGCTGGAAGCGGCGACCCGCTATGTCGCCCGCGACCTCGGTCCCAAGAACATCCGCGTGAACGCCCTGTCGCCCGGCGCCATGCGCACGCTGTCGCTGGCCGGTATTTCCGGCGGCAAGGGCATGCTGTCCAAGGGCCGTGACCTGTCGGCCATGAAGCAGGACACCTCGATGGAAGGCGTCGCCGGCGCCGCCCTCTGGCTGCTGTCGGACCTGGGCCGCTCGACCACGGGCGAACTGATCCACGTGGACGCCGGCTTCCACATGATGGGCTTCAGCGACGACGAAGAAGGTTAGGCCGCTAGGGCCTAGCGACATCCCAAAGCTTCGTCATCCTCCGGTCGTCGGCAAGACGATCCGGGGGACCCGAGCTGAACTGCCGACTTTGATACGCCGCTTGGGTCCCCCGGATCTCGCTTCGCGATCCCGGAGGATGACGATTGGTGTGGTTACGCGTTCGCGCCGCCGTCGACTGTGAAACCTGCGCCATTGGCGAAGCGGCCCTCCGGGCTGGCGAGCCAGGCGACCATGCCGGCGATCTCTTCTGGCTTGCCGTATTCCTGGATTGGCATGCGCGCGCGCTGGTGATCGGCGCCGTCGCCGTCAGCCGGATTCATATCGGTGTTGGTCGAGCCGGGATGGACCAGGTTCACCGTCACGCCGCGCGGCCCCAGATCGTGCGCCAGTCCCTTGGTGAAGCTTAGCAGCGCTGACTTGGTCATCGCATAGAGGGTGATCCCCGCCATCGGCACCCGTTCGGCGAGGTTGCTGCCGATATTGATGATCCGTCCGCCGCGCGGCAGGTGAACGGCGGCGGCCTGGGACGCCAGGATCACACCGCGCACGTTGACGGCCAGCAGTTGGTCGATGTCCTCCAGCGTCCAGCCCTCGACCGGTCCCACCCCCCGCGCGATCCCGGCGTTGTTGACCAGGATGTCGAGGCCGCCCAGTTCGGCGGCGGCCTTGTCCACCGCCGCCTTGATCGCGGCTGGATCGGCGCTGCTGGCGGCGATGGCCAGGCCCTTGCGGCCCAGGGCCTCGATCTGCCGGACCACCGCCTGGGCCTTGTCGGCCGAGCGCTCATAGGTGATCGCCACGTCAGCGCCGTCGCGCGCCAGCCGCAGGGCTATGGCCGCGCCTATGCCGCGGCTGCCGCCGGTGACCAGGGCGCGTTTTCCAGTGAGGTCGGACACGTTCGTCTCCATATCTGTATCGTTCGATACATAATGGGTGCGCCGCTTGTCGGTTGTCGTCAATCGATTTATATATCAGTCGATACAAAAAGGATGGCGACCATGGTCGAGCGCGGACGACCTCGCAGTTTTGATCGGGACGCGGCGCTGGACAGCGCCATGGAAGTCTTCTGGACCAAGGGCTTTGAGGCCGCCTCGCTCAGCGACCTGACCGCCGCCATGGGGATCGGTTCCCCCAGCCTCTATGCTGCCTTTGGCTCCAAGGAGGGCTTGTTTCGCGAGGCGGTCGAGCTCTATGGCCGGACCGAAGGCCCGCAGCTTTGGGACGGCGTGGAAGCCGCCCCGACCGCGCGCGAGGCCATCGAAGGATTTCTGTTGGCCACGGCCGCGGCGTTCACCCGCCCGGGCAAGCCGCGCGGATGCCTGGTCACCCTCTCAGCGGTCAATCTGACTGGGGCCAGCCCAAGTGTCTGCGAGGCCATGCGCAAGGAGCGTGGACAAGGCCAGCGCGGCCTGGAGGCGAGGTTGCGGCGCGCGATGGCCGAGGGCGAGTTGCCCGCCGGCCTGGACGCCGGCGCGGTCGCCGCCTTCTACCTGACCGTCCAGCAGGGGATGTCGATCCAGGCACGCGACGGGGCGACCCGGGACATCCTGGAGAAGGTCGCCAGGGGAGCCATGGCGGCGTGGGAGCCGCTGACGGCGGCCTAGGATCCGTAGGCCCGCATGAATCGGTGGGCTGCTTCGCCGGCGATCCGGTCGATCTCAGCGTCATTGAGACACCGGCCCTGACCCAGCAGGTGGGCGAGTTGGTGCGAGCCGATCACCATGCCAGCGAAGAACTCGGCGCCCAGGGCCGGATCATCGACGGCCAGCCGACCGGCGGCGGTTTCCATCCGCAGGAAGTCGGCCAGGCGGCGGCGAGACGTCGCCGGTCCGGCTTCATAGAAGGCGCGGGCCACATCGGCTTGATCCACGGCGCTTTCGACGGCCATCCGCAGCATCGAGGTTCCTCGGGGCTGCATCACCATGGCGAGCATGGTGCGGGCGAAGGCCGTCAAGGCTTCCTCGGGATGTTCCATCGCCTCCGGCACCAACAGAGGAGCGGTGATCTCCTCCACCCGGCGCTCGACGATGGCGTGGATCAGCTCGGCCTTGGAGCCGAAGTGGTTGTAGATGGTCTGTTTCGAGACCGCGGCGCGGCGAGCGATCCCCTCCATGGAGGCGGCCAGGCCACGCTCGCCGAATACCTCGCGAGCGGCGTCGAGAATGGCCTCGGTCTTGGCGACGTCGATCTGTCCGGCGACCCTGGGCATCAGTGACCTCCACCGCCGCCAGGCGCTGGCGGGGTCTTGACCGGCGTGGCCAGCAAGCCGAGCACCGAGGCCACGGCGCAGCCGGCGGCCAGGAAGAAGAAGCCGTCGCCGAACGCCAGGATCGAGGCTTGGCGATGCAAGGCCATGCCGAGGAACTTATGGGCCGCGCCCTCAGGGTCCATCAGGCCTTTGGTCTCCATCATGGAGGCCAGGCCGCTCAGCATCTCTTGGGCCTCGAGGCTGGAGACGTTGACGGCGGCCGACAGCTCGGAAAGGTGAACGGCGGTCTGGTTGGTCAGCACGGTGGTCAGGACCGCCAAGCCGACGGCGCCGCCGACGTTGCGGACCAGATTCACCAGGCCCGATGCATCCTTCATCATCGAAGGGGGCAGGGTGGAGACGCTGAGCTGCTGGGCCGCGATCATGGCGATCATCACCCCGACGCCGCGCACCGCCTGCAGGGTGGCGAACTCCCAGAAGCCCCAATCGGCGGTGACCCTAACGCCCAGCCCGACCCCGTAGGCGGCCAGGCCAAAGCCGACCACCAGCGGGATGCGTGGATCCACGGCGCGGATGAAACGGCCGGCGACCGGCGCCGTCATGAACATCACCAGGCCGGAGACCAGCATGGTCGTCCCGACCTCAGCCGCCGAGTACTGGCGGATCTGGCCAAGGAACAGCGGCAGGATGAAGGTCCCGCCGAACAGGCTCATCCCGGCCACGGCGTTCATGACGAAGCCGATGGTGAAGTTTCGATCGGTGAACGGTTTCAGCGAGACGATCGGCTGTCGATAGGTGAGCTGTCGCCAGATGAAGACGACGCCGGTGATTGAAGCTGTGACGGTCAGCCAGAGGATCAGGTCGTCGTCGAACCAGCCTTCCTTGGCGCCTTCCTCGATGACGTACTGCATCGAGAGCAGGAAGACGGTCATGGTCGCCAGACCAAACCAGTCAATGCCTTTGGCCAGGCTCGGGTCGCCCTTGTCGAAGTCGCCGTAGCGGCCGACTAGGAACATCACCAACAGGCCGGGCGGCACGTTGATGAAGAACAGCCAATGCCAGCTCAGGGACTCCGTCAGGTGTCCGCCCAGGGTCGGGCCGATGGTGGGGGCCAGGGTGACGATCAGGCCGACGACGACGTTCGCCGTCACCCGCTTTTCGGGCGGGAACACGGTCATGGCGGTGGCGAACACCGCCGGGATCATGGCGCCGGCTGCCAGGCCCTGCAGGGCCCGGGTGAAGATCATCATCTCGATGCTGGTCGAGAGGCCGGTGGCGATGGAGGTGACAATGAAGGCCCCGGCGGCGAACACATAGACCGGCCGCGTCCCCCACATTTTGGTCAGGTAGGCGGTCAGCGGAATGATGACCACCTCGGCCAGCAGGTAGATGGTCTGAACCCAGCTGATCTCATCGGCGCTGGCGCCGACCCCGGCCTGGATCTGGCTAAGCGAGGAGGCGACGATCTGGATGTCGAGGATGGCCATGAACTGGCCGACCACCATCCCGCCGAAGCCGAGGAAGATCTTGACCCAATCGACCTCGCCGGACGCGGTCACGTGACCGCCCGGAGGCGCCGGCTGGACGGGGCGCTCTAGCGCGGCTTCGGTCATGGCCTAAGGCTCCTTAGGCTCGGTTCAGCGCGAGACGCCCTCGCGGGCGTATTCCTTGGCCGGTTGGACTTCGGCGAAGCTCGGGCCGGTGTTGGTGCGCACGTCGACCTTCACCTCGACCGAGAGGCCGGGTCGCAGGGCGCCGGCCAGGGGCGAGGCGGGGTCGACCTTGATCTTCACGGGCAGGCGCTGGGCGATCTTGGTGAAGTTGCCGACCGCGTTCTCGACCGGGATCAGCGCGAACTCCGAGCCGGTGGCGGGCGCGAAGCTGTCGACGTGGCCCTTGATCTCCTGCTTGCCGAAGGCGTCGGCATGGATGGTCACCGGTTGGCCGACGCGCAGGCGGGCCACCTGGGTTTCCTTGAAGTTGGCGATCACATAGGCCTCGCCGAGCGGCACGACGCTCATCAGGGCCGAGCCTGGGCGCACATATTGGCCCGGACGGACGGCGCGGGCGCCGACCACGCCGGCGACCGGCGACTTGATCTCAGCGCGTTCGAGGTCGATGCGGGCCTTGTCGACGGCCGCATGAGCGGCCTGGGCCTGCGCCTGGGTTTGGGCGCGGGTCGAGCCGAGGCTGTCGGCGGTACGGCGCTCGGCCTCCAGGGTGGCGCGGGCCTGGGCGACGCTGGCCGTGGCTTGGCTCGCCGCCGCATGGGCGGTCTGGGCGCGTTGGGGCGAGACCCAGCCCTGATTGGCCAGCGCGCCATAACGATTGAGTTCAGCTTGGGCGAGCTGGGATTCGGCGCGCGCGGCGTCCACCCCGGCCGCCTTCTGGGCGATCATGGCCTGTTCCAGCCGGGCCTTGTCGTCGACACCACGAACGGCGGCGTCCAGCGCCGCGGCGTTGGCTTCGGCCTGGGCGAGCGTGGCGCGCAGCTGCGAGGTGTCCAGCCGCACCAGGACCTGGCCAGCGGCGACGCTGGCGTTGTCGGCGACCAGCACCTCGGCGACATAGCCGTCGACCTGCGGCGCGACCGAGACCTTGTCGGCCTGGATGAAGGCGTTGTCGGTGGCTTCGAAGCGCTGCTTGTTGATCCACCACGCGCCGCCGCCGACCACCAGAGCGGCTGCAACGACGCCCCCGACTGCGAGGGGCATGAATTTCTTGGGCAATATCGCCATGGACGGGGCTCGAAAACCTGAAAAGTGGACGATCAAGTCCAAACTAGATCGCAAGTAGGCGCGCATCGGTTAAGGCGCAATGGATAAATGGACGCAATCGTCCAAAAATCATCTGCGGCGAATTTCCGAAACCGGGGGTGACGCGCGCCCGCTTTCGTCGGCATATCCCCCCATGCTTCAGACCTTCGATGCGGATGTGATCATCGCCGGCGCCGGCATGGCGGGCGCCACCCTTGCTCTGGCCTTGAAGAGCGCCGGCCTAGAGCCGTTGCTGATCGATCCGATCGTGTTCGACGCCCAACTCGCGCCGACCTTTGATGGGCGCTCCTCAGCCATCGCCTTCGCCTCGTTCCGACAATGGCGGACCTTGGGCCTAGCGGACGACATCGAACCCCACGCCCAGCGGATCGAACAGATCCTGGTGACCGACGGCAAGTCGCCCGGCGCGGCGGCGGGCAAGCCGTCCTCGTTTTATCTGCGCTTCGATTCCGCCGAGATCGCCGAGCGCTCCGAGGGCGAACCGCTGGGCTACATGCTTGAGAACCGTCGCTCGCGCGTGGCTCTGGCTGCGGCCGTCGGACGGGCTGGGATCAAGGTGCTGGCGCCGGCGCGGGTGGCGGGCGTCACCTTCGACGCCCAGGCTGCGAGAGTGACCCTGGACGACGGCCAGGTTCTGAGCGCCCCGCTGGTGGTGGGCGCGGAGGGCCGCGGCTCGGTGGTGCGGCGCGAGGCCGGTATCGGCGCGACCGGCTGGGACTACCCACAGACGGGCGTGGTCGCGACAGTTCGGCTGGAGCGTGATCACGAGGGCGTCGCCCACGAGTATTTCCTGCCCGGCGGCCCGTTCGCCATCCTACCCCTCACCGAGAACCGGGCGAGCCTGGTCTGGACCGAGAGTCGGGCCAAGGCGGCGGCGCTGAAGAGCGCGCGTCCGGAAGTCTTCCATGCCCACCTGCAACGCCGGTTCGGCGAGTTCCTGGGGACCGCCAGCCTGGACGGGCCGGTCTTCACCTATCCGTTGTCACTGCAACTGGCCGACCGCTTGGTGGCGCCGCGCGCAGTGCTGCTCGGCGACGCCGCTCACGGCATCCACCCGATCGCGGGACAGGGCTTGAACCTCGGCCTGAAGGGCGCTGCGGCCCTGGCCCAGGTGCTGGTCGAAGCCGCGCGACTTGGCGAGGACATCGGCTCGGAATTGGTGCTGGAGCGCTACGCACGCTGGCGGAGCTTCGACACCGTCATGCTGGCGGCGGCCACCGACGTCTTCACGCGGCTGTTCTCGAACAACAACCCGGTGCTGCGCCTGGCGCGCGGTGTCGGCATGTCGGCGGTGAACCGCATCGGTCCGGCCCGGCGGTTCTTCATGGAAGACGCCGGCGGGGCGACTGGCGACCTGCCAAGACTGCTGCGCGGCGAGGCGCTGTAGCGGGCCTAGTCCAGCGCGCGGGCTTCTTCGGGCAGCATGATCGGCACCCCGTCGCGGATCGGATAGGCGAGCTTGGCGCCGTTGCTGACCAGTTCACCGGCCACGCGGTCATAGGTCAGCGGCCCGTGGGTCACGGGACAGACCAGGACCTCCAGCAGGCGCGGATCGACCTCGGCGGAGAGGGAAAGCGGGACGGCGGGCTCGGTGCTCATGGCGCCTGTCTACTGGATCGAGTGGGGTTCGTCATCGTCACCTTCAAGGCTGTCGATTTCGAGCAGGGCGGTCAGGGCGTCGCAGCGGTCGGCCATGGTCGGCGCCTCAAGCAAGGCCTGCTTCTCGGCCGGCTCGAACGGCAGGCCCATCGACAGGCTAGTGATCAGGCTCTCCAGCGGCGCGGACTCGGCGGTCTCCCAGTCGATGTCCAGTTCGCGGCGGTTCAGATAGCGCTTCAGGGCGCCGGCGAACCGGCGGCGGTCGAAGGCCGGTATCTCGGAGGCCTCGACGCTCAGGTCGTCGGCGAAGGGCAGGAAATTGGCCCGGACCTGGCGATAGGGCGAAGCCACCGACAGTTCCTCGCCCACGATGAACCGGCAGACGCCCGTCAGGGTGATCAGGTAGCGGCCGTCCGAGGTTTCGGAAAAGCTGGTGATCCGCCCGCAGCAGCCGACGCCGGCCAGGTTCGGCCGCGAACGATCGCCGCCAGAACGGGTCTGCACCATTCCGATCATCCGGTCGCCGGCCATGACATCGTCGATCATGTTCAGGTAGCGGGGCTCGAATATCTGCAGCGGCAGCTCGCCAGTCGGCAGCAGCAAGGCCCCGTCCAGCGGAAACACGGGGATGACCTGCGGCAAGTCCGAGGCTCGTCGAAAGACCGCAGCCGGCATCGCGCGCTCCTTACGAAAACAGGATGGAGGACAAGCGTCGTCGGCCTGCCCGGGTGACATCCGAGCCCGCGCCCGCGGCCTCGAAGATAGTGATCAATTGCTTACGGGCCGCCTCGTCGTTCCAGGTGCGGTCCCGCTCGATGATCTTCAGCAGGTGGTCGGCGGCCTCGTCCCAGGCGCCGCGTGCGGCCAGGGCCTTGGCGATCTCGAAGCGGGCCTCGTGGTCGTTGTCGTCCTTGGCCAGGCGCTGTTCGAATTCGCCGGTTTCTTCCGGCGCCTCGTCGGCCAGGGCCAGGGCGGCGCGAACGCTGTCGAGGTCGGCGTCCTTGGCGCCGGGCGGGGCCATGTCGGCCACCTCGCGGGCGCGTTCGGCGTCACCGCCGTTCAGGTAGCAGCGCGCGAGGCCGCCGAGCGCCTTCACATTGTCGGGCTCGCCCTGCAGCACCTCGGCATAGGCCTGGGCCGCGCCGCCGATGTCGCCGAGATCGAGGGATTCCTTGGCCTGGGCCAGGAGTTCGTCGGTGGCGTTGGCCGGGGCCTGGCCGGCCATGCGGTCGACGAACTGCTTCACCTGGCTGTCGGGCAGGGCGCCCATGAAGCCATCGACCGGACGGCCGCCGACAAAGGCGAACACCGCCGGGATCGACTGCACGCGCAGCTGGCCGGCGAATTGCGGGTTCTGGTCGATGTCGATCTTGACCAGCTTGACCTTGCCCTTGGCGGCCAGGACAGCCTTTTCGATCGACGGGCCGAGCTGACGGCACGGGCCACACCAGGGCGCCCAGAAGTCGACGATGACCGGCGTGTCCTTCGAGGTCTCGATGACGTCGGCCAGGAAGCTGGCGTCGGTGCCGTCCTTGATCAGGTCGGCGGGGCCGGCGGCGGCGGTGGACTGGGTTTCGCCGATCAGGCTCATGGTCTCGTTCCCAAAGGGGTCAATTCGGGCGTAACGCGCCCGGGCGCTAAAATGGTCCCTTACTGGCGCGGCTTCAACGGCGCTCCGTCACGATCAGGCCGCTTCCACGACCGCCATGGCCGCAAAATCGACCACCAGCGGGGTGATCCCAAGGGCCTGGAAGAACTTTGCGAAGCCTGCCTGCGAGACGCCGGTGGTGGCGGTGTTGACCAGGGGGTGGAAGTTCACCCGGTCGGCGGCGGCCAGTCGGTGGTCCAGCACGAACGTCACGTCGCGGCCCACGCCGTTGATCATGGCGAAGGCGGTGACCGAGCCTGGCGTGACGCCGAGCGCCTGCTCCATCAACTCCGCCGACCCAAACGACAGCCTGGCCGAGCCGATGACCGTGTGCAGGCGCTTCAGGTCGATCTGGGTGTCGTCCTTGGCCGAGATCAGCCACAGCCGGCCCTTGGCGTCCTTCAGGAACAGGTTCTTGGTGTGGGCGCCGGGAATGCCATGCTTGATGTCCTCGCCCTCGCCGACCCGGAACACCGCCGGGTGGTCGGTGGTCGCGTGGTCGATTGCGTGAGCGTCGAAGAAGGCGATCAGGTCGGGGCGGGTCTTCATGGCCGTTGATTAGCCCAACTGGCCGGTCCTCGTCTCCCCGCTAGCGGAGCGGTTGGACGGCGTTTAGAGCAGACGTAACAAACAAGCTGGAGGAGCCCATGGAGCTCGAGTGCTATCCCACCGCCGAGCGGCCGCCGGAGATCGTGCCGGGGCGCCCGCAGCGCGCCTGGATGGACCGTTTCGCCGAACGTCACCCCTATCGCTGTCTGCCGCTGAGCATGGCCAACACCACGGGGTGGGAAATCCTCTGCCCCATGGCGTTCACCGCCGAGTGGAATGGCGGGCTGATGCAGAGCGACATCACCCTGACGCCGGACCGCCCCAACCCGGACTTCCATAATTTCGTGAAGTCGCACTTCAGCCACGGGGTGCTGACCTTCCACCCCGGCTATCTGTTCAAGACCCCGCCCGGATGGTCCATGATCGCCCAAGGTCCGCCCAACCACATCAAGGACGGCGTTCAGCCGTTGGCGGGCTTGGTCGAGACCGATTGGCTGCCCTTCCCCTTCACGATGAACTGGATGTTCACCCGGCCGGGCAAGGTGCGCTTCGAAAAGAACGAGCCATTTTGTTTTATTACGCTGACCCAGGACCGTCAGCTGGCCGACTTCCAGCCGGTCATTCGGGGCATGGATCGCAATCCCGAACTGCGCGACCAGTATGACACCTGGGAGAAACATCGCAGTGAATTCAACAAGCGAATCTTCCGTTTGGACCCCGAGGCGACCCGCGAAGCGTGGCAGCGCTACTACTTCCGAGGGGAGTTCCCGGAGGAGACCGGAGAGGCCCCGAAGGACCACGTGAACAAGCGCCGATTAAAGACTCCACGATTTGGTGGATGAGGGTGTTGCCAAGTCGCGGACCCTCTGCCATAAGCCCGCTCTCGATTTTCGGCGGCCAAAACATCCGGTCGTTGAGGAGCGCGGGCGTAGCTCAGTGGTAGAGCACAACCTTGCCAAGGTTGGGGTCGAGAGTTCGAATCTCTTCGCCCGCTCCAATTTCCGTCAGGAAATTGAAGCGATTAAAGCGGTCCTTCGGGACCGCTTTTTGCTTCCGGCCCCAAGTGAGGGTTTCGGGGAAGCAAGAAGGAAGCACGCGGAAGCGCAGTTCAGCGCGTTCCGGCGAGCTACCTCGGAGCTTTGGTAGAGAAGCGCCTTTCGTTGCCTCTGTGATGCGATTCTGGACCCCTCTGGGGCCTTCGGCAACCCGTCGGCTCTATTGCTCCCAGTAGCTGCGCATCTCGTCCACGGCGCTAATCTCAACGTCATGGTCAGCAGGCCTTGTCCCGCATCCGTAGCGACCTCAATGCGGAGCCGCGCCTTGGTCCTCGCGCCGTCCGTCCGGGGCCTGGCGCGCGGCACGGGGATTTCTCGATATCTTCTCAGTCCCGGTTGGAACTTAGCGAGAAGAAACAGTGACGCCCGATCATAGGTACATCGTCATTCGGCCGCATATCAGCGAATTCCCCGTGCCGATGGCTGTAAAGAAGGGGGACCGGGTTTGGGTTGGCGAGCTATATGCCGGTCCCGAAGGCTGGCTTGACTGGTATCTCTGTTCGGCTCCGGGGCAGGAGCCGGGTTTCGTGCCAGAGCAAATCCTTGATCGCCATCCAGATGGCTTCGGCACGATGCTGGAGGATTTCACCAACCGCGAGCTCAATGTCGTAGAAGGCGAAGAACTGCGAGGCGAGCGTCAGCTGAACGGTTGGCTATGGGCCGCCCGCATCCCTGACGGCGAAACAGGGTGGGTGCCTCTCGACAACATTCGCGTTGACCGCCCGGACTTGCGGTCGCGGAAATCCTGAAGCTGAAACTCTTCCCCGGCGCCTGGACTCTCCGGCGTGGCGCTCCGTGACCCCGGCGCAGCTTCCGAGGCCGCGCGCTAGGCTGCCTTGCGTCGTGTTGATCTCTTTTCGACCCGAAGTCCCTTCAGGTCGCGTAGCCAGAGCTGGCCGCACGCAGCGGATATGTCGCGCCCTTGTGTGTCGCGAACGACCACGGGGACGTCGGCGCGCGCAAGCTCCCTTCGGAATCTCGCCAGGCTATGGTCGGGCGTGCGGTCGAGGGAGATGCCCTCAACGGGGTTCCAGCGCATCAGATTCACCCTCGCCCTTTGGCCGACCATCATCCGGGCGAGCCGTCTTGCGTCGGCCTGCGTATCGTTGATCCCGGGTAGGACCAGATAGACGAAGGTTACGATGCGGTTGTGCCGCTTCGCCCAAGACAGGGCTCGGGCGACGACGTCGCCGATGTCATGCTTGCGCGCGCCGGGGATCAGGCGGTCCCGGATGTCCTGCGTCGTGGCATGCAGGGATATGGTCAGGTTTACGCCCAGGTGTTCTTCGCGCAGCCGGGCCAGCGCGCTGGGAATGCCGATCGTCGAGATCGTGATGCCCGTGGTGGGAAAATCGCAGCCGCGCCGGTCCCGCAGGATGCGGATCGCCTTCATGACCTGCTCATAGTTGTTGAGCGGTTCGCCGATGCCCATGAAGACGATGCGTCTGACCTTCGGGCCGAGTTGCACGACCTGTTCGACGATCTCGGCGGCCAGGAGGTTTCGCATCAGACCGGCCTGACCGGAGGCGCAGAACTGACAGGCAAAGGCGCACCCGACCTGCGAGGAGACGCAGGCCGTATGTCCATCGCGACGCCGGATCAGGACGCTCTCGACCGCATAGCCGTCGGGCAGCCCGAAAAGTACCTTCTGCGATTGGCTGCCGCGATCTTGCGTGAGGCGCTTCAGCCCCCGCAACCGCAGGCCTGAGGCGTCCGCCCAGATTCGTAGGGAGCGAGGCAGATCAGCGTGAGGCGAGAAGAGCGCCCGATAGGATAGGCCGCCGTGGTCGCCTGAGTTCAGGGCGTCGAAGTCGGTCGCCGTGAGATCGAGGGCGAGGCGGGCAGGCGAGATCGGCGAAGCCGGCCGGGACGGCTCGGGATGGTCAGACATTTTCGCGTTCCAGGGCAGCAAGCGCCGTCGCACCGATCGGCGGCGGGCTATTTATAACCAACGCGCCGGTTATAAATCAATCCGGAGAGAATTCCTAAGCGGCGGCGAGCGCTTAGTCGAAAGCGTGGCCGGGATAGAGGAGCGTGAGAAGATCCCGGGTGCGGGTCGTCATATAGGCGGACAGATCGCCCTGCGGCTCGACGAGCCATTGCATGCAGGAGCCCTGGATGACCGTCTGCACCAGACTGGCGGCTCTGGCGGGATCGTGCGGACTGGCCGGCAACCGCCGCTCGATAGCCTGCACGACCAGTCGATTGCGTTCCGCGGCCAGGTCGTGAAGTGTCGGCTCGGAGAGATCGGCCAATAGAAGAATCAGATAGCGTTCCGTTCCCCCACCGCCGCCCATCCCGGCGATCAGATCCTTCAACATCGACCACAAAGGGTCGAGGCCGGGCTCAGGCGACAGTTCTGCAAAATAGTTGCGTACCGCCTGGGTCATTCGCTCCATGACCTTGCGGTGCAGGGTCGCCTTGTCCGTAAAGCGCTGGATGAGGGCGGCTCGCGACAGGCCGACAGCGACCGCGACATCCGTCAGGGTGAACGAGGCCGGGCCCTTATCCAGGATGACCTGGAGGGCTGTGTCGAGCACGATTTCATCGCTTTGGCGTTTGGGGCGCGGCATGGGGCGGTCTCGTTATGGCGGCGGTCGGATGCGGCGTCGTTCCAAACCTTACGGCTGATCGCCTTGTCACCCGGTGTTTCCGGTTGCCGAGCACATATCAGCAACAGACCACTCTTTGGTAACCTGCGAGAAGGTTATGAGCTGCCTGAGCGCCAAGCCGCGAGTTCATCCGCCCCAGAGGAATGCGGTCGGCACGTCGTAGCGTTGCTGGCCGATCGTCACCGTCACGGTGTCCTCGCCGGTCATGGTCGAGCGCGCGCCAGGATCCCGCGTCTGGCCCTGAGCGTCGAAGCTGAGGGTGCGGCCCTTGCCTTCATCCAACAACAGGGTGACGTCGGCGCTGCGGTCGGCGCGGCGCACGACGCCGGCCTTGCACTGGCCAGAGGACGGCAGGCCGGGACCCCGACACCCGATCGACGCTACGGCGTTGAACGCCGTGCCCGGCAAGCGGGCGTCTTCGGCCTCCGCCACCTGGGGCGCGCGGCGGGGGACGGAGATCAGGGCGACGCCGTCCACTTGGCCGAGCGATTTCCCGCCGAGGGCGGCGATCGCGGCCTGATCGGAAGCCGGGCAGCCCACGAGGTCAGCGCTGTCGTCCAGATAGTCGACCGTGGCGGCCGTTTCGCCGATGCGGCGGCACGGAGCGCCCGCGGCCGGATAGCCGTCGCCCACTACGCGAAGCGTGGCGGGCCAGACGAAGGGCGCCGTCGAGATGAGCGCCGTGGGGCTGGTCTGTTCAGGCTGACTGCAGGCGGCCAGGCTCAGGGCGGCGACCGAACCGAGCAGCAGGGCGGCGGGTTTGGAAAACATCATGGCGGGCTCTCTCCTGAGCGCGAAGCGCGGCTGGTGACGATAGAGTAGGAACCGGCTTCGCCCCAGTGGGCGGCGACGCCATGCCCCCGGGACTCGCTTACAAGCGGGGCCTTAAGGTCATAACTCGCAAAATAGCTGCGGATTTTCGGCCTGCTACTTTTAGGCGCGCGCGTTGCGTTGGCGTTGCATCCGCCTGACCCGGCGCGCTATAAGTCCGGGTGATGACCCTGGCTTTCGCCCTTTCCGGACCGACGATCGCGCGCTGCGCTGCGCGTCCGGCCGCCTGTGCGTCGAAAACCACGATGATGATTATTACCCCCACCATAGGGACGGGGCGAACTCGCGCGACTTAAGACACCGCCGACGGATCGCAAGATCAGGAACCCCGCTCCCGAACAGGTAGCGGGGTTTTTTTGTGCGCGCCGTCGGTCCTCAATTCCAAGAAGGACCTGACCACCATGCTCTCAGCCGAACTCCATTCCGATCCCGCCCGAGCGCGCGACGCCGCGCGACGCTTCGCCGACGCGCTCGCCGCCGAGGCGCTGCTCGACCAAACCGCGCGCCTGGAGGCCACTCTGGCGGCCGACGGCGGGCTGGAGGCCCTGTTCGCGCTGGAGCAGGCCCTGGACCTGGCTTGGCCGTGTCCTGCGCCCACCTGCGAGCTGATCTGGGCCACCCAGGCCGCGGACGAGGTGCTACGCCTGCGGGCCTTCGACGAGGCCGGGCGGTTGCTGCTGGCGCGGGCCTATTGCGCGAAGGAGGCTAAACATGGCTGACGGTGTCTGTTCGCCGCCGGCTCCAGCCCGGCGCACGTTTCTGATCGAGGCGCAGGCGGGCGCCGATGTCGTGTTGCGGGTGCTCGGTCCGTTCGCCGTGCAGGACGTGGATATCCTGACGATGGAGGCCTCGCGGGACCTGGGACGGATCTCGATCCGCATTGAGGCCGGCGGACTGGCCGAAGCGGCGGCGCAGGGTTTGGCAGATCGCCTGCGCGCCATGCCGGCGGTCACGGGCGTCGGGCTGGGCTGGCGGGCCGGGGCCTGAGGCGTCCTGTCGCACTTTGCGCGGAATAGGTAATTTTATTTACCCTGACTTCTTAGAAGCCCGGCGAAGTCGTATCTCTTCCGGGCTGGTTATAGTGTTTAAAGTATTGACGTGCTTGGTCGCAGAACACGACCACAGGCTTGTACTTGTCGCAGCGATGGTCTGCTTTGGAGGCTGCTTCACAGCCTTCAAGCTCTACTCCAGGATGCGAGATGCGTCTTCACGCGGAATGCGAATGGCCTGGGTGCTGTTGACCGGCCTGGTCGCTGGCTGCTCGATCTGGGCGACCCACTTCATCGCCATGCTGGCCTACACGACGGGGTTGAGGGTCGGATTCCTTCCGACCGGGACCTTGGCTTCGCTGTTGATCGCCGCGGTCTTCATGGCAGGCGCCTTCGGCGCGGCGGCCAGCGTGCGCGGGGCGGCGGGCAAGATCGCCGGCGGCGTGCTGACCGGGATCGGCGTCAGCGCCATGCACTACATCGGCATGTCGGCCTATGTGACCGAAGGCGTGATGAGCTGGGACCTTGGACTTGTCGCGGTCTCGATGTCCCTGGGCTTCGCTGGGGGCGTCGGCGCGCTGTTCGTCGCGGACCAGGCTCGCACCCTGCCTCGGCAACTGCTCGGCGGCCTGGTGCTGACGCTCGCCATCTGCTCGGTGCATTTCATCGGCATGGGCGCGATCACCATCACGCCTGATCCCTCGGTGGACGTGCCGGCCCAACTGCTGTCCTCGGTGATGATGACGGTGTCCGTCGCCTTGATCGTCAGCCTGATTATTCTGGGCGGCCTCGGCGCTGTGCTGATCGAGGGCGGGGTCAACGCCCAGTCGCTGGCGCGCACGCGGCGGCTGGCCGACGCGGCCTATGAGGGCATCGTCGTCACCCGCGCCGACCGCATCCAGGACGCCAACGCCGCCTTCTGCGCCCTGGCCGGCGCCAGCGTAGCCGACCTGGTAGGGCTGCGCCTGGCCTCCGATATCCTGACCTTCGACGCGGTCGAGGGCGGGGTGCTGGACGGGCGCCGCGAGGGACGTCTGCGGCCGCGTGACGGCAGCTCAGAAATTCCGATCGAGGCCTTTGGGCGGGTGATCGAGGCCGGCGGCGACCAGGGCGACCTGATGGTGCTGGCGATCCGCGATCTGCGTGAGCGGCGCTCGGCCGAGGAGAAGATCCGCTATCTCGCCGAGCACGACGGCCTGACCGGCCTGGCCAATCGCAATGTCATGCAGACGCGGCTGAACCAGGCGATCGGGCAGGTCAGCACCGCCGACGAGCAATTGGCGGTGATCTGCATCGACCTGGACCACTTCAAGGAAGCCAACGACCTGCATGGCCACCTGGCCGGTGACGCGATCCTGACCGAGATCGCCCGGCGGCTGCAGCGGGCGGTGGTCGCACCCTCGTTCGCGGCGCGTTTGGGCGGCGACGAGTTCGTCGTGGTGCAGATCGGCGGCGGCCCGCAGCCCACGGCCTCGGCCGAACTGTCGGCCACCTTGCTGGAAATCCTCGCCCAGCCTGTGAGCTACGCCGATCAGGATCTGCCGGTCGGCGCCAGCCTGGGCATCAGCCTTTATCCCGACGACGGCACGACCGGCGAGGGCCTGTTGGCTGCCGCCGACATGGCGCTGTACCGGGCCAAGGAGGGCGGCCGCGGCGCCTACTGCTTCTTCAAGCGCGAGATGGACGAGAACATCCGCGAGCGCCGCACACTGGCGCGTGAGCTGCGCACGGCCATCGCGGCCGAGGAACTGGTTCTGCACTATCAGCCGCTGGCCCGCGCCGAGGATGGCGAGGTTTGCGGGTTCGAGGCGCTGGTGCGTTGGAACCACCCGACCCGAGGCATGGTGGCGCCGCTCGACTTTATTCCGATCGCCGAGGAGAGCGGGTTGATCCTGCCGCTCGGCGAATGGGTGCTGCGCCGGGCCTGCGCCGACGCCGCCAACTGGGACAAGCCGCTGCGCATCGCTGTGAACCTGTCGCCGGTGCAACTGCACCAGACGACCCTGGCCGCCACGGTGCACGAGATCTTGCTGGAGACCGGCCTGGCCCCGCGCCGGCTGGAGCTGGAGGTCACCGAAAGCGCGCTGTTCAAGGACTATCAGCGGGCGCTCGACAACCTGCGCCGCCTGAAGGCCCTCGGCGTGCGTATCGCCATGGACGACTTCGGCACCGGCTTCTCGTCGCTATCGACCCTGCAGTCGTTCCCGTTCGACAAGATCAAGATCGACAAGAGCTTCGTGGAGAACATCCATCGGCATGATCGCGCGACCGCCATCGTGCGGGCGGTGCTGAGCCTGGGTCGCAGCCTTGAGATCCCGGTGACCGCCGAGGGTGTCGAGACCGCCGAGCAGCTAGAGTTCCTGCGCAGCGAGGCCTGCACCGAGGTTCAAGGCTATGCGATTGGCCGCCCCGCGCCGCTGCACACGCTGAGCGACTGGACGGACGAGATCATCGAGCCGGTTCGCAAGGTCGACGTCGCCTAGGCGCGCGCCCGGTCAAGTCTCCTCTCCCAAGGGAGAGGAGAAGAGAAGGTTAGGGCGTAGGCCGAACGATCCGCGGGCCGAGGTTCTCGATCACAGCGCGGGCGTCGAAGGCGCGGGGATTGTCGGTTGGCTTGGCGCCGCGCGACATCACGATCTCGGCGCTGGCCTCGTACTTGTCGACGGTGCGGACATCCATCCGGTCGCCCCAGAACGGGCTGCCCCAATAGGGATCCCAGCTGCGCCAGCCAAAGCCGCCGCCGTAGTAGCGCCAGGAGGGCGCCCAGAATCCGTAGCTGGGTCCGTACCAGGGGCTGTAGAGCGGGTCGCGTTCGATATAGGTGCGGCGGTCGCGCTCGACATTGCGGTCGGCGATCTCGAACCAGTCATAGCCTTCCTGCACTGTCAGCTCGGCGGCGCGGAACAGCAGGAAACCCTCGACCGTCTCGCGCGAGGTCAGGCTGTTGCCGGCGAAGGTCACCCGGAAGCGGTTGGGTTCGATCCGCTGTTCGGAGTAGCCGCCCGAAGTGGCTTGGCCCGGAATGTTCGGTTGATAGGGCGTGGCGGTCGCGCAGGCGCTGAGCAGGCCGGCGAGGGCGAGGCTGGCGGCGATGGCGGCGAATTTTCGTGACATGGCGGTTTTGACCCGAAAGTCCTCGTCCCTCGAGGAAAGGCGACACTTGTGACGTAACACGTAGGCCTAATTATGGTTGCGCTTGTTCGCCTTCGCCAGGGTCCTCAAGCCTTTGTCGCCATCAACATTGCGGCGCTGAGCAACAGCAGGCCGACGCAGATGGAGAAGCCCTTGCGGAATTGGGGTTCGCTCATCCGCGAGGCGATCGCCGCGCCGCCGATCCCGTAGGCGCTCATGGCCAGGATATCTAGCGTCAGGGTGGCGCAGGCGAAGGCCGCCAATTGGGCCGGCAGCGGCCGGTTGGGATCGAGGAATGGCGGCAGGACAGCGGTGAAAAACAGGATCGCCTTCGGATTGGCGATCTGCACGGTGAAGCCGTCGAGAAACGCCGACTTGCCGAGCTTGAAAGCGCCATGGCCCGGCTCGGCGTCCTTCTGGAAGGCGCCCCGCAACGACTTGATCCCCAGCCAGGCGATATAGGCCGCGCCGCCATAGGCCAGCAGGTGGAAGAATTGCGGAAAGGCCAAGATCAGGGCGCCGAGGCCTAGGGCCGCCGCGCCGAACCACACCAGGGTGGCGCAGTTCATGCCGAGCACGCCGATCAGCGCCGCGCCCTTTCCGCGCTGCGCGCCCGTGGCGATCGAGAACAGGTTCGCTGGGCCGGGTGTCACGGCCATCACCGCCATGACCCCAATGAAGGCGGCGTAGCGGGCGGGATCGATCGGCAGGTCCATCGGGTTCGGGGGCTCGGCAGGGAGGGAAGCGTAGAAATGCTGACGCCGCCCTGAGGTAATCCCCATTGCCTCGCTCGGAAAGCTCTGTGAACTGCCAAGCCGATCTGGAGGGACGATGGGTCCGGAATTTTGGCTATTCGCCGCCGTGGGCTTTGCGGCCCAACTCGTCGATGGGGCGCTGGGCATGGCCTATGGCGTGGTCTCGACCACGGTGCTGCTGGCCAACGGCGTGCCGCCGGCGACGGCGTCGGCCAGCGTACACGCGGCCAAGGTGTTCACCGGCGCGGCCTCGGCGGTCTCGCATATCGCCCATCGCAACGTCGATTGGCGGCTGTTGGTGCTGCTCGCCGCCGGTGGCATGCTCGGCGGCGTGGTTGGCACCTACCTGCTGACCTCGGTGGATGGCGAGCAGATCAAGCCCTTCGTGGTGGCTTGGCTGGGCCTGATGGGCCTGGTGATCCTCTACCGCGCCTGGAAGGGCGCGCGGCCCAAGCCGTTCTCCTGGAAGGGGCCGTTCCCGCTCGGCTTGGTCGGCGGCTTCTTCGACGCGGTTGGCGGCGGCGGCTGGGGGCCGGTGGTGACCTCGACCCTGCTGGGATCTGGCGCTGACCCGCGCAAGGCGATCGGCACCACCAACGCGGCCGAGGCCTTCGTGGCGGCCGCCGTCTCGGCGGCGTTCCTGGCGGCCCTGGTGTCGGGCCATTGGGAAACCGACGACCTCGCCCAGCACCTGTGGTCGGTGCTGGGTCTGATCGCGGGCGGCGTGGTCGCTGCGCCCCTGGCTGGATGGATGACCAAGGTGCTGCCGATCCGGGCCTTGACCTGGATCGTCGGCCTGGTGGTGACCGGCCTGGCCATCTGGCAAGCGGTGGTTTTGTTCGGCTAGGCGCCGACGACGGCCAAGGTCCACACGATCCGGCCCAGCGCGCCGAACAGCAGGATGGCGGTGGCGGCGAGTTGGATCATGAAGCCGGCTTCGCGCTTCTTCGGGTCGGCTACATAGCCTAGCGCGTAGATGATCCGTCCGACGATCCAGACGAGGCCCAGGCCGGCGGCGAACAGGTCGTTCCAGTAGATGGCGAACAGCCACAGGCCGGCCAGGAAGATCGGCAGCCATTCCAAGGTGTTGTAGTGGACGCGGATGTGCCGCTCGAGGATCGGATCCCCGGTCATGGCGGGCGCGGCGACGCCGCTCTTGGCGCGGGCCTGACCGACCCGGACGCCCATCCAGATATAGACGAGAAGCGCGGCGATGGTGACCAACGCCACATAGCTGTGTGGTTGCATGAATTTCCCCCTCAAACGCCCGGCGGTAATGCCGCCGTTGGCGGCGAGCTTGGCATGTGTTGGAGGTTTTGGGGAACTCCTACAGCGGTGCGAGGCGTTCTACTGCGGTCCACGGAACACTGGAGACCCGCCATGCAGGTCGAATCCGAAGCGATCCGCGAGATCAACTACGACGCTGAACGCGCCAAATTGTTCGTCACGTTCAACGACGGCGACCTCTACGTCTATGTGGGCGTCCCCGGTGAGGTGCACCGGAGTTTCCTGGACGCGGACTCCAAAGGCAGGTTCTTCGCCTACGAAATCCGCGACCAGTATCCGTACAACAAGGTGGACGGCTAAGCCGTCCTACTTCATTCGCTGATCGCGCTTGGCGGCGACGCGCAGCCGCAGGGCGTTGAGCTTGATGAAGCCGGCGGCGTCGCGGTGGTCGTAGGCGACCTTGCCTTCCTCGAAGGTGACTAGATCCTGGTCGTACAGCGAGTAGGGGCTGGTGCGGCCGATGATCGAGACGTTGCCCTTGTAGAGCTTCACCCGGACCTGGCCGGTGACCATGGCCTGGCTGTGGTCGATGGCGGCCTGCAGCATCTCGCGCTCAGGCGCGAACCAGAAGCCGTTATAGACCAGCGATGCGTACTTCGGCATCAGCTCGTCCTTCAGGTGCATCGAGCCGCGGTCCAGCGTGATGGACTCGATACCGCGGTGAGCGGCCAGCAGGATGGTCCCGCCGGGGGTCTCGTAGACGCCGCGCGACTTCATGCCGACGAAGCGGTTCTCGACCAGGTCCAGGCGGCCGACGCCGTTGTCGTGGCCCAGCTGGTTCAGCTTGGTCAGCAGGGTGGCGGGGCTCATCTTCACGCCGTCGATGGCGACCGGGTCGCCCTTCTCGAAGTCCAGGGTGAAGATGGTCGGCTGATCGGGGGCGTCCTCGGGCGCGATCGTGCGCATGTGGACGAACTCCGGGGCCTCGACCGCCGGGTCCTCCAGCACCTTACCTTCGGACGAGGAGTGCAGCAGGTTGGCGTCGACGCTGAACGGGGCCTCGCCGCGCTTGTCCTTGGCGATCGGGATCTGGTGTTTCTCGGCGAAGTCGAGCAGGTGTTCGCGGGACTTGAAGTCCCACTCGCGCCAGGGGGCGATCACGTGGATGTCGGGCTCCAGGGCGTAGTAGCCGAGCTCGAAGCGGACCTGGTCGTTGCCCTTGCCGGTCGCCCCGTGGCTGACCGCGTCGGCGCCGGTGGCCCGGGCGATCTCGATCTGCTTCTTGGCGATCAGCGGCCGGGCGATCGAGGTGCCGAGCAGGTACTGGCCCTCATAGACCGTGTTGGCGCGGAACATCGGGAACACGAAGTCGCGCACGAACTCCTCGCGCACGTCCTCGATGAAGATGTTCTCCGGCTTCACGCCGGCCGCCAGCGCCTTGGCCCGCGCCGGCTCGATCTCTTCGCCCTGACCCAGGTCGGCGGTGAAGGTCACCACCTCTGCCCCATACTCCGTCTGGAGCCACTTCAGGATGATCGAGGTGTCCAGACCGCCCGAATAGGCCAGGACGACTTTCTTGATCGGGGGCGTGGCCATCGGCGGCGTCTTTCGAAAGCGGTGGGAGGAGATTGTCGAGCGCCTTTAAGGGCGCCGACGCGACGGATTCAAGACTTCAGGGCGCCTTCGGCCTGAAGTGTCGCCATCGCGCCCTTTAGCCACTGCAGGTGCAGCATGGCGATCACAGCGGCCAGCGTAGCGCGCAGGCCAAAGAAGATCACGTCGTAGGCCAACTGGGTCTGGTGGCGATGTCCCCAAAGCAGGGCCATCCCGATCAGGAAGGCGACGACGATCGGCAGCGGCAGGGCGACATTGCGCGACAGCCGCCCGCCCATCATTGGAACCCGGGTGTCGGGCTCCATGCGCATCCAGGCGGTCCGCGTGGCCGAGGCCATGATCGAGAGCGACAGGATCCAGAGGACGTCGGCGGCTATGCTGAGAATGGTCATCTAGACGGTTACCTGCGTGCCCAGCTCCACGACTCGGCCTGGGGGGATCTTGTAGAAGTCGGTGGGGTTGGCGGCGTTCTTCATCAGGAAGATGAAAATCTTGTCCTGCCAGAGCGGCATGCCCGATTGCGCCGACGGCACGATGGAGCGCCTTCCTAAGAAGAAGCTGGTGGCCATGATGTCGAACTTCAGCCCGAGCTTGCGGCAAAGGCCCAGGCCCTTGGGAATGTTCGGGCTCTCCATGAAGCCGTACGAGATGTAGACGATTTTGAAGTCGTCATTGACCGGCTCGATGCGGATGCGGTCGTTCTCGCGCACCCGCGGGGTCTCGGCGGTCAGCACCGTCAGGATGATGTTCTTCTCGTGCAGCACCTTGTTGTGCTTGAGATTATGCATCAACGCGACCGGGGCCATGGTCGGGTCGGAGGTCAGGAAGATCGCGGTGCCAGGCGCCCGGTGCGGGGCGCGGGCCTTGAGGATTTCCGACAGTTCGACCAGGGGCACGGAGTCGCGCCGGGTCTTGTCCGACAGGATCTGGGCGCCGCGCGTCCAGGTCCACATGATCAGCACCAGCATCGCGCCCATCACCAGCGGCAGCCAGGCGCCGTCCGGGATCTTCAGCAGGTTCGAGCCGATGAACACCAGGTCGAGCGATCCGAAGGCGGTGGCGGCCAGCGCGGCCTGCCAGGTCGGGCGCTTCCACATGTACTTGATGATGACGAAGAACAGCAGGGTGTCGACGAACATCGCGCCGGTGACGGCGATGCCATAGGCCGCGGCCAGGGCCGAGGAGTTCTGGAAGGTGAACAGCAGCACCAGCACCCCGACCATCAGATAGGTGTTCACCTGCGGCACGAAGATCTGGCCGGCCTGGGTCTCGGAGGTCCGGCGGATGTCGATGCGCGGCAGCAGACCGAGCTGCACGGCCTGCTGGGTCATCGAGAAGGCGCCGGTGATGACCGCCTGGCTGGCGATGACGGTGGCGACCGTGGCCAGCACCAGCACCGGCCAATAGGCCAGCTCCGGAACCATCGCCCAGAACGGGTTGAAGCGCGCCTCGGGGTGGGCGAGCACATTGGAGCCCTGGCCCAGATAGCTGATGGCGAGGCAGGGCAGGGCGAAGAACAGCCAGGAGGCCTGGATCGGCTTCTTACCGAAGTGACCCATGTCAGCGTAGAGCGCTTCGGCCCCGGTGACCGCGAGGAAGACGCTGCCGAGGATCACGAAGCCGACCAGGCCGTCGTTCAGCAGGAAGCGCACGCCGAACCAGGGGTTCAACGCCCGCAGGATCGACCAGTCATCGGCGATGTGAAGGGCGCCAAGGCCGCCGAGGGTCAGGAACCAGGCGGCCATGATCGGGCCGAACAGCGCGGCCATCCGGTGGGTGCCGCGCGCCTGGACCATGAACAGCGCCACCAGCACGCCGGCCGCGATCGGGACGAGGTAGGGCTGGATGCCTTCCCCGACGCCCGGCGCTTCCTTGAGCCCCTCGACCGCCGAGAGCACGGAAATCGCCGGGGTGATGATGCCGTCGCCGTAAAACAGCGCCGCGCCGATCACGCCGAGGAAAAAGACCGTCGTCGAGCGCTTGGGCAGGTGACGCTGGGCCAGGGCCATCAAGGCCAGAGTGCCGCCCTCGCCCTTGTTGTCGGCCCGCATCAGGAAGACGACGTACTTGATAGTGACGATCAGGATCAGCGCCCAGATCACCAGCGAGACGACCCCGAGCACAGCCAATTCGCTGGTTCCGCCGGAGCGCGAATGGTGCAGGGCTTCCTTCATCGCATAGAGCGGGCTGGTGCCGATATCGCCGAAGACGACACCAATCGCCCCCAGTGCGAGCGCGCGGAAGCTCTCTTGTTTGTGGGCGGAGTGAGACTCCTCCGTCGCCTCCTGGGCGACGCCGGCTGTTTCAGCCATTCAAAGTCTCCGGGAACATGCGGACAGACGCTCCCCTAGGCGGCCCAAGTGCCGCAGCGGCGGGCGCGATACACCCAATCCGACAACCGTACAATCGTGACGTCGCCACGTCACGCTGACGCTGAGCACAGAATGACATCTGCGGGCCGGGCGGCTTGACCTTCAGCAGGCTTTGTCCACCTTCGGCGCAGGTTGCGAACCAAGGGGCTGGAATGGACCGAAAGTTGGCGTTGGTGACGGGGGCCTCGGCCGGGATCGGCGCAGCCTTCGCCCGCATCTACGCCAGCCATGGCTACGATATCGCCCTGACCGCCCGGCGGACCGATCGCTTGGAGAAGCTGGCCGAGGAAATTCGCCTGCGCCACGGGGTCGAGACCCTGACCATCGCCGCGGACCTGGCTGAGCCGGAAAGCCCCGGCGCCATCCTCGATCACCTCACCGCGCACGGGCGCGTGGTCGACGCGCTCGTCAACAATGCCGGCTACGGCGTGCCCGGCGGCTTCCTGGAGTCTCCTTGGACAACCCATGCGGCGTTTCTGCAGGTGATGCTGACCGCGCCAAGCGAGCTGGCTCATCGGGTGCTTCCCGGGATGGCGGCGCGCAAGTTCGGCCGGATCGTCAATGTCGCGTCATTGGCGGGCCTGATTCCGGGGTCCCCCGGCGCGACCCTCTACGGGGCGACCAAGAGCTATATGGTGAAGTTCTCCCAGAGCCTGCACCTGGAGAACCAGGGAACCGGGGTCCATGTCAGCGCCCTGGCGCCGGGCTTCACCTATTCGGAATTCCACGACGTCAACGACACCCGCGAGCAGATCAGCCGCAGCGCTCCGGAATGGATGTGGCTGGGGGCCGACGAGGTCGCCGCCGCCGGCTATGAGGCGGCCGAGGCCAATCGTCCGATCTGCGTGCCCGGAGCGCCGAACAAGGCCATCGCCGCGGCGGTCAAGTTGATCCCCGACGAGTGGGCCTTGGCGCTGATGGCCTCGCAGGGGCCGCGGTTCCGGGGAAAGGTCTGACGGTGACCTATTTCGCGTAGGGCGCGGCGGCTTCGCGCAGGATGACGCCGGCCGTCGACTCCGCGATCCCGGCCAGGATGAACTGCACCGCCAGGGCGCAAAGGATCAGGCCCAGGACCCGCACCACGATGGTCAGGCCGATGCGGCCGAGCAGACGGGTGATGATCGGGGTCGCCCAGAAGCAGAGCATGGTGGCCAGGGCCAGGGCGGCGATGACCGCCACGCCGACGGCGGCGCCGGCCACGCCGAACCGTTTGGCCTCGCTGGCGTAGATGACCACGGTGGAGATCGCGCCGGGCCCGATCAACAAAGGCATGGCGAACGGCACGATCATCCGCTCGAACCGGCGGCGTGCATTGGCGCGGCCTTCGAGCGGCGGCCCGGTCTCGTCGGCGGCGTTGGCGAAGGTGGCGGTGAAGTCGTCGCGGGCCATTTCCAGGCCCAGCAGGAACAGGATCACCCCGCCGGCGATACGGAAAGCGGGCAGCGAAATCCCGAAGAAGGCCAGCAGCGACAGGCCCGAGAAGTAGAAGAAGGTCAGGAAGCCGAGGACGAACAGCGCGATATAGACCGCGATCAGCCGGCTATCCTTGCTCTTCACACCGTTGGTGGCGGCGGCGAACAGCGGGACGTTGCCGATCGGGTCGATCAGGGCGAACAGCGCGACGAAGAAGTTGACGGCGAAGTCCCACTGGCTCATTCAGCGGTCTTAGCCCAATTCGAAGCGCCCGCCGACCTCTCGCGAGAGGGCGCCCGCGCGCCTGCCTGAAAGGATTTCGCCATGGCCCTTGCCCCCGCCGCCGTGCTGGCCGAT